>JBARVV010000087.1:0-29015 GCA_049646445.1 Nodosilinea sp. | reverse complement strand
ATGCTGACCTTTGGGGTTATGGTTTTGTTATGCCTTTTTCTCGCCTGCTGCAACCCGATTTAGTACTGAAGGGAAACGTCCTCAGCATTTCCCCCGATCTGCTGGCCCACCATGGCCTCAAGGGACTGATTTTAGACGTAGATGACACCCTGGTGCCCCTGCGCCAGGCCGAAACCAATCCTGACCTGGCCCGATGGATGAATCAAATTAAGGCTGAGGCCTCAGTATGGCTAGTGAGCAACAACATGAACGCTCCCCGCATTAACCGCATTGCAGACCTGCTAGAAGTACCCTACCTAACCAGCGCTGGCAAACCCTCGGGACGAAAGCTAAAGCTGGCCCTGGCGGCTATGAACCTGCCCGTAAACCAGGTAGCGATGGTAGGCGATCGCCTGTTTACCGATGTTCTGGCCGGCAATCGGCTAGGGTTGTTTACTATCTTGGTCAGCCCCATGCCCGACCTCAATCAGGTCGTACGCACGTCGCCGCTGCGATCGCTTGAGGTTATTGTTTCTCAAGTTTTAGGAGTTACCCTTTAGGGATATAGCAGCACTCACTCACTCACTCAGAATCGTTGACAAAACACAGCAATTTTCAGAAAAACGTTGCCCAGAAAAGCATAAAGAAAATATTAGAGTTTATTTGATACCTAAAAACAGCTGTGACAATAGGCAAAGATATAAAGGAGCCGCGACTTATAAAGGCTCTTAATTTAGTAAGCTCCTTTTGGGTGTCAACCTTCGGGTTGACACCCAAAGTTTATTGGGGGCCGCAATTACCCTAATGCCGAACCAAATGCAGTCAGCGCCAGGGTGATTGCTATACTGCCAGGGCGATCTTTACATATTGCTGATGCTTGACCATGAGCCCAGTCCAAACCCTGGTTGTAAAAATTGGCACATCTAGCCTAACGGGTGGCGGAACTGGTCAATTTGCCCTCTCTACCCTGGCGGCCCTAGTTGAAACCCTCTGCACCCTGCGCCAGCAGGGGCACCAAGTGGTGCTGGTGTCATCGGGGGCCGTGGGCATTGGCTGTCGGCGGCTGAACCTGAACGATCGCCCTAAAACCCTGGCCATGAAACAGGCGGTAGCCGCCGTCGGTCAGGGCCGTCTTATGCGCATTTATGACGACCTGTTTTCGGCCCTTAACCAGCCTATTGCCCAGGTGCTGCTTACCCGCAGTGATCTAGCCCAGCGATCGCGCTACGTCAACAGCTACCGCACCTTTCGCCAGCTATTGCAGCTGGGGGTAATCCCTATCGTCAACGAAAACGACACTGTAGCGGTAGAAGAACTCAGGTTTGGCGATAATGATACCCTCTCGGCCCTGGTCGCCAGTCTAATTGGCGCTCAGTGGCTGTTTTTGCTGACCGATGTCGATCGCCTTTATTCTGCCGACCCGCGCTCTAACCCTGGGGCCGAGCCAATTATCGCGATCGATCGCCTAGCCGACATTCAGGCCCTTAAAGCCGTAGCTGGAGGCCAGGGATCGGCCTGGGGCACTGGCGGTATGCTGACCAAGCTAGAGGCAGCCCAAATTGCCACCACCGCCGGAGTGCGCACCGTCATCACCGATGGCCGCCAGCCCCAAAATGTTGTAAAAGCCCTGGCTGGGGAAGCGGTAGGCACCCAGTTTGCGCCCAGGCCCCAGCCTAGCCCAGCTCGCAAGCGCTGGATTGCCGCTGGCCTTGCCCCCGCCGGTCACCTTTACCTCGACCAGGGGGCTGCCAAAGCAATTTTAACCGGCGGTAAATCGCTACTGGCCGCAGGCATCACCCGTATCGAGGGCAACTTTGCGGCTCAGGACGCGGTTGTACTGTGCAACGCCAGCGGTGTCGACATCGCCCGAGGTATCGTCAACTACAGTGCCGCAGAGCTGCAGCGCATTCTGGGACATCGCTCGGAGAATATCGCTGAGATTTTGGGCTACAGCGGGGCCGATACCGTGGTTCATCGCGACAATTTGGTCATTGCAGCCGATACCGATAGCACTAGCGAACCACAGTAAGTGAGGATGAGTGGCGCTAGTAAGCGCCCCTGCGATCCAACAAAACCGTAATGGTTTTTACAATCACCTGTAGGTCATACAGCGGTGACCAGATATCTTGATAGTGCAAGTCGAGGTGCACAATTTCTTCGAAGTCTTTGATGGCCGATCGCCCGCTGATCTGCCACTGCCCCGTGATGCCTGGTTTAACCTCAAGCCGCCGCCAGTGATGGGGGCTGTAGCGCGAAACCTCGTCTTCGGTAGGTGGTCGAGTGCCGACTAGACTCGTATCACCCTTGAGAACATTCCAAAACTGTGGAAACTCATCAAGGCTGGTTTTGCGCAGCAGGCGACCAACCCGAGTAATCCGAGGATCGTTCTCGTTTTTGAAGATTAGGCCCTGGGCCTGATTGGAGACCGTCTGCTTAAGGATGTCGGCGTTTTGCACCATCGAGCGAAACTTCCAGATGGTGAAAGGCATTCCCTGGAGACCGTAGCGCTTTTGAGCGTAGAAAATGGGGCCAGGACTGTCTAATTTAATGGCCAGCGCCAAGGGTACAACAACCAAACCCAAAATAGCTAGACCGACAAGGGCACCGAAAATGTCGATAGATCGTTTAATAAGGCATTTAGCAGAAGGATGAATAACGGCTATGGAAGAGTTTGGAGTAACACTCCCGGAACTATCTGGACGGAGGGATAACATGGTGGACCCTGATGACAAAACTCGCGTGCTGGTTTTTGGCAGATTTCATACTGGCTCAACCGCGTATATCCTGAATCAATAAAGCAAATTTATGCTTTTTGAGCTAGGCGCTGGGTGGAACTGGCTCAAGCTGAGTGATTCCGGAGCGACGGGGCTCTATAAATGTGCCGATTGACACCTTAAAACCACGTATAAGTACACACGGATGTATGTGATCACTATCCGTGCTAGTAGAGCAAACCGGGCTACAGTGAGTAACCCTTTGCAGAAACTTTCTAGAAATGCAGCGATCGTAAAGTTTACGTAAAGCCTTTTAATGGATACTGGCCCTTACAGAAAACCTAAGCTAAAAAAACTGCCTTAAGTCGTAAGTCTGAAGAGAACAGATACTAAGATAGGCCTACAGCCAACCCAGAACGCGCGAAAAGGATTGATTGCATGGCCGGGGCAGATAACATAGTGGAGGATTGGTTATTCCGCTTACAAGAAGATTTCCCTGATCAGCCCCAGTCTGTCTGTCAGAGCATTGTCAGCTGGCTGATAGGCGAGTCGCCAGAGCGATTTGCCGACCTGGCAGAGGCCGACCTAGCGATCGCGCGTCAGGCGATTGAGTACCGCTATCGCATCTTGCAGCAGCGCTACTGGGGAATCAGCCCCGATCAGGGCTATCAGCGCTTAATTAAGCGGCTGAGTAGTCTATTTCTGATTCGCAACAAGATTAAAACCTGGATCTCGCTGAGCCGCGATCGCCGTCGATCGGTGGTCGATGTGATTCAAGAAGTGATTCAGGAAATGATGCGCAGCGATCGCCACCTGGCTCAGCAGCTCAAGTGGATTGCCACCTGCACCCAAAACTCGCGGCTGCGTAATCTGCTCATGCTGGCCACCATCGAAGAATACTGCCTGCGCCCCATTCGTAACCAGCCCCTGATTATCTATCGCTTTGTTAACTACCTGCGGCGCAGCCAGAAGGGCGGCATGACCCAGGTACCAACTGGCGCACTGATTCGCCTGATCTCGGACGAAATTGCCCCTGGCGACAGCGAAGATTCGCTCAGCCTGCTCGACGTAGAAGCCTGGAACCAGTACCAGGAAGAGCAAACCGAGCTAGAACAGCAGAGCATGCGGCATCAGGTTAAGACCTCGTTTGCAAACTATCTCAGCCGCAACCTCGACGATATCGCCGCCCGCTGGCTAGAGCTACACCTCAAAGGGCTAAGCCAAGATCAGATTGCCCAGAGCCTCAATATGCCCGTGCAGCAGGTCTACCGACTGCGCGAAAAAATTAGCTACCATGCCGTACGCATCTTTGCCCTGCGCGAGCAGCCTGCAATGGTGCTGGGCTGGCTCAAAACCTCGCTGCAAGAGCACAACTTTGGCCTCACCCCAACCCAGTGGGATCAGTACTGGCAACGCCTTTCTCCCGAAGAGCAGGCGATTATAACCGCCTACAAAGAAGATCAACCTGTTGATGCTCTAGCCCGCCGCTGGGGTCTCAAAAGTAGGCAGATTCAGGCCCAGTGGGTACAGCTCTACCTGAAAGCCCAAGAGCTACGCACCCAGGGGGAGGGGTAGCGCTCGGACCGGCGCTCCTGCCGGGCCAGCGCTCCAGCGCAATTTCATGCAATTAAGTCCTAATTCTTAGGGCTGCAAACACCCGGCGGTTACACAGGCCTCAATCACCTCCAGCACAAAGGGCCATAGCTCTGGGGCACCCGTTTCAACCGGAGCCATGCGCTGCATCACCTGAGCGCGGCAGATATTGTGCTGCTTCCAGGTACCGCCACCGGTTTGCCAATTGTGCAGCAGGGGCTGAATGCGGTCTAGGGAGGCGGCAAAGCGAGCGGTGGGGGTAGCCTGGGCCTCAAACTCATCCCAGAGCTGGCGCAGGCGATGACCTTCAGCGGTGGGCAGGAGACCAAAAATGCGATCGGCGGCCCGCTGCTCTCGCAGGGCTTTATCGTGGTGGCCAGCAGTGTCGTAGCAAAAGGTATCACCTGCGTCAATTTCGACCAGATCGTGGATCAGCACCTGATGTATGGCGTGCGGCAGATCTACTCCGGCCGGGGCGTATTCGGCCAGCACCAGCACCATCATGGCTAGGTGCCAGGAGTGCTCGGCGCTGTTTTCGCGGCGGGAGGCATCGATGAGCTGAGTTTGGCGCAAAACTGTCTTAAGGCGATCGATCTCGACTACAAAGGCAATTTGTTGCTGAAGCTGTTGGTTGGTCATGGAGGGAGTGTTATAATGAACATGACTCGGACCCATGCGGTCGCAACGCCCAAATCATGTCAGAACCGGAAGGTAGCAGCATTACGGGATGCTTGTGACAGGCGTGGACTCCGGGTCTTTTGCGTTTTGGCTGGCACCATCTCCCCAGGTTAGTAGGGAGATGTCGGCGGGTTTCACCCCATAATAGGGGCGACATGCTCCCTGGGCACCTGTCTCTGCTGCCAGTACACTAGATCAGTTGCAGCGAGAAAAGGAGACCGCTGACTATGGCTGGTTTCGGAGACGCAGTTAAGAAAGCGTTTTATTTAGGGGTTGGGGTCGCCTCCTATGCAGGAGAAAAGGCGGGTGATACCCTCAAAGATCTGCGAGAGCAGTCTCAAACCCTGGTGAATGAACTAGTCGCACGAGGTGAAATTACCGCCGAAGAAGCCCAGCGGCTGGTGAATGATATGGTAAATCGTGCCCAGGATACGGCAGCGGCGAATAACCCCACCGATAACCTGCCGCAACCTCGACCAATCGAAATTTTAGATGATGACGCCCCTAGCGTTGCCGATGCCCAAACGGTCGCTCTACGCGAGCAGGTAGCGGCCTTGCGCCAAGAACTAGAAAACCTCAAGCATAAGTCGAGTAACTAGCCCTATGGATGACTGGTCTAAGCAGTTGTTTGATGCCTTTGGCAACACCATGCACAACTTTACCCAGCAGCTGAGTGAAGACACCGAGCGCTGGCTGGATGAGCTGACTGAGCAGTTGGCCTATGCCTCGGACGCCCTGGTACAGACAACCGACCAGTGGGCCGATCAGGTGCAAGAGGCGATTGACCCCGAGATCGATCGCATTGTAGATGAGCTAAACCACGTGGTAGAACCCTTCCGGTTTAGGCTCAACGTGCAGGTAGACGAAGTAGTTGAGCAACTCGACGAAATTTTAGGACCGCTAGTAACGGGGCTATCCGGCATTGACCAGTGGTTTGAGGAAGTCTCTGGCCCGATTAACAGCACTGTCGAGCCGCTGCTGCAAAATTATCCCGCCTGCGTCGGCTGCCGCAATTTCTACGGTCAGTCTTTTGGTGGCAATACGCTGGTATGCGCCATGCACCCGTTTGGCCCCGAAGCAGAACACCAATGCCCCGACTGGGATTCGGTTTGGCCACAACCGCCTAGCCAGTAGCTACGATTGATCCCTCAGCAGTGGGAAGAAGTGACCGACCGGGCCTTGGCCTTTACCAATGGCGAGGGCGTGCCTGAGGGCGCTAGTCACATAGTCTTTGGCGTCTTTAACGGCGGTTAGCGGGGCTTTGCCCAGGGCTAGGTTAGCGGCGATCGCCGCCGATAGGGTGCAGCCCGTGCCGTGGGTGTGACGGGTCTCGACCGTCTTAGTGTTCAAAACCACGACTTCGCTCCCGTCAAACCACACGTCGGTACCGCGCAGGTGATCGGCCATGCCGCCCCCTTTGACCAGCACGGCGGCCGGGCCAAGCTGGTGTATCTGGCGGGCGGCGGCTTCCATATCGGCCAGGGTGGTAATATCTAACCCGCTGAGTAACTGGGCCTCATAGCGGTTGGGGGTAAGAATACGGGCCTGGGGAATTAGCAGTCTGGTCAGGGTTGCGATCGCGTCATCGTCAATTAGCTGTGCCCCAGTCCGCGAAACCATAACCGGATCTACTACTACTGGAATAACGCTAGGCAGTGAAGCTAAGACCTCGGCCACCATCTGAATAATGCCCTGATTGAGCAACATGCCGGTTTTAATCCCATGCACCGCGATGTCGCTCGTAATCGCGTCTAGCTGAGCCACAACGGCCTCGGGAGGTAGCGCATCGACTCGCGTTACCCCTAGGGTGTTTTGGGCAGTTACGCAGGTGAGGGCGCTGGTGCCGTGGACACGGTGAAAGGCAAAGGTGCGCAGATCGGCCTGAATGCCAGCCCCGCCACCGCTGTCAGAGCCAGCGATGGTGAGGGCCGTAGGCCAGAGGGGCGGCATGGTCATAACTAGCGGTTGTTGTTAGGTCGTCGCCGCTGTAGAAACTCAGGGATATCTAGCCCAGCCCCAAGACCACCCGAACCACCGCTGCTGGCCGGAGGTGTAATCGGAGGTGCCGAAAGATTGCGCTTGAAGGGGGTAACGCGAGCCACATCAAGCTCGGGCTGTGCCCCAGCCCGGTTGTTAAAGCCAGTCGCAATTACGGTGATGCACACCTCGCCCTGCATGCGATCGTCGATTACAGCGCCAAAGATAATGTTGGCATTGGGATCGACCCCTTCGTAGATGATTTCGGCGGCGGCGTTAACTTCGTGGAGGGTGAGATCGGATCCGCCAGTGACGTTGAACACGGCCCCAGAGGCTCCATCAATGGACGATTCGAGCAGGGGTGAGGAGATGGCCGCGATCGCCGCTTCCCGCGCCCGTGACTTTCCCGACCCCATGCCAATGCCCATTAGCGCCGTGCCCGCATCGGCCATAATGGCTCGCACATCGGCAAAGTCAACGTTGACCAGACCGGGGATCGTAATAATGTCAGAGATACCCTGCACTCCCTGGCGCAGAATATCGTCGGCGGTGCGAAAAGCCTCCTGCACCGGAGTTTGCTCAGAAATTACCGAAAGCAGCTTGTCGTTGGGGATAATGATCAGCGTATCGACCCGCCCCTGCAGGGCAGCAATACCCTCGTCGGCCTGGTTCATCCGGCGACGCCCCTCAAAGGTAAAGGGACGAGTTACCACGCCAACGGTCAAGGCTCCGGCCTCTTTGGCCACTTCGGCCACAATAGGGGCCGCGCCCGTACCGGTTCCCCCGCCCATACCGGCGGTAATGAACACCAGGTCAGACTCTTCTAGAGCGGCAGCAATTTCTTCCCGTGACTCTTCGGCGGCTTTTTGGCCAATGGCAGGGTTGCCTCCAGCCCCCAGCCCTCGGGTAAGCTTTTGCCCAATATGGAGGCTATTGGTCATGGTGGTATTGTCAAGCGCCTGGGCGTCGGTGTTGACCGACCAGAACTCAATACCCGCGAGACCGCTGCTAATCATGCGGTTGACGGCGTTGCAGCCGCCGCCGCCAACCCCAATTACCTTAATGCGGGCGACGCTACTGGGCAAAGCCGTGTTGTTGGTGTACGTTTCTCCGGGCATAGCTCTGGCATTGTGGGGTTGACTGAAGTTAAGCTCGCCGTGGCTAAACGGGTTAGACGGGCTAGCGAAAGCGGTCACAGCATCAGCCGACGATCGCGGGTCGGAGGGAGCAGATTCTGTCTGATGAGACGAGTAGGCCTCGTAGTCAGCGCCGCTGTGGCCAGCACCATTGCCGTGGGGGTTGTCGGGGAGCATAGAATTTAAGGCCGTAGACAATATATTAATTACTCGTACTGAGATAACCGAGATAACACCTAAGTCCTGAGAATCTAAGCCCCGGCTGATTCTAGACAACTATAGAGTACTTCGCTGGAAAAAACCAAATCACCTTGGCAAGTCTTAAACTACCTGATTTAACCACTGAAACCCCAAAAATAAACGCCTCAGCCCAAATATGGTGTGTCAATTTTGAGCCAATTTCTTGGGGCCAACGCGATGCGATGGCTTGAGACTGGCTGTCGGGGCCATAGCGGGGGTGACCTAAGGACGTGAACTGGGGTCTGTCGCTGGAGCGTCGGCTTCTACTACTGCGACAGACGGGGCATTGGGATTGCTGAGATCGATGCGAGCGACCTCGCTGTCGGTCAGCTGGCCGGGTAAGTTACGCATGCGATCGAGGGTGGCGAGCTGCTGCTCTAGCTCGGGGCTATAGGGGCCAAGATAGACCGTACCCAGAGCGGTTTCTAGCACCAGATTGTTGGGGTCTTGCCAGTCAATTTCAGTAATAGCGACCGGGCTGCCAACAATAGTTTCGTAGATTTGGGGCCAGTAGCGCTGGTACTGAGGCTGAATGCCGCGCAGCTGGAGCGTGGGCAACTGCGGTGAGGCGCTGCCAATACCAAAGCTGGACAGGGGCATCCAGGCTCCGTGGGCATCGAGAAAACCAGACTGCAGGTATTGAGTGTCGGCGCTGCGATCGCCCTTGCCGGCAGGTAGCACCACGGCCACGGGCACCCGCTCTTCGACCCGCACGTTGAGGCGCGGTGGCAAGAGCTGTCGAGTCACCTCTGCGGACGTGATTGGGCCGCGATCGCGCAGCTGGCGAGCCAACAGCTCTGGCTCCACCTTCATTAGCGCCTGGGGATACTGGATTGGCACCAGGCTTTGCACCGCCTCATCGCTGAGCAGATGGTTACCGCTGACGTTGATTTGGGTAGGGCTATGGATCAGCCACACCGGGCGAGTAGCGCCCCAAAAAATGGCGACGGTAAGGCCAGAGAGTGCCCAAAATCGCCACAATGCCTGGCTGATAGAAATTCGCCGCCGCCGCCGCAGGCTCTTGCGTCGGCTCTTAAGTTCGTCGCGGGAAAGTGAAGAAACGCGGGTCATGGCATTAGAAGGGGCTATGGGTGACCCGGCGATCGGATCTGCCACAAAACGCGGGTGAAGGGACAAGGTGGGCTTCATACTTTCGCATTCTGGCCCTCGCTAAGCCCGGCCGCCTTTAGGCTGATGCCGATTTTAACGCCTGTAACGATTGATGCAACGCTTTTTCCCAACGCAGCGCTAAATCGCTGTCGGTAAAAGGAATGCGGTAGGTTGCACCGCTGGCCGTAGCCAGGGCCAGCTCGATCTTTCCCTTAGCGAGCTGAGCTTCGTCGACCACGGGCTGGCCGTTGATCTCGAGCCGGAGGTCGGTAATGGCCTGGAGAGGCAGCGTAGTGAGGTCGATGGGGCCCTGGCGGGTGGGACGCCCCCAGGTGAGGTCGTCGCCCCGCTGCCCCAGCATGGCTTTAATGTCGTACTTGCTGCGATCGAACTCCTCAGCCCAGGCCTCGTAAGCCTGCACCTTTTGGTACTCATGCCAACCTGCCCAAGCTAGGCCAATAAACACCGCCAGCAGGGGCAGCCACAGAAGTCCTCGTTCCATAGAGAGTATTTTTTCTACCTCGCGGTTTAACAGTCAGCGAAAGGCCTAGAGTCACCCCTGAACGGGCCGAAGGTGAGGGTGAAATCGGGATCGCTCCAGCAGCCAGTCCCAAAGCAGGTTGCTCCCAAGCGCTTGGCCAAAGGGAAAATTTGGCCCGCGATCGCCTTCTGTCCAGGTTATCAACCTAAATTCTCAGCGATAACGTCCTGATCTATTAATTGTAAAGTCTTGCAACGGCAGCCGACAGATTTTCCTGGCGTCATGGAAAAGTAGGCCTAGGCAAGTGATTTGCCGACCCACTGCAATTTTTTGGAGGCTGGTACATTGGCATTTCTACCTCTTTTAGCCACGGTTCCCCATACGGCCGATTGGAGCCCTAAGGTGGCCGCTGTGATGATTATCTGCAATATTTTGGCGATTGCGATCGGCCGATTCACGATCCAAATTCCCGATGCTAAGCCGTCACTACCTTCCCCCGAGTTTTTTGGCGGCATGGGACTGCCTGCCCTGCTAGGAACCACCAGCTTTGGCCATTTGCTAGGAGCTGGGGCAATTTTGGGCTTGGCCAATCTGGGCGTGCTCTAGCTTCGTGAAGAGTTAGCCATAGAAGGTTCAGCAAAAGGATGCCAGTGGCTTAGTCTACTGGCTCCTTGCAGCGTTTGCAGGCCGATTCAAGCCCCTGCATAGGCAGTAACGGGCTAGTTTTGCGGTGGTTGGGCGCGTCGCAGAATTCTCAGCTGCCCAGTCCCTGCAGCGGGTGAGTACACAGTGTTTACCCAGTCAACCTGGGGATGAATGGCACTGAATTAAGGCTGGTGGGCAGTGCCGCCCTACAGTAAACCAAGGCTTTCGGCGATCTGCGAGAGCTTATTTCAGTGACATTCGACTTGGGGATAGCTATAGCTATCCCCAAGTCGAATCGGCCATTTGTCATTGTTGGTCTAATGACAGATTCGAGCTAGCTAGCCGATTTTGGCTTAACGGCCCTGCCGTCAGCGGCGACAGGGCTAATTATCATCAGCTAGCCGGGTTCAAGGTCAGATTGAGTCGGGGCAGCAGCGACAAGCGTTTCAGGGTAATGAATCGATTTGAGATACCAGAAGGTAACTACCAGGGGCAGGACGTAGCGATCCCAGGGAATGGCTTTCATCATAATCAGGGCATTAAAAGCCACTAGCCAAAACAGCAAATCTGGCTTGGAAAAACGTAGGCAGGTGAGTAGGGCTAGACCGTAGTACATGGCCAGATTTAAGACGTAGAAAGGGAGCAGATCGGCCACTTTACCCATATTGCCGTAGGGGGTATCCAAGGGCGGAAAGATTAGGCAAACAATGAGCAGTCCGCCCGCAATCAGCAACCACTTTTTCTGGTTTTTACGCAAGGATTGCAGGGGGTTAGTCGGGCGAAACAGCAGCCATTCTGGAATCACGATGTAGGCACCCACAAACCCGAGAAAGTTGATCGCACCCCCAGGGGTAAGGGCCAGGTTGCTTTTTTGGACGTCGGGGGCATGAGAGACGATCGCACTGGTGGGAGCCAGCCCGTCAAACAGCGCCACCCAGCCCAAAAACGACAGGCAGGCCAAGGCCGGGGCCAGCCATCGCTGATGCTGGAGCAGGCTCACGGGCTGCCCCTGGCAATACTGGTTAGCGATCGCTAAAAACTCGTAGGTTGCGATCGCCATTGGAAACGCCAGCATGTACTGCCGCGAAGAAATCGCCAGCACAAAGGCCAGGCAGCTCACCCAGTGGCGATCGCGCACGTAGGCCACAAACCCCAGCAGCACCCAGGTGCAGGCGATCATTTCGGTATAGAGTCGACCGCTAAGAAACAAAAAATATGGGCACAAAAACAGCCCAAGCAAACATAAAATCGCCCGACCGCTCTTTTGCCGGCTGGGCCAGCCAATAATAGCCACAATCCCCAAAGACAAAATCAAATTGAACAATCGACCTGCCACCATGCCCTGATTAAACAGGTACTCTAAAAATCCAAAAATCATGAAGGGCAGAGGGGTATTTAGGCTGTGATACTCCCGTAGGTCCGACATCGACGGCAGCAGGCTATCGCTAAAGGTCAAACTCGACTTCCAGAAATTGACTTCGTCCCACCAGGGTGGCCCCTGCAAAAAATCAAGCCAGGCCACGATCGCTAGATAGATCGCGGTAATGCCGCAAAGAAAAAGAATCTTTTGCTGGGAATGGCTGAAGGATTGCAGTTTCATAGTGGGAAAAGATCCCTAAACTCAAGAGAAAACAGCTGGTTAAGCACTAAATCAAATTAAAGATCCGGTGCAGGCCTCGGCCAAAAACTAACAGGGAGCCGCCGGAGTTGAGGCGGCAGTGGTTTTCTGCTGACTGCGCTCCCAGAAAAATCCGGCCACGTTGGCCACCTGAGATAAAAATAGCAGCCCCGACAACCTAATAGCCTGAATCTGGGAGGCCTGAATCTGGGGAGCCTGAATCTGAGGCTGTCGCGAGAGGGGGTAGGTTAGCAACTGCCAATAAAACCGTAGCGGCTCGACCTTGACCTGCTCATCGACTCGATGAGCCCTGACCTGGTGAAAGCAGTAGGCCCCTCGACCATAGTTAAAGTGCTGCCGCCAAAACCGCCGCAGTGAGAGGTGGTGGGTGTGCCTGACCTTGGCCGCAGGCGCATAGGCCAGGGGTAGGCCCAGCTGCAGCCAGCGATCGCAAAATTCTCTATCTTCCCCCGCCGCCAGCGGAAAGGAGGTGTCGAACCCACCGCTCTGGCGGAACTGCTCAGCAGCCATAGCAAAGTTATTAGAGGCAAAAAAGCTGGGCTGGTGACGACTGTTGTAGTAGTCGTATAGGTAATCAATTAAGAGCTGGCTGGCGGTTGAAAACGGGTTTTCAGGCAGGGCATTAACGGTGTAGCCGCCCACCAGCGCCGTGGGCTGCTGGTGCAGCGCGGTTTCTAGCGCCGTTAGCCAGTCGGGGTAGGGCTGGCAGTCGTCATCGGTAAACACTAGGTATTTTCCCTGAGCATGGGCCGCCCCCGTATTGCGAGCGCAGGCGGGGCCGCTGTTGTCTTGACGCAGCAGGGTGAGATTGAGGGTCGGCTCAGTCGACGCAAAGGACTCTGCCACTGGGGCAATGGGTGGGCTGCTGCCGTCGTCCACGACAATCACCTCGAAGCGATCGCGCGGGTAGTCGAGCTGAGTCAGGCTTTGCAAACAGCTCACTAGGCGATCGGGCCGATTGTAGGTCGGTATCACAACAGAAAACACAGGGACGGGATGGCTCATGGTCGTAGCGGGTAGAGGTCGACGGGTGAGGCTGAAGAAGGCTGGTGGCTAGATAGTTAGCTAGAAGCACCAGTCAGAGGCACCGTAGCGTCTTCGGCGGCTGACGCCAGACGCACCTGCCCCGGTGCCGGTGGAATAGTTTGCAGCAGATCCTGCCCTAGACGGCGGGCCAAGGCCAAAATGGTGAATGTAGGCGAGTAGGATGGCCCCGTAGGAAACACCGCCGAGCTAGCCACGTAGAGGTTTTCGGTGCCAAACACGCGACAGTGAGTATCGACCACCCCCTCTTCAGGACGGTGGGCCATCCGGGTTGTGCCCATTTGGTGAGCTGCATCGGTCATATTATCTAGAGTAGGCGGTTGATCGCCAAAGTCAAAGCGGCCCAGCCCCGCCTCAGCAAACCGCTGGGTCAGCAATTCTAGAATTTTCTCGGTCGAGCGGTGATCCTGCTCAGTAAAGCGCCAATCCAAGGCTGTTTTGCGCTGGCCCAGCGGGTCTAGCTCGGTACTGAGGGTAATGCGGCTGTCAGTGTGGGGCACCTGTTCGGTGACAAACTTGACCCGATAGCTGGCGATCGCGCCATTGCCATCCCGGCAGGCGGGTCGCCTGCGCACCAGCCGCCCCAGACTATCCCACCGGGTTTCGTAGATGGGCTTCAGGTAGAGCACGTGCTCTAGCAGCTGATGGGCCTGCTGGGTGGCGTCGTCGAGGGCAAAACAGATGCAGAACCGGGGCTTGGGGGCGTACTGCAGCTCGTGAGCATACTGACGGGCCAGGGGGCCGGGGCGCAGAGTGCCCGTGTGGTGCTTGGGGTGGTCGGTGTAAAACCGCCCTACCAGGTCGTGGCTATTGCCAATGCCGCCGGGTAGCTGGCGATCGCTGGCCAGCAAAAGGCGGGCCGATTCCAGGGCTCCGGTCGCCAGCACAATTGAGTCGGCCTCAACGGTCAGCTCGCGTCCTTCCAGCGATCGACAGCGCACCGTGGTCACCCGACGGTGTGCTTCATCCAGGCACAGCTCGGTCACGGTGGCCCCCAAAATCACCCGAAGGTTAGTGGCCCGGCGCATTTCGTCACCAAAGCGTTTGGCGGTACGGGTGGGGGTTTCCTCCCAGTAAAAGCTGCTCATTTTCAGACCGCTGGTCGCCAACTCCGATCGCAGCGCCACAATTTCGGCCCGCTGGGCCTCGGCCTCCAGGTCACCAAAGCCGTAGTCTGCCGCTGCTGAACGGTAGTGCTCCAGCAACTCGTCAAAGGCGATCGGCCAGCCGCTGTTGGGCACCCAGGGGCGAGGCTCAAAGTCGGAGGGCTGCAGGTACTTCCACTTGCCAGTCCACACGTTGCTGGTGCCGCCCAACTGCCTCACCCGGCTGACGCCCCGCAGCTCTGGGGGCAGATAGCGGTGGTAGTAGGAGTCGGGGTCAATCTCGCGGTGGCGCTTGGCCAAAAAGACTACATCGTTGAGGGCCTGAATGGCGGGGTCAAAGCGATCGCGGCCACTCTCCAGCAGCACCACATCGCGTCCGTGGCGGGCCAGATGGGTAGCTACCTCGGCCCCGGCGATGCCAGAACCCACGACCACTACCTGCCCCCGTAGGGTCGTTTGCTCACCCAGATTAAGAATATCGGTAATCATAAGAATGTCCTTTAATGAACCCTTCGCGTGGTCTCCCGCTATCTCCTGAGGCGAGGCCACCAGTGTCATCGCTGTCGAACGAGCTTAGGCGGGTGGTAGTGCCCTGGTCGGCGTCGCCATCCGCAGACTCTGCTTAATCTGGCCGATCGCGGCGTAGACAGCGATCGCACCAACATGCCCGGGATGCAGCCGCAGCGCCCAGAGCCAGTGAGTCAGCGCCGCAACCGTTTGGCCCATCTCATAGGAAGTTTGGGCGTGCTTGTAGACAAACTCCGCAAACATTTTCGGATGGGCCTCAAAAGCGGCCCGATGCTTTTCAATCAGCCGGTTAAAGCTCTCCTGGCGCAGCTTAGGATTACCCGACACCCGTTTGCCCGTGTGGGTCAGCAGGTGATAGGTCACCGTAGGCAGACCAATCAGCGTGCAGGCCGGGTTGAGCCGCAAAAAGAACTCCGAATGCACCCGCGATCGAAAGGTTTCATCCCAGCCGCCGATGGCCAGCACCACCTCGCGCTCCACCACCAGGGTTTGCTTAGTGTGGGGCGATCGCCCCGGTTCCGGATCTTCTAAGAAAAAGTGGCCACCATTGGGGCGGTGGGCGGGAGGCAGACGGGTCAACAGCACCTCGCCGTGCTCATTCACTTTGTTAATGCCCGACAATACCCCTACTGGAGATGCCGTCTTGGAAGCTTCCTCTAGGGCCGCCATCGACACCGCCGCCATATGGGGTAGCAGAATGTCGTCGTCGTCAAGGTAGGTCACCCAGCGGCCCTGCGCCGCCTCGGTTCCCGCATTACGTGCCCCCGCGCCGCCCCGTCCTGGGTCGAGGCGAATGATCCGTACGCGGAGATCATTGGGCAGCTGAACGGGCGGATCAGAGGCATCATCAACGACCACTACCTCCAGGTCGAAGTAGGTTTGCTGCAAAGCACTGCGTACCGCTAGGGGCAGCAGATGAGGCCGATTGTGGGTCGGAATAATAACGCTGAGCTGAGGTTGCATGGTCTAACTCTTCTGTCTAACCTTTCTAAAAACTGCCTCAAACTAACCGCTCAACCTCTAGGGCAGCAGCTGCCCGGCCGACACTGGCACCACCGGCACCATCGACCAGCTGCGCGGCTGATAAAACTGACACTTATTAATGTTTTGCTGAGATGTCACCGTAAAGCGAAACGACTCCACTAAATCAAAGGTGTACACCGCATCTTTGCGCAGGCGAATTTGAGCGGTATACACCCCCGGGGCCAGCCCCAAGTAGGGCATCTGTAGTCGAATTTCTGCCAGCCCCGGCGACAGCTGGAAGAAAGCATCGTCGTTTTGCCCCCGCAGCGACAAAACGTAGCCCGCGCTCTCAATGCCGCCCACCTTGGCAATACGAAGGTCGAGGGCCACCCCGCTATAGCTATCGTGGGCCTCACAGGTGGCGCATAGGCTGAGCGGTTCGCCCGTCGACAGGGTGTGAGTGAGCTGCCCATCGCCATCGCGAAAGAATAGGTCGCGAAAATCAATGCCGTTGCTCTCCTCGGCGGCTTTGGGAGGAAAGACCATGCGGTTTTCGGAGCGCTCAATGCTGTTGAGAAACAGATCGCGTTCGTAATGATCGACCACTGCATTGACCTCGCCCTGGGTCACCAGCGCCCCTCTAGTAAGATAGATGGCCTGGTCGCAAATGTTGAGAATGGCCTGGGAGTTGTGGTTGACCAAAATAAAGGCCACCCCTTGTTGGCGCAGTTCATAGAGGCGGCGGTAGCACTTGGCCTTAAAGCGGGCGTCGCCCACGGCCAGCACCTCATCGATCAGCAGAATATTGGGCTCGGTGTGGATGGCGCAGGCAAACCCCAACCGCGCTGCCATACCGGAGCTATAGGTTTGCACTGGGGCGTCAATGGCGTCTTCAATTTCGGCAAACTCGACCACCTCATGAAAGCGCTGCTTAATCTGCTGGGTGGTGAGGCCCAGAATCGACATGTTGGCGTAGATATTTTCCCGCCCGGTCAGAATGGGGTTAAAGCCCGCCCCCAAAGCAATCAGCGGAGCCAGCCGACCGCGCACGCGCACCCGCCCCGTATCGGGCTTGATCAGACCGCTGATGATGCGCAGCAGGGTGCTTTTGCCCGCCCCGTTGCTGCCCACCAGCCCTACCGCCTGTCCCCGATGCAGCTGAAAGCTGATGTCTTTCAGCGCCCAAAACTCCTGGGGCCGCAGGCGATCGCTGTGTGGCCTGCCGCCGGTGAGATCGGCAGCAATGTCTTGCACACCGTAGAAGAGCGATCGCCGGAGGTCGCGGCAAAACTTCTTCGATACCCCCTCCACCGCAATCACGGGCAGGCTATCGGGTGCAGAAGTCGCCGCAGAAGTCGCCATAGATGGTTCCGTTGATGGTCCAGTATTTAGCAGCATAGTTATGACGTTACCCTCTCAACCACGTACGGCATGGCGATGCGAAACCCAATCCAGGTCAGCAGCAGGCCCACCAGTGTTAGGCCGCTTACCACCCAAAAGCTCATCGCCTCAGTCAACACTCCGGTAGTGGCTAGCTCGCGAGTGGTGACCAGCAGCGGTGCCACCGGGTTGAGAGCCACCAGCATGCCAAAGGCACCCTCGGTAGGCACGGGGTAGATCACCGGCGTCAAAAACAGCCAGAAGCCCATAATCATGTTGAGGCCCTTCGACACATCCTGGTAGAGCACACCAATTGGGGCCAGCAAGATGCCAACCAGCGTACCCAGCAACACCAGGTGAATCAGCGCCACCGGAGCCAAAATTACCGTCCAGCTCACCGGCACCCGAAAGAACAAAAACAATCCAACAATCAAAATCAGCTTGATGCCAAAGTTAAAGCCCACCTCCCCCAGCTTGGCCAGAATAATCGCCTCGCGCGGAAAGTTGACCCGCGCCAGCATGGGCTTAGCGACAATCACCGCCTGCACTGGCCCGGTGGCGGCATCCACAAAGGTCTGCCACAGAGCGGTATTAAACATGACAAAGGCCGGGTAGGGAATATCGGTTTCACCTACGGTAAAGACGTTGGCATCTTTCGCTAGGGTAAAGCCTATGGCCATGGCCACTGGTGGAATAAAGGCCCAGGCCACGCCTAAGGCGGCTTGCCGATACTGGGCGCTAATGTCGCGCACCATCAGCCTCCAGGCCAGTTCGCGGGAGGCTAGCAGGTCGCGCCACATCGTCCACAGCAAAAACCGGGGGCGACGCAGCAGACTATCGGGGGTATAAATCAGTTCGGGCAGCATAGCTGAAAGCTCTTAAAAAGAAGGCATTAGCAAGAATTTTAGAAGAACAATCTAGCCGTTACAGTGCGGGTGGCATTGAGCTTGATGACGATTGAGATGGCTTATATGACCGTGCCTGAGCCACCTGATGCCGATGAGTCAGATAACGGTTGATGCGGTGCTCAAACCACATCATGAATCGCTCTAATTTAGGACTGTAAAGACCGAACGTTAGGCGAAAAATAATCGGAGCAATGAGGGTCATCTTGCGTCGCCAGCCAAGTCTTTTATACTTAGTCGTAAAGTAGGCATCTTCCGAAAGCTTCCATTTATCCCGCAAATGATGCAAGCTAGCCAAAGTCCAGGCGTCACTCCAGCGAAGCATATAGTAGTGCAAATCACCCCAAGAAGCTGGGGATCCCGGAACGTAGGTCACCAGCGAAGCTGGCTCAAAATACACTTTTTCACCGAGATCACGTACACTCATACAGAAGTCCAGATGTTCTTTAGTATTGAGCATCTTTTCATCAAGACCATTCAGCTTTTCGAGAACATCACGCCGAACCAAAACGCAGTGAAATTCCGCCAATTCTGTTTCAGTCGGGGTCAAAGTAGGCTGGACATCGGCTACTTTTTTGCCCTGACTATACATTTTTTCGCGCAGACGTCGTCGCCCGGTCTTATCGACCCAAACGTGTGACTCTCCACCTGCGAAGTGGATTTCTGTGTGCAGTGGCTCATGCTGACACATCAGTGGACCAACGACTGCGGCCCCTGTTTCTTCCGCGCAGTTGACCAAAGCCTCAAGCCAACCAGGAGTTACCAAAACATCGTTATCAATGAAAACGAGGTAAGGCGTATCCACATGGGCAAAACCCACGTTTCTGGCCTGATTTGGATATAAATATTGCTCTTTCCGTACAATCAGGAAGTTCTTTTCCTGAGCCTTATCTTGTAGATATTGATTAACTTTTTTAGGAGAGTTACCATCTACGTAGACAAGCTTAAACGGAAATTTGGTGTGCGCATAGATACTCTCCAAAGAAGCCTCAGCAGGACTGAACCTCTCCCTAGGCACAACAACGATTGTCACAATTGGATCAGTCATCAATAACTCCTATTTTTCAAAATACGCAGAGCGAAGAGGACTTTTTTCAGAAAAACTTACTGTGTTTTTTTGAGACAAAGACTTCTTTTTATCTTCCTGTTGATCTTGAAATAGAATCTGTTCATATCGAAATACAAGCAGATCATTTAGCTTTTGCAGATCAAAATGTCGCTCCACAAATTTCCGTCCTGCCTCACCCATTTCAGGCCATTTCTCAGGATGCGCTATCATATATTCTAATTTTTCTGCTAAAGCATAAACGTCACGTTCAGGCACTAAATAGCCGGATATACCATCTTCCACAAGCTCTGGAATACCCCCATGGCAAGTACTGATGACGGGCAGCCCCATAGCCATAGCTTCCTTCAAAACATTAATAGGTGCATCCTGATTTCCATCAGAGGCAGTAACGCTAGGAGCAATAAATACGTGACAAGTATCTAAAACTTGAATAATCTCAGCTTCGTTTTTCCAGCCAAGAAGATGAACATTCGATTCAACCCCAAGACTACGAATCAAAGCATCAAGTGACTCTTTCAGAGAGCCATCACCAATAATGTAATAGGTAATAGACGGTGTTTTTTCTATCTGCTTAGCAAAGGCACGAATGGCGTATTCAATACCTTTTTTTTCTTCCAGCCGCCCAACGGTTGCAATTTTTATCGGCTCATCGAAATTAAGGCTGCGAGATTTAAATTTAAATTTACTAACATCTATGCCTGAGAAATGAACAGATATTTTTTCGGCATCCCATCCCAAATCAATTACACGCTGGCGGAAAAAGCTGCAATTAGCTAGACAATAATCAACATCTTTAAAGAGGGCTTGATAGACCTTGTCTCCGCCTTCCTTTACATAACGACTAATGTCATGACCACGAAACATGACCAGCAACTTAGGTGTTGGCTTAAGTAGCCTCTTAAACGTAGCGCCACGGTAGCCTTGGGTGCCAAATTGGCAGTGAATGATATCATAGGAGTCTTGTTTTTCAGCCAGTGAGATAGCTGAGTAAAGTAGCCATAAACTTGCAGCTTGAGCACCATAGGCAAACACATTGAGCGATCGCAAAATTAGCCAAGGGGCTTGGTGAAAGTGAATTAGAGTTAGCCAAAGCCCCCTTAAAACACGCCAGATATAATTTTGGGGAACACTATTGATCAAAAATGTATGTTCCCAGAGGCGATATTTCTCAACATCAGGATGAACCTTTGTCCATCCTTCAATATGCTCGGTATAAACATCGACCTCATGACCTCGATCGAGTAAACCAGTAATCTGATTGAGTACAAAGGTTTCCGATAATCGAGGGAAATGACCGACCAAAAATGCTACTCTCATTGTCTATCCTTAAGCTCGACTGGATACTCCACCAAATTTCAGCCGCAGGGTTTCCCAGACGCTGATGTAGCGCACCATTACCATCACTAACGACACCTTAAGCTTTTGATCCAGATTTTTAAGCCGTGCATCGCCAAAGGCGTTGACTACAAAAAATACTGGCGGCACCAGGTTTTGTAGCAGAGCCTGCACAAATACCTTTTGGCGCTGCCCTAGAGATTTAGCCTGTTTGAGCTGCACATCGTAGTAGCCGCCCGCTAGCCGAACCGTGCGCCGGTACAGTTCGTCCAGCGATCGCCGGGCTGGGTGCCCTACCTGCACCTCATCGGCATAGACCTGCTGGAATCCGGCTTCAAACACCCGTCGGCCCCACTCCAGGTCGCCGTTTGACTTGAGCTGAAGGTCAAACGGCCCGACCCGATCGATCACCCGTCGCCAGGTCAACACGTTGGCGGTAGCGCCGCCGTGCTGATCGCGCAACAGCCGTTCCTGGGGAAAAGCCGTCAGACTCTCGTAGAGCTCAACTGCTGTAGGGCGCTGGGGATCGGCAAAGAACAGATTGATCCGACCCACCACCTGCCCGCAGTTGGGATCCTGGCGCAGCCGCGCCACTCCTCGCTCTAACCAGTCTGCGGCGGGAATGCAGTCGGCATCGGTAAAGGCAATTACCTCTCCCTTAGCCAGCTCTAGCCCCCGGTTGCGCGCCGCATAGGAACCAGGAATTGGCTCTACGGCTAGCATGGCGTTATCGTGATTCGACACCAGAGCCTTAATCACATCTAAATTGTCAGAGCCATTGTCGATCACGATGATTTCGAAGCGCGATCGCGCGTAGGTTTGCTCAGCCAGAGCGGCCAGACACAGCCGCAGCCGCTCCCCATCATTAAAGACCGGAATAATGACTGATACAAAGGGAGTTTCAGGGCCGTGCATAACGCTTCCTCGAAGTTTCCCTAGGTGGCCTGAGAAAGCGATCGCTTGGCGGTGGCAGGCTCATCGCCCGGCTTTAACTTCGACCACTCCTGATCGGTAAAGTTTTCGTGGTAGGAGCGTTCAACGTTGATATTCCAGATGTCGTGGTTTTCGCCCACGATATTTTTAGCGGCCAGCAGCGCCGACAGCATGGAATGGTCTTGGTTGTTATAGCGGTGCATGCCGTTGCGCCCCACCGTTTGCAGGTTCTCAAAGGTTTTAATGTAGTCTTCGAGCACCTTGAGATGCTGCCGGTAGGCACCGTCGTACACCGGGTAAGCTTTGAACTGGCGAATGATGCAGCCGTCTTCCACGTCCTCCGGCTTGACCCCCAACCCCAACCGGGTAATTTCTTCCGAAGCTAGTTCAATCAGCTTCTCGTTGGGCATTTCCCAGAGGTCATCCCCTTCGCTGCAAAAATACTCCATGCCCAGGCAGGTTTTGCTGGCATCGGGCACCATTTCTGGGCTCCAGTTCTTAAAGTTTTGAATGCGCCCTACCTTAAACTCGGGGCTGTGAATGTACAGCCAGTTGTCAGGAAAGAGGTCGGGGTTATCAATGATAAGCGACACGATGAGGAAATCGCGGTATTTCAACCCCCGAGCCGCCGCCAGCACTTCTTCTGGGGGCAGCGGATCGAGCCGATTCACCAGCAGGGAAATGGGCATTGAGTTAATAAAATGTTCGCCCACAATATCAAAGGTGAGATCATCTTTTTTGGCTACCACCTTGGTAATTCGGCTGCCCTCGCGCTCAACCCGTACCACCTCAGTATTTAGGTGTACTGGCGAACCATGGCGATCGAGCAGCTCCTGGCAGCGCTCCCACATCATGCCGGGGCCAAGCCGAGGATAGTCGAATTTTTTAATCAGGCTTTTGGCGTTTTGGCTACCAAAAACAGCGTTGATTACTGCCTGCTTGAGCGACATATTTTGAATTCGCTGGGCCGCCCAGTCAGCCCGAATTTGACTACAGGGAATGCCCCAGACCTTCTCGGTATAGGTCTTAAAGAAAATGCGGTAGAGCCGCTCACCAAAGCAGTCAATCACCCATTCCTCAAAGGTTTCGGCCTCAGCGCCAGGGTTTATATACTTACGGCCCTTGGCTTTGAGGTAGCTAAAGAGAATCAGCGCGCTAGTGACCGGGCCAAGGTTCTTGAGCGTCTTGATCAGCGCTAGTGGGTAGTCGTAAAACTTGTTATCGTAATAAATTCGCGACATTCGCGGCGTTTGAATAAAGTCATCGCCTAAAATTTCTTTCCAAACTGCCTGTACTTCACCGACTTTAGTAAAAAAGCGGTGACCACCGATATCGAATCGGTAGCCTTTGTAGGTTTCGGTACGAGAAATACCGCCGACTTTATCGGCTTTTTCTAATACGATCGACTTTTTACTGTGCTTCATTAGCTCGTAGCCTGCGGTTAGCCCCGCTGGACCACCACCAATGATCACTACAGGTGAATTTTCCATTAAATTAAATTTAACTCCAAAAATCAGGATAGCTGCACTTATAAACGCTGGGCAATAGCGAGCGCCAGCTAGTTTGCAGAGGTAGAAAATTGCCGAAATCGGTAGGTCGCCGTGCCGTAGGCAAAAGCTGCACCGCCATAGAGAAAATATAACCAGTGCCAGGGAATAACTCGGAGGGCAAACATCGCCCCCCGCTTATGCCAAAAGAAGCGATAAACCCGCTGGTTAATGACTAACAGCCCAATCATGGTAGCGATCGCAACAATCCACAGAAAGGGATTGACCCATCCGCCCACCAGGCACCCCAGCACTAACCAACTCAGCACAACGCTGAGTTGGTTAGTGCGATCGAGGTTGAGGTCATTCATCGGCTGGCTTTGGCTGAGAATAAGCTCAGTCCAGGGTAGAGCGCGATAAAAAATCTCGGCTCGCAGCAGCGAGACGGGCTGCCAGCACTTCAGGTGTTTGACCTGAATGTGCTTGCACAGGCGAATGGAGTAACCGGCCCGCTTGAGCCGATAACCCAGTTCAATATCTTCAACACAGGGCTTACTATAGCGCTCATCGAACCCGCCCACGGCATTGAAGGCATCGGCACGAATGGCCCCGCAGGCTCCCCAAAAGGTCGAAGCCTTTTCGGAAGACACCTGGTGAGTGTAGTGATGAAATAGATTTTTGTACTGCGACAGAAAGTTTTCGGCCCCTGGCTGGTCGTCGTAGGAGCCAATCAGTGCCGCCAGGTTAACGTCTTGCTGAAAGGCTTTTTCAACGCTAAGAATGGTGTCGTGGCCTACCGTGACATCGGCATCGATAAAAAACAGAATATCACCCTGAGCCATCTTGGCTCCCTGGTTACGAGCGCGGGCGGGCCCACCGGCTGAATCATAGCGAAAGACCTTAGCTCCAGAGTCTTTGGCCATCTCCCACGAACCATCGGTGTCACCATCAGCCACCACGATGACTTCATCGGGTTGCCGACTAGACTGCTTGAGGCTATCGAGACAGCGGCGAAAATTTTCGCCACCGTTGTAAACAGGAATAACAACAGAAAGACTGGGCAGCCTTGATGTATTACCTGAACTGGAATTCATGGACCTGCGCTTCCTAAGAATATGTATCTACTTTGAAAAAAGTTGAGTAAAGCAACGTACTAGCGCAATTTTTTACTCAGCAGAAGCCAATCTAACGTAAAAGAGATTCTTTTTATCGTTTCTCGGAGGATTACAGGTAATACCAAGAAGTGCTTTTTTGCAAGGCTTACAAAAAATTGCAAGCGCTTTATAAGCTCCACAATAGGAAGTTAACATGGCCATTCTGGCTGGGTCATGAGAATATTCTCATCTTTATATTGCCTTCACTATTATCTTCCTGAAGATAAATTGAATAATCTCCACCTTTAGGTAGATGCCATAAAATGCTTAGCAAGCAGTTGAGCATTGCTTCAATAATGTGCTGCTTGGACAGTATTGACCGGCAAAAAAGGAGTGACGCCGCGATCGCGCCCCGCAATCTCGCGTACTCGACCCTCTGTTGGGGTTGTGCAGCCGCAAAAACATCGCTAGCCTGATGGTGTTCTTACTCTACAAGCTGCTATGCCCACTGGAGCTTTGTATGCGATCGCCTACGCTGCCCTATCTGCGATCGGCGGCCTGATTGGCTATGCCCAGGCCCGTAGCCAGGTGTCGCTGGTTAGCGGATTGTTTAGCGCTGCTCTGTTGCTGGTGGGGGCCTGGCTATGGCAGGCCGGTTCTCCTGGCGGTGCAGGTATGGCCATGGGGGTAACGGCGGCCCTGGTGTTCATCTTCATTCGCCGCTGGATGCAAACTCGCAAAGCCATGCCCGCCGTCATCATGATCGTGGCGGGGGTACTGGCATTTATTGGAATGGGAGTATCGCTTGTGGGGGGTTAGTAGGGGAGCAGGGGAGTGAGTGGGTAGGGAGGTGAGTTGTGGAAGTGGGGAAATTGAGGCAATAGGGCCAGGATGAAAAAAAAGGCCAGGATGGAAAAAAAGATTCAACGAGAGAATTTAGAGAGCGTTCGTAGAGTTTCCGGATTCCGAGGAACTTGGTTGAGATGAAGGCTGTCTACGCAAGTCTTCGGCAGAAATACCCTCGGTTTGGTTACCAAAGCGCCACAGTGCAGCGGCGGCCTCGGCCTGGGTAACCCCTTTTTGAGGTTGAAACAGCGTTGTATAGCCAAAGGCCCGGCGAATGTTGGCAAAATCGCCGGTTTGGTAATCGGCTAGCACCGCCCGCAGCGCCAGGGGTTCGATTTTAGCGGCATCCTGAAAGCCCCAGGCGGTAGTTACAGCCTCTGTAGTAGCGGTGGGCAGGGTCGTGCGGGAGTCTAGGGGCGCTTTCCACAGCACCAGGGTTTCGCGGGTGAGCGGCGCATCGGGGCGAAAGGTAACGGCAGTAGCGTTGCCGGTTTTGGCGCTGGGAATAATGCCCGCTTCTGCTAGCCCCTGAATGTCAGCAAAGTAGGGGTGGGCGGCAGGCACATCCTGAAAGGTTGGGGTGGTGCTAGCGGTCGCAGGGCGAATGCGCTTGGCCGGGGCATCTGCATAAAATTCGTTGTTGGCGGTGAGTAGCCAGTGGGCAAACTCACCCCGGCTAATCGGCTGATTGGGTTCAAAGTCGGCCTTGATGGCCGCGTCACTGGCGTTTTGGCGATCGGCGTTTTCGACAATGCCCAGGGCCAGCCAGTCTTGCACGTAGGGGCGCAGGTCGTCGGGCACCTGATCCAGCCGGGCGGTGGCGTTGCTGACGCGGGGGGGCGAGGTTGTACTGTCAGTAGAGCTGGGGTCTGGAGTGACCTCTGCAACCTCAGCCGGATCCTCCTCGGCTTCGACTGCGGCGGTTTCGGGGGCTTCTTCCTCAAATACGGGCCGATCTTGCAGCTGCGGATCAGCCTCTAGAGATTCTTGCAGCGAGCTGCCTGCACAGCCGGTAGCCAGCAGCAGGCTCAGCCCAGATACCATAAAAGCTTTAAGACGATACGCTGCAGACAAAAGGGCAATCTCCTAACTTGGGGGCATAGATGGCGACTTATCCCATTTTAGAGCAGTCTTCTTGGCTCCGAATGGCTGGGCTGTGCCACCTCAAATCGTGATTGCCAAACACCGCAACGCTTAGATACAAAGACCTTCGGAAATGACTATGCCCCCGCGACCGTTGATTATTGACTGCGACCCTGGGGTCGACGATGCGATCGCGCTCCTGCTAGCCTTTGCCAGCCCCGATGAGTTTGACCTGCTGGGCATTACCACCGTGGCGGGCAATGTGCCCCTGGCCCTAACGGCAGCCAACGCTCGCCGCATCTGCCATCTAGCTCAGCGCACCGATGTACCCGTGTACGCGGGCTGCCCCCGGCCCCTGCTGCGATCGCTCACGACCGCCGAAGATATCCACGGCAGCACCGGGCTAGGGGAGGGATTGCTGCCCGAACCTACCATGCCGCTGCAGAGTCAGCACGCTGTCGCCTACTTAATCGACCAGTTCACCAGCGCTGCGGCCCCCATTACCTTGGCTACCCTCGGCCCGCTGACCAACGTAGCCGTAGCGCTGATTCAGTGTCCCGATATTGCCCAGGGCATCGATCGCGTCATTATGATGGGCGGGTCGCTGGGGCCGGGCAACATTACCCCTGCCGCCGAGTTCAATCTCTACGTTGACCCCCACGCCGCCAAGGTCGTGATCGATGCGGGTCTGCCCTTGACCATGCTGGGGCTAGATGTGACCCATCAAGTAGTAACCACGCCCGATCGCCTGGCGGCCCTGGAAAACCTGGGCACCCCGGTGGGCAAAACCGCCGCCGATCTGCTGCGCCTCTACGGTCAGATCGACTGCGATCGCCACGGGCTAGCCGCGCCCCCCCTCCACGACCCCTGCGTAATTGCCTACCTGCTACGCCCCGATCTCTTTATTGGGCGGCCCATGCGGCTAGGGGTTGAGACCGAGGGTTCGCTGTGCATCGGGCGCACGGTCGCCAACCCCTACCCACCTGCCACCACTCCCGCCAACGCCACCGTAGTCGAAACCGCCAACGCCGAAGGCATCTATGCTCTTTTGATAGAACGGCTTGGGAAACTATAGCTAGGCACAAAACTGCTCAGTTGGGATTGATAAGATAAGCCCATGAGTTACACCACCGAACAACTCCTGGACTTTCTCGATCAGGAACTGCGCGCCACCTGGAAGGGCGAACGGGTGGTGCTGTCTTCCGCCGATCGCGTCGATAACCCGGTAATTTCTAAAGCGATCGGGGTCGACAAGCTCAGCAAAGTGTTTGCGATTCAAGACTTTCGCGCCCAAATCCACGACTATCAGCACCAGCACGGAGTTTCAGGGCTGGTCTGGCATACGTGCCAGTTTGCAGGACGCAGCCTGCGCGTACCCGAGCTGCACCCCCAGCTGATCGCCATTCCCGCCGATAAGGCAGTGCTGGTAGCCGCCCGCCCTGCCATGCTGACGTTTTGGCGAGAGTCGATCGCAGATCTGCGCCTGTGGATGGCCGGCACCCAGCCCCAGCCCACCACCTTAGCGCAGGTAGAACAGCGCATTGCGACCAGCGAGTGGGCAGAACTCGCCGCCACCCGCACCGAACTCTATCTCAGCCTGTGCTGGGGCGAGCCCAAAGTCTGCCACTGCGACTGGGCCAAGCCAGAATCGGGCTGCGATCGCATTATCGCCACCGCCGGAGAACCCAGCGGCATCAAGGTATAAAGTTATAGTTGAGTGTTGAGCGCGGCTAAACACTCAACTCACCTAACCTCAGGAGATCTCCCATGGCCATTGCCGTCGGCGTCATTGAAACCCAAACTTTTCCAGCGGTGCTGGCCGCCGCCGATGCCATGGTCAAAGCGGGCAACGTCACCATCTCAGTGCAAGATCGATCTGAGAGCGGACGACAGTTTGTGGTGGTGCGAGGCCTGATCGCTGAAGTCAAACGAGCCATAGAAGCGGGCCTCGTTGCCGCCAATGCCTGCCCCAACCTAGCCGAAGTTACCACCCACGTGATCATCCCCAACCCCACCGACAATATTGACGCCATCTTGCCCATCGGGTTTACTCCCGCCTCAGAACCGTTTCGGGTGTAGGCCCTGCCGGGCATGAGGCCTACTATTGCTACTTCCCGTAGTCTTTAAATAATTCGATACGGCTAGGTTGATACCGCTGGCCCGTACAATGAAGGTTGAATTTTTTACCCACAGAACTTTTCCAGGAGTACAACCATGCCACAGGCTGTCGGGTCGCTCGAAACCAGAGGGTTTCCCCCGGTGCTAGCCGCCGCAGATGCGATGGTGAAAGCAGGACGCGTTACGCTGATTGGCTACATTCGGGCCGGTAGCGCCCGCTTCTGCATCAACATTCGTGGCGATGTCTCCGAAGTCAAAGCCGCTATGGCCGCTGGAGTAGAAGCCGCCGAAAAGACTCCCGGTGGCATTCTCGAAACCTGGGTAATCATCCCTCGCCCCCACGAAAACGTAGTGGCCGTGCTGCCCATCGAATTTAACGAAGAGACCGAAATCTACCGCCAAGCCGTCGAGCAACCCATTTTGCCTGGCTCCACCGGTCGCTAAGCCACCGCCTAAAACCTCAAACCCCAGAGTTCTACATAGAAAGCTCAAACAGCTGGCTTTCCGTTTAAGAACTCCGGGGTTTTGTCATAATTTCGCCAGCAGCTAGCCCGCCAAGCCATTTAGGCTAGCTTTCTTTGGTTAGGGCATCGGGTTTGTGGGCGGCTTGGCTGCCGGTTTTATCGCTTTCCACCAGGTACTGAGGATCATCTTCAGATGCAGCTACGGTGTGACCCTTAATTTCAGTACGAGAGGTGAGCTTTTTCACTATTTTGCCAACCGTCTTCCCCTGAGCTGTGTTCCAGGAAACTTTGTCTCCTTGCTTAAAGGTTTGCGACATTACAATTGCTTATTTTCAACTTACTTTAGGTGATTTCCGGGAAAGAATATACCGTCTAGGCCGGACGAATAAGAATGTCCCATTTGGGCAGCAGAGGGTTGCGTTCCAATCGGTTCTCAATGGCCTTCATCGCCTGTTTGGATAGAGAAAT
>JBARVV010000086.1:0-6027 GCA_049646445.1 Nodosilinea sp. | reverse complement strand
TTATGGGCCGACTGGGCGCTCCAACTGATAGCACTTAAACCCCACAAACAGCGCTATTTTCAGCGAGGTTTCTATGCTCTATCTCTGATGCAGCAAGCGCTTTAGGTGCGTTGTCACCCGTTAAGGCCCGTCGCTTGCAAGAATTGGGCAATGCCCTCGACACGCTGCAAATTAGTGCCCAGGCCCGTTTGTTCTAGACGTCGGTTAGTCATGACGTCAATTTGGATGTGAACCCCCATGCTGCTGGATTGGCCTGTCTCACCCATCGCCCAGTTACCCCGCGACACTGCCGACATCATTGAGGGCGGCGCTGTCGCGTCTGAAGCCGTGGCTGAAAGCTGGAACCAGCTCTGGGAGAGCGTGCTTCAGGGGGGCCTTTACTTTGCCCTGGCTCGGGTGGGGGTTTTGTTCGCTGTGGCTACACTGCTCTTATTTATGACCCAGTGGACGCGGCAGATGGTGGAAGGGGAAAGCAGCCGCGCCTACGCCGATTTCATCTGGCCACTGCTGGTGATTGTGCTGCTCTCTAATAATGGCGATCGCCTGGCGGCTATCACCCTGGACATCCGCAACTACATCAACCAGGTCAACCAGGATGTCTTGTCCTACACGGCGGCTGATATTCGCCTGCAAGAGGCCTATCAGGCGGCGGTCTTGGAGGGGTCAGTCGAGCAGACTATTATCCAGCGCCGCAACCAGTGCTATGAACTGCAAAACCCCGAAGAGCGGGCGAATTGTATTGAACTGGCGGCGATTGAAGCCCGCGAGTTTATCGAAGACTACCGCGCCAGAACCGGCAATCCCAACGCCCTGTCCCGTGCATTGGAGGCAGCCCAAGCCGGGGATAATCCCCTCGATTCAGGTCTGAGATTTGGGGGGGCGCTAATGGGCTCAGGCTTTCAGACCGTGACCCGAGGCTTGTTGATGGCGCTGCACATTGCTTTTCAGTGGTTGATTGAAGCCTCCTTGTTGCTGACCGCCACCCTAGGGCCGCTCGCCGTAGGCGGATCGTTGCTGCCGGTGGGGGCCAAACCGCTGTTCGCTTGGCTCACAGGGTTCTTCTCTTTGGCGATCGCCAAACTCAGCTTCAACATCCTCTCGGGCCTGGTCTCCTTAGCGGTACTGAATGCCGGGGATTCTCACCCGCTGATTGCCCCTTTCTTTCTCGGCCTGCTGGCTCCTATTCTCTCTCTGGCTCTGGCGTCGGGCGGTGGCATGACGGTCTTTGGAGCCCTGACCAGTACTGCTGGGGTGATTGCGGGGACGGGAGCCATGGGTGGCATCGCCCGTGCCCCTGGCTACTCGGGCCGACGTCGGCCCTACCGCGTGCGTCGATAACCTCACTCACAAGGACATTTCCCATGGTGCAGTTGATTGAGAAACGCAATACAAACTACCTACCCCTGTTTGTTTTAGGCAGCGTAGGGTTGCAGCTGGTGATGCTGGTGGTTTTGTTTCTCCAGGCTGGGGCCTTGAGCCGCCTCAGCCGCCAGGATGCCCCCACCCTGGTGCACATGCAGGACGGACAGGCGATTCGAGTCGCCACCATGGGCTCTCGGGAGCGCACCCCAGAGACGATCCGACGCTTTGTCAACGACACCCTGGTGCTGATGTTCAACTGGAGCGGCAGCCTGCCTGCGACAACCGCAGAAGAGGCCAGCCAGCCCAGGGCTGACCCTGGCCTACCGATTGAGGTGGAACGGGGCAGGCGCAATATTGCCACCGCCAGTTGGCAGGCCAGTTTTGCTTTTTCCGAAGACTTCCGCCAGGACTTTTTGAAGCGGGTAGCCGAACTAACCCCACCGGGGGTCTTCACCGGCACGAGTCAGGTGGTGATGGTGATTAACCACGTCGGCAGCCCTGAGGTGGTTGGGGAGGGCCGCTGGAAGGTGGCAGTGGTCGCCCATCTCTATGTCTTTAACGATGCCAACGCCCTGGGCCAGGCGATTCCCTTTAACCGGGAGGTGTTTGTCGAGGCGGTCACCGCGCCAGCCGTGCCCGATGGCGACACCCCCTTGGAGCAGGCCATATACAGCATTCGCCAAACCGGCCTGCAAATTTATGCCATCCGTGAACTTGAACGGGAGGACTTGTGATGACGACACCGAACAATCTGTGGGATGACCAAGAGATGGCCGACCTAGTCGGGCTCCACCTACCAGAACCTAGCGCTACCGAAGAACAGGCGGCTGATTATCTGGTTGCACCTACTGTCGCTGCTTCTGATCCAGAACCCCTTCTAGATGCTGAGGATATTGACGGGCAGGCCTTACGCGATCGCAAGCCCAAGCTATCCCTGGCGGCTAACCCTTTCACCAAGCTGGATGTTGTCGCCGCTGGAACGGGTTTAGTGATCGGGGTTTTAGCGGTCTTCACCAGCGGGGTGATGAAAAATGACTCTCCACCGGCTGAGGAGGTGCAAGCCGATTTTCCAGAACCTATGGTCGAGGAAACCGAGCTGAGTGCTACCGATGACCGGGGGCAACTGCTTACCGACTTAGCAATGGGACGGCAGCAGGCCGAACTGGAGGCTCTGGCTAGTGAAGAACAAACGGCTCAGCCTGAAGTTCCAACTGACCGAGAAGCCCCAGAGTTTTCTCCCGCTCCTCCCCCCCCGGCACGTCCACCCCAGCCTGTTGCAGCGCGACCCGCTCCGGCACCGCTACCGCCTCGACCAGTCCCCGTCTCCCCTGCGGTTTCAGCCCGCCCTGTCGTTTCCCAATCTGCGCCCCAACCCGCCGTCAATCCAACGGAACGATGGCTAGCGCTGTCCCATTTGGGAAGCTACGGACAGGGTAGTCCCTTGGAGCAGGAACCTTCTGCACCGCTAGTCACGGCGACTCCAACGCCAGTCCTTGCGTCAGTGGCTCAAGGCAGCACACCATCCCCATCCCGTGACATTAACCATGCCGAAGAAGCGGCCATTCTCCAAGGCCAGCCGGTGGCATCACCCCCGACATCGCCCCTGCTGCTGACCGGCACCCAAGCCCAAGCTGTACTGGAGACGCCGCTAATCTGGGCGGCGGAGACAGACAGTCCTCAGTTTGTAGTGCAGTTGATCGAACCCCTACTGACCGCCGACGGAGAGATCGGCTTACCAGCAGAAACTTCGCTGGTGGCACAGGTGACATCGGTAGCGGACAGCGGCCTGGTGCAGCTGGCGGTGGTCTCATTCATTCAGGCCGGTCAAGAAATCCCGCTGTCCGCTGGAACCATTCAACTGCGAGGGGTGGAGGGCACCCCCCTGATAGCCCGAAAGTATGACGACCCAGGCATGGACATCGCCCGGATGGATGCCACGATGGCGGCCATGGCTGGGTTATCTCGGGCGGCAGGGTTAGTGAATCGTCCCAAGACCTCCTCGGTTATCACCTCTGTTGGAAGCAGCGCGATCACCCAAGACACCGGGGAGCCCAACCTCCTAGCTGGAATCCTCGAAGGCGCGTTTGAGCAGCTATCAGGGCAGATGGAAGCACGCAATCAGGTGGCCCTAAACGAAATCTTGAATCGACCTGTCGTCTGGTATTTGCCAACCGGCACTGAGGTCGAACTGTACGTGAATCAAACGGTGGCGCTATGAAAACACCTTGGACACCCTGGATTGTGATTGGGGCGCTTTCTCTAACAGGTATCTCATCCCACCCCGCCCAAGCTCAGTCAGCCTATTCCGTTTCTGCCAGCCATGCCCAAGGATTGACCGGCAGTCAGGCCCCGGTCATTCACCTGTGGCCCGGCTATGGCACCAACTTGAGCTTTATCCCGACCAACGAAAGCATCGTGCGGGTGTGGATCGACGATCCGTCCCGAGTGGCCCTGGATTTTGATCAACCGCTCTGCCCCACCGCTGCTGAATCAGGCTGTGTCTCTGGGCGGCCTTCCGTCGTTCATCTGAGACGGGTTCAAGGGTTGGCTTTTGAGAATTTGCCCAGGGCCAGCGGCACACTGCTGACGGTGATCACTGAGACGGCTGGAGGAGATCGCCGCCTCTACGAATTTCGCATCGCCTTTGGTACGGGCGAGCCCGATTACCACACCGTCGTGGTCAACCCCACCTCCCCTATTCACCCACTATTGGGGCCAGGGGATGTGCGCCGAGGGCTCCAGGTGGCTGAATCCAGAGGACTGATCGCTCAAAACCAGGACTTGTGGAACCGGCTACAAACCTTTTTGCGGCTGGCCCAGGGTGGCCTCGCCGTGCCTGCTGCTGCCGAGCAAGCTGGGGTTTCTTCTGAGGTGATCACCCAACTGGCGCAGTGGGGGGCCAATGCCCGCGATGACCCGCCTTTGAACTCTACCGCTCTCTAGTTTCTCTACTCAGGTTAAAGCCATGACCTTATATTTTTTCAGGCGCAGGCGGCCATGGCGGCCTGTGATCGGAATTTTTGTTCTCATTTGGGCGATCGCGCTCCATGGCTGGCGAGTGCAACCGGCCCACTCCAGTCTCCAAACGGGCTCGCCAGTGCCGGTGATTCAGGATCAGATTTTAGGCACTAAGCCTGACTGGGTGCAGATCACCTTGCGCACCCTGCCAGCGGTGCTGGAGTCTGGCTCCTTCGAGGCTCCAGCCGATCTGATCCGTCTGCTGGGCTACGACCCGTCGCGGGTCTGGCAGGCCGGACAAACCGCCGACCAGTACATGCAGCTGGGCGATTTTCAGGAGAGCTTTCAACTTCAGCAGTTCTCGCTGTACGAGATTGCAGCTCTGGTAGGGCTGGATTGGCCTGCCCTACGGCTGGCAGATTTTGCCCTGGTGGCCTGGCAAACTCTAGGGGACTTGGTGCAGGCGGTTCCTGATTTAGCCAATCGCCCGGTAGAGTCTGTGGCCCCGATCGCCGACCTACTCAAGGGAGAAGTCGATCCACAAACTGCGATCGCCGAGGTGCTCCAAGATGAAGCCTTAGCGTCGCTCAGTCTGGGCGATCTCAACCTAGAGCAGTATGGGCTGGCGGATATTCCGGGATTGATTGAGGCTCCGCTGGAACGCTTCCGCGACTGGCAGCAGTCCGTTATCGGCCAGGTGCCCGGCCTCGCTGATGTCCCCTTCGCCAATTTCCCCAACCCCATCGTGGAGCAGGGTGTGGTGGTAGGCCAGGTGGATGTGGTGTTTGGCGCGGCGGAAGGCGATCGCACCAACACTATCAGCGGCAGCTATGTGGAAGGGTTCAATGTCCCCTGCGAGGCTGACTGCGCCCACCTGGAAATCGGGCAGCCCACGCTGGTGGAAGGTACCCAGTGGGTCTCCGGCAAGTACCAGCAGGTGCGCGGCGGACGTGGGGCATTGGCTGCTGCCAACGGTGGGGTTGAACCTACCGGTCGCCATCCCTTTGGCAATGCGTTCAAGGTGGCGGTGCTTGACACCGATGAGGCTTCCGGCACCGCTGAAACCGGGCTGTACTTTCGCATGTGCGTTCGCAACCTGTTTGTGGACTTGGGCTGCACTCCCTATTTCATTGGCCCCATTCCCTGGCTACCGGTGCAGGAAGAAGGCATGGTCTTTTTAGGCCAAATCAAAGAAGGCCTTTCGACCACCGATTCAGCCGACGCCGCTACGGCGAAAGGGATTGACCCGCAGACTGGAGAACCCAAACCCACCCCAGCACCTGTCGCCAGAGCTTCAGGCTCTCCAGGGACTGCTACTGGACGATTCATTCACCCCGCACCGGGCTATGGCATCACCAGCAGCTTTGGCTATCGCACGCACCCGATTCATGGCGATCGCCGTCTCCACAGCGGCACTGATTTTGGCACCCCCACCGGCACCCTTATTCGAGCGGCTGATGGCGGGCAGGTCACCTTCGCGGGCATCAGCGGCTCCCTCACCAGTGGCTACGGCAGGCTCGTCATCGTCAATCACGGCGGTGGCTTAGAGAGCTACTACGCCCATCTACAAGGCTTTTTTGGGCGTTGCATAATGAGGGTATGAATCAGAGGTAATCTGCAATGCAATGTCCTGAGTGTGGAGCTACTCATATCCGTAAGAACGGCAAGAAGAAAGGTAAGCAAAATCACATCTGCGTCGAATGCGGT
>JBARVV010000085.1:0-6354 GCA_049646445.1 Nodosilinea sp. | reverse complement strand
AAGACCTTGTGCTATTCCAAGTGCGTGAATATGCTGAAGCACTCGATCCGTTTGCTACTGCACTACCTCAAGTTTGGGGACGTGCCTGTCCCAGCCTAGATTCATACCCTCATTCAGCAACGCCCTTTTTTGTGCAAGCGGGCGACATCATCGCCCAAGGCGATCCGGTTGGTCGCGCCAACAGCACCGGCTGGTCAACGGGGCCGCATTTGCACTTTGAGGTGCGCCAGAACGGCCAGCCCCAGAACCCTATGAACTATCTCAGTTAAGGAGTGTAGCGATGAGACTTAACCGTACTGTCTTCGCTGGTTTAGCAGGCCTGTGTCTCCTGCTTATTGGTCTAATCTCTGTCGTGGGCCTCAATCTGGCTCGGGCGTCAGACCCCATTCCAGAGGCGGTCTACGACTGCCTGCCCCCCCAGACCCAAGCCACAAAACTCTGGGGCCTGGTGGAGACGACCTCCGGCAGCTACCTCCTAATCGGGGCCGGGGAAGGCGAGACCTACCAAGAAGTGCTGATTTACCTGGACACCCAAGCCGCCTGCCGGTCTCTGCTGCCGGAGGATGACCCGGTGCTGAGTCACTACATCCCCCTGAACTTGGCTCGTGAGTTAGCCCTCCAGCGCTACACCCAAGTGCTGCAAGAACAGGGCGGACGCGACGCCTACCAGCAGCAGCTAACCGAGTATCTGACAGCGGCCCCCGAGGGCACCCGCAGCCAGTTTCCTGAGGAATACCTCTGGGCGCTAGAGCAACTGGGCATTGAGCTACCGCCCAATAGCTATGAGGTGCTGCGCTGATGCGTTACTACACCGAACACCCCTCAATTCTGGGTCAGGTGGATTCCACCTCTACTCAGTCAATCTCTCAGCTAGTGACATCACTCCAGTCTCGCCAGGGGCTCACCTTGCTCGGCTGCGCGGTGCTGATTGCCGCCTTCTCGCTGATGAGCCAAGGCAAGAAAGGGAAGCTCGCCACCAGCCGCTTTGGTGGCAGCCCCGAGAAAGCCGCTGCCCGCAAGCGTGCGGTGCGGCAAATTCAGGAGCGCAAACGCAACGCGGTTTCGCTCTATATCGGCAAGCCTACCCGCAAGCAAGATGCTCGGTCTCTATACCTGCCCGACCTTCAGCGGGGCATCGCCGTTTGCGGTGGGCCAGGCTCCGGCAAAACCTTCAGCGTCATTGACCCACTGATTCGCTCCGCCCTTGACCAGGGACTGCCGGTGGCCATGTACGACTTCAAGTACCCGACCCAAAGTGCTCGCCATGCCGCCTATGCCGCCAAGCTGGGCTACGACGTGCGAGTGCTAGCCCCTGGATTCCCAGAATCCGAGGTGTGCAACCCCATCGACTTTCTCCGCAGCGAGTCCGATGCCGAGATGGCGCGGCAAATCGCCACGGTACTCAACAAGAACTTTCGGCTGATGACCCAGAGCAGCGAAGATGGCTTCTTTGCCGCCGCTGGCGATCAGCTGACAGAGGCGCTGCTGATGCTAGCCAAGTCCACCCAGCACCCTGACATCATGACCGCCCAAGCCGTACTGGGGCTGACTAACCTAGGCAATCGGGTAGCGGCAGCTCAAGGCATGAACAGCTGGATTCGGGTGTCTTTCAACCAGCTGATTGGGGTCAAGGATGCCGAGAAAACCGCTAGCGGCATCGTGGGCAGCGCCAGCGAGACCTTCACCCGTTTTATGAAAGAAGGGGTACTGGGGGCCTTCTGTGGTCAAACGTCTATCCCCCTTGATTTGACCGGCAAGCAGCTGTTAATTCTGGGGATGGATCGGGAGCGACGGGATGTGGTGGGGCCGTTGGTGGCTACGGTGTTGCACATGCTGGTCACCCGCAATGTGGCGCAGCGTCGGCAAGATCCGTTAGTTGTCGCCATTGACGAACTGCCTACCCTCTACCTGCCCACCCTGGTGCAGTGGCTAAACGAAAACCGGGAGGATGGGCTGGCGGTCATTCTCGGCTTCCAAAACCTGGTGCAGCTAGAGAAAACCTACGGTCGCGAGCTGGCCCGCGCCATCTTGGGAGCCTGCGCTACTAAAGCGGTCTTCAACCCCCAAGAATACGAAGCGGCCCGCATGTTCTCGGACTTCCTGGGGGACGAAGAAATCCAGCACAAGCAAAAATCGCGCAATCGCGGCGGCGGCAAATCCAGCACCACCATCTCCGACCAGGAGCGCACCCGCAAGCTATTTGAACCCAGTCAGTTTCTCCGCCTGCCGCCGGGCAAATGCATCTTGATCAATCCCGGCTTTACCTCCCGAGGGGAAGCCGCCATCCCGATTCAGCAGGCAATCAAGATTCCCAAGGCCGATGTGCAAGCCAGTGAGGGGAGCGAAGCTCTGTGGGCCAAAATCCACGCTCGCTTGGTGCGCCGCAGCCCTCAGCGGATGCCCACTGCCGCTGATTTAGAAAAGCGACGGCAGATGGTGGAAGCGATGCTGCCGGAGCCTCAAGCTCCGGTCAACTCGGCCTACCCCGACCCAGCTGGCCTGATCGATAAATACAGCAGTTTGCTCTAGGAGAAACCCCGATGACAACAACGATTCAATCCCCCGATCTCATGCTGGCGCAGACCCTGCGGGCGAAGCTGCCTGTGGATACGGTCACCGCCCTGCTGGCTTACCCCAACATCGCCGCTGATCTGGCGTTGGTGTTAGATCAGCCGCCCCTGGGTGCGGACTACGTGCCCCGCGAGATTGAGTTGCTGTACGACGATGTGACGGTGTTTCACTGGCGGGATGGCCGGATTCATGCACAGTGCGCCGATGTGGAGCTTGACTATACGCCAACCCTGGTGGAGTGGCTGATCGATGGCGACACCGCCTACTTTTCGGTTCAAGGGCTGGAGGTGATTAACCGCATCACAATCATGCCCCTGATGGAGTTAGAAGGACTAGACCCCCTAAAGGAGGAACCATGCAAGCCGTAGTGAATCCCGGAGAAGCAAAACAAATTGAGCAGGACTATGCTCATACCACCCTGGCCTCTAGCGAAATGGCAGCGGCCACGGCTCAATCGACCGCCGAGGCTGTACAGGTCTTTATCCAGATGCTGCGCGAGCGGCTCCAGACGGCTCGACAGAAGGAGCAAGACCCGGAAACTGAAGCACAGGATGCTCAGCCTGGGGATGCCGTGGATTTGCCCCATCCCATCGCTGAACCCATTGAGATCAAGATGGGCCGTGAGATTGTCTACCGCGAAGGCTATGCCGATAAAGACCCCGTCAACAAACTCAATGCCAATACGCTGAAGCTGCTGCAGGCGGCGGTAGATGCGCCCCCGCAGGCGGGCGCTGAAGCAACTACTGGGGCTAAAGGGACGATCAACATCAAGGTCGGAGATGAGCTGGTTTACCGGATGAGTAAGGGGGCAGTTGAGACCAACCGGCTAGAGCCAGAGCCAGTTGGTCAGGCAGAAGTGCCTCAGGCGGAATCCTCCCATGAAGATCCAATAGCAGCAGCTCCGCCTGGAGTCGGAGCTGCTGTGTCTCTTGCTTCCATGCCCGTGTCTCAGATCAAAGCGGTAGCGGAACCCGAGGTGTCCCTACTCCAGAAGGTCGAGCCTGCCCCGTCCTCGGTAGAACCACAAAATTTACCACCCGCTGGCCAGCCTGCACCCACCCAAGTCGCGGCTCAGCCTCTGGCCATGGCCTCTCCCAAAGTGGTCTCTATCCTCAACGTGATGGAGCGCCAGAACCAGCAGGTGGTGGAAAAAGCCACCCAGAAATGGATGCAGCAGACCACTCGGGTGATGCGGCGCTCGTCTCAGCAGTTGACCGAACGGGTGGTAGCCCTGGCAGCGAATATCCGTAGTCGGCAGGTGGCCTCTACGGCGGTGGATTTGCTCCAGAAATACGGCACCGCCTACAGCCCTGGTCGAGGCTTCTATGTGGCGGAGAACTACGTGGTCAGCTCCAAGGGCCGCATGGTCACCGTCTCAGATCGCGAAGGCATCGAGTTGATGACGGCTCGCAAAACTCGCTGGGGGTTGGACATCCTCAAAAACGATATGGTGGCCTCCCAAGAGGCCGACTTTATAAAAGCCCGCCAGCAAATTCAGATTCAGGGGGTGGATGGTCTGTCCCCAGAGCCCCCCATGCGGGTGCGACAGTTGGGCAACCTCGCGCCAGCGGGCGACATGGGCATCACCCGCGATCTCACTGCCCTGGCGCTGGCGAAAACCGCTCGCAAACTGCTTGATGTCACCGGTAGTCGCCCCAACGTGCAGGGCAAGCGGGTCTTCCAAGGGGGCAGCCAGTACCGGATTGAGGAGACCCCCAACAGCCTGAAAATTCAAGCGGGAGAGCGGGGGCAGATTCTCAGCATCGACAACGGCAGAATTAAGTCTGATCTCACGTCTAAGGATGTGGCTTATTTCCGGTTCATTGACCGCGAACTCAGCCAGGACTTGCAGATGCACCAACCGGCAAAAGTGACACCCCTGAACAGCCGACAACGCAGCCGCTCCGTAGGCATGGCCATGGGTGAGTAGGAATGGCAAAGGAGGCCCAACAGCAGATGGTGAACCACTTCACATCCCATTTTCTGGGGGGTGAAGGGTTTACGACGATTACCGCCGCCCGACAACAGGCGGCGCTGGTGTTGGGCACGCCAGTCAACCCCGGTACGGCGCTGGCGAAGCAGGTAGATGAAGCGGTGGAGGGGGCGGTGGTGCGAACGGCCCAGGAGATTCTCCAGACCTCGGCCACAACTCACGACACCTATGATCGGCTGGTTGACCTACATGATCGCCAGCCAGCCCTGAATGTCCGCTCCTCAACCAGCGTGTTGCAGCAAGCCTACAGCACGCCGATTCCCATCGCGTTTTTGGCCTCTACCCTGGCGGGCATTATCCCAGAGACTACCGTCTACGAACCCTCGGCTGGGCACGGCGCATTGCTAGTGGGAACTGACCCCACCCAGGTGACCGTCAATGAACTCAATCCAGATCGTGCCGCTGACTTGCGGGCTCAGGGGTAACGCGTCACGGAGTGGGATGCGGCGGAGTATCAGCCGGAACGTCTGCATGACGTGGTGATTGCTAACCCTCCCTTTGGCGCGGTGCGAGATGCACAGGGGCAGCGTAAACGTTTCAGGTTGCCCGGCAACCTGCGGGGGACGACCCAGATTGATCAGGCAATTGCGTTCCAAGCTCTAGAGCTCTAGGGTACGACAACAATTGCCCATCTGCTCTCAGTTGAGAGCTCGCCAAGCCTACCCTAACTTTTCTAGTACTTCACGGCATAAATTTACCCACTGTCGCGCAAGCCTCTGGCTTGCCGCAGGCGAGACGCCTGCGCGACGATAGTCGGAGGATTTCTGCCACTCGGTACTAGTCTCTCAGCCGCAAAACAACCTCGTAAAGAAGCCCGCTATTGATTTATATCGACAATCGGCTTTTTACAACGCAGATTCAAATCTGAAGTGCATCAACCTGAATCAGAGCCGCTGCTAGTCTTTGCAATTATTACCACAGCAGAAAACATTGCATGCCCAAGTAACGGTAGGCCTTGTAAACTCTTATGGGTCTAGTGATAGATCCCATAATAAAAGCGGTTTTGAGTAGGTGATGCACTTCAACCTTGAATTGGCCCAGTTAAGCCTTAAGAACTCATAGCAGGTGATGATATTGATTCAAGGCATGGCGTTCCCACGTAGTATTGCCTTGTTGTTTATATAGACCCGCAGCCTCTTGAAAATCAGCCCAGGCTCCTACTTTATCCCCCAAACTTTGTTTGGAAAGGCCGCGAGCATAGTAAGCATTAGCATTGTTTGGGTCAAGGCCAATCGCTGCGGTGTAGTCGGCAATTGCTCCCTGCCCATCTCCTAGACTATATTTAGCTCTACCGCGATTATAATAAGTTGTGGCATCATTGATACCGAGGCAAATGGCCTCGGTGTAGTCCGCTATTGCACCCTGCTTATCTCCCAGCCCTTCTTTCAACCACCCACGATTAGTGTAGGCACTCGCTTTTATACTTTTGGCATTGTTGGGGTCAAGGCGCAGAGCTTCGTCGTAGTCGGTGATCGCCCCTTGATTATCTCCTAAGTCTCGTTTGGCATTCCCGCGATGTTGGTAGGCATAGGCATTGTTGGGGTCAAGGCGCAGGGCTTCGTCGTGGTCAGCAATTGCCCCCTCTTTATCCCCTAATTTATATTTGGCAATCCCGCGACTGGCATAGGTGTTAGCAAAGTTGGAGTCAAGGCGAATTGCTTCGTTGTAGTCGGCGATCGCCCCTTGATTATCTCCTAAGTCATATTTGGCGTTCCCGCGATTTTGGTAAGCGATGGCATTTTTGGGGTCAAGGCGAATCGCTTCATCGTAGTCGGTGATCGCCCCCTCCT
>JBARVV010000084.1:0-28650 GCA_049646445.1 Nodosilinea sp. | reverse complement strand
GGTAAAAGCGGCCCGAGTTACTCTGGTGGGCTACGAAAAAATTGGCAGCGGGCGCGTTACCGTCATCATTCGTGGCGATGTGTCTGAGGTTCAGGCCTCGGTCGCTGCTGGCATTGAGAATGTCAAGCGAGTTAACGGTGGTCAGGTCCTGTCTACCCACATTATTGCCCGTCCCCACGAAAACCTCGAGTTTGTGCTGCCCATTCGCTACACCGAAGCGGTAGAGCAATTTAGAGAGAGCGTCAGCGGTATCCGCCCCTACGGCAGATAGGTCGCTATGCTCTTGGCTAAGGTTCGTGGCACAGTAGTCAGCACCTGTAAAGAACCCAGCTTGAGTGGCGTGAAGTTTTTGCTGGTGCAGCTAATTAGCGAAACAGGCGACTTGCTGCCCGACTATACCGTTGCCGCCGATGTGGTGGGGGCTGGTCCTGGCGAATGGGTATTGATTACCCAGGGCAGCGGGGCCCGCCAGCGCCACGGCTACGAAAATCGACCTGTAGATGCAGCCGTAATTGCGATTGTCGACACCGTTAGTCTCGACAGCGGCAATCTCTACAACAAACGGGACGATTTTGGCTAACCGCATTTAAAGCGCTTTTGGGGCGTTACTCTGGGCGTTATGTAGAGATATAGACGTGTTTGGGACGTTCCAGATCGGTTTGGTCCGGCTGGATGGTGGTTAGACTAGCTCTTTGGCTACTTCGATCGGGCGTTTAGAGCCCGATCGCTCAAGGGTTCTTTTGGAGGATGTGTAGCAATGGCGATCCGCACACCAGCGGCATCTCCGACCCAGACGGCACTGGCATCGCGGGTTCACCCTTTGGCCCAGGTGCACGGGCAGGTGACGGTAACCTCGGGGGCCATGCTGGCAGCCGGGGTCACAGTGCAGGCCGACCCCGGGGCCACAGTGCGGCTGGGTTCGGCCTGCGTTTTGCAGGAGGGTACAACGATCTATGGCCGTACCCAGGGGCGAGTGCTGGGCGACGATCGCGCAGCCTATGCCGTTTGGGTGGGCGATCGCGCCTTTTTGACCTACAAAGTCCTGGTACAGAGCCCGGTCTATATTGGTTCCGACTGCTTCGTTGGCTTTCGCTCGACTCTCTACAACGCTCGTCTGGGGGCTGGCTGCATCGTGATGATGCATGCCCTAGTGCAGGATGTGGCCGTACCGCCGGGTAAACTAGTGCCCTCTGGTGCGGTCATTACTCAGCAGCAGCAGGCCGACAGCCTGCCCGATGTAAGCCCTGTAGACCGGGCTTTAGTTAACGAGCTTTCAGAAACGTCGGGCTTTGCGACCCCGACCGATTGGCGCGAGTCGACCGGCTCCGCTTCCTCCTCCCGCGCAGCAGACTCAAACGAACGTGATGGATTTGGCACTATGACTTCTCAACTGCTACCCCCCGACGTTGTCCAACGGGCTCGTCAGTATCTGGCCCAGGGCCTCAACATTGGCACCGAGCACGCCGACTCTCGCCGCTACCGCAGTGGCGTTTGGCAAACCTGTAGCCCCGTTCAATCCAACCGTGAGTCTGAGGTGCTGGCTGCCCTAGAAGCCTGTCTTTCTGAGCACTCTAACGAATACGTACGCATGTTTGGCATTGACCCCAAAGCCAAGCAGCGAGTCGCCCCGATCACCATTCAGCGGCCCGATGGCAAACCTGTGGCGGTTAGCGGCGGCGTGTCGGTAGCAGCGACTGCTAGGACTGTTAGCAACGGTGCCTATCGTCCGGCTCCAGCGGCGGCGACCTCCGGGGGGCCTCTGTCCCCAGAGGTGGTGCAACAGGTGCGGCAGTACATCAGCCAGGGATACAAGATTGGCACCGAACACGCCGATGCGCGCCGCTACAACAGCAACGTTTGGCAAACCTGCTCACCCATCCAGTCGGCCCGCGAAGGTGAAGTGTTTGGAGCCCTCGAACGCTGTCTTGCCGAGCACTCAGGCGAATACGTACGTCTGTTTGGCATCGACCCCCAAGCCAAACGTCGCATTGCCCCCGTCACCATTCAGCGCCCCAACGGCCGGTCAGCGACTGTGAATTCGCCCTCGGCTGGTTCATCTAACTTTTCCAACTCTGCCTATTCTTCGCCAAATTCTAACGGCGGTTCTTTTAGGGCATCGGGCGATGTGACTCAACAGGTGCGTCAGTGGCTCAGCCAGGGATACCACATTGGCGCTGAACATGCCGATGTTCGTCGCTACAGCAGCAACGTGTGGCAGTCTTGTACCCCCATGACCAGCACCCGCGAGGGCGACGTGATGGCCGCAATTAACAATTGTGTAGCCGAGCACCCCAACGAGTATGTTCGTGTCTTTGGCATCGATCCCAAAGCTAAACGCCGGATGACGCCTTTGACCGTTCAGCGGCCGGGAGACCAATCTCCATCCACGCCTTCTCCAACGCCAGCCTCAGCCGTGCCCGGTGCCTTTCAATCCAATCGATTTGATCGGCCTAGAGGTAATGGTTCGGCACCAGTGGGGGGGCTTTCCCAAGACTTGGTGCAGCAGGTCAACCAATTAGTAAATCAGGGCTATCGGCTCAGCCTAGAGCATGCCGACGTACGCCGCTATCACAGTGGAGCATGGCAAAACGGGGGTGCTCTCGAAGGCAACCGGACTTCAGACGTACTAGCGGCTCTAGAGTCTCAGCTACGCAATCACTCGGGTCATTACGTGCGCCTGATTGGCATTGACCCCAAGGTGAAGAAGCGCGTGCTTGAAACTACTATCCAGCGCCCTTGAGTTAGCGCCCCTGACATCGTGTTTAAGGCTCCCATAAGGTGGTAAAGATCGTTGAGCGTGGCAGTACCCGCCCAGGCCATTAACCCGTCTACAGGCGGCCATATACAAGGGAATGTGGATTTGGCTGCGGGGGTATCTGTGGCCTCTGGGGTACTGCTGGGGGCAGCCCCAGGCTGCCGCCTAGTAATTTCGCCGGGGGTCTGCCTGGGAACCGGTGTCGTAGTGCAGGCCCGTCATGGAGATTTAGTGCTTGAGCCCGGAGTGAGCCTAGGCAGCGGCGTACTGATCGTCGGCCACGGCTCAGTCGGTCAGCACACCTGCATTGGCTCGAACAGCACGGTGATTAATCCTGCCCTGGGGGCCTCTCAGGTTGTAGCGCCGGGCTCTCTGGTGGGAGATCCGAGTCAATCCCCGAGTCAATCCCCAAGTCAACTAGACAGCCCGGCGCAGATGCCGAATTCTGCTAACGGCGGGTTTGGCATTGGCGCAGCCTTTTCAGCGAAGCACTACGCCCAGGTCGCTAGCGGGAACGCTATATATGGTAGCCAGAATGCCAGTAGCCAGGCTGAGAATGCTCAAAATGGCTTTTCCAACAAAAATACCTCTAATAGCAATACCTCTAATGGCAGCAACCTGAATAGTTCGTCAGTCTACGGCAAAGCTCAGGTAAATCGTCTACTGACAACCCTATTTCCCCATCGGCAGGCTCTGAACGGCGCTAGCCCAGAAGACAAGTCGTAGAATAGAGAAGCAGACATCCCTGTGCAGAGGCACCCTATGCAAACCGACGGCAAACTAGCCTCGCCCCTCGACCTCAAGTCGGGTGCGCTCAAGCGGCTGACCTTGGCAACACCCGCCCCCCGCCCTACGGAAGCTCAGCGGCGCGATAAGTATCGAGGCGCTGCTCTGGGTATGGTGTCGACGGAGAGTTTTCCGGCGGTTGTGGGTACTGCCGACGCCATGCTCAAAGCTGCCGATGTACTGCTGGTGGGCTACGAGAAAACCGGCGGTGGCCACTGCACCGCGATTGTGCGAGGCGGCGTTGCCGATGTACGTATGGCGGTCGAGGCCGGAGTCAAAACTGCCCAGGAGTTTGGTCAGTTTGTCTCATCAACCTTGATTCCCCGCCCCTTGCCCAACCTGGAGGCGGTGCTGCCCATCTGCGCTCGCTGGGATGAGCTACGCAGTGAGGCCGGGGGCAAACTGGGTAGCCAGGCCATTGGGCTACTCGAAACGCGAGGGTTCCCGGCCATGGTGGGGGCCGCCGACGCGATGACCAAGAGCGCTGATGTGCAGCTGATGTCTCACGAGGCGATTGGCGAAGGACTTTGCACGATTTTAATTCGGGGGTCGCTGCCGAATGTGGCGATCGCGATCGAAGCCGGTATGCACGAGGCCGAGCGCATCGGCGAGCTTCACGCCGTCATGGTGATTCCTCGACCCCTCGATGACCTAGTCGAGTCGCTGCCTGTCATGGAGCAGGAGCAGGAGCAGCCTGAACCCCTGCGCATTCCCCTCAACCTGGAAGTCAAGCAGGATGAGGTCGAAGCCGAGCCGGTGTTGATCGAAGCAGCGGCAGAAGAGGCCGAACCTATCGCCCTAGAGCTAACGGTAGAAGAGCGCGACTTAGCCGACGAAGAACTATAGGCAGATAGAGCGGAAATGAGGACGATAGGAGGATGAGTCGGCTGGCGGGGTAGGGATAGACAGCTTGCTCATCCTGGCCCCTTCCTTACCTCAGCTTCTACCCACGCCTCCAACACCCCCCATACCCGCTCTACCAAATCCTCAGCATTGGCATCAAACCACTGCACCGCTGCTCGGTTTCGAAACCAGGTTCGCTGGCGCTTGGCAAACTGGCGGGTGTGCTGCACAATTTCGGCCTGGGCGATCGCTAGAGAGACATCCCCCTGCACGTGACGCAGCATTTCGGCATAGCCCAGGGTTTGCAGCAGGGGCAGATCGGGGCCATACGTCTCTACCAAATGCGTTACTTCTGCTTCAAACCCGGCATCGAGCATCGTTTGGGTACGCTGAGCAATGCGACGCTCTAGGGCTAGAGGGTCACAGTCGAGGCCCAGGTAGAGCACAGGATAGTTGGGAATCGCCTCGCCTTGGAGCGCTGACATCGGCTGTCCGGTGACGTAAAACACCTCCAGAGCACGCACCGTGCGTACCGAGTCGTTGGCATGGATACGCTGAGCCGCGATCGCATCTAAACTTTGGAGCAGGCTGTAGCAGTAGGGCTGGCCCAGCGCTTCGAGCTGGCGGCGCAGATCAGGCTGGGGCGCAACCGGGGGAATGCGCAGTCCCTTTACCACCGCATCAATATAGAGGCCAGTGCCACCCACCAGCAGGGGCGAGGTGCCCGCCTGGTGAAACTGCTGAATTAACGTCTGGGCCTGGTGCTGATACTGGGCCAGCGTCAGGGTTTCGGTGGGGGCACAAATATCGATTAAATAGTGGGGCACCTGCTGCCGATCGCAGACCGAAGGTTTAGCGGTACCAATATCAAACTCTCGGTATACTTGTCGGGAGTCGGCGCTGAGAATGACGCTGCCCAAACGCTCAGCCAGAGCGATCGCCAGGGATGACTTACCGGTGGCGGTGGCACCGCCAATCACCAGCAAAAACAATACAATTGAACTATCAAGCGTGCTGCTGTGGGGCAATAACTCTAGTCGAGGAAAATTTGATGGTTGCATCCCTGGTTCATTCTTCGTCTGAAGCCGCTCTAGAGTCCGCTGTGGCAGCTTTGTGCTATAATTTTCTAGTATTTTAGTCTGCTGGGTAGTCGGGTGGCCTTAGGCCCATTTTTGGAGCGTACAACATGACAACCAACTACGGTGCTGAACAGATTCAGGTGCTTGAGGGGCTTGAGCCTGTCCGCAAGCGCCCAGGCATGTACATTGGCAGCACTGGGCCTCGTGGACTCCACCACCTAGTGTACGAGGTTGTTGATAACTCCGTAGACGAGGCTCTGGCGGGCTACTGCGATCGCATTGATATTTCCCTCAACGCCGACGGTTCGGTCTCCGTTACCGACAACGGGCGCGGCATTCCCACCGATGTTCATCCTCGCACCGGCAAGTCGGCCCTCGAAACGGTGATGACCGTGCTCCACGCTGGCGGTAAGTTTGGCGGCGGCGGCTACAAGGTCTCTGGCGGCCTCCACGGCGTGGGCATTTCGGTGGTGAATGCCCTTTCAGAATGGGTTGAGGTGACGGTGTGGCGCGAGGGCAAGGTGCACAAGCAGCGCTTTGAGCGTGGTGTGGCCATCGGCGAACTAGCCGTAGAAAAAATTGCCGAAGAGCGTACGGGCACTTCGGTGAGCTTTTTACCCGACACCCAAATCTTCCACAACGGCACTGAGTTTGACTACGACACCCTGTGCGGACGGCTGCGAGAGTTGGCCTACCTCAACGCGGGTATTCAGGTCATTTTTACCGACTACCGCCTAGATGTGATTAAGTCCGCTCAGCCTAGGGTCTCCACCTACCACTACGCGGGCGGCATCATCGAGTATGTGCAGTACATCAACCACGACAAGCAGCCCATTCACGACGAAATCATCCACATTTCCTCCGAGCGCGATGGGGTACAGGTAGAGGCGGCGCTGCAGTGGTGTATCGATGCCTACTCCGACAACCTGCTGGGCTTTGCCAATAACATTCGCACCATCGACGGCGGCACCCACCTAGAGGGACTAAAGGCGGTACTGACCCGCACCCTCAACAACTTCAGCCGCAAGCGCAACAAGCGCAAAGACGCCGACTCCAACCTGGCTGGTGAAAACATCCGCGAGGGGCTGACGGCCATTATTTCGGTAAAGGTGCCTGACCCCGAGTTTGAGGGCCAGACTAAGACCAAGCTGGGCAACACCGAGGTGCGCGGCATCGTCGATTCGCTGGTGGGCGAAGCGCTGACCGAGTATCTCGACTTTCACCCCAACGTGGCCGACGCCATTCTAGAGAAGGCAATTCAGGCCTTTAATGCCGCCGAGGCCGCCCGGCGAGCGCGAGAACTGGTACGCCGTAAGTCGGTGCTGGAGTCGTCTACGCTGCCCGGCAAACTGGCCGACTGCAGCAGCCGTGACCCTAGCGAGTCTGAGATCTTCATCGTGGAGGGCGACTCGGCGGGCGGCAGCGCAAAGCAGGGGCGCAATCGCCGCTTCCAGGCCATTCTTCCTCTGCGGGGCAAAATTCTCAACATTGAAAAAACCGAAGACTCTAAAATCTACAAAAACACCGAAATTCAGGCGCTGATTACCGCCCTGGGTATGGGTATTCGTGGCGAAGAGTTTGACTCATCGCAGTTGCGCTACCACCGCATTTGCTTAATGACCGATGCCGACGTAGACGGTGCTCACATTCGCACCCTGCTGCTGACATTCTTTTACCGCTACCAGCGCGACCTGGTTGATCAGGGTTACATCTATATCGCCTGCCCACCCCTTTACAAGGTGGAGCGGGGCCGCAACCACTGGTACTGCTACAACGAGCGCGAGCTGCAAAACCTGATTACCAACGAGTTTCCGGCTAACGCCAACTACACGGTGCAGCGGTTTAAGGGTCTCGGCGAAATGATGCCCCAGCAGCTGTGGGAGACCACCATGGATCCCACCACCCGCACCATGAAGCGAGTGGAGATCGAAGACGCCGCTGAGGCCGATCGCATCTTTACGATCTTGATGGGCGATCGCGTTGCCCCTCGCCGCGAGTTTATCGAAACCTACGGCCCCCGCATGAAGTTAGAAGACCTTGATATCTAAGGGCCGTAGTCGTTTGTTTGGGTCAGGGTTCTATAGACATCCTTGCCCCGCCTATTCAGGGGGTCTTTAGAAAAACAAAAAGGATGGGGCAAGCCAACCAGCTTGCCCCATCCTTTTTGCTTTGTCTGTAGCTAGACCTAGCTTTCTGCCGAGCCAGCCAGCTTCACTTTCTTAGCCAGACCCACCATTTCTAGAAAACGGATTGTCATCCAGGTCATATCAATTTCCCACCACTTGAGGCCGTGGCGGGCCGAATACTGGTAGGCGTGGTGGTTGTTGTGCCAGCCCTCGCCGTAGGTAACCACGGCTACCCACCAGCAGTTGGTCGATTTATCGTCAGTTTCATGACTGCGGTAGCCGAACTTGTGGGTGGCACTGTTGACCAACCAGGTGCAGTGGTAAACCACTACCAGGCGCACAAAGACTCCCCACAGCACGAACGGCCAGCCGCCGAGGGCATAGAGCACAACCCCCAAAGCGACCTGAAGTAGCAGAAAATACTTTTCGCAAAATAGATAAAACGAGTCGTCTTTGATGTCGCGGATGAAGCGATCAACATCATGCCGCGCCGGCACGTCACGCAGCATCCAGCCCATGTGGCTCCACCAAAAGCCCTTGTTAGAGTCGTGGTGGTCAAGGCTTTGGTCAGAATAGGCGTGGTGATGGCGGTGCAGGCCCACCCACATGATGGGGCCGTGCTGGCAGGCCAGGGTGCCGCAAAAGACAAAGAAGTACTCTAGCCACTTAGGCACTGTAAAGCTGCGGTGCGAGATCAGGCGGTGCCAGCCCAGGGTAATCCCGAGGCAGCCGGTAAACCAGTGCAGCAGCAGCGCCACACCGATCGCAGCCCAAGAGAAATTGCCGGGCAAAAAGGCCAAAGCAGCAACACTGTGGACGGCGATCATAAACAGGAGAGTGACCCAATCGCGGGACAAACGCTCAGTAGTTACAGCAGTCATGCAAAAGTCTCAGAATTTTGGACAGATGCCCGAACAAGAACTTTGGACAAAAATTTTGCTCGAGCAGAGTAAATGTGGGGGAAAATGATGACCCCTGTTTCTTAACGAAAAAATTAAACCATTGCAACAATCAAACCCGAAGATGCCGCCAGAATCTATCCTCCTTCCGATTTTTTATAGGATTGACGCCCAGGTCAAACAAAACCTAGAGCGAGTGCTGGCAGCATTTCGGCGGCACCGGGTAGGGAGCCACCATTTTAGTAGTGTATCTGGCTACGGCCACGACGACATCGGGCGCGACACCTTTGACCGCGTGTTTGCCGACGTGATGGGGGCGGAGGCGGCTCTGGCCCGATCGCAGTTTGTATCTGGCACCCATGCGATCGCCTGTGCCCTGTACGGCGTCCTTCGCCCCGGCGATGAAATGCTAGCGGTGGCAGGCACCCCCTACGACACCCTGGAAGAAGTGATTGGTTTACGCAGCGCAGGCCAGGGATCCCTAGCAGAGTTTGGGGTGTCCTATCGAGAATTACCGTTGACCGCCGCCAACGCGATCGACTGGGCTGCTCTGGCTAGCGCAGTTGGGCCAAAGACCCGGCTGGTACACATCCAGCGATCGTGTGGCTACAGCTGGCGCTCGACTCTCACCATTGCCGAAATCGAAAAAATCGTACGTGTCGTAAAAGGTCAGAATCCCAACCTTGTTTGTTTTGTCGATAACTGCTACGGCGAATTTTTAGAAGATCGTGAGCCCACCGCTGTCGGGGCCGATTTAGTCGCCGGGTCGCTGATTAAAAACCCCGGCGGCACGATTGCCCCTACCGGTGGCTATGTAGCAGGTCGAGCTGATCTGGTGGCCGCCGCCGCCTGCCGCCTAACTGCCCCAGGCATTGGAGCCAGCGGCGGATCCAGCCTTAACCAAAATCGGCTGCTGTATCAGGGGTTGTTTTTAGCCCCTCAAATGGTGGGCGAGGCGATGAAGGGCAACTACCTGCTAGCTTCCACCTTTGCGGCTCTGGGCTATCCCGTTAACCCCGCCCCCAGTGCCCCGCGCGATGTGATCCAGGCCATTCGCCTGGGCTCGCCGGAGAAGTTGATAGCCTTTTGTAAGGCCGTACAGCGGCATTCACCCATTGATGCCTACGTAGAACCCGTCCCCGCTGCCATGCCGGGCTACGACAGCGAGCTAGTGATGGCAGGCGGTACGTTCATCGACGGCAGCACCTCAGAACTCTCCGCCGATGGCCCCCTGCGAGAGCCCTACATTGTTTACTGCCAGGGCGGCACCCACTGGACCCACGTAGCCCTGGCGATAGAGGCCGCCGTCGAGGCGATCGGGCCATTGTAGACTGTCTTTACGAAAACACCGGAGTGGCATGGATCGCGATCCATACCACTCCGGTGTTTTTCAAATTGTAGAGATCACAGGGTGAACCCTAGCTGTGGCCGCCGCTGACCAGGGTGGTCAAAATTGGCATATTGGTCGCCAGTAGGTAGGCGAAGGTAACGCCACCAATACCGCCAATTAAAAAGCCGCCCGCAAACTCGCTCCAGCCCTCATTAGTTTCGAGGGTAGCAGGAGGCGTGAAGGGGGTGGTGGTCTTGGTTACGGCGGTGTTGACGCCAGCACCGGAGTAAATTGACAGACAGGCGGTCAAAATTACGATCAGGGCGGCGGCACTGAGCAGCCCGGCTAGGCCAGGAATTTCAGAATCGCGCAGGGGGCCAAGCAAAGCAAAGGGGCCATAGAGAAAATAGCCGTGGGCCATACCAATTTCCAGACCGCGCCGCTGGGGTGATAACCCCTGTCGGTAGGCTGGCAGGTTGCCAATAAAGGCTTTAGAAAATCCAGAGGAATTAATCGGCGTTTCTAGATTGCCGATCTGTGGATCCCCAGCGGGCTGAATAGCGTCTGTTGTCATAGGGGTTTCTCCAACTCAAACAAGGTCACAGCAAATGAAAAAGACGGTTTCTAGAAGCCGTTAAGTCCCCAAAAACCATCTTAAAAGCGTTCTCAGAGAGTTTTCGCAGGGTCCTGATGCAGGACTGCCTAGCGAGGTCTTTCCCTAAGGATGCAGCAGCAAATCGGGAAAGAAGCGATTGAACTCAATCAAAATACCGGCGGTAATAACCATCCACACGGTGGCTAGCACCGGAGCAGACGATAGATACCGAAGCAGGTTGTTGTCCATGGTCTAATTAGTTCTCCTGAAGCGTAATTCTGGGAGTAAGCAGAGGGGGTGCCTAGCGAGGAGATACGGTGATCTCGTCTTCTTTGGCGAACATGGCCCCGCTAGCGATGTCTTTAAATGCGGCCAGCGGCCAGGCAAACCCCGACAAAGAGCACTTAATGGCCAGGGGCACATCAATGATGATCTCTTTGTCTTCGGGATTCTTCTGACCGCGCACTGTGATCAGGTAGGCCCGACCCACCCAGCCAATCCAGCCCGCAATGTACAGAAACAGCAGGCTAGGAATTAAAAATTCCCCTGCGTGGGCCAGGTCGCCGTCTACCACCAGGTGGGGTAGGCCGTCGCTGCCGCACAGCAGCGTGGAGCTACCGTAAAAGTCAAACCGAGCCTTTGCCGATGGGGTATTGGCATTGGCAGCCCGCTTTAGAAAAGCTTCGTTTTGGCCGCAGGGGGTTAGCCCTGCCACATTGTCGCCAGCCAGGCTAGCGGAGGCCGGGGGAGCAAACCCGAACCAGAGAAACACTACAAGCGCTACAGCAAAAAACCGTCGCATAAACTGTTCCTTTTAATTACCTAAGAAACTAGGGCGATTTGAACGTAAAGTTAAGTTTTTTGAACAAAAATTCACCCAACTTGGTGGTCATAATAACCCGCAGCCGAACCGCCGTAAAGCTAAGATCGGTGGGGTGTTTACATCTCTACAAATTACGGCCTGGCTTACTTTCATCCTTTCTCAGCAGCAATCCAATGGCGACAATCTTAGCTCTCGAGACCAGCTGTGACGAAACGGCCGTGGCGGTGGTGCGCGATCGCACCATTTTGAGCACCGTCGTCGCGTCCCAAATTGACATTCACCAGCCCTACGGCGGCATTGTGCCCGAGGTGGCCTCGCGGTACCACGTCGCTACCCTGGGCGATAGTTTGCGCGTCGCCCAGGAGCAGGCTGGGCTGGGCTGGGTCGATATCGACGCCGTTGCCGCCACCTGCGCACCGGGTTTAGTCGGGGCACTGCTGGTGGGGCTAACCGCCGGCAAAACCCTGGCTATGGTGCACCAAAAGCCCTTTGTAGGGGTGCACCACCTGGAGGGGCACATCTACGCCAACTATTTGGCCAACCCCGATCTCCAGCCTCCTTACCTGTGCCTGCTGGTGTCGGGGGGGCACACCAGTCTCATCTATGTCAAAGCCTGTGGCCAGTACCAAACCCTGGGCCAAACCCGCGACGATGCGGCTGGCGAGGCTTTTGATAAAGTGGCCCGGCTGCTGGGGCTGGGCTACCCCGGTGGCCCGGCAATCGACAAACTAGCTCAAGCGGGCAACCCAAAAGCCTTTCCGCTGCCCGAGGGCAATATTTCGCTGCCGGGAGGGGGCTTTCACCCCTACGACTCAAGCTTTAGCGGGCTAAAAACGGCGGTGCTGCGGCTGGTCGAAAAACTTAAAGCCGAGGGAACAGACCCGCTGCCCGTCGCGGACATAGCCGCTAGTTTTCAAGCTACAGTGGCCCGCAGCCTGACTCGACGGGTGGTGACCTGTGCCCAGGCCTACGGCCTGACCACTGTAGCGGTGGGAGGGGGAGTAGCGGCCAACAGCGGCCTGCGACAGCAGCTCCAGCAGGCGGCTGAGGTACACGGCCTGCGGGTAGTCTTTCCACCCCTCAGCCTGTGTACCGACAACGCTGCGATGATTGGCTGCGCCGCCGCTGATCACCTCAACCACGGCCATCGGTCTAGCCTGGGGCTGGGGGCGCAGTCGCGGCTCGATCTAGCCCGAGTGATGGAACTCTACGCCCCCAGCTCAGGGCCCCCAGCTCAGGGCGTTCATTTGGCGGCCCATCTGAAGGGCTTGACGCTACACTAGGGGAGCAGCAGCGCGTCTCCCTGCAAGCGGCCTATTGTGTTGAGCTTAATTTCAGCATTCTGGATGAGTTTTATGGTTCAGTTTCACCCATTACGGCGCTGGCCTCGGGCTGTGGGGCTAAGTAGCCTCGCTCTGGCAGTACTGCTGACGTTTGGGTGCAGCCCCAATCCTACAGATGCCGGTAGCAGTAGTTACGAAGCCCAGCTTGCCCAGCATTTGTCTGCTAAAGGCGGAGTGATGTACGGGGCTTATTGGTGCCCCCACTGCGCCGACCAAAAGGCCATGTTTCAGGATGCTGTCGATCGGCTGCCTTACGTGGAATGCGCCGCCGATGGCGATAACCCTCAGCCCGAGCTTTGCCAGCAGAAGGGCATTGAGGGCTATCCCACCTGGGAAATTGACGGTCAGCTGTACCCAGGAGTGCAGTCCCTCGATGACCTGGCCGATTTATCAGGCTTCTCTGCCCTTCAGTAGCATTTTTGGAGCGTTTTTTGCCTAGGCCCGCCCGACTCCACTAGTCGATAGCTTAATTAAGCCTTGCTCAACTCTTTAAATTCTTTATAAGTCACGTACAGCCGTTGCATAACCCTAGCTCCCACCCCCACCCCCACCTGCACGAGGTCGACATCACCGCCGACAGCGTCGCTCACCCCCACGTGCACGATCCGGAGTCGCTGCGGCGCATCGTTAACCGGCTGGCCCGCATTGAGGGTCACATTCGCGGCATTAAGACTATGGTGCAGGAAAGTCGCCCCTGCCCCGACGTGTTGGTGCAGGTGGCGGCGGTGCGAGGAGCACTCGATCGCGTTGCCCGGATTATTCTCGATGAGCACCTAACCGAGTGCATTGGCCGCGCCGCTGTAGACGGCAACATCGAAGAAGAAATTGCCGAGCTGAAGGCCGCGCTCGATCGTTTTTTGCCCTAGCCCGGTGATTAAGCGGGTACAAAGCGACTGTGTTCGCGCAGCAGGCGACGCTCAAACTGACGTACCCAGTGGCTAAAGCGATCGCTCTCTTGGGCGGTAGCAAATGTTAGCGGCTGGCGCAGCAGCAGGGCGACATATTTTTCTTTGGTGCGCACCACAATGGCGGTCTGCTGCTCTAGCTCAATGCCGATATGAGAGAAGCCGTCCAGCTTAAGGGACGACATCAGCAGAGACTTGAGCCCCAGCGCCTGAAACACCAGCTGTACCCAGCTAGTGCTTTCGTTGTCGGCGGTAATGAAATACTGCTGGGGTAGACCGCTGAAGTCAAAAATCGCAACCCCAAGAATATTCTCCAACATGGCGTCCTGGGCGGAAATCGAAGACGCAGGCTGCGCCGGGGAAGATGCCTTAGCCGTAGTCATAGACTCAGGAAGGTAACACAGGATGCTGAATGAAACAGGCCGGGCGAAGGCCAACCCGTAGAGGAACTCCAATTAGGTTTAGCATACCCGGCTGGGCCACCGGAATTATGGTGAAAGATGCAGTTTGGAGAATTTAGAAGTATCCAACGTTACTCCAGCGGGAATCTGCTACCGATGGGCTGGAGAATACCGCGATAGTTTGGCTCAGGAGTTTTCCGGGAAAGAAGATACCCCCACGTAGGGGCGCAGGGCCTGCGCCCTTGAGAGAAAGCAAAAATCTTGGGTGTTTTCGTTGCTAGAATTGTCCTCAAAGGATTCAATCGGCTAGCCCTAACTCTGTCTTTAAGCCAGCCCTTTAGGCGAGTTTGGGGGCAGGGTGGGCTACTGTTACCAGGCTTTTTTGCCGCAGAAAATAGGTACGCATGTGGCCTTTGCCCTTTACCCACACCTCCCCGCGCAGGTCGAGGTCGTGGGTGTCTTTGAGGCATTGGTAGGTGGTCTCAGTCACCTGAATATGCTCGGCCACCCCAAACGCCTCCATACGGCTGGCGGTGTTGACCGTGTCGCCCCACAGGTCGTAAATAAACTTTTTGGTGCCAATCACTCCGGCCACCACTGGCCCCGTATTAATGCCAATTCGCAGCCGAAAATCCTGGCCAGTGCGATCGCCAAAAGCCTGGGCCATCGCCTGCATATCGAGGGCCATATCGGCCACCGCCTGAGCGTGGTCATCGCGCTCGTAGGGTATGCCTCCCACCACCATATAGGCATCGCCAATGGTCTTGATTTTTTCGAGCTGGTGCTGCTCGGCCATTTGGTCAAACTGGGAGAAAATATCGTTGAGCAGCGCCACCAAATCTTGGGGACTGAGGTGCTCAGAGAGCTGGGTAAACTCGACAATGTCGGCAAACAGCACCGTGACCTCGGCAAAGTGGTCGGCAATAGTGCTGCGCCCCTGTTTAAGCCGGGTGGCGATCGACAAGGGCAAAATGTTCAGTAACAACTGCTCTGATTTTTCTTTTTCTTCCTGCAGGGCCTGTCGAGCCTGCTCACGCTCGGCCACCACACCCGCCAAAACTAAAGTGGTAAAGGCCAACACGCAAATGTAGGCCTGTAACGACAGCACCGCCTGTACAGGATCACTAGTAGAGGCTAAAAATGGTCCTTCCCCTTGAACAACTCCCCAGATGGCAATCACGGTAACAGTGGCAGTGCCTAGGGCTGCACCCAAAGGGCCAAGCCGTAGGGCTGCCCAGATCACAATCGGAAACAGAATATATTCCAGCGGATAGGGTGCTACCGCCATACGAGTTGGGTCGTAGAATACAAACCAGCTGAGCATCGTCAGTATCCCCAGCCACAGCACAATCAGCGGTGGGGCATAAAACCTGCGAAATTGTCGAATTCCAGTTTGCCAAGTAATTATCAGCGGGGTAATCACAATTACCCCGGCAACGTTACTAATCCACCAGCTAAACCAGGCAGCACCGTAGTCAGCACTGCTCACCTTGCCCATCAGTAAAAAATAGGTCACGCCGAGGGTAGCGCTCAGGGTAGCGGGTGCTACCGCTCCTAGGCCAATTAACGCGCCGACGTCTTTGATGCGGTGCAGCGGATTAGCAAAGTTTACCCGGCGCAGTAACCAGAGGCCAAGCAGGGGCTGAAGGGTGTTGTTGACAGCCGCAAGAATATCTCTGTGCCAGGTGTGTTCGGGCGAGGTGAGGGTTTGCACTAGCGACCCCAAGGTGATCCCTGGCGCTAGTGCCGCCCCGGTCAGCAGGACAAGGCCTTGGCTATAGCCTGCTGGAGGCCAGAGAGGCAGTACACCCCCTCTCTGCCCCACGACGTGAAAACTGAGCTTGGCCACGATGATATAGCCTATGGCCACGGCTAGAATACCGAGCCACCGTCGCCCCAGCTGCTTAACCAAAGATAAAACATTAGCCATTGGTAACCCTAGTGGAACTATGACCCCTTCGGCATTCGGCCATTGAAGCTGGAACACCCCGGCTCCAATGGGTTCAACAGTGGTGATCAGTAGGTCATCCTATTTAATCAGCCCCACCGGAAACAGCATATCAATGCTTTTCGCGATTCTTTTAGCAATCCAGAGTGACGTTTGATTGAGATCTCTACCTATTGATTTTGATTAAATCAGCAGCGTGGCCAAAATTAGCCGCTCTATATATAAGTCTTAGGGTTGTCTAATTTAGGCTGAGCTTAGCTGTTAGGGCTTCAGCGTGCCCGCCCCTGGGTCTAACCTTCACGAAAATTGGTTTAAATTCCCCATTGGTTTAGCCCCGTGGCCCCAGGAGCAAGACTTTTTCTGGCTTTAGGCTGACAGCCCCAAAAACATTAAGGAAACCGTAGCCGCTGTTCAAAGGGTCGCTAAAAATCGTATGGTTTTCAAAGGACGCCGCCCCTCTACAGCGGCTTTCATCTAACCTTACTTGTGTTCGTAAGCGACTCAGCATTGTCTATGGCTTCCCCCACCATCGAATCGATTCTGCACGAAAACCGCCTGTTCCCCCCCTCCGATGGGTTTGTGCAAAATGCCTCTATTCAGAGCATGGCAGAGTATCGCGCTCTGGCTGAGCGGGCGGCGGCAGACCCAGATAAATTTTGGGCCGATTTAGCCAGCCAGGAACTGTACTGGTTTAAGCCCTGGGATACGGTACTCGATTGGCAGCCTCCCTTTGCCAAGTGGTTTGTGGGGGGCAAAATCAATATTTCCTACAACTGTTTAGACCGCCACCTGACCACCTGGCGGCGCAATAAAGCCGCCCTGATTTGGGAGGGCGAGCCCGGCGATAGCCGTACCCTAACCTACGCTCAGCTGCACCGGGAGGTGTGTCAGGTGGCTAACGTGCTGAAGGGGCTGGGGGTACAGAAGGGCGATCGCGTCGGCATCTACATGCCAATGGTGCCCGAGGCGGCGATCGCGATGCTGGCCTGCGCCCGCATCGGCGCACCCCACACGGTTATCTTTGGCGGCTTTAGTGCAGAAGCGCTCAAAGATCGCCTCAACGATGCCGAGGCTAAGGTGGTGATTACCGCCGACGGCGGTTTCCGCAAAGACAAGGTGATTCCCCTCAAGTCGGCGGTCGATCAGGCCCTAGCGGATGGCGGTGTGCCCAGCGTGTCGAGCGTGCTGGTGGTGCAGCGCAGCAAGGAAGACATCCCAATGGTGGAGGGGCGCGACCACTGGTGGCACGACCTGCAGCCTACCGCCTCCGCCCACTGCCCGCCTGAGGAAATGGATGCCGAAGATCTGCTGTTTATTCTCTATACCAGCGGCACTACGGGCAAACCTAAGGGGGTAGTGCACACCACTGGGGGCTACAACCTCTACACCCACATGACCTTCAAGTGGGCCTTCGACATCAAAGATACCGATGTCTACTGGTGCACCGCCGACGTGGGCTGGATTACCGGCCACAGCTACATTGTCTACGGGCCGCTGTCGAACGGGGCCACCACAATGATGTACGAAGGGGTGCCCCGGCCCTCAAACCCCGGCTGCTTTTGGGACGTGATTGAAAAGTACGGGGTGACGATTTTCTACACCGCCCCCACCGCCATTCGCGCCTTTATTAAGATGGGCGACGAACTGCCCAAGGCCCGCGACCTGTCATCGCTGCGGCTGCTGGGCACCGTGGGCGAGCCAATTAACCCCGAAGCATGGATGTGGTACCACCAGGTGATTGGCGGCGAGCGGTGCCCAATAGTCGATACCTGGTGGCAAACGGAGACTGGCGGCTTTATGATTACGCCGCTGCCGGGGGCGATCGCCACTAAGCCCGGCTCTGCCACCCTGCCATTCCCCGGCATTTTGGCCGATGTGGTGGATTTAGAGGGCACCCCCGTGGCCCCTGGCGAGGGCGGCTACCTGGTGATCAAGCACCCCTGGCCCAGCATGATGCGCACCGTCTACGGCGACGACGATCGCTTTCGCCGCACCTACTGGGAGCACATTGCCCCAGTCGATGGCCAGTACCTCTACTTTGCGGGCGACGGTGCCCGCAAAGACGAGGACGGCTACTTTTGGGTGATGGGCCGGGTTGACGATGTAATCAATGTATCGGGTCACCGCTTGGGCACCATGGAGGTCGAGTCGGCTTTAGTCTCTCACCCAGCGGTAGCCGAAGCTGCCGTAGTAGGCCGCAAGGACGAGATCAAGGGCGAGGACATCTTTGCTTTTGTGATTTTGGAAGACCACTACAGCCCCAGCGACGAGCTGAAGCAGCAGCTGAAGCAGCACGTGGTGCAGGAAATTGGGATAATTGCTCGGCCCGGCGAAATTCAGTTTGCCGATGCCCTGCCCAAGACGCGATCGGGCAAGATTATTCGCCGCTTTTTGCGCAATTTGGCTAGCGGTGAGGCGATCGCAGGCGACGCGTCTACCATGGAAGATCAAAGCGTACTCGATCAGCTGCGTCAGAGCTAACCCTGAGCTGAATCTAGGTTAATGAGGCCCGGAAATTGGGCTAAAGCTCTCATAGCAAAAGGCACAACAGCACTTTACCGATGCTGCTGTGCCTTTTATCAATCTCCAACATCATTTTTTGACATGGCTGAGGACAGAAACCGATAGCAGATCGGGGATATTTATCTGAAAGGCAGGTTTTGACAATGCAAAGCCCCCTAAGGAAGTAAGTGTTAGTACGATAACCATAAAAGATCACGCGGCAAGGTTGACCTCTTCCTAAAGTCAACCTTGCTTTTGTTGATAGCGAGCCGTGGTGAAAGAACCCTGACGGCAAAAAATATCTTCAAACGTTTACAGAGACCATCGCTAGACAAGAAATCTATGTCTTAAGGTGCATGCCAACCTAACTCAAGCAAGGTAATAAGTTTAACGCCTTAGCTCCATCAGCGAGTGTGACGTTGCCCTCTCACCGCAACCCTCTTCAATAAATACTGGGATAACGTTACGGATCTCATAGGACAAAAGCCCAAAAGCTCCGTTTCCCGACAGGGAAGTTTAGGCAAGAAAGCTACCCTTCCGGTCGGAAGACGGTTCAGTATTGGATGAAATAGAGAATAGGGGTGTAGCTGCCGAACTCGGCAGCTACCGTTTACTAGTCAATTTAATGCCGATGGCCTAGTCAGAACTGAGTTGGCTAAACAATTACCCTATCACTTCAAGAAAACTGGCGATACAGCAGTAGTCGGCATCGTCAGAGTGAGCTTTTCTAACGCTGTCTTGGTCAAAGGGTGAGTAATGGTCAAGCGGAGATCATCAGTAAAAGCTCATCTAAATTATCTGGTTTTCAAATGACAACTTTTGAGGTCGCAACTATAATTGGTTGTGCGAATAAGCAGATTTATTTGCTATTATTCATTTGCTATTGCTCAACGGTTGTCGTCCCTATTCGCGGGCCGACCCGTTGTCTTCACGATCTAACCTCACGTCTTACCACAAGGATTTTCCCTGGACAATGGCAGACAAACCTACGCCCCTAACCGGCAAAGCACTGCTTCAGAAGGTCAAAGACCTCTCCGACCTGACCAAGCGCGAAACGGCTAAAGAATGCGGCTACTACACCTTTACTAAAGACAATCAGGCGCGAGTTAACCTTTCCGGCTTTTATGATGCCCTGCTAGAGGCCAAAGGCATCAATCTTGATCCTGAAAGCAGCAAAGATGGCCGGGGTCGCGAAGCCACTTATCGGGTTAGCGTCCACAAAAATGGTCAAATTGTGATTGGGGCGACCTATACTCAAGAAATGGGCCTTAAGTCGGGCGATGAGTTTGAGATTAAGCTGGGCTACAAGCACATTCAACTTAAGCAGCTTGACGCCGACTCGGATGAAGAATAGTACGGTTTTACCATGGCAAATTTGTCGGTAAATACGTTGGCGATCGCCCATCTGGTTGTTTTTTTTTAAGCTGGATGGCTCTAGGCATTCCAGCTAGTCTGCTAGTTGCTCGGATCGGTCAAATTCCACTGACTTACCCGGTTGCGCCCCAGCACAAACTGCCCCTGCTGCTGCCGCTATACCTGCTGGGCCCGGTGGCGGTTGAAGTGCACCGCCGCTTGGGAGCAGGCACCTGGTCTAGTTACGGCATCGCCTGGAATCTGCCCTTTGGGGAGTTGATGGTGGTGGGCTTTGCGATCGCGGCGGGCGGCGTAGTGGCTCTTGTAGCGCTGCAGGTGGGCTTAGGCTGGCGCAGGTGGCAGCCTCCTCTCGCTGAGCCCCCTCTCGCTGAATCCAAACGCCCCGAGGCATCGGGGCCTAATCCCCAGAATACCGAACCTTCGCCAGGGGTAGTGCTGCTTGCAGTGCTGCCCCTGGCGCTGTTTGTGGGCTGGATTGAAGAGCTAGTCTTTCGGGGCGTGCTGGTGAATGGGCTGGGGCAGGCGCTGCCTTTTTGGCTAATGGCGATCGCCGTTAGCCTAATTTTTGCCGTCTCTCACCTGCTCTGGGATGGCCCTGCCGGAGCGCCTCAGCTGCCAGGCCTAGCGGTGATGGGTGCCGTGCTGCTGCTGGCTCGCTGGGTAGCCGGAGGTAGCCTGGGGTTGGCCTGGGGGCTACATGCAGGGTGGGTGTTTGCGATCGCCGCGATCGATGCCCTGGCGCTGCTTAAGCCTGGTAAAGACGGCCCCGTTTGGCTGGTGGGGCTACCCGATCAGCCGCTGACGGGAGCGCTGCCAATGGGGCTGCTAGTGCTGACGGGGGTAGGGCTATGGGTGTTTGGGTGAGATCAGCGAGATGATCGTAATCGGCGTCAGCGGCTGCCAGCGGGTGAGCGAGCCAACTCGGACGCCGTGCTGAACCTGGATTTGGCGAAGTTGAACCGACCAGGGCCGTGGGCTGGCGGCGGTGCCGTCGACCCAGGCCAGCACCGTGCCTGTATGCTCCAAAGTAGCCAGGGCCAGGACAATTCGTCCCTGGAGGCTAAGGCGATGCGCGCACAGGTCTAAAATCGCGCTCAGATGACCGCCGCTGCCACCGATAAAGATGCGATCGGGATCGGGCAAATCGGCTAGCGCTTTTGGTGCAGATCCGTAGATGGGGTGCAGGTTGGCGTTGCCCAGGCGGCGCTGGTTTTGCTGAATCAGGCTAAATCCAGCGGCGGTTTTTTCGATCGCATAGACATGAGCCGTGGGGCAGAGCCGATTGACCTCTACGCTGACCGACCCTGTACCCGCCCCAATGTCCCAAATGATCTGCTCTGGCCGGGGGTCGAGATCGGCCAGTATTTGCAGGCGAATGTCGCGTTTAGTAATCAGGCCGGGGCGATCGCTAAATGTCGCAAAGGCGCGATCGGGTAGGCCCACCAGCGGCAGCTCATCGAGGTCAAAAGAATTTTCCTGCCGCTGCAGCACAACGACATTGAGGCTGGCGAAGGTTGCTGAGGTAATGGTCTCGGCCGAGAACTCTCGCACCTGCTCCCCCTCGCCGCCCAGGTTCTCACCCACCCACAAGCGGTAAGCGCAGGGCAACTCTAAGTCGAGTACCAGCTGTCCGAGGGCCGCAGGGGTGTGGGTCGAGTCGGTTAGCACCGCAATCAGCTGATCACCCCGGCGCAGAGCAGCGGTAAGTTCCTCAGTCGATCGGCCGTGGGCGCTGATCAGCGTGGCCTCCTGCCAGGGCAGTTTCAGGCGGCTAAAGGCCAACTGCACCGCACTCGGGTGAGGGTGAAAGGTAAGGCTCTCTGAGGGAAGATGCGCTAACAACAATCGCCCCAGGCCAAAAAAGAGCGGGTCGCCCGAGGCCAGCACCACGGCAATCCCAGGTTTGCCGCTCTCCAGCCACTGACGCAGGCGATCGAGAGTGGTCTTGAGGTCGTTTAGGGGCCACCGCTCGGCATTTCCTTCGGCAAAGTAGCTGAGCTGACGCGGGCTGCCCACCAGTACAGCCGCCTGCTCAATCAGCGCCAAGCGGCTGGCGGCTAACCCGGCTCGCCCGTCTAGCCCTACCCCTACCACCTGAATTGGGGTCATGGCTGCTGCTCCCAGGCCAGCACCAGCAGGGCGTTGAGCATGGCGGCGGCCACCGCTGATCCACCCTTGCGCCCGTCAACGCGAATTTGCGCCACGGGGGTCTGGGCCAGGCGCTGTTTTGAGGCCTCCACCGCGACAAAACCCACCGGAGCGCCGATTACCAGAGCGGGCTGGGCCTGGCCAGCCTGAATGCGATCGCACAGCGCCATCAAGGCCGTAGGCGCATTGCCAATCACCACCAGCGCGTTGGGGTACTGCTCCAGGCACCGCAGCAGCCCTGTCTCGGTTCGGGTGCGCCCCGACTCCGCTGGGTCGCCCACCGTTACCGCCGTCAGCAGCGGATTTTGAAATGTGCGCTCTACCATCCCCGCCACCCCCTGACGCACCATCGTCACATCCACAATGATGGGGCCAGCGGTGGAAAGGTGTTGTAGGGCAGCGGCGATCGCACCCTCTCCAAATACCACCAATTCCTTAAAATCAAAATCAGCGGTACTGTGAATCATCCGCCGCACCACCGCGTACTCCGCCGGGGTAAAACTATGAGCCCCAAATTCCTGGTCTATCAACCCAAAGCTTTCTTCTAAAATAGGGCTTTGTACTAGCTTTGCCATAGACCTCACCAGCCTCGAAACGGCCCAACCCAGAACGCCCTATCATCCCATACCCTACCCCTACCCTCGTTTTTCCCCTTCGACTCTGCTCAGGGATCGTCCCTCATCTTCCTCGTCCCCCTCAGTCCTCGACTCTTCCATCTCAACTGCACCCCCATCCCTCCCCATGCCCGCCTACTACTTCTGGGGCGACGACGACTTTGCCCTCCAAAAGGCTGTACACGACCTGCGCCAGCGCACCCTCGATGCGGCCTGGGCCAGCTTCAACTACGACGTGATTTCTGCTGACGCCGCCAGTAGCCCTACCCAGGCGCTGAACCAGGCCATGACGCCGCCCTTTGGTCAGGGACAGCGGCTGGTGTGGCTGCAAAATACCGGCCTGGGCCAGCGCTGCCCAGAGCCGGTGCTGGCGGAGTTTGAGCGCACCCTGCCTCAGCTGCCCGACACCACGGTGCTGCTGCTGACCAGTGCCGCTAAACCCGATGGGCGAGCCAAATTTACCAAATTTTTTAAGACCCAGGGCGAGATCCGTGAATTCGCCACCATTTCGCCCTGGAAGACCGATCAAATTCGCCAGCAGGTGGTGAGCGTGGCCCAGGCGCGAGGGATGTCTCTGGAACCTGCCACCGTCGATCTGCTGGCCGAGGCGGTGGGCAACGACACCCGCCAGCTCCATCTGGAGCTAGAGAAGCTGGCCATCTACTGGGGATCTCGCTTGCATCCCATTCCACCGACAGTGGCGACGGAGCTAGTGACCGTTTCTACCCAAACCAGCCTAAAGCTGGCCCAGGCACTCAAGCAGGGCGATACACCTACAGCTCTGGGCCTGGTCAACGACCTGCTCGATCGCAACGAACCAGCCCTGCGAATTGTGGCCACCCTGGTCAGCCAGTTTCGGCTATGGCTGTGGCTGAAGGTGCTGATTCAGTCGGGGGTGCAGAGTGATGCTGAGGTGGCTGCCGCCGCTGAGGTGGCTAACCCGAAGCGAATCTATTTTTTGAAACAGGAGGTGCGATCGCTGAGTTTGAGCCAGTTGCAACACAGCCTGCCTTTACTACTAGAATTAGAATCTGATTTGAAGCAGGGCCGAGATGAACGCGCTACCCTACACACAAAAGTCATAGAACTCTGCCGGGGCTTAAAGCCTGGGGGTGTATAGCCTCAGGTCTGGAACTAGTGCGGGTGCTGCCCCGTCTGGGCTGGGAGCCCGTCCAGTTCAAGAATCTAGGCAACCACACCACGGTTGGCACCCCCGAACCCAAGCAGGCGTTTTCAACGATCGAATCACGGGCATTGGAGCACGGGGCCATTCTGGTTGATACCAGCACAGGAGAAACACACATAATGATGCACCGATTTATTTACCGTTTACCACTTGTAAACCCCATCCGCAGTACAGTTATCGCCGCTGCCGTAGCTAGCCTCAGCCTGCTGGCTGGAGCTGGAGCGCAACTGCCGACAGCAGCGGGCAGCGCTACCCTAGGGGCCGCCTGGGCTCAAGACAGCAGCGTCTCTCAGGAAGAGGTAATCGGCTATGCCACCTCAGTGCTCGAAATGGATGCTCCCCGCAACGAGGCCTTGGGCCAGATCAGAACGCTGCTGACCGGCACCGGCCAAGACCTCAGCAGCATTGATATGAGCTGTACCAGCACCGCCAGCCTCAGCCAGCTGCCTCGCAACCTGCGCTCCAGCGTGCGTACAGTGGTGGTCAACTACTGCAATCAGGCCGGCGACATTGTCGAGGCCAACGGGTTGACGGTGCGCCAGTTCAACGCAATTACAGCCGCCTATCCTCAAGACCCGTCACTGACGGATCAAATTCGCGCGGCGATGATTGATTTACAACAGCAGTCTGCCACCGGTGGCACCCAATAATGCAATTTATCGATCAAGCTGAGGTTGAGGTTATAGCGGGCGACGGCGGTGATGGCATCGTGGCGTTTCGGCGCGAAAAGTACGTGCCTGCCGGGGGACCCGCTGGGGGCAACGGTGGTCCTGGTGGTTCGGTATATCTAAAAGCCACGCCCCAGCTGCAAACCCTGCTTGATTTTCGCTACGCCCATCGGTTCAAGGCCGACCACGGCCAGCGGGGCGGTCCTAAAAATATGACTGGGGCGACCGGGGCCGATCTATACCTGGAGGTGCCCTGCGGTACGGCGGTATATGACGTGGATACCGATGAGCTACTGGGCGATTTAGTCACCGCCGACCAGGTGCTCTGTGTGGCCCAGGGGGGCAAAGGCGGCCTGGGCAACCGCCACTTTTTAAGCAATCGCAACCGTGCTCCTGAGCACGCCCTGCCGGGCCTGCCGGGCGAAGATCGACGACTGCGCCTAGAGCTAAAGCTGCTGGCAGAAGTAGGCATTGTGGGCCTGCCCAACGCAGGCAAGTCAACGCTGATTTCGGCTCTTTCGGCGGCCCGACCCAAAATTGCCGACTATCCGTTTACCACCCTGGTCCCCAACCTGGGGGTGGTGCGCCGCCCTACTGGCGATGGCACCGTCTTTGCCGATATACCGGGGCTAATTGAAGGGGCGCACCAGGGGCTGGGCCTGGGCCACGAGTTTTTGCGCCACATTGAGCGCACTCGGCTGCTGCTGCACGTAGTCGATGCCACCGTTGAGCACCCAATCGATGACTTTCACACCATTCAGCAAGAGCTGAAGGCCTACGGTCGCGACCTCAGCGATCGCCCCCAGGTGCTGGCTCTCAATAAAATCGATGCCCTTACCCCAGAGGTGCTGGCCGAGCTAGTTGGCCAGTTTGAAGCGCTGGTGCCAGGGCCGGTATACGGCATTTCGGCGGTCGCCGGAACGGGTCTGGGGCCAATGCTACAGCAGATCTGGACCTTGCTCGACCAGATGCCTGTGGAGGCAGCCACCCCTGAATCGCCCAGGCCCTGACCTAACCCTGTGCCCGAAACATTTCGCAGCCAAGATACGGTTCGATACCGTCTACCGTTACTTGGGATACAGTCTTAGGGCATCTTAAGCCAGTGTCTCAGCAGGGGTTAGGCGTTGGCCATGAGCGTTTCTGTAATTTCGGTGCGATCTGAAGGTGAAGTTGGGCTGGGTGAGGATCGGCCCAGGGAGGCGATCGCCCTGCCCTGGCCCGCCTGCTCGCTTCAGGGGCTGCACCATACTGAGCGCCTGCAGCGGCGCAGCCAGGCGATCGCGGCGCTCAATCTGGACCACCCCAGCAGCATTCCCGCCTGGGACGAAGCGGCGCAAATGGTCGCCCGCTTTTTGCAAATACCCTTGGTCATGGTAACCGTGGCCAACGGCGCCACCGAGCATGTGCACGCCGCCGTTGGCCTGTCATCGCTGGGGGTAGGTAATCCCCTATCGCAGCAGCGCCAGCTATCCCTCAGCAGCGGGCTAGGGGTCTATATTCTAGACAGCGAACAGCCGCTGGTCATGCCCGACACCACCGAAAACTCTGTCTTAGCCGAGAGCGAACTGGTCAGTACCTACGGGATTAGAGCCTACTGTGGCGTACCACTGATGACTAGCCAGGGCACCTGCTTGGGCACCCTGGCCGTCATGGATGTGCGCCCCAGACTGTTTAACGAGCAAGATCTGGGTTTTTTGGCTATGGCAGCCCGCTGGGGCATGAGCGAGTACGAGCGCCAGAACGAGCACCAGAACGCGATCGCTAGCGCAGAAATGGCCCAGTCTAGCTCCAATTTAAAGCCCCTTGGTCTGGAAACCATTGTGGATCAGGTGCGCCTCAACCTGATTAGCCAGCTCACCCAGGAGCTACGAAATCCTTTGACGACGGTGCTGGGCATGAGCACCATGCTGAGCCGAGAGATCTATGGTCCCCTCACTCCCAAGCAGCGAGAATACACCGACATTGTGCACCGCAGCAGCCAGACCCTGATTACCCTAGTCGATGAGCTGATTGACCTCGGCCCAGTGGAGGCAGAGCACGCGGAGCTGGTGCCTACCACCGTAGATATTGCTGCCCTTGGGCAGCAGGTGGTTTCCGCCCTGACCCCGCTGGCGGAAAAACACGCTCAGAACCTCACCCTGACCGTAGAACCAGGGGAAGCCCACTGGGTACTCGACCAGCGGGTAGTCAAGCAAACGTTGTATCACCTGATGGTTGGCATTATGCAGGTGTCTGGAGACAACAGTACCCTGCGCATTCATGCCTGCCGCCGGGGACAGTCCCTGAGCCTGGCCCTGTGGTTGTCTAACCCCTGGCTAGGGGAAGGACTCCCCCTAGAGGTGATTGAAATGCTTTGCACCCCGGCGGCAAAATTAGTCGCCAGTCAGTTCCCTCGCCCCCTACTGGGGCTGCTGCTGGGGCAGTACCTGGCCCAGCGACATGGCGGTCAGGTTAGCGTTCAAGGCAATGGCGACAGCAACTGTCGGCTGGTGGTGCTGCTGCCCATGCTAGACACTGCTGTGGCTCGCCCAGCGGCCAGCCGCGATGCTGAAGCGGGGGCTACGGATTGGCTCTAGAAGATTGGCCCTAGAAGATTGGCCCTAGGACTGGCGCGATGGGTTTACGCAAGCTTAACCAAAATCCGATGTTTCCTTAAGCTGAATCCGACACCATGGCTTAGTTAGTGGTACAGATTCTAGGGCGTTGGCTGGGCCATAGCCGAGGGCTAGCTCAGCGTTACTTCGATGCCTGCTTCATGGCCTGCTTCATGGCCTGCTTCATTCGAGGGGCGATCGATAGTGTCTGGGAACCACCCACATTGTTCTTAGGTGCTTGGCCCTGCTGTGCAAAACGTAACCTCTGCTCTGTCGCCGTTGTCGGGTGTGCAAGAGCGCATTTTGATCATTGATGACGAAGACCTGATTCGTGAAACCGTAGCGATGGCGCTCAGCGAGCAGGGCTACCAGGTGCTTACGGCTGAGTCGGGGCAGCGGGCGCTGGAGCTAATTTTCCCGATCGCCGGAGCGGGGCTGGCTGGATCAAAGGTTGATCTGGCGATTGTCGACCTGATGCTGCCTGGGGTAAACGGGCTCGATATTTGCCGCCTGATCCGCCACCACAACTTAGATATTCCCATTCTGATTTTGAGCGCCAAGGGAGCCGAGATGGATCGGGTGGTGGGGCTAGAGGTGGGGGCCGACGATTACCTGCCTAAGCCCTTTGGCATGCGAGAGCTGATTGCCCGCTGCCGGGCGCTGCTGCGGCGACAAAAGTGGTCAACGACAGAACCCGATCGGGCCGTCTTGACCTACAAAGATATTGTGCTTTATACGACCGAGTTTAGGGTGACGGTGGCAGGCCAGGAGGTCGGCCTATCGCCCAAAGAGTTTCGCATTTTAGAACTGTTTATCCAGAGCCCTAACCGAGTTTGGTCAAGGGAAGAGCTGATTGAGACCGTTTGGGGCACAGATTTTATCGGCGATCGCAAAACTGTAGATGTACACATTCGCTGGCTGCGGGAAAAAATTGAGGTCGACCCGGCAAATCCGCAGTACGTGACGACGCTAAGGGGGTTTGGGTATCGGTTTGGGTAGGCGTGAGCGGGTGGGTGAGTGAGTAGGCGGGTGCAGGGGTTTGGGTTTGCTATATGATCGGGGGAAAGACAATGCTTGGATGGGAGGTAGATTGTGCGAGAGATTTTGATTAGCCTGGGAGTTTTAGCCGCCTGTTGCATGGTGCTGCTGGTGGCTCAGTTTACCGGCTCTCAGCCCGAGGCGATCGCCTCTAACCTAGGCCGCGCCGAGGTGGTCGAAACCGCCACTACCCTGAGTGAGCCGGTGGCCCAAATTGCCCAGGCTGCCGCCGATTTAGCTCCTGACGTTACCCCTGAGGCTACCACCGCTATGCCCGAAGAAAATGTGGTCACGACCGATTCTGGCTTGCAGTATGTCGATGTTGTCGAGGGCACCGGGGCGATGCCGCAGCCGGGCCAGCGGGTCACGGTACATTACACGGGCACGCTCGAAGACGGCACCAAGTTTGACAGCTCCCGCGATCGCGGTCGGCCCTTTAGCTTTCAAATTGGCGTTGGCCAGGTGATCAAAGGCTGGGATGAAGGGGTCGGCACCATGCGGGTGGGCGGTCAGCGCAAGCTGGTGATTCCATCTGAGCTGGGCTACGGCAGCCGGGGCGCGGGCGGGGTAATTCCGCCCAATGCAACGCTGCTGTTCGATGTTGAGCTGCTGCGCATCGGCTAAAGGCAGCACCTGGAGTAGTGCAGATCAACGTGTGTGGCGTGGGGCGATCGCCCCACGCCACACACGTTG
>JBARVV010000083.1:0-18116 GCA_049646445.1 Nodosilinea sp. | reverse complement strand
TCTAATCTAACACCTCTAGCGGGGCGATTGTAGGGGCGCAGCATGCTGCGCCCCTACAATCGCCTCTGTGACCTATTCCCACTCGATGGTGCCAGGCGGCTTCGAGGTGATGTCGTAGACCACCCGGTTGACGCCCTCCACCTCGTTGACAATGCGGTTAGAGATCGTCTCCAGCAGGTCGTAGGGCACCCGCGACCAGTCGGCGGTCATGCCGTCTTCGCTGCTGACCAGGCGCAGCACAATCGGGTAGGCGTAGGTGCGCTGGTCGCCCATGACGCCTACGCTGCGCACCGGCAGCAGCACCGCAAAGGCCTGCCAAAAGTCGTGGTACATGCCCTGTTTGCCAATCTCATCGCGAATCACATAGTCGGCGTTGCGCAAAATCTCTAGCCGCGCTTCGGTAATTTCGCCAATGATGCGAATGGCCAGCCCCGGCCCTGGGAAGGGGTGACGGCGCACAATTTCTTCGGGTAGCCCGATTGAGCGGCCTACCTTGCGCACTTCGTCTTTAAACAGCTTGCGCAGGGGTTCGATCAGCTTAAACTGCAAATCTTTGGGTAGGCCGCCCACGTTGTGGTGGCTCTTGATCTTGACCGCCACGCGCTCGCCGGTTTTGGGGTCAACATTGGTATCGGCAGACTCGATTACGTCGGGGTAGAGGGTGCCCTGGGCCAGGTAGTCGAAGGGGCCAAGCCGCTTCGACTCTTCTTCAAACACGCGAATGAACTCGTGGCCGATGCGCTTGCGCTTTACTTCAGGGTCGGTGACGCCCTCTACCTGGGCGAGGAAGCGATCGCGTGCTTTGACATGTGTCACAGGAATATGAAACCGCTCGGCAAACAGCTTCACCAGTCGCTCAGGCTCATCTTTGCGCATAAAGCCCTGGTCGATGAACATGCAGGTGAGCTGGTCACCGATCGCCTTGTGCAGCAGAAAAGCCAGGGTCGACGAGTCTACCCCGCCCGAGAGGGCCAGCAGCACTCGCTTGTCGCCCACCCGCGCCCGCACCTCGCGAATGGCATCTTCTACAAAGGCCTCGGTGGTCCAGGTGGGCTGGCACTCGCAGATGTGGTAAACAAAATTGCGAATTAGCGCGATCCCCCCTTTGGAGTGCACTACCTCGGGGTGAAACTGCACCCCGTAGAGCTTGCGGGTGTGGTCGGCCACGGCGGCGCAGGGGGTGTTGTGGGTGTGAGCCAGCACGTCAAAACCATCGGGCAGCTGGGTGACCGAGTCGCCGTGGCTCATCCACATGGTGGTGGCCTCTTCGACGTTGGTGAGCAGGTCGGTGGGGTCGTCAATAAAGAGATCGGCCTTGCCGTACTCGCCCCGCTCGGCCCGGTCGACTTGGCCGCCGAGCTGCTGCACCATCAGCTGCATGCCGTAGCACACCCCCAGCACCGGAATGTCGAGTTCCCAAATGGCTGGGTCGCAGTGGGGCGCGCCGTTGTCGTAGACGGAGTTGGGGCCGCCAGAGAGAATAATGCCCTTGGGGTTGAGCTGCTTGAGCTGCTCGGCGGTGGTGCGGTAGGAGAGCACCTCTGAGTACACCTCGGTCTCGCGAATGCGGCGGGCGATTAGCTCAGAGTATTGGGAGCCAAAGTCGAGAATGACCAGCATCTGGCGATTAACCTCTGGCAGGGAGTCTTCCCCAAGGTGGGTCGTGGAGTCGGTTTGAAGGGTCACGGGTTAAATCCTGCAGGTGATGGACTCGGGATAGCTGACGATTGGGCGATAGGACAAGGGGGCAACAGCTCTGGGGACAAGGAGAGCATGGATAAACCAGGCGATCAAAGCCTCAGATTTGGCTTTGATAAGCTCCTTATGGCTACCGTTCGAGGCTGGTCGACGTCCAGATTAAGAGATTCTGCATCAGAACAAGGGCAGCGAATAGAGAGGAAAACCGATTGCCCTAGGGCGGCAAACGCGGTGGAGGTGGTATGCAGCTATTTAAGGACGTTTTATAAAAAGATATTCTTTCTAGTCTACCAAAACTTGCTTGAACAGCGCTTTAGCGAGTTGACTGCGGGCTACCACCTGCCTCTGCCGGTCAAACACCATCGTCCCGACCGATAGAGGGGTAGCGGTGTGGGCATAGACGTAGGCGGCAGCCCGCTCGTCAATGCGATCGACCATGTGCTGATAGACCCGGTGGGCCAGGGCTATATCGCGATCGCGCAAAATCTCCAGCCCCGCCTCGACGGTTTTGGCCTCAAGAATGCTTTGAACAGTGGTCAGCGGCACCCCCACGGCGGCACAGCAGGCCGCCAAAACTTCCTGCCGACCATCGGCAACGTGGTGGTGGGTGTGAAAAATGCCCCCGGCCAGCTTGACCAGCTTGCCGTGGTAGCCCAGCAGCAGCACGCCAGCCACCCCGATCTGCCCCGCTTCCACCAGCATTGGCCCTAGCCAGTTGGCGGTTTTGACCCGGCGATCGGGGTCGATGCCCAACTTGATGGCTAAATCTAGCCCGTTTTCACCCAGGCAAAAGACCAGGTGAGGGTATTGGGCAGCCTTGTCTCGCAGCACCTGCCTCGACTGATCGAGCTGTCCGGGTGCGCTGAGGGGGGCAGATATGCCGGAAGTGCCTAGTAACGACAGGCCATCGACCACCCCAAAGGCGGCGTTGGAGGTGCGATCGCCCAGAGCCCGGCCCTCCGGCAAAATAATCGTGACCCGCAGAGTTTTGCCCTGGGGCAGCAGGGGGGCTAGGCTGTGGGTAATGAGCTCTTTGGCGTAGCTATAGATAGCGGGGGCATGCTCTCGCTCGACCTGGCGGCCAATGCCCTCGCCGCCCTCTAGCTGAATCGGCTCGGGCTGATCGCTCTCGCCCCAGGCCACCAGCGACCACAGGGGCGTGTGGCGGGTAAGGTCGAGGTTGTCGCCGGGGTCGCTGTGGGTAATCGCCAGCACCGACCCATCGGGCAGGGGGGCGAGCTGAGCAATCAAAACATCGGCGGGCTGGGCCGGGTTGATCAGATCTAGGGTGATGATCTGGGGGCGATCGCTGGGGTCTACCAAACATCTCAGCCCGGCCACTGCCCCGGCGCAGGCAAACACCGGCAGGGTATAGCCAGAACGTGGTTGGGCAGAGGCAGGCGTCGAGCCAGGCGTAGAAGCAGACGTCATAGATGCACCAGGCTAGGGGTCAGGCCAAATCGGCAAGGCCTTAACCTGTTCTAGCGTCAGATCTAGGTAGGTATCGCCAGAGGCTTCGCCTTCGCCTTCTACAGAGGCCTGGCCGAAGTAGCCGCGATTGCCGTCGTGGGCGTGGGGGCCGATCGCGATCGTTTCATACCGCCCGGCCCGCCGCGCCCGGTTGTAGGGCGATCCCAGGGTCCATCCCCAGCGCGAGGGAAACAGCACCATGCCTAGGTTGTCGACCCAGTCGTTTTGGCCGTAGAAGTGGTAGACCTGATCAACGGCGTTGAAGCCCGTCTGACCATCAAAGACACCGCCAAACGATAGCACCGTAATCTCAACCGGCAGCCACTGCTGCAGGTAGGGGGCCGCCCCCAGGGCCACCTGGGCACCGCCGCTGGTGCCCGCCAGCACTAGCTGAAACGGCTCGTCGGCCTCTAAAGGAATAGCTTCGGTCGCGGCCATGCGCTCCAGAATGGTGGCCGCTGCCCCTCGGTTGTAGGCCCGCCCGTAGCGGCTGTCGACAGAGAGGGCCATGCGCCACAGGTTGCGAATCTTCAGCACCAGGCGCAGCGGGTCGCTTTCGCCGCCGATGCGATCGCTGAGTTGCCACACCCAGCGAAAAAACGGCTGCCCGCCCACGTCATCGCTCACCGCTGAGTAGGGAAACACCTCGCGCACCACGACGCAGTTGGGCACCGCCGCTGCCATTTGAGTTAAAAAGGCATCTTCGCCGGGGGCCAGTTCAACATCAGACACGTTGCCTACCCCCGCCAAAAATACCAGATAGCACGGCGGCCCTGGCCCAGCAGAGACGTTCTCTTCCGATAGCTCGGGGCGCTGCTCGGCCAGCCTGCTGCCGTCCCGCAGCCACCACGACAGAGTGCTAATTGGCGCTATAGTGCCCCAGGCCAAAAAGAATAGCCCCAGAGCGGTCAGCAATTTGCTGGTATCGCCCAGCGATCGCGCGATTAGATTTTCCAGTAAAGCCTTCATCGGCAGCGCCCCAGCGGTAGACTGAGCCAGGTAGTCATAGGTAGAGCCATGGGTCAGCGGCATTCTATCAGGTGGTTAAGGCAGGTGCTGGCAGATGCCCTCACTCTGAACCAGGATTTTTATGAGCACAGCCATCGCTACCCGGCAGCGGCGCGGTATGCCAGGGGCGTTGTGGTGCTGGCAGGCCTATCGCACGGGTTGGGCAGTGGGCTGATTTTGCTGCTCTATAAGCCCTCCTTTTTACAGCTGACCCTGGGTTTGCTAATCAACAGCCTCAGCGTGGTAGCCGGGTACTACCTGTGGACCTACGGCCTCTGGAAGATCAACACCTACCTGGCCCCACCTGTGCCCCCCTACCGCGAACTGCTGGTGCCGGTGGGGTTTGCCTACACGCCCCAGATGCTCAATCTGCTGACGGTGGTTCCGATGCTGGGGCGATCGATTACCCTGGCCCTGGCGGGGTGGACGCTGCTGGGCGCGATCGCCGCCGTGCGGGCCGGGCTCAATATTGGCTTGACCAAAGCGACGCTGCTGGCCGGGGTGGGCTTTACCCTGGTGCAGGTCGGCGTTGGCCTGGTGCAGGAAGGCGTGCAGAACTGGGTTGCCCCTAACCTTCTCCAGTAATCGACAGGGCATCGACCCAAACGCGCGGGCACAGGCCGCCGGGGGTGACCTCAACCTCGGGTTCTATGTGCACGATCGCCTTGAGCAGGTCGCAGAAGTCGCCCGCTACCGTGGCCGACTCGATGCTGACGCGATCGCCCCCGTTCACCAGCCAGCCGTCAAAGGGCAGCGAAAACGACCCCTGCAGCGCATTCACCCCCGCATGGAGCGCCTGCAGGTCGTCGATGAAAATTACGTTCTGGGCGTTCTCTAGGGTAAACTCGCTGCTGGCCTCGGCCCCCGGCAGCACGTGGTAGTAGCTGGGGCCGACCGACACCTTAGCGCCAATGCTGGCGTGGCCCGTGGGGCTGGCCCCCATGCGCTTGGCGGTGCCGGCACTGTGCAAAAACTGAGTCAGCACGCCCTGCTCGATAATCGGCACCCGGCGGGTGGGCGTGCCCTCGCCGTCAAAGGTTTCGGCACTGACATTCTCAGGGTGCAGGGCGTCATCGTACACCGACAGCAGCGGCGAAGCCACTACCTTGCCGAGGGAATCTTTGGTGGACAGGCTGCGGTTGTCTAGCACGCTCTGGGCATTGTACATATTCGAGAATGCGCCCAGCAGGCTCAAAAACGCCTCCCCCGAAAACACCACCCGGTACTTGCCCGAGGACACCTTGTTGTAGTCGAGGTGGCTAATGGTTTTTTCGGCAGCTTCTTTGAGACAGCCCTCAATATCGAGCAGAGGCAGGCCCCGGTTTACTCGCATGGCCCCGGCAGAGCGGGGTTTGCGGCCCTCCTGCTCGGTTTTACTGTACAGATACAGCGAGGCGTAGGAACGCGCCTCCTGGCGCAGCGCCCCGGCGCTATTGAGGTAAAAGCGATCGATGCTGCGCTGGGATAGGCCGTTGTAGGGCACGCTAGCGATCGCCGGATGCGCCCCCAGCAGCTGCTTTTCCACCCCAATCAGGGTCGAAATCAAATCGCCCACCGCGACCGGGGGCACTGTCTCTACCTCCACATCGGCGGTGGGGGCCACCGACTCGGGGCTAAAGTCGGGGATGTGGTCGCTAACGCCAAAGGCGCTGGCCTCCTGAGCCGTTTGCAGGGCCAGATCCATACCCAGCGGGTCGACATCGCTGGTGGAGGTCACCCCCACCTTGCCGTCGGGGTTCCACACCCGCACAATCACGCTGGAGCGGTTCGAGGCCTTGACCTGCTTCGGGTCGCCCTTGTCGACCTGCACGCTGGTTTCGTCTACAGAAGACCCGTAGACGTCGTATTTAGAAATGCCGAGTTTCTTGGCGCTGGCCTCGGCATAGCCAGCGATGTCTTGGATTGAAGGCATGGGAGATGAGGAAGATGGAGGGATAGGGAAGATAAAGGAGACACGTAGCAAAGAGCTTGGCCCGTGCCCATTACAGGTTTATGCTTTGCTGGGCATGCTTCGCTTTGCCCAGCCTGCGACTACCGTCTACCGACCGCCAACGGTGATCGAGTCAACCTTCAGGTGCGGCTGCCCCACGGTGACGTAAATGCTGCCGCTGATCGATCCGCAGAAGCCAGCCGCCAGGTCAAGGTCGTTGGAGCACATGGAGATTTTGTCCATGATTTCAGTGGCTTCGCCGATCAGGGTCGCGCCCTTCAGGGGTTTGGTGACTTTGCCGTTTTCGATCAGGTAGGCCTCAGACACAGAGAAATTGAACTGGCCAGTAGGGCCAACGCTGCCGCCGCCCATCTGTTTGCAGTAAATGCCTTTTTCCACTGAGGCAAACAGCTCGTCGAGGGAGTAGTCGCCGGGGGCGATGTAGGTGTTGCGCATGCGGCTGGCGGCGGCGTAGGTAAAGCCCTGGCGGCGACCGCTGCCGGTACGGGGGTGGCCGGTGCGCATGGAGCCAGCGCGATCGCTCAAAAAGTTCTTCAGCACGCCGTTCTCGATCAGCAGGGTGCGCTGGGCGGGCATGCCCTCGTCATCCATATCGATGGTGCCAAAGGCATCGGGCGACAGGCCCTCATCCCAGGCAGTGAGGTTTTCGTGGGCGATTTTTTGGCCCTTCTTGTTCATAAAAGGAGTGGTGCCCCGCTCAATCTGGGTGGTCTCTAGCAGGTGGCCGCAGGCTTCGTGAAAGATAACGCCGCCAAACTTGTTGGCCATAATAATCGGGTAGCTGCCCGACTCGACGTAGTCGGCGTAGAGCATTTTGCCTGCCGACTCTGCCACACTAGCGGCGGCAGTGCTGTAGTCCCACTGCCGCAAAAAGGCCGGGTCGCTGGTGTCGCCCGCCCGCTGGCCAATCGAGGAGCGGTGCTCGCCGTCGGCGCAAAGCAGGTTGTAGCCCACCGACTGGGTGAGGCGAATATCGCGGGCAAAGGTGCCATCGCTGGCGGCCACCAGCACTTCCTGCCAGTCGCGAAAGTAGACGGCGCGGCGCGACTGCACGTGGGTGGCTTCGTTGGCTAGGGCGGCATTGGCGGCTAGCAGCACGTCGCCCATTTCCTGCATTGAGCTGCACTGGGCCAGCCAGTCGTCTTTGCCCTTGGCGGTGGCGTAGTCGCGCAGCAGCTCTAAGTTAATTTCAGACAGGTTGGCGCTGGGGCCAGGCAGGGTCAGCCCCATGATGGCTAGGGCTTTGTCGAGGGCGGCCTTGAGCCCGTTGAAGGTGAGGTCATTGGTGCTGACGTAGCAGTCGGCTTTGTCAAGAAACACCCGCACCCCGGCCCCAGTCACCAGGCGGGGGGAGAGGCTGGTGATGGCGTCTTCTTCGGCCTGGCAGCTAATATAGTTGTTGCGCTCTAGAAAAAACTCGACGAAATCGGCCCCAGCAGAGCGACCCAAGCCCAGCAGCGTAGATAGGGTAGCCTCCCAGGCGGCATCGAAGCGATCGCGGGGGGCTGAGTAATCGCGCTGGAGCAGGTCGTTGGTTTTAACTAAAGGAGTGGGTAAGGGTGCAACCGTCATGCCAAAGAATCCTTGTGGGGTGAGGGGAAATGCCAGTAGGACTTTCATAGTCTAACAAACCCGGCGCAGCGAGACCGGGGCAGGCCAGGGCAGCGGATCTAAAGACATAAACGGGCGGCAAAACTGCGATCGCCACCGCTACAGCCCCGCAAAATCTAGCGCAGCAACCTCTAGATGAATATCACTGAAATAAACCTTCGCAGATTGCCAGAAGCCTTGATCTACCCTAGGGTGGGCACTGCCCACCAACCTTAAGTCAGTGACATTCGCCTCGTAAAATCGCACAATTGGTTTTTTCTTCGGTCAAATGAAATTAACGTAGTAATTGGCACATCCATACCGCCCTCTTGCCCTTTATGCTGAAAGAGCTACCGGGCTGAGTGGGAAACCGAAGGGTATCTGCCTTTGCTCAGCAGCTAGTCCCCCATCCTGTGTCTCTATCTATCATATAGATATCTATCATATAGATATATAGAGACATTAAAGAAGGTTACTCTAGCTAACCCCCCTCTCCATCATTAGAGAGGCTGTGCTAAGATAAGTAAAAGATTAAGCAAATCTAAAGAAAGTTTAATTTTTATTAGCTCTGCTAAACGTTGCTCGACTCTTCCAGGTCACGAACTTAGTAGACCTGAATCCTTTAAGCCAGTCCTTTTACGTGCTCTTTTGACCACGAACGGAATGCCTCTCAAGTGGGTTGTAGCCATGGCTAGCCCTGCGTTTCGTGGCCTCAATACGGAGAACTATGCCTGTGGCGGTGCAAAATTCAGCTCCTGTTTCGTTAGCCGTGCGCCCTCAGTCCCCAGTGGTGCTGGTGGTTGACGACGATGACGATAGCCTCACCCTGATGGCCTACATCTTGGAACATTTGCCGTGTGAGACCCACTTTGTAGCTGATGGTCTCTCCGCCCTGGAGGCCGCTCGCCAGCACCATCCGCACCTGATTTTGTCAGATATTTATTTGCCCCAGGTAGATGGCTACAGCCTGATTCAGCAGCTGCGGGCCGATGCAGACATCCGAGACATTCCCGTGGTCGCGGTGACGGCCCTGGCAGGTCAGGAAAATCGCCAAAAGATAATGACTGCCGGGTTCGACGACTACATCAGCAAACCTTTTTTGATTGAGCGGCTAGAGCATCTGATCAATCGCTTTATCAGCAGCGTGCCTCAATCGGCTGCTTAGTTCTAGAGCAAAGAGCATACTCCAGCACCCAGATCGACATTCTCATTGCTAAGGAATAGTCGGTTCCCGTTTTTGGCTAGGAAGGCTGTGCCACCTCTGCTCAAGAATAATTGGCCTACTGCATTATAAAAAAACTTATACGACAAAGCCGGTAGGTACTCAGTACCTACCGGCTTTGTTATTTATCCGGTCTGGTATCTAGGCTGAGTCTAGAAATATTCCAACCAAACAGGGGATCCGTGCTACAGACGTTGAACGCAGCCATTCCTGGCGCACTACTGTTCGCGCTGGTGGAGACTTCTTAACTCAGCCTGTGCAGCCTTTGGCGGCAGGTCGTGCCCCAGGCGGCCCAGAGAGAATAATCACCACGCTAGTGCGGCCAGTGGCTAGAGTAGCATCGGTCAAAACGTCGACTACCTCGCGATCGAGGATGGTTTCGACCATTTCAATGATTGGCGGGCGCAGGGCGGTGGCTAGGTCGCTTCTTACCTGCTCTGCCAGCTCCGCCTGGCCTTCACTTACCAAGAGCTGTTCGGGCTTGGTAACCGAGTCTTCGACGACAAACAGCAGCTTTTCGTCGAAGATTTGGCAGGTGATTTTGCCGGGGGTGTGGTTAAGCCTTTCGCGGTATAACCGCTGAAATTGCTGAGTCAGCCGCCGCTGAAGCTGACCCAGGGTCGGCTTCAGCGTAGAAGGGGTGGTGTCCATAGGGGTGCTTAGGGAATTGACAACCGGTCGTAAGCGTAAATCTTGCGAGTTATGAACGGTTGTAAAAATATTTAACCATGACTCTAGATGACACAGCTAATTAAATTTGAGCAGCCCTAGAGCCTGGTGCAGACTAAGTCACCAACCCCGATCGCAGCGCCCGCACGGCGGCCTTGGTGCGATCGTCTACCCCCAGCTTATTGAGAATGCTGCGCACGTGGGTCTTGACCGTACCCACGGTGATGTAGGAGCGCTCGGCAATCTCTGCGTTACTACAGCCGCCCACAATCAGTTCGAGAATCTCTAGCTCGCGCTCGGTTAGCGGGTACGATTCTAAGATTTGCTCAAACTCAGGCTCTACCGCTTCAATTGAAACGGTGCGATTGTTGGCCGCTAAGGCCCCAGCCGGGGTTTTGCGCACCTGACGCAGGACTACGGTCGCCACGGCGGGGTCAATCCACGAGTTGCCCTCGTAGGTTTCGCGCACGGCCACGATCAGGTCGTCTAGCTCGGTTTGCTTCATGCAGTAGGAGTCTGCCCCGGCGGCAAAGGCGGCCATTACGGCGGCTTCGCTGTCGTGCATGGTTAGCATGAGGACGCGAGTGGGGTTTTCGTCGAGGTCGCCCTGGCTCTGGCGCAGGCGCTCTACCAGCTCAATACCGTCAATGTCGGGCAGGCCGATATCCACAATCGCAATGTCGGGATGTTCGGTTTCGAGCAGGCTGAGGCCCCTCGCACCGTTGGCAGCTTCGCCCACTACGGTCATACCGGGCACTCGCTGGAGCGCCGCCTTCAGGCCTAAACGGGTAAGGTCATGATCTTCAATCAATACGATGCGAATATCTGTCATAGGTAGCCCCCTAAATGAGGCATTGAAAAAGCTACGGGCTATGCTAGCGCCCGAGGTCTCCTGATTATGCGCTAACTCTAAAAGGCTGACACGTATCTTCGGGCTGACCTACTGTGCCGTTGGCCTCTATCTAAGGATAGGCTCTGCGCGGCTATAGGACATGGTATTCCAGGAAAGTTAACAACGCTGTTGTCTCTCTGTCGACTCGTTTCTCTTCAACTCTTCTCTCCTTGAAAAAGATCTCCTTGAAAAGATCTCCTTACCCAGAAAGGATGGTGCCATGGTTGAGTATTGGCAGTCTCTGCTGTCGGGGCCGTTTATTCCCCACGGGCACTGCTACCTGTGGCGACCCGGGCTGGTATGGCTACATCTACTGTCAGACGGGCTGATTGCGCTGTCGTACTGGACGATCGCAGGGGCGCTGGTGTACTTTGTGCAACGGCGGCCCGATGTGCCCTTTAAACCGCTGTTTTGGCTGTTTGCAGCATTTATCGCCGCCTGCGGTGCCACCCACCTGCTGGGGGTGTGGACGCTGTGGTTTCCGACCTACTGGGTATCGGGGGCCGTGAAGGGGCTTACAGCGCTGATATCGCTCTACACGGCCCTGGAGCTAGTGCCTCGGCTACAGCCGGCGCTGGCGCTGCCCAATCTGACCCAGCTGATGGATATGAACCAGGCGCTGCAGAGCGAGATTAGCGATCGCAAGCAGGCCGAGGCTAGCCTACGCACCGCTGAGAGCGAGGTCAGGCAGCTCAACCAAACCCTAGAAGAGCGGGTGCAGCGTCGCACCGCCCAGCTGGAGGAGGCCAATCAACAGATTGAAACCTTGCTGGATCAGGAACGGCGCGATCGCACCTCTCTGCAACAGGCCAAAGATGACCTGCAAGACACCGCCGAGCGGCTCAATTTGGCCCTCAGCGCCGCCCAAATGGGCTCCTGGGACTGGCACCTCGACAGCAACACCCAGATCTGGTCGCCTCAGGTCGAGCGCATTATGGGCCTAGAGCCGGGCACCATGCCGCAGACGATTGAGTCGTTGGCCGAGCGGGTGCATCCCGACGACCTGCCCACGATAGACCGGCTGGTGAAAGAGGCGATCGCCACCCAGAGCGAGTTTGCCGGACAGTACCGCCTGCACTGGCCCGACGACACCATGCACTGGGTCAGCGTCTATGGTCGGGTAGTAGATGTTAAAGACGGGCGCAGCCAGCGACTGGTCGGGGTGATGCAAGATATCACCGCCGCCAAGCAAGCCGAGCTTGATTTGATGGCCAGCGAAACGCGGTTTCGAGCTGTGTTTGAGCAGGCGGCGGTGGGCATGGCCCGTCTCAACCTGCAGGGGCACTGGATTCAGGTCAACCAGAAGCTTTGCAGCATTTTGGGCTACCAGCCCGACGAGTTAATCGATCGCCACTTTCAGGCCATTACCTACGAGGGCGACAAACGCCAGGATGAGCATCACTACCAGCAGCTAATCACCGGGGAGCAAACCTCTTGCCAGTTTGAAAAGCGCTACCTGCGCCAAGACGGCACCCCCCTGTGGACCCTAGTTACAGTCTCGGTCGAAAGTGACGCCGCCGCTGGCCCCACAGCCATGATTGCCATTATTGAAAATATCGAAGACCGCAAAGCCGCCCGCGAAGAGCTGCTGCACCGAGCCGATGAAATGGCCAATACCAACCTGGTGCTGGCCCACACTACCGCTATGCTGGAGCAGCGCAACGCCGAACTGGACCAGTTTGCCTACGTTGCCTCCCACGATCTCAAAGCGCCCCTGCGGGCCATTTCTAACCTGGCCGAATGGATTGGCGAAGACCTGGGCAACCAGCTACCGCCCGAGAACCAGCACCAGCTAGATCTACTGCGCAGCCGGGTAGAGCGCATGGAAGCGCTGATCAATGGCCTGCTGGAATACTCGCGGGTGGGTCGCCGCCAGCGCAGCATTGTAGCGATCGATCTCAACGAGCTGCTGACCGATGTGGTCGATTCTCTGGCCCCGCCCAGATCGTTTGTGGTTGACGTGCCGACCAACTTGCCCACGCTATACAGCCACAAAACCGCCCTGGGCCAGGTGTTTGCCAACCTGATCAATAACGCCGTTAAGCACCACCACCGCGCTGGCGAAGCCTTCTCAGAAGGCCATTTGGGCACCGTGCGCGTTACTTGGCGCGATCGCGGCAGATGGCTCGAATTTGCCGTTGCCGACGACGGCCCCGGCATTGCCCCCCAGTACCACGACAAAATTTTCACCATTTTTCAAACCCTCAAGGCCCGCGACGACTTTGAAAGCACTGGCGTTGGTCTGGCCGTGGTGAAAAAAATTATCGAAGCCGAAAAGGGCCGCGTCTGGCTAACTTCTACCATGGGCGAGGGCACTACCTTCTACTTCACCTGGCCTTTTACCAAAACCCCGCCCGCCCAAGCCTAAAGCGGTTTAATCCCGAATCTGACTCGCAAAACCCTGATTGGCAACTGATATTGGGTGGGGGCATTGCAGTGCAATGCCCCTACAAATCTGACATTCGCCTAACATTCGCCTGACATTCGATAGCCCTCTAGTCATCAAATTAAACGAGTTCCCCTAAACGCTCCGCTAAGATAGCAATGCCCTTTGCCATTAATGCTTAACCTACTGTGACCCAGCCGCCTTCTAGCCCTAACCCACAGCCAGACCCACCTTTCGAGCCTCTGACCCGAATGCAGGTGCTGGCCGCCATGGGCGTTACGGCGGTGGTGCTGCTGCTGATTTCAAAAACGTGGCTGTATTTTGACTCGGCAGGGCTGCTGTCGCTAAGGCTATCGCTGCAGGACGGGCTGCTGGGCCTGGGCCTGGGCCTGGCAATTACTCTAGCCAGCGGCGTGATCTACCGACTGTGGCCGGCCTATCGCCACAGTGCCGATACCTACCTGACTATGGTGCTACAGCCCCTACAGTGGCCCGATTTAATTTGGCTGGGGCTGCTGCCAGGGCTGAGCGAAGAGCTACTGTTTCGCGGCGTCATGCTGCCCGCCATTGGGCTAAACAGCCTGGGAATTGTGGTGTCGGCGGCCAGTTTTGGGGTACTGCACCTGAGCAGTTTGCAGCAGTGGACCTACGTGGTATGGGCCACGGCCATTGGCCTGGTGCTGGCGATCGGGGCGGTGCTGACGGGCAACCTGCTAGTGCCAATTGTGGCCCATACGGTGACGAATTTGGTTTCCAGCGTGATGTGGAAGCTGCGTCAGCAGCGCACCCCAGCCTGATTTAGGGTTTAAAGTCTAGGATTTGAGGTGTGATCTCGAACCTGAAACCTCAAACGGCTCTGTATACAGCTGTCAGGGCTTGATGGCATTGTCAATGAAATTCGGGTTCTGGTATACCGCTATCCAAAAATTCTGTTTATTCTGTCTAGAGAGCATGGCGCTGGGCGCACCCTCGACGTTGCTCTCGCAAATAGGTAGCCGGTAGAGACGAGTGCCGTTGAGCACCGTTGAGCTGGCTGGGTGATTGGCCACTGGCTGAGTTAGCGAATCGCTGAATTAGCGAATACGGGGGCCAGGGCCAGCACCCACCGCAGAACCCACCGCAGAACCCACAGACTATTTGCGATTTAGCTAACTCCTACAAACCCCTTAGCCCTGATTGGGATGTGAACAGGTTGTCGATGGATTGCAGCGCTATTCAATTTCAGTACACCGATCAATTTTCGACCGCTGATTTAGACCAGCTGGTAGATTTGTTTCAGGCAGCGGCTTTTTGGGCCAAAGATCGCACCCGAGCCGACATGGAAACCGCGATCGCCCACAGCTACCCCGTGGTTACCGCCTGGGATGGCGATCGGCTGATTGGTTTTTCCCGCGCCACCTCCGATGGCGTCTTTCGCGCCACCATTTGGGATGTGGTGATTTCGCCCGACTACCAGGGCGGCGGGCTGGGCCGCAGGCTGGTTGAAACCCTGGTTGCTCACCCCCACATGAGCCGGGTAGAGCGGGTCTACCTGATGACCACCCACCAGCAAGGCTTTTACAAGCGCATCGGCTTTGAAGAAAACGCCTCGACCACGATGGTGCTCTACAACAGCGCTGAGTTCGAAATGCTGCCGCCCCTGGGCTTACCAGCTGAGGTTCTCTCTGAGGTCACGGTTAGTTAAGAACCCATTACCGGGGCCTAACCCTGGCAGGGAGTAAGGTACGCTACCATTTTGTAGGCGTGGCTCCGGGGTGGAGCCCATATTTATTAGGTATTAGGCCAAATTCAATGCACCAAACCCAGGATCTTCACGTTGTTGAGACGCGCCCCCTCGTCAGTCCGGCGCTGCTGCACCACGAGTTTCCGATGTCGGCTGCGGCAGCGACCCTGGTGGCTGAGGCCCGCGATCGCATTCGCCACATTCTCTATAACGAAGATCGCCGCCTGCTGGTAATCGTTGGCCCCTGCTCGGTGCACGATATCGACGCCGCCTACGAGTACGGCCAAAAGCTGGTCAACCTGCGCCATGAGCTGTCGGGCCAGCTCGAAATCGTCATGCGGGTCTACTTTGAGAAACCTCGCACCAACGTGGGCTGGAAGGGCTTGATCAATGACCCCCACCTCGACAACAGCTACGACATCAACACCGGCCTGCGCCTGGCCCGCAAGCTGCTGCTTGACCTGGCCCAGCTGGGGCTACCCGCCGCCACCGAGCTGCTCGACCCGGTAACGCCGCAGTACATTGCCGACCTGATTGCCTGGACTGCGATCGGCGCGCGCACCACTGAAAGCCAGACCCACCGCGAAATGGCCTCAGGTCTCTCGATGCCGATTGGCTTTAAAAACAGCACCGACGGCAGCCTGCAGGCCGCCATGAATGCCATGGTTGCGGCCAGCCGCCCCCACCACTTTTTGGGTATTAACCACAGCGGACTGGCCAGCATTGTCACCACCACCGGCAACCCGGATGGGCACCTGGTGCTGCGCGGCGGCAAGGGCGGCCCCAACTTTAGCGGCGACCACGTGGCCCAAGCTGCCGAAGAAATGGCCAGGCTCAAGCTCAACCATCGCATGATGATCGACTGTAGCCACGCCAACGCCAACAAAGACCACAATCGCCAGACCACCGTGCTTGACGATATTGCTGGCCAGGTGCGCAGCGGCTCACGCCACATTCTCGGTGTCATGATCGAGAGCCACCTCAAGGCGGGCAGCCAGAGTATTCCTGACAACCTACGGCAGCTTACCTACGGCCAGAGCATCACCGATGCCTGCGTCGATTTCGACACCACCGCCGCCATGCTGCGGCAGCTGGCCCGCGCGGTAGAGCCTTCATTGCAAACTGCGCCGCTCAGCTAAGCTCAGTGCTCCCTAGGGTGGGTCATCCCCTAGGGAGCACTGAATTGTGCCTGCTGATAGATGCTGAGGCCGCTGACTGTGACAGTAGTATGGCTACTGCCCTCAATCACAGGCGACCATGCTAGACCTTTGGTACAAAGATGCCGTTATCTACTGCCTTGATGTAGAAATCTACATGGATGGGAACGGAGACGGGGTTGGAGACTTTGTTGGGTTAATCGATCGCCTTGATTACATTGCCGGTTTGGGCGTTAACTGCATCTGGCTGATGCCGTTTTACCCAACACCTAATCGCGATAATGGCTATGACATTACCGATTACTACAGCGTTGATTCACGGTTAGGAACGTTAGGTGATTTTGTTGAATTTACCCGCCAGGCCCAGCAGCGTGGATTGCGGGTAATTGTCGATTTAGTGGTCAATCACACCTCGACCGATCATCCGTGGTTTCAAGCGGCCTGCAAAGACAAACACTCTAAGTACCGCGACTACTATGTTTGGGCTGAGGAAAAGCCCGAAAATGCTGACAAAGGCATTATTTTCCCAGGGTACCAAGACAGCACCTGGACCTATAACGAAGACGCCGGAGCCTATTATTTTCATCGCTTCTACGAGCATCAGGCAGATTTAAATGTCGCTAATCCTCAGGTGCGAGAGGAAATTTACAAGGTGATGGGTTTTTGGCTGCAAATGGGAGTCTCCGGCTTTCGAGTCGATGCGGTTCCCTTTCTGATTGAGCTAGAGGGCATCAAAGACACCGCCGAAGCCAAAGATCCGCTGCTGTTCCTCCAAGAAATTCGCGACTTTTTGTCGTGGCGTCGAGGCGATGCGATTCTCCTGGCAGAGGTCAACGAGACCATGGATAAGATTGCCGATTACTTTGGCGACGGCGATCGCATGCAGATGTTGTTCAGCTTCATGGGCAACCAGACATTCACCCTAGCGATCGCCCGAGAAGAGGCCGCCCCCCTAATCAATGGCTTAAAAATACAGCCTCAGCCGCCCGCGATTGGGCAATGGGCGTACTTTGTACGCAACCACGACGAGCTTACCCTAGACAAGCTTTCGGCTGAAGAACAAGACGAAATCCTGCAGCGATTCAACCAGGATAAAGACCAAGTCTGGGTCTTTGATCGCGGCATTCGTCGCCGCTTTCCACCTTTGTTAGACAACGATCCGCGGCGGATTCGCATGGTCTATAGCCTGATGCTGACTCTACCCGGCACGCCAGTTTTGTTTTATGGCGAAGAAATTGGCATGGGGGATGACCTATCACTCGAAGCCCGCGACGCGCTGCGTACACCAATGCAGTGGACAGATCACAAGAACGGCGGGTTTTCAACGGCTGACCCCAAAGACTTAGTGCGATCGGTCATTGATGAAAGCCCCTACGGCTATCAGCAGCTGAATGTGATTGCTCAACGGCGCGATTCTGAATCATTGCTCAACTGGATGGAACGCGCCATTCGCATGCGGAAGGAGTGCCCTGAGTTTGGTTGGGGCAGCTGGGAAATCATTGATACAGATTGTCCGGCTGTGTTTGCCCATCGCTGCCAGTGGAAAGACGGCACCGTGATCGCCATTCACAACTTGTCGAGGGAGGCTTGCGTTGTATCGCTAAAGATCAGCGACGACAAGGCGACCCCTCTGATCGATCTCCTGGGAGATCAGCCCTACGAATCGGTTCAGCACGAGTCATGTGAGGTTGAACTCGAAGGCTATGGGTACCGCTGGTTCCGGGTGGGTAGCTATCATCTCTAGTCTCGCTGATTTTTTCAGTAAACCCTAAGTTAAGCTAGGCCGACCTGTCGAAGGTGCAGTTCCAGGCGCTGGTGAACGAGCTGACGCGGGGAGACTACGCGATCGCAGGCAAAGGCGTTTTCAAAGACGAGTTTGTCACCTGCGGCAGCATTCCCCTGGCCGAGGTTAACTTCAAAACCTTGGCAAGCCACCGCTGCCCGGGGCTATACCTGGCGGGCGAAATTCTCAATATTGACGGCGTAACGGGCGGGTTTAACTTTCAAAACGCCTGGACGACGGGCTGGCTTGCTGGGCAGGCGATCGCCGCTCAGGGGCGTAAATAGTGGCAGGGTCTAGTCCTGCAAAAACTGCCTACTGAATCCACTTTGGGAGGGTAATGGCGGCTATTTTCCCTCCCATGATGAGGTTTGGCTGCTAAACCTCTACAGATGGCTGCTGCACTGGCAGTTGAGCAGCTTTCCAAGCCATCCAAGAGCCAGGGCTGATTGACTGACAAAAGTTTGCCTGCACACCACTCAAAGCCCCTTGTAGCAAGGGTTTGAGGCGATCAAGAGCGTTTTATGGCTTCGTGTCGCCTGCAATGCTTGTCAGCTGGGGGTTTCAGGG
>JBARVV010000082.1:0-51607 GCA_049646445.1 Nodosilinea sp. | reverse complement strand
TGATTGGCACCTGGGCAGACGTTATCAACCGGGCCAACCTGGGTATGGAAGTAATGCACGAGCGCAATGCTCACAACTTCCCCCTCGACCTGGCCACGGCTGAGGCTCCTGAAATCATCGGCTAGTCTTAACTGACTACACCATTGATTAACGAAAAGCGTTCCCTTCGGGGGCGCTTTTTGTGTTTTGTGCGTCTCTGCTTTGCGGGTAAGCTGAAACGGGCGCACTTGGTGGACAAGACCTTTTCTACGTTTTTCTATCGATTTCGGGATGTCAATCGACGGCTTAATGGTCACACTGTAGATAAGTAAAGTTCAGACAAAAGCAGAATCTTAGCTGTAGAAACGGCGTTACTGAGCATTGGCGTGGTTTACTTCCCTAGCCCCTCAGGCAGGAATTCGGCAACTTCAAAAATTTCTAAAATTCCGAGATTTTTTGGCAGGCAATGCAGGGTTTAATTACTTTCCTAGATTCATATTTTGGTTCGGCAATGTCTCAAGATGCTACATATTCTGAGCTTGACTTAGCACTGAAGTCAACATTTTCATTGGTTCATGATTTTTCACACTCAATTTTCTACTCTTCGCACCGCAATCGCAGCCTTGGTCATCGGCTCCGCCGCGCTAGCTGGAGCAACTGCCGCTGTCGATAGAGCGGTTGCCCTGCCCAATCCTGGCGTCGCGATCGCCCAGGCAACTGCAATTCCTACCAGCAGCGTGCAGCAAGAGACCTTGTACTTGAACACCGATCGCACCTATTCTTACAACCTCACCGTCGAACAGGGGGTGACAGTAAACGGGCTGTATCTGCCCCCCGGTGCCGAGATTCAGGGGCAGTACGTGCCAGCTGAGGGCGGGCTGCGCTACGACGCTAGCTCGGTCATTGTGGACGGGCGTAGCTATCCGCTCAATGCGTCGTCTGCGGTGATTGAAGATATCAAAGACCCTCGCGATACTAGTGCAGGTTCGATCGCTGAGGACGCGGGTATTGGCGCTGCTGGCGGCCTAGTTTTGGGTGAAATATTGGGCGATGCTGGCCTGGGGGCCATTGTCGGTGGTGCAGCGGCAGGTGCGGCAACCGGCAATATTACCGCCGATCGCGTGGTCGTCGTAGAACCCAATGCGCCTATCAGCCTATATCTATAGGCTCGTGAACTTGAGGCGATCGCCGAGTGCCAAAACTGAAATGTACTCCGCGATCGCTGAAATCACCCTAATTCTCCCATTCGTAACTGTGAATAGAGCCGTGCCTCCTTCGGTTGATGGACGGCAAAGAACCATTTCTTTCTAAGAATGAAGGCAGCACATTAACGCAGAGAGCTTAAACATTATGTCTACAGTATCTAAATCTAATCCCATGCCCAATCCTGTGCGAAGAGGGTTATCGCTTTTTGGCAACAGCCTGCTAATGCTGGCGGTGCTAGGCGTCGCTAAAGCTAACGCCCAAACAGCACCCACAGCCCAGCTCTTTGAGCCTGCTTTCGCTAACACCAATCTGCTAGCTCAGACGACAGACACTCTGCCGCCGCTGCGCACTCGCCTAATGCCGAGGGGATCAATCGCGCCAGTGCGAGGCGAAGTAACCATTACCCTGCGGAATATGGGTGCCTCTGAAATCACCTATGAAGCAATCGCAGCTACCGATCCACGTACCCTAGCCAGTGGCGAAGAGGTGGTTTTGTCTGGCCTCAGTGCCCCTACGACAATCGCGTTCTATGAAAAGGACGGTGGACTAACTCAGGCTACTGTTTCAGATCTTTCCTCCCGAAACGACGCCTTTGCAGTGGAATTTACCCAAGCCCCAACCCTAGCGGAAGACGATAATTCGATCGTTCTGCTGGAATCCGGCAATATTTTCTTGATGTAGTTTTCAATGTAGAAAACATTGAGCCGCTGCCTGACAAAAGAGTACGTGACTCAGCTGCGTGCTCTTTTAGAATGCCTTGCTGAATTTTCCGGTCGTGCGCCCGAGTGTTGCAACAACTTTATTGGCCTGCTCTCTCAGTTTTAGAGCGGCTATTTAGTTCCCCAGGCTGATCGGGCAAAAGTCTTTCTTTGGGAAGAGAGACAGAACTGGTGAAGAGCCTGAATCTTAGTAGAACAGACTAAGTGAAATCCGTTACGCAACCCGCAGCCAGGTCCCCAGTGACCTGGCTCTCTCTATGTTAGGCAGTACTATGGCGCTTTTCTTAGTAGAACCTGTTTCAGAAACGTTGAGAGAACCGATCACAACCTTTGTGCTACTGCTGGCGATCGTGCTGGTCACGCCGCCTGTGTTTGAGCGCTTCAAGCTGCCGGGCCTAGTGGGTCTAATTATGGCTGGAGTGCTGTTTGGCGGCAGCGGGCTGGGCTGGCTCAACGCCGACTCCGAGATCATGTCGCTGTTTTCAGAGATTGGCAAAATTTACCTCATGTTTGTGGCCGGGCTTGAAATCGATATGGCCCTGTTTCAGCGCACCCGCGATCGCTCTTTGGCCTTTGGCCTGATGACGTTTGCTATTCCCCTGCTGGGCGGTATTGCGATCGGGCTGTTGTTTAACTTTGGCTGGCTGGCGGCGGTTTTGATCGGCTCGCTGCTGGCCTCTCACACCCTGCTGGCCTACCCGATTGTGCAGCGGTTGGGCATTGTGGGCAACGAAGCGGTGACGATCACCGTGGGGGCGACCATCTTTACCGATATTGGCTCGCTGCTGGTGCTGGCTATTTGTTTGGGGGTTAACCAGGGAGACTTTTCGGCGCTGAAGCTAGCCACCCTGCTCGGCTCGCTGGGCCTCTACACGATCGCGGTGCTGGTGGGCCTCAAACAGCTCAGCAAGCTGTTCTTTCGCAAAACGGGCAAAGACGAGGGCAACCAGTTTTTGTTTGTAATGCTGTCGGTATTTCTCTGCGCCCTGGTGGCCCAGCTGATTGGGGTCGAAAACATCATTGGGGCCTTTCTGGCCGGGCTCGCCATCAACAGCGTGATTGGTGACGGCCCGGTAAAAGAAAAAACAGAATTTTTGGGCAGTGTTTTATTTATTCCGATGTTCTTTGTGGCCATGGGGCTGCTGCTCGACTTGCAGGCCTTTGGAGATATTCTGCGATCGTTTGAGCTACCGCTGCTGATTGTCGGCGTGCTGCTGCTCACCAAGGGATTGGCCTCGTTTGGGGCTCGCCTGCTCTACGGCTACAGCTGGGCCGAGACCTTGACCATGTGGTCGCTGTCGATTCCGCAGGTAGCGGCGACTCTGGCGGCGGCGCTGGTGGGCTATGAGGCCGAAATTATTAGCTCGGAAGTATTTAACAGCGTTATTTTGCTGATGCTGGTCACGGCCATTTTGGGTCCGCTAGTCACCGCCCGCTCGGGCAAACAGCTAATCGAAGAAGATGCTCTAATCGAAACCGAAGTGCTCGACTGGCTGCCTCCCCCCAGCGACATTCCCGAGTCGTTTACGGTGGTGGTGCCGGTCTACAACCCCGACACCGAGCAGCGGCTGATTGAGCTGGCCGCCGCCGTTGCCCGCTACGAAAACGGGCGCATTATTCCGCTGGCGGTGGCTCTGGCGCAGCCCCACATGGATTCACCGCAGCTGGCTCGAGCGATCGCCCACAGCCGCCAGCGCCTGGAAACTGCCCAGGAGATTAGCGCCAACCTGGAGGCGGAGATCGACCCGCGCTTAAGAATTGAGTACAACGTGGCCCAGGCGATTTCTCACCTCAGCCGCGAAGAAAACGCCAACCTGATTGTGCTGGGCATGGGGGCGCGATCGCGTCTGGGGGGTCGGCTGTTTAGCAACATTCAAGACGAGATTCTCTGGTCGGCCCACTGCCCGGTGGTGGTCGCCCACCTGCTAGAGTCGCCGACCAACTGCAAGAACATTTTGCTGCCGATTGAGACCCTATCCCCGGCGGCGCTGCGGACGCTGCGGTTTGCCCAGGTGCTGGCCAGCCGCAATCAGGCCAAAATTACGCTGCTTCATGTCCACAGTTCGAGGGCCTCAGATCTACAGCGCAACCGCCTGAGCAAACAGCTAGAGCTGCTGGTCAAGCGGTTGCCCACCACCGATGTTGAGATCGAGATTTGCCTTCTAGCGGGAGACAATATCGTAGCTACGATTGTCAAAACGGCCTCGCAGTACGATTTGGTCATGCTGCGCCTGCAGCGCCGTCGGGTTGGCAACGGGCTCACAGTGGGGGCCAGCACAACGCCCCTGGTCGATCAGCTGACTGGCTCGGTCATTCTGGTCGGCGAGCCGCATCCGCAGCGGAGCGATCGCCCCATTCGCCGCGATCGCTCCGCTTTCAGGCTACGCCCTAAACCCGCCGCTGCTGACTAGATCTGCCAGAGTAGCCTAGGGGTATTGAGCGTTGTGCAGCCCTGGAGAAAAGCCTGTAATGAACTCTATTCCGTATCCTTAGCCAAAACAACGCTATGGAATCGGTGGAGTCGGAGAAGTCAGCCGCCGCAAGGGGGCGATCGCGCTGGATAGAGGCTAACTGGAGGTCAACAGTAGTTTAGAAAACGGCAGATTACAGACCACAATCGCATCCAGGCTTTGCCGATGGCCTCTCGCAGTAGCGCTGTTAAAAACCCGCCTCCGAGTATGCGTATACCAGGAGGCGGGGTGACTCAACTTTAACGTTGCCGAAATAAGCTACAAAGCAGACGGAAACTATTCCGTAAAGAACATCCATTTATTCCCTGATCAACACAGAAGCATTGTCAGGCTGTAGAAAAAGACCTGCGTGACTTATACCTTATTCGCTTTGTTGAGGTTTTCCTCGCGCAGCTGGTCAAAGTCGACAGCATCTTTATCGAGGTTTTCTCGGCGCAGCTGGTCAAAGTCTACTTTGTTAAGGTTTTCTTCGCGCAGCTGGTCAAAATCGACAGCATCTTTATCGAGGTTTTCTCGGCGCAGCTGGTCGAAGTCTACTTTGTTAAGGTTTTCTTCGCGCAGCTGGTCAAAGTCGACAGCATCTTTATCAAGGTTTTCTCGGCGCAGCTGGTCGAAGTCTACTTTGTTAAGGTTTTCCTCGCGCAGCTGGTCAAAATCGACAGCATCTTTATCGAGGTTTTCTCGGCGCAGCTGGTCGAAGTCTACTTTGTTGAGGTTTTCTTCGCGCAATTCGCGGAAGTTGGCAGCAGCAAGAGCGGGGGAAACAGTAACAGTGGCGATCGCGGCGGTCAAAATGAATAGGGCGGCGCGTTTCATAATCTCAGCTCCTTTGCAAAATAAGTGGTGTGTTGAATCAATCAACTTGAGTCCTATAGTGCTAGGCGCAACTGAGAGGGTGCTGACTACCATCTGAGCCGCCCTTAAGCGTTGTCTGAGAAACCTGAGTGCCCCTTGATGGCATCCTGAGAACGCCGCTGAAATAGCTAGTTCCAATTAAGAAGACAGCTGCGTCAGCAGCGGCACCATCACTACCAGGTAGAGCGGTATCGCTACCGAAATAAAGCTGATCGCAAAGCGCGTATCGAGTCCATTCTCTTGGGTAAAAAACAGCGTCAGCATACTGGGGGGTAGCGCAGCCCCCACCAGCACCGCCGCCCGCTCGACCCCGTCCAAACCAAAGACCGTTACAGCCGCCCAGCCCAGACCTAGGCCACTGCCAATTTTAGCGATCGCCACCAGCAGGTACAACCAGCCTCCAGCGACCTGCAACTCAAACTCCATGCCGACCACCAGCAGCACCAGCAGCAAAAAGCTGCTGCCCACAATATCCAGCAGGTTTAGCACTACCTCGTGGTTAATACCCAGGGCATTCATCATTAGCCCCAGCACAATGGCCCAAAAGAACGGCGTCTGCGCTAGCTTTGTCGCCACCGCCCGCGCCGTTACCCCCGCCTGACCAAACCAGGCCGAGAGGCAGTACACCACCGTCAATAAATAGATTGCTTGGGCCAGGTCAAACAGCACAATACGGCTCAACCCCACCTCGCCAAAGGCCAGCAGCATGAGTGGGTAGCCCACCGCCCCGCCCTCAAAGGTTGGGAAAGTGGTCATTAATGCTCCGGCCTTTGCCCGCTCCCAACGCAGCCAGCGCAGGCTCAAAAAGCTTAAGAAGGTGAGACCCAGCACCACCACCAGCGCCGATAGCGGCAAATAAACCAGGTCAGCGGTAATCGTGGCCGTCGCTAGAGCCTTGAGAATGACCGCAGGCAGCGCCAGATGCGTGAGCAATAGAGCGATCGTTTTGGCATCGTCTGGCCCCAGCACCCCAGCCCGCTTTAGCCCATAGCCAATGCAGCAGACTAGAACCATCGGCAAAAGTTGAACCAGCATAGTGTTGGCGGCCTCAGATACGCCTAGATATCATGACTTAGGTGCTCAGTCATCAGCTTCTAGGGCAGCTCTTGCCTATCGTGCTGAAGCTGCTCAGCTTACTGCTGAACGGCTTCAATGGCGTACTACCGACCCTAGAGCCTGGATCGGTAACAAAGCCAGCTGCCCAGGATGGAAATCCTGGCTTGGCCAATCAAGCGTCACCGTACAGGGTCGCTTGACAGCTTCACTTGATAACAGGGCGGATGAAGGGGATCGAACCCTCGCATGGTGGAATCACAATCCACTGCCTTAACCACTTGGCTACACCCGCCATAATCGCGTTAATTAATATAGCACTGAAGGCGTCTATATAACCAGGAAATGTTCAACTTTTTGGTCGCTGATGGGTCAGGGTGTCAGAACTTACAATCAAAGCCTGTGGATAGGCGATCGCCCGTCACATCTCCACCTGGCACTCATCCACTGAGGTGAGTTAAGCCCTATTGCGGCTGTGAATCTATAGTTTTTTGCCCATGCCGGTTTCAATCATCATCCCCACTTGGAACGAGGCCGCCTGCTTGGGTCGCACCCTGGGCGTGCTGCAAAGCCTCAACCCGCCGCCGCACGAGATTGTGCTGGTAGACAGCGGCAGCAGCGATCGCACGGTTGCGATCGCTCACGCCTGGAGCGATCGACTGCCCCTCACGGTGATTCAGGCACCGGAACCGGGGCGATCGGTGCAGATGAACCTGGGCGCGAAGGCAGCGAAGGGCGATATTCTGTGTTTTCTCCACGCCGATACTCTGGTGCCCGACGACCTGGTAAACCTCGTTGAGGCCACCCTAGCTGACCCAACGGTGGCGGGGGGCGGCTTTATTTCGCTGATGGCTGGCCCCAAGGCCACTCGCTGGGGGTTCTCCCTGCACAACGCCCTCAAAACCTACTACGCACCGCTGCTGTTTCGGCCCTACCTATTCTTTGCTCGCGGACTGCGACTGCTGTTTGGCGACCAGGTGATGTTCTGTCGTCGCGCCGATTTTCTCGCCTGCGGCGGTTTCGACCCGGCCCTGCCCATTATGGAAGAGGCCGATCTGTGCCTCAAGCTCTGCCGCCGTGGGCGGCTGCGCCAGCTAAACCGAGTCGTTCAGTCCTCAGACCGGCGGGTGGCAGCCTGGGGTGCCCTCAAAGCCAACGCCATTTACGCCATGGTTGGACTGCTGTGGACGATGGGGATGCCCGCCACTACCCTGAAGCGACTGTATGAAGAGGTGCGGTGAGTGGATGGGTGGATGGGTGGATGGGTGGATGGGTGGATGGGTGGATGGGTGGATGGGTGGATGGGTGGATGGGTGGGTAGTTATATTGGACATGCTCCTCATTCCCTCACCCCGGCTGACGATTCAGGCTCCAGTCGTAGGGCAGGTAGCGGACCTCGGTCAGGGGCGACAGCGGTGGGTCGGTGTGTAGATAGGTGCCGATGTACTCGGGTATTGAAGGGGCCAATCGCAAAAAGTCTTCGCCATACCACTTAAAAAGTTTGCTGCAGTAGATCACCCCGGCATCGGCGTCGTAGCACACCTTGTTGGGATTGTGGATGAAGCGATGGGCGTCGGTTTCAAGCTGAGCCTCTACAATATCGGGCCAGTAGGCTTCGTTACGCAAAATGGGGCAGCCTACCGAGGCGCACACTACTGCAAAGTGAATGCGCGGCTCTTTAAGCTGGGGTCGCAGCAGGCCGTGTTCAATACGATTTAGGCTGACAGCTTCACCGTCGAGGGTATAGAGGGAACGGTTGAAAAAACGCCAGAATGCCAGCCAGTTGGGTACCCCCAGCACGTTCGGTAAAACCGAGTCGATGGGGTAGTGCTTTAGCACCTGCTGAATGGTGAGGGCGTTGTAGAGGTTGACTAATAGGGCTAAAGAGTCGTCGGGGGCTAGGCCACTGAGGGTAGTGGGTAGCAAGGCTAGCCAGACCTCTAGCTCGGGGGCAGCGGCCTGCTGCCAGCGGGCGTAGTCAACCCGACCCTGATCGTCGACGTAGGTCTGGAGCAAGGTATTCCAGGGGGTAAAATTCAGCATGGCCAATCTCCTGCGCCAGGCGCATAATGCCTATGTTCTCGACGACAACCCCAATGCTGCTGCAGGCTGTAGCGCGGCCTGTGGCTTGGTGGGTGGTAGACCACTGGGTAAAGTGGGCGTTTCCGGGGGTGCCTACCCTTACTCCCCAAAGTCTCGCAAATTGGCTAAGCGAAGCCAAAGACCCTTTACCTATTCTGCTTGATGTCCGCCAGGACGATGAATTTGCGGTTAGCCACTTGCCTGAGGCCCACGCTGCGCCCAATCTAAATGCAGCGCTGGCGCTAGGGCTCAACCGCGATCGGCCAATTGTCGCTTACTGCTCGGTGGGGTATCGTTCGGCCCGGTTAGTCACTGGGCTGCAGGAGGCTGGGTACACCCAGGTGTATAACCTGTCGGGGTCAATATTTCAGTGGGCGAATCAAGGGCGATCGCTCGTCCACTCGGGTCAGCCCACAGCGGTGGTGCACCCCTATAGTCCTAGCTGGGGTCTGCTGCTCAAGCCTGGGTTGGCCCACCGACTAGAAGCCTCTAACCCCGACGCCGATCAGCAGGGATAAGCGTCGGTAAACCTTCAGCAAACCTTCAGCTCAAACAGGCCAGAATGGCCTCCCACTGGGGCAGGTCTTCGGGACGATCGATATCGGTTAAGGGGGCCAGCAGTTCAACGGTGAGGCCTTTAGCGGTAGCCGCCGCCAGGGTTTGGGCCAGTACCTGGTCGCTGCCCCAGGCAATATCTTGAAATAGGGCTGGCTCTAGCTGCCGTAAACCAATCAGGTAGTAGCCACCGTCGGTAGCGGGGCCAAGTACCACATCGACCTGGTGCAGTGCCGCCAGGGTGGCGGCCAAATGGTCGACCCCTAGGGCAGGGCAATCGCTACCAATGGCGATCACCCCCGGTCGACCCAGCCCAATATTGTGGATAAAGGCGGCGGTTAGGCGATCGCCCAAACCACCCTCGGCCTGGGGATAGTAGTCAACGGCATGCCCCAGCCATGCCTGCATCTGCTCCTGGCTGCCGCCCGCAAAGTGTACCTCAACCGCCAGGGGCAATCGCTGGGCCGCGTCCTGCAACTGAGCCAGCACATGCTCCGTCATCTGTCGCTGCAGGGCCGCTGCCCCCGCTGGCCCTAGGTGCGGAATCAGGCGGGTTTTTGTGCGGCCTGATTCGGGGAATCGGGTAAACAGCATCAGGCCAAAGGGTTGGCCCTCATGCTGATGGATAGCCCTGGTCTTGAATCGGTTCATGACAGGCCCGTATCTCGTTTTGTGTAGGGGGTGTTCAGCAGCCGTCACTATCATGGGGGCTGCTGAGTGAGAACACAACATGTTGTCCATTGTGGTCAAGGTGCGCGATCGCGGCACCACCTGCCCTAGCTCTCGCAGCTCTGAGGATATTCTCTGGCAAACGCGATCGCTCAAAAACCTGAAGCGACTCATGCCCGATCGCACATTACAATGCTGAGCACCCAGGACAGCGCCCAGTAGTCTACCCCAGGTTCACCCCAGGTTAGGAGAACCCAAAAAAATGGGCGAGGCCGCCGGGCCTCGCCCCTGCATCAGTACCTCCGCTGAGGGGCACCGGGTAGATGCATTACTGGTTTGGCACGTTGCCAGGGCGCACCGTAATAATTTGCTCGCGGCCTTCGCGCTGCAGGGTGAGGGCGAGGTTTTGCCCCACTCTAGAACGTTCTACGGCCTGCTGCACAGCGGCGCTCTCGGTTACCGGCTGGCCCTCGATGGCCACAATGATGTCTCCATCCCGCAGACCGCCTTGGGCCGCCGGGGAGTTGGGCATGACGCGGCCAATCAGCACGCCCGAATCGGCTTCAACCGAGAAAGGTCGGTTGGGATCGCTGTTGATATTTTGCTTCAGCTCCGGCGTCAGGTTCACCATTTGAATGCCCAGGTAGGCATGCTCGACCCGACCGGTTTCAATCAGCTCCGAGCTAATCCGCTGTACGGTGTTGATGGGAATGGCAAAGCCTAGGCCCTGCGCCCCCTGGATAATGGCGGTATTGACGCCGATCACTTCGCCATTGAGGTTGAGCAGCGGCCCGCCAGAGTTGCCGGGGTTGATCGCAGCATCGGTTTGAATGAAGTCAACCCGCTTGTCAGGAACGCCCACCTCGCGGCTGGAACGGCCAGTGGCGCTGATAATACCAGCGGTGACGGTACTGTCGAGGCCGAGGGGGTTACCAATTGCGATCGCCCACTCACCAGTCTGAATTTGGTCTGAATTGCTGATCGAGACGGCGGGCAGATTTTGGGCATCAATTTTGATCACCGCAATGTCGGTGATTGGATCGGCCCCCATCACCTGACCGGTGAAGCTGCGTCCATCGGTCAGGGTGACCTGCACCTCGTCGGCCCCGGCTACCACGTGGGCATTGGTGATAATGCGTCCGTCAGCGGAGGTAATAAAGCCAGAACCAACCCCCCGCTGTACCTGCTGCTGCTGAGGCGCAGGCGCATTTTCGCCAAAGAACTGGCGCAGCATCGGCGGCAGGTTTGTCTGCACAGTACGGGCCGCGTCGATGCGCACCACCGAAGGCTCTACCTGGCGGACAATGTCGGCAATTAGGTTAGGGCTAGACACCGAAGGGGCCACGGCTAGGCCATTCTGAATACCGCTGGGCTGGGCCGTTTGGGCCTCGGCGTTAGGGGTAGGAGCGGCTGGCGCGTCGCTGTTATTCCAGAAGCCGTTGTCCCAAAAAACATCTGTAGTGGTGGGAGCATTGGCACCGGTAGGTTGCCCCAGGGCATTGAGGGCCTGACCGCCAATGGTGGCGATTCCCGCGCCCATCAGCACCAGGGCCAGCGACTTAGCGGCGGGTCGAAAATTGCGTCCAGAACCGCGCTCAGAGTCGTGCCTAGAACCATCCCTTTTCATTGCTGTTACCTCGTTTAAATCTCGCATGATGTTTACAACAATAAGGTCATGGTATTGCGCCGGGGTGGCGGGTCCGTGGCGAAGCTGTGACACTTTAAGGCTCTTGGCTATGACAGATTGGGGCCAAAGGCCGGGGTTAGGAGACTGACTTACCCCTGAGCTGGTTTAGTATTTGATCCGATCGCGGTCTTTATCTGGGGCGGCGTGCTTGACCACAAAGTCAATGATTTTGCCGGCCACATCGGTATCAGTCGCCTTTTCAATCCCCTCTAGCCCCGGCGACGAGTTGACCTCCATCACCACCGGGCCGTGGTTCGATCGCAGCAGGTCGACCCCGGCCACCCGCAGGCCCATGGCCTTGGCGGCCCGAATGGCGGTGCTGCGCTCTTCGGGAGTGAGGCGCACCCCGCTGGCCGACCCGCCCCGGTGCAGGTTGGAGCGAAACTCACCGGGGGCACCCTGGCGCTTCATGGCGGCCACGACCTTGTCGCCAATCACAAAGCAGCGGATGTCCATGCCGCCCGCTTCTTTGATGAATTCCTGCACCAGAATATTGGCGTCGAGGCCGCGAAAGGCTTCGATCACCGACTTGGCGGCCTGCTGGGTTTCGGCCAGCACCACACCGATGCCCTGGGTGCCTTCGAGCAGCTTGATCACCAGGGGCGCACCGCCGACGATATCGATCAGGCCGTCGATATCTTTGGTGGAGTGGGCAAAGCCCGTCACCGGCAGGCCAATGCCCCGGCGGGCCATGATCTGGAGCGATCGCAACTTGTCGCGCGACCTGGAAATGGCCATAGACGTGTTGGCTGTAAACACCCCCATAATTTCAAACTGGCGCACCACCGCCGTGCCGTAGAAGGTATTCGACGCCCCAATTCGGGGGATCACCGCGTCAATATCTACTATGGGCTGGCTTTGGTACATCACCTTAGGCTGGTGGGAGGTGATATTCATGTAGCAGCGCAGGTGGTCAATCACCTGCATGTCGTGGCCACGCTCTTCCCCGGCCTGCACCAGTCGCTGGGTCGAGTAGAGGGTGGCATCCCTGGATAAAATCGCGATTTTCATAGCGCCTCAGGCGTCATCCTCGGGAGTAGTTTAGCGGTAGTCAGGGGTCAATCGGGCGGTTTGGGCAGGGGTTGCAGGTACGATTGCCCCGGATCGACCAGGTAGCGATGGCGCACCGCCTGTCGCCCCAGCAGCATTCGAAACCCCATCTGATCGCGATTGGTCAAAGTCAGCTCAATCGCCCACACCGCTTGGCCCACTTGCACCTGGGTTTCGATTACTGGGCGCAATTCGGCCTGCCCGCCCGAGTTACGCACCTCGCGCTCCTCCAGTAGAACAGCTTCGGCGGTGACTATGTAATCATCGTTGCGCTGGAGGGGGTGAGCCTGAAAGCGCACCATCGCTCTACCACCCTGCTCAAACCGCTCTACCGCAAAGGTGTGGAGCGCCGACGATCGCGCCCCGGTATCAATTTTAGCTTTGATAGTCTGTATTCCCAAGCCGGGCAGGGCGACCCATTCTCGCCAGCCAATAATTGCAGCCGATGCAGCACCAAAACTCATACCGTCTCTGAAACCATAGCCGACTTTGAAACCATAACAGGACAGCAGATGGTTCTATTTTAAGGGAAAGGCCCAAGGGGAAAGGCCCAAGGGGAAAGGCCCAAGGAGAAAAGCCTACGGAGAAAAGCCTACGGAGAAAAGCCTACGGAGAAAGGGGATCGCTGAGCCTGGCATCGACCGGAGCGGGCGTAGGTTCAGGCGTAGATTCGGGGGCAAAAGCGGGGGTGAAATCGGAGGCCGGAGAACTGAGCAGGCTCAGTAGGTAGGGATCTACCCCCAACGCGGCAGCAAAGGCGGGCTGAAGAGCAGGCTGAAACCGCTGGTCGCCCTCCAGGGTGAGTTTAAAGTAGGCCAGCCCCAGCACCTGCATATAGGTCCAGACCAACTCGGGGCGCAGCCCGATAATCTCTGGCGGAATGGGCAGGGGCTGATCGCCCGTCGTTATATCACCAATGGCGGAGAAATGAGTGCCCTTGCTAATCAGCAGCAGGTAGCGATCGGGCGTGGTCAACCAGGTAAAGGGCATAATTTGCTCGGGAAAGGCCGGGGCAATGGTGTCAGCCGTCCCCGCGACCATCATCACCGGCAGGTCGATCTGGCCGTAGCCAGTTGGCCCAAACAGGACGCTGCCGATCGGGTTCACGACAAAAACCGACTTCACCCGGCGATCGACCAGGCCGCCGGAATTGCCTAGGTGCAGCGCCTGACACTGCAACAGCAGGGATGGATTAAAGGAGAGAGTGCCGGGAGGGCAGACCTCCGCTAGACCGGCAAAATCAAAGCTGGCCCCCGCCAGGGCCAGGGCTGTATAGCCCCCAAACGACTGACCCACTACCCCAACCCGGTCTAGGTCGAGCTGTCGGCGCAGGGGTGAGGGGCTTTGGTTGAGGCGATCGAGGGTATTGAGGGTGAGCGATACATCGCGGGGGCGACGCAAAAACTCCTCGGTTTGCACCACCGCATCCGACTGACCGGTCAGCAGAGCGTAGAGCTGCTGGTCGTTGCTGCCGGGGTGCTCTAGGGTGGCCGTTGCAATTCCCCCGGTGGCCAGGTACTCGGCCAGGTAGGTGTAGCTGTCGCGGGTGCCCCCCAGCCCGTGGGAGATTACCACTACCGGAAAGCCTTGGGCCGGTCTCCTAGGGCCGCCTGGCCGCACCTGAGGCAGGTAAAGCTCTACCGGACGCGGCAGACCAGGCACTACCACCTGAATCAGATCGATGTCGTACTGACGCTCGCTTTGCACCAGCTGTAGCAGCGCCTCGACATCGACTGGGTTGGCCTCGGCCTCTTGCCGAGCCAGGGTTTGCACCTGCTCAAAGGCCGCCTCGGACTGCAAAATGGACTGGTTGACCTCTTGGGCGATCGCCAGCCCCTCGGCCAAATCTATGCGAATGGCGACGGTGGGGTAGGTTTTGAGCACGTTGAGCAGCGTAAAGCCCGACTCAGAGTTGGCGGCTGCCAAAATAAGCGCCCCCCGCAGGGCCTGCACATTGGCCTGGCGTACTGGGGTTTGCACCACCCGACTGATCTGCTCCAGCAGAAGTATCCCCTGCTCGGTGTAAAGAAACTGAGCCACCCCCACGGGGCTAATGGTGGCCGGGGTACTCAGCACCTCGCGAATTTGACTGAGCTGATCGTCGGAGATTTGCAGCTGTCGGCTGTAGATTCTGAGCTGGGTGGTCAGCTCGCCGGTCGCTGCAAACCGCTCCAGGTCGGCAATCGGAATCGATCGCTCTAAAATGCCGTAAGACACCAGCAGCGCCTCGGCTGCCGATGCTGGCGTAGCGGTTACCAGCGCACCCAGCAACCCTAGCGCCCAGACCAAACCACGCCGCAGCCAGGGCCGGGCGCGAGGCGTGGAGGTCGATATCCAGGGGTGCCTGGGGGCAGGGCCGTTGAGGGTCACAGGGTTACCAGAGGCTAGCGGGAGGTCGCTACGGGGTGATCGAGAATGTGATCCAGGAACCCTTCACAGGCATCGAGTAAAAGCTCAATCACGTAGGTAAACCCTTCGGGGCCACCGTAATAGGGGTCGGGCACCTCGCGATCGGGATGGGTGCGGCAAAAGTCGCACATCAGCCGCACCCGATCGGCATGCTGACCGCTGGGGTCGAGGGCCATAATGTCGCGATAGTTCTGCTGGTCCATAGCCAGAATGTAGTCAAAGCGATCGAAGTCAGTGACGTCAAACTGGCGGGCCTGCCCAATCAGATCAATGCCCTTGGTCTTCGCGGCCTGGGTCATGCGGCGGTCGGGGCAGCTGCCCACGTGGTAGCTGGCCGTACCGGCCGAGTCGCACACCACCCGGTCACCCAGCTGCCGCTGCGCAATCAGGTGATTCATAATATTTTCGGCTGAGGGCGACCGGCAAATATTGCCCAGGCAGACGAATAAAAGGCGGGTGGTCATAGCGCTGGGGGCCTACATGCCCGGCAAATTGAGGCCACCGGTAAGCACTTCCATGCGATCGCGCATGGTGGCCGTCGACTTTTCGTAGGCGTCTTTCATAGCCGCCGTCACCAAATCTGAGAGCACCTCGGCCCCCTCGTTGAGCGCATCGGGGGCGATCGTCACGCCCTTGGGCTCCTGGTTACCGCTCATGGTCACCTTGACCAGGCCACCACCTGACTCGCCTTCGATCTCCATTTGCTCCAGCTCTTCCTGCAGCTGCTTGGCCCCCTCTTGAATCTGCTGGGCTTTTTTGAAGGCTTCGGTCAGCTCCTTCATCTTGCCTAACCCAAACCCAAACCCTTGACCTTGTGACATGGAGTTTCTCTCGAACGTACAGCGTGCTGGTGGCACCTCGGCTGGTGGCATCAATCAGCTATACGATTCTAGCGCCAAGCGACAAGATCGAATCGCATCGAAGCAGAGATTAAGTAGGGTTATCTACCCTTGGCCGGGGGCTAATCTAAACCTTACGATTCTAATATTGGAAGGCTCGATACCCGCTCGTTTGGATTGCCCACTGGGGGATTGCCCATTCGAGGGTAGCGAGATGACTCACACTAGCTCTCAGCGTAAAACGCATAAAAGCCATGGGATTTTTTGATTCAGAAATTGTTCAGCAAGAGGCCATGCAGCTGTTTCAGGATTATCAATCGCTGGTGCAGCTAGGCGGCAACTACGGCAAATTCGACCGTGAGGGCAAGAAGATGTACATCGCCCAAATGGAAGCCATGATGGATCGCTACCACATCTTTATGAAGCGGTTTGAGCTGTCGGAAGACTTTCAGGCTCAAATGACCGTAGAGCAGCTCAAAACTCAGCTGGGTCAGTTTGGCATGACCCCCGATATGATGTTTCAGCAGATGCAGCAGACTCTAGATCGCATGAAGGCCGAAATCGGAGTTTAGGGACTCGCAAATGTGCAAATGTAATGTACAGAGTTCCAGCGCCATTCCCGCGCAGGCGAGAATCCATCAGAGATAGACTCTCTTCGCCAGTGCTTTATTTTGGGGTGACTCCCTTAGCTGCCGCCCCCGTATCTTTTAGTAGAGGGTTTCTAAATTAGACCGCCTGGTTTAGAGTCTAGCGACCCCAGTTGCCCCAGGGCGGCATCATCCTGCATTCTGATAAGTTTCACAGCAATAAGTATCCCAGCTACTACTCAGCCCCTTGAAAACCATTAACGGCATGCCAGAGTTAGCCGCCGCCCAGGCCGAAGTGCAGCAGTATCGCCAGCGCCTCGACGGGCTGTTGCTCTACAGTGGAGCATTTCAAACGGCGGTGGGTGAGACATTTTTGGCCCTACTCGATGCTCTACAAGTCGAGGATGCGGCCCTCAGCCAGAGACGCTATGCCGCCTGGTTTCAAGCTTTGGCCAGTACGGGCACTGGCTGGGGCACTCACCTGCTCTGGCAGATAGCCTACGCTGAAAATCCTTTTACGGCCCAGGCCCAGAGCACATCCTACGGCGACCTGCCGCCAGCCCTAGTCGCCGCCGCTCGCCACGACTTAGAGCAGCTTCAGGCCCTGCACCAGCTCAGCGGTGCTCAGGTGGCCGGGTGGGTGCAGGCGATCGCGCACCTGCCCGAGCCCCCCGTGGCCTGGACTGTTGCCGAAACCTCTCCGTCGCCGCTGCCGTTGCCCCCCCAGGCTCCCTGGGCAGAGGCCGTAGCCGAGCTGGCCGCGCACTATCGCCGCTACGGGGCCGGGCTGTTTGCCCAGTACCGCGCCTTTAGCTGGCGCAGTGGGGCACTATGCGGCATCGCCGACCCCGACCCCATCGGCCTGGGTCAGCTCACCGCTTACGATTACCCCCGCCAGCAGCTGGTGCAAAATACCCTCGCCCTGCTCAAGGGCTACCCGGCCCTCAACGTGCTGCTCTACGGCAGCCGGGGCTCGGGCAAATCTTCTCTGGTGAAGGCGCTGGTGAATGAGTACGCGCCCCAGGGGCTGCGGCTGGTGGAGGTGGCCAAGGGCGATTTGCAGGCGCTGCCCCAGATTGTGGGCGACTTAAAATCGCGCCCGCAGAAGTTCATTATCTTTGTCGACGACCTCTCCTTTGAAGAGGACGACGACACGTTTAAATCGCTCAAAGTGGTACTGGAGGGCAGCACTACCGCCCGCCCCACCAATGTGGTGGTCTATGCCACCTCTAACCGCCGCCACCTGGTGCGAGAATTTTTTAGCGATCGCCCCCGCCCCAGCGATCAGGACGACGTGCAGGCCTGGGATACGATGCAGGAAAAGCTGTCGTTTAGCGATCGCTTTGGTCTCACCCTCACCTTTGAGCCTGCCGACCAGCCCACCTACCTGGTGATCGTCAGGCACCTGGCCACGCAGGCCCATATTCCCCTACCCGACGACGACCTGACCGCCCGGGCGCTACAGTGGGCCACCCGTCACAACGGGCGATCGGGCCGCGCCGCCCGCCAGTTTATTGACTGGCTGACGGCAGAACTGGGTCTGGCGATTGGGTCGGTGTAGGGCCATCAAAATAGAGGTATTAAAAAAGCGATCGCATGAACTGCGATCGCTTTAAAACACCACTATCAAGTCAGCTTCTCAGAAGCCAAGTTTTAGCGCTTTTCGGTGCCCTGGTTGGGAGCACCCTCTAGACCAGTATTGCTGCTACCGCCTTCAGGCTGAGCATTCTCTTTGCCATCACCTGCTTCATACATGCCGGTGTGGCGTTGAGAAGGATCGATGGGAGTGTTGTACCCATCTTGCTCTTCGCTGCTGCTCTTAGCCTTACTTTTATCTTCTGACTTTGAATTAGCCATATTAGGCCTCCCAGTTCAGGTTTCCTTTATTAGGTTAAGGCAATCGCAGGCTGTCTCAATCTATCTCTAGAAGGGAGTAGGCCTAGCCCATAGGGAAGACGTCGTCCTCCTGTAGCTTACGTTGGGCAAGTCTTGAAAATCCCTTGCACCATAGGGTTGCGCTTTTGCCCTTACCCTTCGAACTGCGCAGATGAGCGGGTAAGAGTACTGCCGCCGTAACATAAAGATCTGTTCGGCACGGTAGGTCTCCACAACAACTCATGGGTTCTGCTGGGGGCTGAACGATACCTGCCATCACCTCAAAGCCTCTAGCACTCCCGCTTCTCTCAACCCTGCCAGAGTTCTCTGCCCCGTGCAGAACAGCACCGTTTTAATCTCTGCTATCAGCACCTCCGCCAGGGCCGCTGCCGCCGCCTCCGACTCACTCGCCGCCCGCAAAAACGGCATCGCTAACCCGGCCAGGTCAGCCCCCAGGGCTAGTGTCTTCGCCACATCTAGCCCGTGGCGCAGCCCCCCGGAGGCAATCAGTGGCAGCGTTGGGGCCACCTGCCTCGCCTGCCCAATGCAGTCGGCTGTGGGCAAACCCCACTCGCCAAAGGTCTGCCCTAGCCGTCGCTGGTGAGCATCCTGCGCCCGCTCGCTTTCGACCCTCGCCCAGGACGTGCCCCCGGCCCCGGCCACATCCACCGCCGCGATGCCGGCCTCGGTCAGCCGCCGCACCATCGGGGCCGAAATGCCGTTGCCCACCTCTTTAGCAATCACTGGCACCGGCAGCGTAGCGCAGAGCTGCTCAATTTTGCTCAGCAGCCCTCTAAAGTTGGTGTCGCCCCCGGTTTGCACGGCCTCCTGCAGCGGATTGAGGTGCAGGATAAGCGCGTTGGCTTCCAAATTCTCTACTACACGGCGACACTGGTCGAGCCCGTAGCCGTAGTTGAGCTGCACCGCCCCCAGGTTAGCCAGCAGCAGAATGTCTGGTGCCAGCGACCTGACCGCAAATGTTTCCATCAGCGTCGGGTTTTCTACACCCACCCGCTGGGAGCCGACCCCCATGGCCAGGCCAAAGGACTGGGCCACCGCCGCCAGTCGTCGATTGATCTGGTGGGCCGCCTCGGTGCCCCCGGTCATCGATGAAATCAGCAGCGGTGCCCCCAGCCGGTGGCCTAAAAACGCCGTGCCCAGGTCAAGATCTTGGTAGTCCAGCTCGGGCAGGCAGCAGTGGGTAAACCGATAGCGCTCTAGCCCCGTGGTGATGTGGGCGCACTGCACCGGCCCCTCTAAACAAATGCGCAAATGGTCGGCCTTGCGGGTCTGAGTTTCATGGGCAACAGGCGGTACAGTCACAGAGCGTATGGCTAAATCAACGCCCTTTATCCTAGGCAAGAATGGCGGGGTTGGATGCGATCGCACACCCAATGTAATAACCCCTCGCCGATCTAACCCTTCACCAGCTCCACTCCATCTCGCCCATCTACATCCTGCAAAAATACCTTCACCGCCTCATCCTTGGCTGTGGGCAGCAGCTTGCCGACAAAGTCGGGATGAATGGGCAGATCCCGGTGACCGCGATCGATTAGCACCGCTAGGCGAATGGCGCTGGGCCGCCCGTAGTCAATCACGGCATTGAGCGCCGCCCGAATGGTGCGGCCACTAAAGATCACGTCGTCCACCAGCACCACCACCCGATCGGTAATGTCGAAGATAATTTCGGTGCGGGCCGGAGTGCGGGTGCTGATTTTATCTAGGTCATCGCGATACAGGGTAATGTCGATCGCCCCCACCGGTAGATCTACCCCTTCCAGCCGCTGAATTTGCTGAGCCAGCAGGTGGGCTAGGGGCACCCCCCGCGTGTGAATGCCCAGCAGCACCAGGCGGTTCAAATCGCCACCCCGCTCTACCACCTCCGACGCCAGCCGGTTCAGAGTGCGGCGCATTTCTTCGGCAGATAAAATTTCAACGACAGTGCTGCTGGCACCCATGGACAGCTCCCCTGAAGCGGTAAAGACTCACTATAGCTGACCTTTAGGGGGCAGGAGAGGGGGCTGGGGGGATAAGGTGAGGGGGAGATGGGGGTTCTGGTCTAGACCCGCGATCGCGGCATTGCGACAGGGGAACCGTGGCCCTGCTACTCAATACGGTTGCGCGTAATGGTGCCCGGCGTGCGTAAGTAGGCCGCCGCCCGGGCACTCATGCTGACGCAAAAGAGAGACCTCTGATCTCAGAGGTCTCTCTTTTGCAGGGTCTTTACTTTAACAAGGGCTTTTAACGACAAGGGCTACCGGTTATAAACTGACCGATTACAACCCCTTAAGCAGGCGCTAAAAATAGTGTGAGGGCACGGCTATCAAGCGATTGAACCTTACCTGCCTCGTTCAGGTCTTCGACCACCCGGTTCAGTAGATCGGTGGCGCGATCGCGGTGCTGGTGCTCTCGGCCCCGAAGCCGAACCAGGAACTTAACAGAATCTCCCTTGTCTAACCATTGAGCGGCCCGCTTAATGCGCAGTGCATAGTCAGATTCGCCGATATTGGGGCGAAACTTAACCTCTTTTACCGAGGGGCGTGAGGTCTGCTTCTGGCGCTTATTCTGCTGATACTGGAGCTTACCGTGATCCATGATTTTGGCCACGGGAGGGCCATCTTCGCTGGGAGAAACGACCACCAGGTCGAGCTTGCTCTCTTTAGCCATTCTGAGGGCTTCTCTGGTGTCGGTAATGCCCAGATTCTCACCACTCTGAGTGATTAGCAGAACCTCGAGGTCTTTGATATTGCGGTTGACAATGGCTTTCTGTTTTTTAGCGATAGGACAAATCTCCAAACTCTACGAATACGAAATTTGTTTCTAGGATAGCCTGTGTTTGCAGCAGTTGCATACTTCTGTCGGCAGGTCATCAGTAGATGGCCTCAGTTCATTAATCTGCCGCCCGACCTAGCCGCGATTTTTGATTGTCATCACCTGCACAATCTGCTGGGCCGTCGCTTTGGGAAGCTCTAGAATGACGCAGAGATCCTCTAAAAAAGACTGCTCCTGGGGCGTTACCGTGCGATCGGAGAGCACCAGATCAGTGGCGATCGCAAAGGCGGTCTCCCGCAGGTCGGGGGGCAAAACCCCCTTGGCCTGGTTAATCAGTGCCCCTGGCCCTTCCTGCTTCAGACGCCTGAGCAAAATGTTGAACAGACGGTTCAGTGCCTCGCTAGAGTAGCTGCTAAACAGCGCCATCCGCGAGAGCAGCATAGTCATGTCTTGGCCCTCCTGCTCAGCTAGGTAGCCGTCGGCGGCGATCGCCACCAGGGCAATGCTAGCTAGAGCTTCTGCTGGGCCCATTGTTGAATTGGTCATACGGTTTCCCCATCGCGTCGGCATGGCCCAGGTGCCACTATTGTTGCCCTAAAAACCGCCCTGGTGCAATCTACTCATAGGGGGTCTTTCCAGCTAGCAAATTCAGTATGGTTATGGCATCGGTCAAATTGCGTAACCTTGTGATCAATCTCACCATTGGGTGTGACAAATTGACTAGGTTTTTAGGAACCTTCCAGTGATACTGAGGTTGACTCAACTTTAGCCGAGTCATCTACAGGGAACACACAACCAACCGACAAGCCCAGCCGGGTCTGTCGGTTTTTTTTTGCCCCGCCCCCGCTGAATGGGTAGCTTTGAGAGCAAGTAGGGTGGCTCAGGCTAAACCCAACTCCTGGAGAGCCGGGAAAAAGTTTTTGTTTTCATGGTTAGATCGGCTGAGCTTAATTAGGGCAAACCGCTGTAGCGGGGCCAGGGCAGCCCATTGATCCAAAGCGATCGGGGCTCCTGCTTCCTGCGCTTTTTCCTGCACCTCGCTAGGGATGGCGGTGGTGGTTAGCCACTCGGGCTGGGGGTCTACCGGCAAGTCTTTGGCCGGCACCTGACAGCGATCGTAAATCAGCTGAACCAGCCAGCTGCGGTACGCCTGAATTTCCGCTGGGGTTTGGCAGGGCAAACGGGTGAGCTGCGATCGCTCGGCTTGATCCAACTGATTCCACTGGGGCAGCTTTAGCTTAATGCCGCAGGTATCGAGCTTATACCTGACCTGCATGGGAATGCAGCGCAGCGAATCGACAAAGTCAGCTTCAAACTGAAAAAAGATGGGGGCATCCGCTGCGGCCATCGCGGCTGCATCGCCGCTAGACGGATCGGTAAAGGAAGACTGCGAAGATGTCATAACGTCTCTAAATGCCTCTGTTTAATTAAATGCTTCCTAAATGCTTCCTAAATGCTTCTGCAACCAACCATGACCCTGCATAAGTAGCCCCCAGCTTGCTCAGCCCCAAGGCTTTAGGCAGCAGCGGCCTATCCACCACCACCCACTAGCAGTCTCACATCTGCAAGCGCAACAGAATTAGCTGGGTAGCGCGATCGCCCTCTAGGTTGTTATCGCTGACCAGTAGCAAACTCTGGCTACCGTCGGGCAGGCGTGGCCCCAGCGTCATACCCTCCAGGTTATCTACCGCCAGGGGCGTTTCGGCAAAATCTAGCACCAGCTGCTTGCGAATGGGCGAGATTCCCGCCGTGTCTCCTGCCAAACTTGGAATCGACGAGGTGTCAGTGGCACCGCCAGTGGCTAATTGGTAGAGCTTAACCTGCAATCCCCGCAGGCCAAAGGATCGCTCTAGGGCCAAAAAGTGCCCACCAGGATCGATCGCCAGCAGAGCCGTAATGCCATTAATCACCGCCCCGGAGGGTTCTAGATCGAGGGGATAGCGGTGCTCGGCAATCAGCGAGGTCTGGTCGTCGCCAATCAGGTAGTGCAAGAACCGGCTGTTGAGGGGCTGGCTGGGATCGTCGTCGTAGTCTTGTACCAGGGCCGACTCGGTAGCGGCAAACAGACGGAAGGGCTCGACCATGCCCGCGCCGCTGGAGGACCCGGCCACCGTCAGCGCCTCTAGGCTAAGGTTATTTTGCACCCCCCGAGTGGGGCGATCGGGGTCGTCGGGCAGGTAGCGTTCGGGCAGGGGCAGCGTTGCGATCGCGCGTCCGGTTTGGCGATCAAACTCAGCTAAAAAAGGTGGTGCATTTTGTTTGACATCCCCCTCACTGCTAATGAACAGGGTGTCACGAGGCGATAGGGCCATGCCCTCGGGGTCAATGCTGCCCCTGGGGTAGGGGTTGCCTGCGGCATCTAGCAGCGGGGTAAAAGCCTCAAGGCTAACGGTGTCAAACTGGGGTTGGCCGGTTCCACTGCTTTTCAGGGTAATGGCCAGGGTGTAAAACCGGGCGGGGCCAAACCGGCCTCGATCGTCGGAGAGGGCGTAGAGCCGTTCGCGGGGGCGATCGAAGACCAATGCCGACAGCCCCCCGACCGTTGTGCCCTCAAAGTCCTGGGGCGGTAGGTTGTAGACATCCAGCAGCTCGGCAGTGACGGACAAAAACAGCCGCTCTTCGGCCTTGATCTGGGGAATAGCGCAGCCGGTGACAAGCAGCACTAGAACCAACGCTAGCGATCGCCGCCACACCATTCCCCACAGCCTACGGCGCATCCCCTTTGCCATGTTCATACCCTTCTGTCTCTGGTTTTATCTTTGGTTTTATTTCTGGGCCAGCACCCTTTAGGATAGGCCAAGGTTGTGTTTACTAGACTGCGATTTAGCCTGTCTCGGGGCGGTAGATTTAATCCCAGCTAATGGGAAGGATGCCGTGGCTGGAGCGATCGCATCAGCCATTATCGAGCAGGCTAACCTACCGCCCTCGGGGACTGCCTGGCGATCGCTACCAGGTAAACCGCAGCCCCTGCTCAATTAAGAAAGCCTGCAGGGCTGGCATTTGCCCAGTCACTACAATCTGGGCCGGAGTGAGGTCATAGGGCCTGCCGTAGCGCAGCAGCCACCCCGCCGTACCACCCGCCGCGCTGCCCACACTCCACTCGCCGTAGTGCACTCGCGTCACTCCGTTGACAATGTGGCTAACGGCAATGCTCTTACCCCCAATCAGCACATTGTCGACCCCCTGGGGCACCAGCGCCTCTAGGGGAATTTGCAGGGGCCGCACCACAAATTCTTTAATGCTCGACCCCGCCGCCTCGTAGGAGGGCTGCCGCGATCGGTAGCGACAGCCGTGAATGTCAATATCGTAGTGGGCCAGGGCAACGGCGGTCGCCCTAAAGTCGCGGCCCCCGGTCATATCTTCGCGCAGGTCGGCTTCGACCGCCATAAAGCTGTCCTGCCCGTAGGAGGGGCGACCCAAAATGCGCCGCCCCTCGCGAATGTAGGGCACGATGCTGAGCCCAGACCGAGTGCCCAGGGGAGACGCACTGCCGCTTAAAAAGGTGAGCGGAAATTTGTTGGTAGATTCGGTTTCGATCAGCCACTCGGCAAACTTTAGGGCATGGATTTCGCCATAGTTAAGCGACTCTGTCGACAATCCGCCCAGCCAGTCCTGGCGCTGCCCCGAGAGACGAATGTCCTCTTCAGTAAACACTAGGGGCGGGTCCATAAAGTGCCAGTCGTTGCCCTTATTCCAGTTGATCAGGGTAATTTCGCCGGGACGAGTCAGGTTGACGTTGCCGTTGCCCGCTACCTGACTGACAATGCGGCGGTAGTTGAACACGCTGCCAAAGTTAAAAAACGGAAATCCCTCCAGGTCAAACTCGTCGCGGTGCTCAGCTTTGCTCATAGCCGGTTCAATCTTTTGCAGCGCCTTGAGGCTCTCGTTGTTGTCGTTGAGAGTGGCCAGCACAAAGGGGTAGGTATAAGCCTGGGTGCAATCGGGATTGTCTTGAATGGGTGCGTTGACTTCGCCGGTAAAGCCCTGGCCATCAGACCCCAGCCGATGGGGAAAGTTAGCCCAACCCACTAGTTCGCCAGTATCGGTGGCGTCGATCACAATCATGGAGCGATCGGGAGGGGGCTGCAGCCGAATCGGGATTTTGTTGTAGGCCTCGTCGTCTGACCAGGCGTACCAGCGCTCCAGCTCCTGGGAGAGCCGCCCGGTCGGCACATAGCCTGAGTCTAGGGGAATGCGGCGTACACCATAGACGGCTGTCACGTAGCGGCCTGAGGAGTCAAAGGCGGCTCCCTTAAACGCCGTAGAGGTGGCCCAGCGGCTTTCAGGCGCGCTCTTAGCCGCCTCGCGCAGCCACATTTCGGCGGCAGTGGCTCCGGCGCGGGGGGTGAAGCACAGCTCGCCTACCCAGCAGCTATTGACTCTATCGACCGGCAGCTGAGCCGGTAGCCCCGTCCACGGCGGCAGGTACACAGGCTGACGCTTAATCAGCGCCTTAAACGCTTCCCACCTAGGCGAAAAATTGCGCCGCCAGCGCATCGCCCGCGACTCATCAATGGCCGATACGCCCTGGGAACTAATCTGGCCCCCCAGCCAGGGCGTCAGCTCAATTAAACAGGTGGTAACGCCCGTTTTCATAGCCTGGGCGGCAGCGGCGACCCCTCCCAAGGTGCCGCCAATCACCACCACTTCGCAAGTCCAGACCTCTTCGGCCAGGGGTAGGGGGGTGAGGGTCGGGCGACCGTTGGCGGTTTGAATTTGTCGAATGCCGGTGGCCACCTCGGCCCGATTGACAATCTGCCCCACCGGACGCTGGCTGAACGCCAGAGGCTGTCGCCAGTATTCGCTCGCCCCCCGAAAAGCCACGAGCAAAAGAGTGCTACCCAGTAGGGCCATGGTCATTAACGATCGCCGACGCGGCGATCGCCGACGTCTGCGCCTGGTTCTGGGCGTTAGCGGTAGTGAACGATGACGGCGCTCCAGCATGGACAAGGGCAGCATACCTACGGCGTTGGTCGTCTGTGAGTGTAGCAACGAAATCGCTAAACGACGCAACAAACCCCAGTTGGCAGCCCTTGTCGTGGCAGAGCACCAAGGCCGCCTAAGCAATTTGGGTGCGGCTACCGGGTATGTGTAGACTTTTTTAGTTCCCGGAGCAATTCAGAGATTTAGGCCATAATAAGCACGGCATCATGCCTTTAGGCCAATTTATCTCCCATCCTCTCAGAATCTATGCAACTTCACCTTCGGCTCCAGCGTGACCTACTGCTTCCTTTGGCGCTGACAACCCTGGCGTTGACGTCGCTGCCCGCTAGAGCACAGACTGCTGTCTATACACCCATTGCGCTACCGGCCTCGCGCGAAGTTAACGATGCTTTGAGCGATCGCGATATTCCTACCGGGTCTGGGGGGTTTGCTCGCGACTATACGGTCAATCTTGAGGCCGGTGACCAGGTCGCGATCGATGTAATTTCTGACGAGTTCGACACCTTAGTCATTTTGATGAATAAAGATGGTGTCACCATCAGCGAAAACGACGACGGCCCCGACGGCACCACCAATTCTCTGCTCTTTTCTCGTATTACCGAGTCCGGCCCTTACACCGTACGGGTGAGTGCCTACGCTGGGCAAGGGGCTGGTGACTTCTACCTCAAAGTAGCCCGTCTGCGAGAAGTACAGTAGAGAACGTCAGTATTTTTCTCGGTAGCCTTGTCAGGGGGGACACCTGCTTGCTATCTTAAGTGAGCGCTGAAGTTTGCGCTCCCTCGCCGGGATAGCTCAGTTGGTAGAGCAGAGGACTGAAAATCCTCGTGTCGGCGGTTCAAGCCCGCCTCCTGGCATCCAGTTAAATTAAGCGAAACGTTCTGAAACTAAAGGTTTTGGGACGTTTCCTTTTGAAGGTTTGACCGAAGGTCGCTCATTTTTCGGGTGTTTTCAGAACAGATTGGGGAAAATATTAGGGTAAGATTTTTAGTGAGAAGGGTTCATGTTGGGGCTTGCCATGCCCCCCTCTTTCTTGTCAGATCCAAGCAATTTCGAACCCATAGCTCTAGCCAAGGCTATGGGTTTTAGCCTTTTTATCCCTTATCCTGGGATTAATATCAGGAGAAATCATGCGACTAAATGCAGGGTGCGAGCTTTTGTATGAGGCAACTGAGCCCTGTCCGCTGATTCTGATGCTGCAGCCGCGCAGCGGGGCGGCACAGCAGGTTATCCACGAAGTCTGCCAGCTAGAGCCCAAGACCCCCATCGCTGACTATATCGATAGCTACGGCAACCTGTGCCAGCGGCTTTTAGCCCCTAAGGGCCAGCTGCGGATAAAAAGCACCGTGACAGTTGACACCGCCGATCATATCGATGTCCACAGTGGAGCGGCGTTTGTGCCGGTGCAAGACCTGCCAGACCATGCGCTGCAGTTTCTCCTGCCCAGTCGCTATGCCCAGGCTGATTTGCTAGGCGAATTAGCCAGCCAAATCGTGACCGACCTCGCCCCCGGCTACGACCAGGTAGAGGCAATTCGCCACTGGATTCATAGCCACATTGAGTACCGCTACGACACCAGCAATGCCTCTACTTCGGCGGTAGAAACCGAAAAGACGCGCGTGGGTGTCTGCCGCGATTTTGTTCACCTCGGCCTTGCTCTCTGCCGCAGCATGACCATTCCAGCCCGGATGGTGGTGGGCTACTTGTACCAGCTCGACCCGATGGATTTACACGCCTGGTTTGAAGCGTTTGTGGGCGATCGCTGGTATACCTTTGACCCCACTCAGACCACGCCTCGGGGCAACCGCATTGCGATCGCCTACGGTCGAGATGCCGCCGATGTCGCCCTCGCTACCCAGTTTGGCCCTATAGATCTAACCGAAATGAACGTCTGGGTAGAACCGGCCAGGTAAAGGCTCCCGCTAATTGTCTAGGTCTGGGTCGAACACCGCGCACTGCGATCGCCCCGATGCCTTGGCTCGGTACATGGCCAGATCGGCGTGGTGTACGACGGCGTCAACGGTGTCGTACTCACCGTCGCTAAAGGCAATGCCAATGCTAGCGCTGGGGAACACCTCGCGATTTTCGAGCAGCAGTGGCATCCCCAGGCTGTGCAGGATTTGGTTGGCAATCTCAACGGCTACGGCCACCGATGGAATGTCGTGCAGCAAAATGGCAAACTCGTCGCCCCCCAGGCGAGCTACCGTATCGTAAGATCGCAGCCCCGCCTTAAGCTTGAGGGCAACTTCAATCAGCAGCCGATCGCCCACCAGGTGGCCCAGGCTGTCGTTCACCCCCTTAAAGTTGTCGAGGTCGATAAACAGCACCGCAAAGTGGTAGGCGGCGCTGTTCTTTTTGAGGGCAATGGCATGAGCGGCCTTTTCCATAAAAACGCTGCGGTTGGGCAGACCGGTTAGGCTGTCGTGAATGGCATCGGCCAGCAGCGCCTGCTCTAGCTGCTTGCGCTCGGTAATATTGCGAATGATGGCAATGTGCTCACCGCGATCGGCGGGCACCAGCCTGACCTCGCAGAAAATCTGCCGACCGTCTAGGGTGAGCACCGACTCAAAGCTTTGCAGCGATCGCGTTTTGGTCACCCGCTGGCTGTGGCTAAACAGATTGACGCTAAAGCTGGTATCAAAGCAATCTGTCACCGACTGGCCAACGGCACAACCGATCAGACTCAGGTCTGGGTCTATGGATGCCTGCACCTCTAGAATGTCGCCATCGTAGTCGAAGCGCAGAATCAGGTCTGGGAAAAACTCGATCAGACCACAGCCGAACCGCGCGTCCTGATAGGTCTTGGTCGGGGGGCGAAAAACCAGGGGAACAGGTGGGGGTGGAGTCGCCATAGAACTGGGCCGAATTGTAATTAACCGGGCGCGTACCCCCCGGCAAAAAACAATCGAGTCGCCGGGGGTAAGGGGGCTGGTCGTTACCGATTTGCTGTTGATAGTCAGCCCATTGCAGCCAGGGTTTTCGGTATCGCTACCGGCTTGAATAAAATAGCGATCGCCCAGCCACACTAGGCTAGCGTGGAAGCGAGACGCCTCCTGGGAGGCCAGGCGAATATCGCTGCTACAATCGCGGCCAATAGAGTAGTAGCGCTTGTTCAACGCGACAATATGGCGACGCTTACCATCTTGAATCAATAGCGCTAGCTGGGGTCGTTCTGGGGTTGTTTCTACGCAGGGCGTCTCACACGTGTTGGTCATCATAGCGGCAGCAGAGCACAGGGAAAACAGCATGGTCTGACAAATTGAGGCTTGGCTTTAGGGCAGCTAAACCAGCGCTGGGCCAGAGCCCAGCTAGAGGCCATCTAGAGCCCATCTCACGGCCCTCGCGGCCTTCAGAGTTAGGTTGGACTCAGCTGTGCCAGACTCAGCTGCGCCAGACTTAGCGGAGAGGTGTTATCTAAAGCCTGGCGCAGCAGTAGGCCAGTCGCGCTCGCGCTGTTGATCGGCTTGGAGAAGTAGTAGCCCTGCATCTTTTGGTACCCCAGCGCCTGCAGGCACTTCAAGTCTTCTAGGGTCTCAACCCCTTCGACAATCACGTCGAGCTGCAGCCGCTGGGCCAGCATCAAAATGGCCTCACTCATGGCCCAGTTTTTGTTGCGAATAAACGACCGATCGATCTTGAGCGTGTCGAAGGGCAGGTCTTGCAGTCGCCCCAGCGACGAGTAGCCGGTGCCAAAATCGTCGATATAGAGCTGAATGCCGAGCTGCTGAAGCTGGGCTAAAGTGGCCAGAGCCAGGTCTTTATTTTCAATCAGGGCACTCTCAGTCACTTCGAGCTTGAGGCTGCTAGGGGCAATGTGGTTTTGCTGAAGAATGTGAGCGATCGCACCGACCAGCTGCGGCTGGAGCAGCTGCACCGCCGAGAGGTTAACGCTGACGCTCAGCGGCACCCGACTGGGAAACTGGGTCTGCCAATGGTGCAGCTGCTGACAAGCCTGATCCAGCAAAGATAGGCCCAGGCGATTGATCAGTCCCGCCTTTTCGGCTAGGGGAATAAACACCTCGGGAGAAATGGCCCCCCGCTGGCCGTGCTGCCAGCGGGCAAGCGCCTCAAAGCCAATAATCTGGCCTGTTTCCTGGCCTTTATCGACAACCACAATCGGCTGGTAGTCTAGATAAATCTGCTGCTGCTCGACGGCCTGGTGCAGGTCATTCTCAAGCTGGAGTAGATCCATCTCGGCGGTAGAGAGCAGCGTTAGCAGTGGAGCGGGCTGGTTCTCTAGGGCATCGGCTAGGCGGGTGAGGCGGTCGGCGTTGTTGATGGCGATTGCGAGCAGTTTTTGACCGTCGTCGGAGAGTGAGCCCGACTGCTGATAGCCCAATAGCTTTAGCGCTCCCTGAATCGAAGCGAGGGGGGTGCGCAGTTCGTGGCAGATCAGCAGCGAGACATCATCAAAGGCATGCGCTGAGCAGCTGGCAAGGTCAATCACGTCTTGACTGGAGCGAACCGGAGTGGGATAGGCCATGGAAGATGCTCAACACTGTATAAAACATAGGGGTAGGGGGGCAGAGGGCAGAGAGCAGGAAAGGCTCAAACCGCTTGGGCTTCATGGGGGAAGCGCTGGGGGGCGGGGGCAGGCTTTAGGGGCGTTGACTGGGGCAGATGCGATCGCATTTCGACCCACACGGTGTAGTGGGTTTTTGATACTGTCACGCACACCTTAAAACCCTTATTGCTTTCTTGGGTGGCACGGTGATAGGCCTCTGAGCGATCGGCTAGGGCAAACTGGTGCAGGCTAAAGTAAAAGTCATTGCGATAGAGCATGCCTTCGTGGATGCCATCGTTCCAAAATTTAAAGGCCGAGATCAAATCTTCGACCACAATCAGGGGAAGCATGGGGGGCTAGGGAAGACGACTCCTTTACCATATAGATCGAATGTGACAACTCTGTGAACCTGATCTGCGAACTCGATCTGTGAACTCGATCGCTTCGCTCCGGTTTGGACTGTTACCAGCCCAGCACGGTCTCAATTTGCTCCCCCAAAAGTCCTGGATCGAAGGGTTTGACCAGCACCGCCTTGGCCCCGGCCTCGACAAAGGTCTGCTGAGTAGCCAGCCGCAGGGTAGCGGTCAACAAAATCACCGGAATGTGACAGGTATCCATATTGTCACTGAGCTGCTGTAGCGTGGCCAGGCCACCGGTCTTGGGCATGATCACGTCGAGCAAAATGGCGTCGGGGTGACACATCGAGGCCAGCCTCACGCCCTCTTCACCCGATGCGGCGGTAGTCACCTCCCACTGCCGGGTAATTTCTAGGCTAACCTTGGCAATTTCGCGCACGTCGGCTTCGTCATCAATGATCAAGATGCGTTTGATGGTCATGGTTAGAGTGTCCTAAAAAAACGGGCCGACTGTAGCGGTTAGATGCGCAAGGTGGGGTTAGCTCAAGGTCGGCTGTCCTCTGGGATTGGCCGACCCCAGCGAAACTCGTCGCTGGCAGGCCCGCTGGTAGAGGTCGGCGAGGCGGCAGCCATCCTCAGGAAAGGCTGCCCCACCTAGGTAAAGAGCAGGGTAAAGATCGGGGCGATCGGTTGTAGCCGCGATCGCCGCCGCTAAAGTCGACTCCAGGGCAGGCCGGAGCTGCGCCCGAGCCGTGGCCAAATCGGTATCGAGCACGCCGACTAAGATTTCCGATTTGCTCCAGCAGGCGATCGCATCGCCGTGGCGTAACCGGTTCAGCAGGGCTTGGCCCAAAGGAGCCAGGAGGTCTTTGGCTGAGTACGAGGGCGGCTCAACCGCCACTCGCACCAGGCTGAGGGTTTGCCCGTAGCGCTGGGCCAGGTGCAGCAGCAGATCTAGCTCAATGGTGCCCTTCTGGCGGTTGGCCAGGCCGGTAGTGGGGTCTGTGCCCGCCAGGGTTTGCAGCAGTCTGCCCCGCTCTAGCCGCTGAAATAGGCGAGTGACCAGCTCTGGCTCCAAAATTGGCTTGGGGAGATAGTCGTCGGCCCCGGTTTGGTAAAGCTGGTAGATGGTGGTGGAATCCCGGCAGGCGGTAAGAAATAATACAGGCAGGGTCTGCCAGCGATCGCCCTGGCGGAGCTGACGGCAGATATCGAGCCCGCTCAGGTGGGGCATGTCGAGGTCGAGCAGCACCAGGTCGGGAGGGCTAGCCGCCAGGCTGGCCCAGACCTGGCGCGGGTCGTCTAGGGGCACCACGTCTAGCCCCCAGGGGGGCAGCAAACGCTGCAGCTGCGCCAAAATAGCAGGGTCGTCGTCAATGGCTAGCACCTGATAGCGATCGCCCGCAGAGGGGCTCAGTTCGGGCCGTGATGCTCTAACCGCTGCGGCTAGCTCCGGTGCTGTCGTCTCTGGGTTAGGTCCGGCCTGCATCTGCTGATCTAGCTGGTCAACTAGGGCCAAAAAAACTGGCCCCTCGGCTAGATCGGGCTGTTGCAGCCAGTCTTCGAGGCGGCGGGCCAGGTGCGACCCCGCCATAAAGCCAAACAGACCCAGCGAACCAGCCAGTTTGTGGGCAGCGGTTTGAGCGGTGGCCTGCACCACCTCGGGCAGGTGGCCAGCCCTGAGGGCGGCGGCGGCCTGGTGCAGCGCCGCCAGGCGATCGTCAATGGCGGGCCGAAACCGCTCAAAGGACGCGATCGCCGCAGCCCGAGCCGCCGCGGCCCGCTGGTCTAAATCTGGCGCTGCGGAATCAAGGGCTGTTGCGTCGGCTCGGCTCGGCTCGGGTTCACCGGCAGCGCCGCTCGGGCCTTGAGTTGTGTCTTGAGTTGCGCCTTGAGTCGTGCCCTGGGGCGCTCTGTCGGTGATGTTTTTGGTAGCTCTCTCAGTGGCACTCTCAGTGGCACTGAGAGTGGCGCTCCCGATCGCCCGTCCCAATGTTCCTACCGGCTCAGTCGGGAGGGGCCTGAGCCGGTAGCCCATGCCGTAGACATTCTCAATCATGTCACTGCTACCGGCCTGTTTGAGCTTGCGCCGCAGCCGCTTAATGTGGGTGCGAATGGTTTCTTCACCGGGGGCTTCATCCGCACTCCACAGCCGCTCTAGCAGCACCGTATTGCTGAAAATACGGTCTGGGTAGCGTAAGAATAGCTCTAGCAGGCCGTACTCTTTGGGGGAGAGCAGCACCAGTCGGTTGGCCACCGTCACCTGGCCCGCATTGGGGTCAAGCTGTAACGATCCCCAGTGCAGGCTAGAGTCATTCACCGTGGGCGGGCGACGCAGCAGGGCGCGGATGCGGGCCGTTAGTTCAACTAGTGTGTAGGGTTTCACCAAATAGTCATCGGCTCCAGCATTGAGGCCTCGCACCTTGTCGGTGCTGCTGCTGCGCCCCGTCAGCAGCAAAATTGGCCCGGCGTAGCCCGTCTGGCGCAGCCGCTGACAGAGCGAGACCCCATCGAGGCCCGGCAGGTCGATATCTAGCACAATTAAGTCGTAGGGAGCTGCCGTAGCGTAGTCCCAGCCCGAAGGTCCGTCGGCAGCGGTATCGACTACGTAGTTTTGGCTGACCAAATCACTGGTGAGCCGCCCGACCAACACGTCATCGTCATCAACCAAGAGGAGTTTCATGGCGGCATCAACCGTAGCGTGGGCAGCCCGGTAACAAGGCCTGCGCCTAATTCATTGGCCAATTTACTGATAGTCACCTTCCTGATATCTCACCTGAGTTAGGTTCTAACCGAAGTGCGGTTACTGTACCCAGTTCAGAGCGACCCGTCACCATCTGCCTAGCAACCTTTACTTAGCAACCTTTACTTAGCACCCTCTACCCGTCACGATGTTGTCACAATTTTCCATCATGATAAAAACATCCCTGAAACAAGACGCTATGTAAGCGGGCGGGAGTTCCTGACAGGTTAAGAAGTTGTCTGTAAGTGTAGCTACGAGCAGTCCCTATTCTGGTCTTATATTCTGACGCTTTGCCTGCTGAAATTTACCCTCAATTAATAATTTAATTTAGGGTTTAGGCTCCTGGTTCAAGCCAGGAGAGTGGGCAAACCTAGGCTGAATAGGGAATGTTGGCTATATCAATACTGATTTTCTTCCCCACTCCATGCTGCGCCCTGCCTCTGCCCTGTCTGCGCCCGATCGCGTCGCTGCTGGCGTCACCCTGCTGATCGTAGACGACTCACTCGAAAATCTTCGCTTTCTGGCTCAGACCCTGGCCGGGCAAAGTTACGAGGTACGCTGCGCCAGAAGTGGGGCCATGGCCCTGATGGCGGTTGAGACAACTCAGCCCGACCTAATTCTGCTCGATATTCGCATGCCGGAGATGGATGGCTATGAGGTGTGCCAGCGCCTTAAGGCCGACCCTAGAACCGAGTCGATTCCGATCATTTTTCTCAGCGCCCTCGACGAGGCTATCGACAAGGTGCGAGCGTTTGCGGTCGGGGCCGCCGACTATCTGACCAAACCCTTTCAGGTAGAAGAGCTGCTGGCTCGGGTTGCTAACCAGCTTACTATTCGTCACCTACAGCAGCAGATGACGGCCCAAAACCAGCAGCTGCAGCAGGAAATCTGCGATCGCAGTCAGGCCGAGGCCAGCCTCCAGCAGGTGACAGCGCGACTGGCCACGCTGATTGAGCACTTGCAGGTGGGGGTGATTTTAGAAAATCTGGCGGGCCAGGTGGTGATGGTCAACCAGCCCTGCTGTAGTTTGTTTTGTTTGGCGATGCCGCCCGCCGCGCTGGTGGGGGCCAACAGTCAGGCCCTGGTTCAAGACAGCGTGGGCCTGTGGGATGACCCGGCTGCCTTTAACGAGCGAATTGAGACCCTGCGGGCCACTCAGCAGCCGGTAGTAGCCGAAGAAATTGCGCTGGCCGACGGTCGCACTCTAGAGCGCGACTACGTGCCGTTGGTGGGCGATCGCGGCCTTGAGGGCCACCTCTGGCAGTACCGCGATATTACCGCTCGCAAGCAGGCCGAGCAAATTTTGCTCAACAATTCTCAAGCGCTCAACCACTTTAGCCAGAGCCTAAAGCAGCTTCACCGCCTCAGCCTGACCCAGTTTGACAGCTTTGATGCCCTGCTCAACGACTACCTCAACACCGGCTGCCAGGTGATGAAATTTACCGGGGGGCTGGTGGGCAAAGTCGAAGACAGCGACTTTGTGGCTCAGGCGATGGTATCCTCTCTGCCAGAGCTAGAGACAAATCTGCGCTGTTCCCTCGACGACACCCTCTGCAGCCTGGCCATCCGCCAGCAAAAGACGGTCAGCTTTACTCGGGTCAGCCCCTGGCCCGAACTGCACCGTCGCTCCCTGGTGCAACTGCTGGCGGTGGAGGCGTACCTGGGCACGCCGATTGTGGTTGACGATCGGGTTTACGGTTGCCTCTGCTTTTTTGATTCCGTAGCGCGTCCCCAGGGGTTTAAGCAGCACGAAAAAGAGATCATTGAGCTAATGGCCCAGAGCATTGGCAAGGTGATTGCCGCTCACGACCTAGAGCAGCAGCGGCAGCGGGCCACAGCTAAGCTCCAGCAGAGCGAAGAGCGTTGGCAGCTGGCGATCCAGGGCAGCAACGCCGGTATCTACGACCTCGACTTTCGCAACCAGACGGCCTTTTTTTCGGAGCGCTACCGGGCGCTGCTGGGCTATACCGACGCTACCTCTAGCGCGACTCCCAGCGAGGACGACCTGCGCTGGGAGTCGCGCATTCACCCCGACGACTTTGATCGGGTGATGGCGATGCACCACGCCTACCTGATTCAGCGCAGTCTGCCCACCTACGAGGTTGAGTATCGGCTGCGCTGCCGCGACCAGAGCTACAAGTGGGTGATCTCACGCGGTCAGGCCCTCTGGGATGATCAGGGGCAGCCGATAAGGCTGGTCGGATCAACCGGCGACATCAGCGAACAGCATGCTGCACGTCGTGAACGCAAACGAGCCGAAGCGGCCCTGCGTCAGAGTGAAGAAAAATTTCGCCAGCTGGCCGAATATATCGACAGCGTCTTTTGGATTTACGACCTCCAGCCCCAGCGATTTAGCTACGTGTCGCCCGCCTACGAAAGCATCTGGGGGCAGCCGCGTGGCGACCTCTATGCCGACCCCGGTGCCTGGCTGGTCGCGGTGCATCCTGAGGATCGCGATCGGGTCGTCCGCCGCCTGCCCCGTCATCAAACCCCTGAGGCCTTGGCCTACTTTAGCTACGACGAAGAGTTTCGCATTGTGCGGCCCCAGGGGCCACCAGCCTGGGTGCGGGTGCGGGCTTTTCCGATTCGCAATGACCAGGGCGAGGTGTACCGACTGGTGGGGGTCGCCGAAGACCTCACCCAGGTGAAGCGCCAAGAAGAGTCGCTGCGGCTGATTGTCGAAGGCACTGCCGCTAAAACAGGCCACGATTTCTTTGAGTCGCTGGTGCGCTACCTGGCCAATATTTTGCAGGTTCGCAATGCCATTGTGACCCAGCGGCTGCAGGCCGACCAAGACCGAGTCAGTACGCTGGCGGTTTGGCAGGATGGTCGGCTGGGCGATCGCCGGGAGTACAGCCTGGTGGGCACCCCCTGCGAGCGGGTAGTGGCCGGAGAGCTTGTCTATGTGCCCCAGCGAGTGCAGGCTCTCTACCCGGACAGTACCGAGCTAGCGGCGCTGCAGGCCACCAGCTTTTTGGGTATTCCTCTGGTCGATGCGGCTGACCAGGTGATTGGTCACCTGGTTGTGATCGACGACAAACCCATGGTTGAAGACCACACCCGCGAGCTAATTTTGCGGATTTTTGCCGCCCGAGCGGCGGCGGAGCTAGAACGGCAGCAAACCGAAGATGCCCTCCGCCAGGCCCGCGAAACCGCCGACGACGCCAACCAGGCCAAAAGCACCTTTTTGGCCAATATGAGCCATGAGTTGCGCACCCCGCTCAATACCATCATTGGCTTTGCCCAGCTGATTACCCGCGACTGCCAGCTAGAGGCCCAGGCCCAAGACTACCTAACGATTATTAGCCGCAGCGGCGAGCACCTGCTGGCCCTGATCAACGACGTGCTCGAAATGTCAAAGATTGAGGCGGGCCGCATGTCGCTGCACGTGACCACGTTTGACCTGTCGTACCTGCTGGCCAGTCTAGAGGCCATGCTTACCCTCCAGGCCGAGGCCAAGGGGCTAAGGCTCAGCTTTGACTGCGACCCGGCCCTGCCCGCCTATATCGCGACCGACGAGGGCAAGCTGCGCCAGGTGCTGATTAACCTGCTGGGCAACGCCATCAAGTTTACCCAGGCCGGACAGGTCAGCCTGCGGGTGAGGAATCTGCAGCCGGTGCCCGCCGTCGTAGCCGCCGCCTACCCCGAGACCAATGGGGCCCTGGAGTTTGCCGTAGTCGATACCGGCCCCGGCATTGCCCCCGAAGACACCAGCCGCCTGTTTGAGCCATTTATGCAGAGCGCGGCGGGGCTGCAGTGGTCGGCAACCAGCCCAGGGCGATCGCACCAGGGCAGCGGTCTGGGGCTGCCGATTAGTCAGCAGTTTGTGCAGCTAATGGGGGGCGAACTCAGGCTCGAAACCCAGCTCAACCAGGGCACAACCTTTACCTTTGTGCTGCCGGTGCAGCGGGTCGAGCGGGCCGAGGTATTTCCGGCCCTCGATGCGGCTCCCATCCTGGGGCTGGCCGCCGATCAGCTCCCCTGGCGACTGCTGGTGGTTGAAGATCACCCCGCCAACCGTTTTTTGTTGATGCGTCTGCTAACCTCGGCGGGGTTTGAGGTGCAGGCGGCCTCCGACGGCCATGCGGCGGTGGCCCAGGCCCAGGACTGGGCTCCCCACCTGATCTGGATGGATATTCGCATGCCCGGCCTCGACGGCTATGGGGCAACCAGCCAGATTAGGTCGCTATCCCTCGACCCAAACCCGGTGATTATTGCCCTCACCGCCAGCCCTTTTGAGGAAGAACGGGCTAAAATTTTGGCCGCTGGATGCGACGACTTTGTGCGTAAGCCCTTTCAGATGCAGGGGCTGCTGCAGAAAATTGCCGCCTATCTGCCGGTACGCTACCGCTATGCTGAGGTAGCCACTGCGGCGGTTTATTGCCCTGAGGGGCCAGCGGTGGCTACCTCAGCCAGCCCTCAGCCCGAGTCGGCGGAACTGCAGCTGTGGCTGCAAACTATGGCCGCCGACTGGCAGCAGGCCGTGGCCCAGGCCGCCATAGCGGGTTCCGACGATCGCCTGATTGAGCTGCTGGGGCAGATGCTCGATGCGCCGATCAGTGTCACCCAGACCCTGACTGGCTGGGCCAAAAACTTTGAATTTGACCGCATTCTCAACTGCTTGCAGCCCGAGGCAAATGGCCCATCACTCACCGCCCTAGGGAATCAATAGTATAGAACGTCAATGTTCCGGGCTGGTGCTGTAGTGCGGATGGCGTCTGCGCAGAGCTAGCGAATGGGGACAAAACCATCATGAGGCAGAGACAGGAGACAACCATGAACTCCCCCAGTAATGTGAGCACTGACGGCGATCAGGGCGATATTTTGATTGTGGACGATACGCCCGACAACCTGCGGCTGCTGTCGGCCATGCTGGGGCGGCATCAGCTGAGGGTGCGCAAGTCGCTGACCGGGCAGTGGGCGATCGCGGCGGCCCAGGTCGCCCCTCCCGACCTGATTTTGCTCGATATCAAAATGCCAGAAATGAGCGGCTACGAGGTGTGTGAGCGGCTCAAAGCCGACCCCATGACCCAGGCGATTCCGATCATTTTTATCAGCGCCCTCGACGACGCCATTGATAAGGTCAAAGCCTTTGCTGCTGGCGGGGCCGATTACATTACCAAGCCTTTTCAGGAAGCTGAGGTGCTGGCTCGCATTGCCCACCAGCTAGAGCTGCGACGGCTACAGGGGCAGCTGGTGGCCCAAAACGCCGAGCTGGTGCGATCAAACCGGGAGCTAGAGCAGTTTGCCTCGGTGGTTTCCCACGATTTGCAGCAGCCCCTGCAGAGCATTTTGGGCTACACCAAGCTGATTGGTTTGACCTGTCCCGATATTCAGCGATCGCCCGCCCAGCCCTACCTGGAAAATATTTTGGGGGCCAGTGGCCGGATGCAGCAAATGATCCAAGACTGGCTAGCTTACGCTCAGGCGGGGCAGGTGCAAACTCCGCTGGCTCCGGTTGACGGTAACGCCCTGCTCGACCAGGTGAGGCTAAATTTGAAGGCCGCCCTCACCGATACCGAGGCCGAACTTGTCTACGGCGACTTGCCCAGGGTATTAGGCAATGAAGTGCAGCTGATGCAGCTATTTCAAAATTTGATCAGCAACGCCCTTAAATTTACCCAACCCAACACTCGACCTGAGATCACCATTTCGGTAGAACCCCAGCCCCAGGCCTGGCGATTTGGCATTCACGACAACGGCATTGGCATTGCGACCGAGCACCTGGAGCAGATTTTTGAGGCCTTTCACCGCCTTCACGATGCCCAAAGCCACCCCGGCAGCGGCATTGGCCTGGCCACCTGCCAAAAAATTGTCGAGCACCACGGCGGCCGCATTTGGGCCGAGTCGCAGCTGGGTTTAGGCACTACGTTTTACTTCAGTTTGCAGGCTGTGCCCAGCGACGGCGGTTAAGTGACCGCCGGTATCTTCTCTACTCCTTTCCTTGCGCCCAATTTTTTCCATGAGCACACTCACTATTCTCTGCTTTGTCGATGGGTCTGCTCCGCTACTCGATCGCCTGACAGCCGAGTTTCCGGACTGTAGCGTTAGACCGGTGGTGACGGCGGCCTGTGTTGAGCAGCTGATTGCGGGCGGCGGTGAGGTGGCGCTGGCAATCGCGGCTCAGGCGTGGCTCGGTACTAGAGAACTGCAGGCCGTCTATGACCACTTTCCCCAGGTGCTGACGGTGGTGCTGGATGACCCAGAGACAGCGCCAGAGACAGCGCCAGAGACAGCGCCAGAGACAGCGCCGGAGGTTGGGGAAAGGGCCGCGATCGCGCCCCAGGCCGCCATCTACCGCCGCCTAGCCTACCCCGGTTCTGACTCCGAGCTGGTATTTACAGCAGCCGCTGCCCTGAGCTACTACCGCCAGGGCCAACAGCTGGCGCTGGGCCAGGTCGCCCTGGCTAAAGCCCACCACCAGACAGCTGCCGTGCAGCGGCGGCTGTCTGCCCTGTCGGTGCAGCTCGACTGGGGCATGTCTAGCCTGAGCGCTCGCGCCCAGATGGAACGAGCACTCAGGCGCAGCCAGAGCAGCCTGGCCGAGGCCCAGCGCATTGCCCAGATGGGCAGCTGGGAGTTTCACCTGGCCAGCCAGACCCTGACCTGGTCGGTAGAGCTGTTTCACATCTACGGGCTCGACCCGGCCCAGCCTGCTCCCACCTACGACCGGTGGCGGCAGACCGTTCCGGCCGCCGACTGGCCGCCCATACAGGTGGCGATTGAGCGGGCGATCGCCACTGGAGCCGCCTACGAGGTCGAGCACCGCATTGAGCGATCCGATGGCGCAGTGCGCTACATTTTGGCTCGCGGCGAGGCGGTTTTCAACGACCAGGGCCAGGTGGTGCGGCTGCGGGGCACGGGCCAAGACCGCACCGATGCCCGGCTGGCCGAAATTGCTCTAGAGCAAAGCGAGACCCGCAACCAGGCTATTTTATCGGCGATGCCAGACCTGATGATTGTGATCAGCGCCCAGGGGCAGTACCTCGATTTTTCGGTCAACGGCTTTACCGGCGATCTGGTGCCGCTGGTGGTACGAGGGGCGGTAGGGGGCTACGTTACCGATACACTGCCCGCTGAGGTTGCTCAACAGTGGCTAGAGGCGATCGCCCACACCCTGGACACCCAGACGACCCAGTTTTTTGAGCAGCAGCTCAGCTTTGGCGATCGCACCCAGGACGAGATGGTGCGGATGGTGCCCTACCAGGCCGATCAGGTGCTGGTATTTGTCAGGGACATCAGCGATCGCAAATCTGCAGAAGCGGCGCTTCAGCACAGCCAGGATCAGCTCAGCCTCACCCTTACCCTGGTTCAGATTGCCGTCTGGAGCTGGGACATGACTACCGATCAAATCCTCTGGAACGACATTGCCTACAATCTGCTGGGCCATGCCCCCGGCACCATTGACCTCACCTATGAAGGCTGGCTGGCTATTGTGCACCCCGACGACCGCACCGCCGTCCACGCCGCTGTTGAGCAGGCCCTGGCCAATCACCAGCCCTTTGCGATCGAGTATCGGGTGCTGTGGCCCGACGGCACCCAGCGCTGGATTGCCGATCGCGGCCAGGCGGTTTATACCGATCGCGGGGAAATGGTGCGAGCGGCGGGGGTGATGTACGACATTACCGCGCGCAAAATCGCCGAGCAGGAGTGGCAGGAGCGCGAAGCCCAGATTCAGGCGATCGCCACCAATGTTCCCGGCTTTTTATATCGTCTGGTGATTGACCCGGCGGGCAACTTCACCCTGCCCTACATTAGCGACGGGGTTGAGGCGCTGCTTGGGCTGCCGTTAGATGAGGTGCTAGCCCACCCCGAACAGGCTCTCAATTGCATTCATGCCGACGATTTGCCCCAGGTGCAAGCTTCTATGGCCGAGAGCTGTGCCCAAGCCACCTCGGCCCTCATGGAGTATCGGGTTCCCCTAGCCAATAGCAAGCTGACCTGGGTTCGAAATGCCTATCAGGCCCACCACACCGCCGATGGCAGCACGGTTTTAGACGGTGTCTGTGTCGATATTGGCGACCTCAAGCAGCTCGAACAGGAGCAGCGCCAGGCCGAGGCCGCCCTTCAGGCTAGCGAAGCCCGCTTTCGACAGCTGGCCGAAACCGTGCGGGAAGGTTTTTTTGTCTTTGACGCGCTGGCGCTGCGCTATGAGTACATCAACCCTGCCTACACGGCCCTTACCGGCATTGGGGGAGAAAGCATTGACAGCCAAAGGCAGTGGCTGATGCGGGTGCACCCCGACGATCGCGATCGCATTACTGCCCTCATCGCCTGCGAGCTGCAGGGGGAATCGGTCGACTGCGAGTATCGTTTTTTGCACCCCAACGGTGAGCTGCGCTGGTTACGCAGTCAGGGTTTTCCCATTGCCGACGACGCCGGTGTCGTGGTGCGCGTGGTCGGTACCGTAGACGACATTACCTCGCTGAAGCAGGCCGAACTGAATTTAAAGCAGTTCAACGAGGATCTAGAGCAGCGGGTCAAGCAGCGCACCCAGGAGGTGCAAACCCTGGCGGCGGTAGTCGAAAACAGCACCGACCTAATTGGCACCGCCAGCCTCAGCGGCGACGCGATTTACCTGAACCGGGCGGGCCGTGACCTGCTGGGGCTGGCCAATGATTCCCTGGAGGGTCGCCCTCTCAGCTCGTTTTTGAGGGCTGAGGCGGTAGCGCAGTTTGAGCACGAGGCGCTGCCCACGGTGATGGCTGCAGGCGTATGGCGCGGCGAGACGACGCTCTGCCACAGCCAGAGTGGGGACGCGATCGCGGTGGAGCAGGTAATGTTTTTGGTGCGAGACCCCGAAACCCAGGGGCCGCTGTGCATCGCCACCATTGGTCGCGATATTCGCGATCGCAAACGCAGCGAAGCTAAACGCCAGCAGGCCGAACTGGCCCTCCAGGAGAGCGAGGCCCGCTTTCGAGGCACCTTCGAGCAGGCAGCCCTGGGCATTATTGAAGCCGATTTAGACGGGCACATTGTGCGGGTCAATCAATGGATGTGTCAGCTGTTGGGCTATTCGGCTCCAGACCTGCTGACTAAAACTTATATGGAGTTGACCCATCCCGATGACCTAGAACTCGATCAAACCCAGGTGCGCCGCTTGCTCAACGGCGAATGTAGCAGCTTCACCATTGAGAAGCGCTACCTACGGGCTGACGGGACTGCCGTTTGGGTGTCGCTGGCGGTGTCGCTGGTGCGCAACGATCTGACTAATCCCCAATACCTGCTGGGGGTCGTCAATGACATCAGCGAGCAGCGTGCTGCACTGCGTGAACGCAGGCAGGCCGAAAACCAGCTGCAGGAGCAGGAGCAGTTTTTGCGCAGTATCTATGAGGGTGTCACCCAGTCGATTTGGGTCTCAGAAATTGCGATCGACGGCACGGTGAGTATTTTGGGGCTGAACCCGGCTGCCGCCTGGCTGTTTGGCAAAACCAGCGCTGGCGTGGTGGGCAAATCGCTGGAGGAAGCCTTTGGCGCGATCGAGGCCGCCGCTATTTTGCAGCGCTACAGCTACTGCATTGAGACGAACCAGCCCCTCACCTTTGAGCGCTTGATTACAATCGAGGGCCAGGTGCGCTGGCTGCTGGGCACCTACAGCCCAATTGCCGATAGGTCGGGTCGGGTCTACCGCATTGTGGGCAGCCTGTATGACATTACCGACCGCAAACTGGCTGAAGAAGCCCTGAAAACCCTCAACCAGGATCTAGAGCAGCGGGTGCAGGATCGCACCTGGGAACTGGAACAGGCGGTGGCAATCTCTGAAGCAGCCAGCCGGGCCAAAAGCACCTTTTTGGCCAATATGAGCCACGAACTGCGCACCCCCCTCAACGCTATTTTGGGCTTTGCCCAGCTGATGGCCCGCGACTCCGCCCTCAGCAATGACCACCAGCAGGCGTTGGGAATTGTCAACCGCAGCGGTGAGCACCTGCTCATACTAATCAACGACATTCTCGAAATGGCCAAAATTGAGTCTGGACAGATTAGCCTCAACGCCTCCTGCTTTGACCTCGATGCCCTGCTGAGCACCCTCAACGATATGTTTTGCCTCCGGGCCGAGGACAAAGGACTGGTCTTGAGCATCGATCGCCACCCCGCCCTGCCCCGCTATTTCAAACTTGACGTAGCCAAGCTGCGCCAGGTGCTGATCAACCTGCTGGGCAACGCGATCAAATTTACGCACCAGGGGCAGGTGACGCTGCGGGTCGTACCGACCCACGCCATTGCCGCCGCCCCGCCATCCGGCACTATTCTAACGGTGGCCTTTACCATCAGCGATACCGGCATTGGTCTGGCTGCCGCCGATCGCGATCGCCTGTTTGAGCCCTTTGCCCAGGCCAGCCAGGGAGAATTGGGGGGCACCGGGCTGGGTCTCTCGATCAGTCGTCAGTTTGTCAAGCTACTGGGGGGCGATATCACCGTCGAGAGCGAGCCGGGGCAGGGGGCGACTTTTGCCTTTAGCCTGCCCATGCCGGTAGTCGAGGCGGCAAACGATACTGCCGTCGCCTCCACGGGCCAGGTGATCGCTCTGGCGGCGGGCCAGCCTCGCCACCGCCTGCTGGTCGTCGACGACAACTCAGACCACCGCTACCTGCTCAGCCAGCTGCTACAGTCGGTGGGCTTTGAGGTGCGCGAGGCGAGCAACGGCGAGGAGGCGATCGCCCTGTGGCAGAGCTGGCAGCCTCAGCTAATTTGGCTAGATATGCGAATGCCCGTGCTCAACGGCTACGAGGCAGCCCAGGCCATTCGCATTCAAGAGCAGGGCACGACCCAGACCCCCACTGTCATTATTGCCCTCACCGCCAATGCCTTTGACGACGACCGCGCCCGCGCCATCGACAACGGCTGCGACGACTTTGTCCGCAAGCCCTACCAAATGAACCAGGTGCTGGCTAAGCTGACCGAGCACCTGGGCGTGCAGTACACCTACGGCCCTCCAGCGACCTTGTCGAGCCGGTCTCAGCTTCTGTCCGAGGCTGAGGCGATCGCGCTGTTGCGCACCCTGCCTAGCCCTCTGCTCGACCAGATGCAGCAGGCCACCCTGCAGCTCGATAGCGACCAGCTGACCCGAATTATGGCTCAGTTTACGGCGGCCCAGAGCCCGCTGGCGGCCTGGCTCAACCAGCAGCTCAACGACTTTGCCTTTGACACCATTCATACCTTGCTTCAGGAGGCGACGATGGCTGACTAACCATGCCTGTCACGGAATTAAGGCTGGCGGGCAGTGCCAACCCTACTGTTGGACAGTTAGACAGATTGTCGTCGTTGCCAAACTATGGTCAAACTATGATCACGGGCAGCCGATAGTTGTAGGACACCCCCTATGCGTACCGCCAAGCGCACCGCTCAGCAGCAGCGCCCGATCGCATTTTTGACCTGGGTTAGTCGAGCCTTGGCCTGGCTTTTAGCGGGGGCCAGTCTTGGCTTGAGCCTCTGGATTGTTGTGCCTGCGCCAACCCGCTTTTTGCTGCCGCTGGGCGTGGGAGCACCGGAGATTAGCCCCTGGCTGGCGGGCTTGAGCGCGATCGCCGCTGGCGCTGTTCTGCTCACCCATCGCTGGGAAAATCGCGCTGCGAGCCACAAATCGTTCAGGAACCGATTCGGGAGTATTCCTGCGGGAATTGCCCTGGGCATCTGCGCCATTTCCCTGAGCCTGAGCCTGCTGCCGCTGATGCAGGTGGCGGGCACCAGCGATCGAATCGCCGCTGAGATGCGGGCGGTTCTAGGCTCAGACTACCTGGGCCAAATTCCGTCGTCGCTGCGGGAGCGGCTGCGGCCCCAGCCCTTTCGGCTCCAGGATACTTTTGGGGGGATTGCCCTGCCCCCCAGCCCCGTCTCGATTGAGCGGGGCATTGTGTTTGCCAACCCGGCTGATGTTCCGCTACGACTAAATGTTTACCGGCCCTCAGCGGCGGGCGCTTACCCAACCCTGGTTGTGATCTACGGGGGCGCATGGCAGGAGGGCAGCCCCAACAGCCACGAAACGTTTAGCCGCTACATAGCCGCCCAGGGCTATGCCGTGGTGGCGATCGACTATCGCCATGCGCCGCAGTATCCCTTCCCGGCCCAGCTTGAGGACGTGCGCGCGGCCCTCACCTACCTGAAAACCCATGGGCCAGAGCTAGGTCTTGACCTCACTCGCCTGGCGTTGATGGGGCGATCGGCTGGGGCACAGCTGGCGGCGATCGCGGCCTACCAGCAGCCCCAAATCGTACCAATTCAAGCCGTGATCAACTACTACGGCCCGGTAAATTTGACCACGGGCTACAACGATCCCCCCGTCCCAGACCCCATCGACACCCGCGCCGTGCTCAGGGCTTTTTTGGGCGGCACCCCTGACCAGGTACCCGACCTTTACCGTCAGGCTTCACCAATTAACTACGTGCGGCCCGGCTTGCCCCCCACGCTGCTGGTATATGCGGGGCGCGACCACCTGGTGCAGGCCAAGTATGGCGATCGGCTGTACCGTCAGCTTCAGGCCACCGGCAATCAGGCCGTCTGGCTCAAAGTTCCCTGGTCAGAACATGCCTTTGACATTTTGTTCAATGGCGTTGGCAATCAGGTAGCGCTGTACTATACCGAGCGTTTTTTGGCCTGGGCGCTTTACTCCTAATCCGGTTTGAGTGACCCCACCTGCAATTATCGAAACGGCTTAAATCTGCCCTAATTCATAGTTTTTTCTAATCGGTCTAACTATCACTATTGGTTTGTATTTATCCCTGGTTTTGATTGATCCCTGGCCTTTGAAGTCGCTCTTTTCGCTCTTCTGTTCTAGGCCTGGTTCTATCTGGAGGGGGACGTTAGCGCTAGCACTTTTGCTTACGCTACTGAAACCAGAGAGGTTTTGAACTTGCTCTGTGAGCACTGGTTCTGAGCACTAGTTCTGACACTAGCTTAGGCCCTTTCTCGCAGATAAACTATTGCCCAGGCGGGCGCAATCGCTTGGGCAGGAAAAAGGCAGGAAAAATCTCAAAGATTCCGTAACGCGTTCCTCAAGCTATTTCTTTTTTAGAAGGATAAACATCATGGTAGATCATACGTTTTATACCCCGTTGAAAGCTGTTGCCAAACGCCTTTCTGTGCTGTTGGTGAGCGTGATGGTAGTATTTGGCGTCTTTCAAACTCCAGCGCTGGCAAATTCTACGACTCCAGACTTAGCACCCACCTCCAGTGCGCTCATTGCTCTGGCGGCTTCATCTCGCTTTGCTGCCGAAGCCGCCTTTGAAGGCGGAGAGCCGACAATTTCTGAATCTAGGCTCGAAAAAATGCGCGAACGTCGCCGTCAGTGGCAGAGTGAAGTGTCTGCCAACGCCGACACAGAAAATGACACAGAAGATTCAATTGGTGAAGCCATCAAAGACAAGCTCAACCTTGAGGAAATTACCGAAGAGAACGAAATCGTAGATGATCTGACCCGTCCCTACGGCAAATAAAGCTCGCCCTGACCTGGCTGGGCCAAGCCGCCGCTCCACGACCTCTGCCCCAGTGCGAATTTTTCTCTGCTGCTATGGTAATTAGGTGTGTGGACTGAGAGGCTTTCAACGATGGCATTACGTAAGTGGTTTGCCCTACTGGTTTTGGTTGCCGCCCTGCTGGGATCATGCGCGGCGGCGGCCTCTACCACCGATGTCAGAATTACGCCCTTGGGCAGCCATGATGGTGAGTTTTGCGCGCGCGATCGCGCCCTGGTTTTAGAAGACCCCGCCGGGCTGCGCATTCTCTACGACGCGGGTCGCACGGTGGCCGGGCCAGACGACCCGCGCCTGGGCGATATCGATGTGGTGCTAGTTAGCCACGTTCACGGTGATCATTTGGGCGATCGCCGCATCGCCGCCGTCAATCAGGGCACCTGCGCCGACCCTCAAACCGACATCGGCACCACCCCCAACTCCAACAGCGTAGATATTGCCGTTGGCAAAGGGGCCAGCATTGTGGTCGGTAGCGAAATGGCGAGCTTTTTGTCTCGCAAGGTAGCCGGTCTTGGGGGCGACCCGCAGTCGGTGCAGCTAGTGCGCTTTGGCGGCTCCCAGACAATTGAGGGCGTCAGCATTACCACCGTACCGGCGGTTCACTCCAACGGCCTCAGCGGTGACTTCATCGAAGGCGATTTGGGCGAAAGCCTCAGCGCTGCCGGGCTGAGCGCCTACGTAGGGCCGCCCACGGGCTACGTCATCACCTTCTCGAACGGTTTGGTGACCTATTTGTCGGGCGATACGGGCGTTACCGCCGAGCAAGAAACGGTGGTGGCCAACCAGTACGGCGCTGAACTGGTGGTGATCAATATCGGCGATACCTTTACCACTGGCCCCAAAGAAGCCGCCTACGTGGTCGACCAGCTAATTCGGCCCCAGTCGGTGATTCCCTCCCACGCCAACGAAGCGGCCACTAGCGGGGGCAAGCTGCTGCCCGATACCAAGACAGCCGCCTTTGTAGAGGCTACAGAAACCCCGGCCTATCTGCCGCTCAGCGGTAAGACCATGGCGTTTGATGCCGACGGCGTTTGCACAGCCGGATGCGCTGAAATGCCCTAATGCCTACCCCCTAATGCACAACACCATAGAACTTGCTACCTTTGGGGCCGGGTGCTTCTGGGGTGTAGAAGCCGCCTTCCGTCAGCTCGACAGGGCGATCGATACCTCCGTAGGCTACATGGGCGGCCACTTCGAAAACCCCTGCTACCTCGATGTGCTGTCGCGCATTACCGGCCATGCCGAGGTCTGCCAGGTGCAGTTCAATCCCGCTGAGATTAGCTACACCGCCCTGCTCGATACCTTTTGGCGCATTCACGACCCCACCAGCCTTAATCGCCAGGGGGGCGATCGCGGTGAGCAGTACCGATCGGTAATTTTCTACCACAACTCCGAGCAGGCCCAGACGGCCCGACGAGCCAAAAACCAGCTGCAAGATTCAGGGCATTACCCTAAGCCCATCGTCACCCAGATCGAACCCGCCAGCGCCTACTGGCTCGCGTCCGAAGAGCACCAACGCTACTTTGGCTAATAGAGCAGGGGATCAGGTTCATTTTGGTTCTGCGGAAATAGCTGACTCATTATTGCCGCTCAAAAGTGAAATCCACTCGTAAAATTTGGCGTCTGGAAACGACCTTAGCCGAGGAAACTAAACGTCGAAAAACTAGAACATCGCAGGGACAAAAGTTTCTACCACAAGGACGATATGGCATCTTCTGTGCTGCCGGTAGACTAATTTAATAGTCCTGTTTTGCCCGATCGCGCTGAGGCCGTGAAATCCTATGAAACCTAATTTTTTGAACTATGCAGGTGGTTTGGGTTTGATGGCTGGCGCACTGCTGTGGTCAAGCCCTAGCCGTGCCCAGAGCTACTGCTACATGGTCGACGCAGACGGTCAAGTGATCAATCTCAATGACCTTTGCGAGAGCGAAAGCGATGCTCAACTAGTGCAGCCCCAGCCAGAAGCCCCTGGGATGGGAGAAGCCGCCGTTGAGCCACAGGAAGGCGCGTCCAGGGTGAGAAGCTACACCCTTACCGGCCCGGCTGCCATACCCGGTAGCACCACCCCCACTGGTTCGCCCACAGGTCAGCCAGGCGCTGCCGAAGAATCGCCTGGAGCCACACCAGAATCTACTGATGAATTGCCGGAGGCCACACCAGAAGCCACAACCGATCCTGCCGATTCTATGGATGCCAACGACACTGGAACCGAGCCTAGGATCGAAGAAAACCGCCTCGATATTCCAGTTAGAGAAATTGAAACACCTCAGATACCAACGCCTCAGACCCAGCCGCCTCAAATTACGACTCCTGAGGCCCAAGATTCTACAGATGACACCACAGACTCTCGCGGTCGCCCCGCCAACGACACCGTAAGTAATTAGAGGGACTAATCGAGTTGTCGTTTTGTCCAATTTGGAGTCTGACGATTAGAGATTTGAGGGGCTTAGACCAAATCCGAACCTCACAATCCCAATCAAGGCTTCTGGCGATCCGCGAGGGTTAATTTCAGGTTATTGCAGCGACATGCGGCTTGGTTTAGCGCTAATCAAGCCGCATGAGTTTGTATATGAAATAGGGCTCCAGGCACAATCCATCAGCAGCACCATCACCGTCGTAATAGATCGCAGCTCCAGCGTTGCGCTACTACAGCAGTATGCCAACCGGGCTAGCTTTCAAAATTAAAACCTGCTGTCGCAACGGCACCAGCAAAACGATAATCGGCAACAGGACAAGTTTCCAATGCAAAATATCGAAGCCGAGTGCCGTTCATAGCAGGCAAAAGCGATTACAACAGCGGCAGGGCCGGTTTATCAGCTGAAACTGAACTGATTACAGGACGGGATGGGGCGGCACGGCAGAGGGATAAACCTCTTCAGCCTGAATAACTGGACGATCTTGGTAGCGGGAGATGAATTCTTGAATTTGAGCATCGTCCCACCCTAGATTTGCCGCTTGCAGCGTCGCCGCGTCAATAGGCTGAGATTGGCCTGTCACAACAATATTTTCGCCATCCTCTAGAGCCTCAGTTTGGATGAGCTGTTCGGTACCAATGACCAGCACACCGACGTCATCAATCCAGCCTTCTTCAAAAATGGCGAAGGCGTTTTGAGTGTTGTCTAAGGGCCGAAGATCGCCTTCGATCGCTATCGTTTGGTCGAAATAGTTGTCTGGAGTCTCAGCCAGATCTTGGGGACGGGGAGCGAGGGCAATATTCTCGGCCACGATCGCAGGTTGCTGGTCGTATTCCCCGTAGAGATCGGGGTCTAAAATGACTCCGTACTGCTGCTCAACTAGGGCGGCATCAAAGGTTTCTAGGGTTCCTGTCACCTGAACCGGCACCTCCTGATCGGGAGGAGTGAAGGGCGTGCCAGTGGGATTGATGACTAGAATCGAGTCGCCGCCCGATGTGGTGAGGAAAAACCCATTGTCGTCCAGGGTTTCGGCGACACCGCTGCGAACCGTGACCAGTTCTCCAATGGCAGGATCACCTGCGGAAACGTCCGTAACATCTTCGGTGGTAACGTTCTCCTGCTCTGCCGGTTGATTGGCCTGGTTAGCCCCTTGGCAACCAGCTGTAAAGATAAGAGTGGCTCCCAGTGCGATCGCACTTAAATGCCCTTTTCTGACACCTAAAAAAGGAGTCGTTTTTGGCTGAGTTTTCATTATATCCTCCAGTCATTTTTTGAAATACTTAAACTTTGACAATCAAAGAGACAATCAAAGATTGCCTCAAAGCGTCTTTATGGCTTAACGATCCGTTTTACGTTTGTTCGGTATCGTTCACTCCATAGGTGAATAGATACTAAAACCTGCGTTTGAACACAACCTCTCTCGTATGGTGGTGATCGAGGTACTTACAATTGTCGATTTTTTGAACAGGCTAATTTTTGTTAAGGAATTGGGCTGAGCAAACGATAAGACTTGCTGTTGTGGTTCGCTGGCGCGATCGCCTGGCTAGAAGTCATCACTAGAAGTCACCAGGGGCCGACCGGCTGGTAGCTAGCAACTGAGCCACGACGTTGTGTGGCGTTGTTGAAGATGAGGCCGTGGCGGGAGCGATCGCTGAGCATCACGATAGACTGCGAGCAGCCCCAAACAATTGGGGACTATAACAGAGCCAGAATTTCACCGCGACCAAAAAGGGCTGTCTGTGCCATTGTGAACAAAAAAGATCTGAGCGAACGCGATATTTGCACCAAGTTCATCACCCCGGCGATCGCCCAGGCTGGGTGGGATATTCAGACTCAGGTGCGCGAAGAGGTTTCGTTTACCGCCGGGCGCATTATTGTGCACGGGCGGCTGCACACGCGGGGGAAGCAGCGCCGCGCCGACTACGTGCTGAGCTACCAAAAGAACCAGCCGATCGCCGTTATCGAGGCCAAAGACAACAATCACAGCCTGGGAGATGGCATGCAGCAGGCCCTGGCCTACAGCGATGCCCTAGATGCGCCCTTTGTGTTTAGCAGCAACGGCGACGGGTTTTTGTTTCACGATCGCACTGGCCTGGGCGGCACCACCGAAACCACCCTAACCCTCGACCAGTTTCCCAGTCCCGAGACCCTGTGGCAGCGCTACTGCCAGCACAAGAACCTTGGCCCCGCTGCCCAACAGACCGTAGCCCAGCCCTACTACGACGATGGCAGCGGGCGCACCCCTCGCTAGGTGATTTCCGAGAACTAAATTACCGATTTTTGCCATGCTAGCCTGTGTAGTAGTGAATCAGGAGAGCCTGCATGGGGTTACCTCTAAAGCCCAGTGAATCGTTGAGCGCTTCCCAAATCGCAGA
>JBARVV010000081.1:0-51821 GCA_049646445.1 Nodosilinea sp. | reverse complement strand
GAAGGCGACGACGAAGCAGGCGGTCGCAGCGAGCAGGGTGGGAATCATCAGTACGCCGAACCAGCCCACATACAGGCGGTTCTCGGTGCTGGTGACCCACTGGCAAAACTGCTCCCACAGGGAGGCAGATTGTTGTCTTTGTAAGGTCGTTGTCATGATGAAAATAAGTGCAGTTAGGTTTGCTGGTTGCCTGTCGGAGAGGACAAGCGAGTTATGTATGTCATTACATTAACCGGATTGTTGCAGTTTGTAAACAACTTAGGGTAGATACCGCCCTAAAATAGGCCGGGAATTGCCCATCAGATGGCCTATTTAATTTGGTATAGGACTTTTGTGTTGGCTCAAACGCTTGCCCCAAGCCTGTTTAGCCCTGGCGACTTGGTAAGGAGCAGGGATCGCTTCAAATAGATCTAGAGCGTTACAAAAATGGGCTTGGGCTTCACTAAAGTACATGGGTAGGTAATCCAGGGTGAGAGCGGACTGGAGGTAGGCCGCTGCCAGATCGCCGTGGGCACCGACTTCATCCAGCAGGGCGATCGCATTCCGACAATCCTCAACCGCCCCGGCCAAATCTCCCTGCTGAGACTTCATTTGCCCCAGCCCTACCAGAGCATTGGCCTTTATTTGCAGGTAGTGGCCCGCCTCCGCCGCCTGAATAGCCGCCTTAAACAGAGATTCAGCCGTATCTAAATCTCCTAGGTTGAGGTAGGTATGGCCCAAAAGCTGTACAAAGAACGCGTGCCGTCCGCTTTGGCTGCGGCCTCGGACTTGCTCAATAACGGCATCAGCCAGCGTTTTAGCTGCGTTTTGTTCTCCCTGGTAGGAGAGCACCAGCGCCAGGCAGGTGGTAGCTTTGTCGGCCCAGGGCTGGTGGCGAGTGCCGGTGGCGGTGGCAATTACCTGGCTAAACCAGGTGGCGGCGGTATCGAGGTTCCACAGGTCGAGGTGATACAGGCCCAGGCTGAGCTGAGAGTCGACCACCAGCATGGTGAGGTAGTACCAGCGGTGGGTGGCGGCGGCGGGATCTTCGGTGTGCAAACAGGTTTGGGCGATCGCGATCGCATTCTGCTGACAGGCGATCGCCTGCTCCAAACGCCCCTGAATCCAGTACAGGTCGCCCAAAATATTCGCCAGCTCGCTCGCGTCGGCATTCTGGGGGGGAATGTGGTCGATGATGGCCATGATGGCATCGGTGACCGGCTGCACCAAACCCATGCGGTAGAGGGTGCTGCCCAGGGGCAAAAACTGCTGCCACTGGTTGTCGCGGCTGTGCAAAATCACTCGCGCTGTCGCCCCGTAGTCGCCGATGGCGACGTAGTGGTAGTAGGCTTCCATCGCCTGCATGGCATCATTAAGGGTGCAGATGCGCTGAATGCTGTCGCTCCAGCAGCGGGCGGCGGCGCGGTGAGCCGATTCCCACTCGGTAGAATCTTCAGCACTGGCGGTGAGCTGAGCTAAGGCCCCCGCTCGCACGACCGGGTGCAAACCGTAGCGACCCTGGCGGCATTCCAGCAGCGATCGATTTCTCAACGAGGTGACAATGGCCTGGTGCCGCTGGGGGGGAAGGTCAGCCATCAGGCACTGCACCGCCGCCCAGGGAATGGTAGGTATATCTTGGTAGCGGTAGACGCCCAGGCGGCAGAAGAGATGGTAGGCCTCGGGGTCGAGGGCTTGCAGGCGATGGATCTGACTTTCAACCAGGTTTTTAAGATCCACAGGGCCGAGTAAATCCTGGCTGTGGGCCTGCCAGTAAAGCGCTAGGCTGCCTTCAAAGTCGGCCAGCACTGCCCCGGCCAAAATTTCCATCGCCTTGGCGTTGCCGCCGTAGGCGCTGTGCATGGCGGCTAGAACTTCCCGATTTTCAGGGATGTCTCGGTGGGCGAAGTAGGTGGCCCAGGCGGGCAGCCCCAGCCCTGGCAGTCGGTAGTGAGCGATGGGGATGCCCGGTTCGCAGAGGCGATCGCGGCTGGTCATCAAGGTCAGCGTTTGCCCGCGACTGTCGGCCAGCACCCGCAGCAGTTCGCTATAGCGGCGGTGAGATGGGATAAATTGTCCCTGGGCATCGAGCGCTGGCTCCAGGTTGTCGATCAGCACGGCGACCCGCTGCTGACGCAGGTAGCGACGCAGGCGATCGAGGGTGACGCCAAACTCACGCCCTGGCTCGACGCCAAAGTCCTGGCGTAGCCATTCTTCGATCACCCACTCTACGGGAGTAATGTCGGCGGGGTCTTTGGCCATCAGCAGTTCGAGGGTGAGATCGACCGGCTGCTGAGCGATAAAGTGCTGGGCCAGGGTGGTTTTGCCCAGGCCCCCTTCGCCCTGAATCAGAATCGTGCGATCGCCCTGGGCGATCAGGGTATTGAGGTGGGCGATCGCCGCCTGACGACCGACAAAGCTGGGATTTGCTGGAGCGATAGACGTAATTTGTGCACTGTCATCGGGAACCAAAGGCAACGCCTCTTGCTGTCCCGCCGAATCCGCCAAGCCAAGGGCGGCGCTGGCCCCAGATACATCAATGCCCATCTTGAGCAGCGATCGCTTCAGGGCCGACTTGAGGGTGGACTTCGTCACCTTCTCCCCAGTCACCTTGGATAGCAGCCGCCACATCTGGTAGGCCACATCCTTAATATGACCCTCGGTATATCCGGCAGTGTTGGCAATATCGAGGTACTTTTGCCCCTGCCACACCTGACGCAAAATCGTGCGCTGCAAATCGTTCAGATGCCGCCCGGTGACGGTGAAGACAAGCCGGTCTGCCAGTTCTACCGCATCTGATGCCATAGTTGTGTGTATCCCCTACGGCCACAACTCTAGCCGAGATTTAGGTTTCTTTCATGCTCAGTGGACGGTTTCCGCCTTTTTCCGCCCCTGGGGCTAAACCGTTTTGCCCCAAGCCCGACTCTGCCCGACTGACGCTGGCCCTGCGAGTAGCTACGGTGAACTTACCCAACCGTAGCGCATTGAGAGCGTATCAAATATGACTGCTACTTCCGTTTTGTTGACCGCCGATGCTGCTGGGGATGACCTGGCGGGGCCGTGGTGGCCTGCCCCAAGCATGGCTCAGGTGAACCAGCGAATTGCAGCGCTAACTCGGCGATATGTGACGGTGGAGCATTTATGCGATCGCCTCATCGACCTGCCCTGCCAGTTCCAAACTCCCCAGCCGCGCCGCTGGAACCGGGTGAGCTGGGGCACCATTCACCCTGACCAGGTCGTCGGTATATCGCTCGACACCTTCTGCGCCATTCTGCTCGGCACCATCAACACCGAAGCCCCCATTCGCGGCTATACCCAGGCCAGTCGTCAGTACCTGGAGCAGTTTTACCCCCAGATGGCCCAGTTTGTTGGGGGCACAGCGAATGCCGATGGGCAGGTGATTGCCCCAGGCCTGTGGGAGCGCGAAGAGAAGCGCCACACCCCTGCCCTGACTATGCTCTACCACCGCCTGAGTGGAAAACAGCCTCACCCGGTTCCCCATGCGGCCCGACCCTATACCCCCAGCGGCAATCCCCGCGCCGACCTCTACCGTCACGGGCTGCACCGCATTGCCACCGAGTATGGAGCCGCCTGCCTCTACCTGTGGATGATGGCCCACACCACCGGCCCCCTGCAGGTCGTCCTGGGGGAACTGCTGATCGATGAAGTCAACCACATGACTAAATTTTGGGGCTTTGGCCGCTGGGCGTATCCTGAAACCAATTTGGGGATGATCTTCGGCATTTTATCCCAGGCGATGGTGCAAAAGTGGCGGCAGCCAAATCTTCAAGGCAGCCTAGTTCATACTCTGCGCCGCATGACTAAAGAGTTGGCTTGGGAGCAGTGGAATTTCAGCCATCGCTTGACCTTCCTCTACACCTTTGACCAGGTGATGCGAGTGCTGTGGCGGTGGGATCGATCGCTAACGCCCGCCTGCCTAACCGAATTATTTGGCCCCAACCCCACCCACGAGTAGGGTGCATTTGCGGCCCGGCACCCTCAGCAGTGAGTTGGTAGACGGCAGAGGTCTCTTGGCCGCTAATGCACCCTACCGATGCCTACTTTTTTAGGAATTTCAACCCATGATTCAATCCATCGATCATTCAACCCTGCCCACCGATCTGCATCCCGCAGCATTGCCTGCCCACGTGGCGGTGATTATGGATGGCAACGGTCGCTGGGCTACCCATCGGGGGCTGCCGCGGGTGGCGGGCCACCGCCAGGGGGCTAAAACGGTGAAAGATCTGCTGCGCTGCTGCAAAGACTGGGGCATTGGGGCGCTCACGGTCTACGCCTTTTCGACCGAAAACTGGCGGCGACCGATGGAGGAAGTGAGCTTTCTGATGCGGTTGTTTGATCGACTGCTGCGCCGCGAACTGGCCGAAATGCAGCGCGAGGGCGTGCGCATTCGGTTTTTGGGTGACCTGTCGCCGCTGCCGGAGCGGCTGCGATCGCTGATGGCAGAGGCCATGACCCTAACCCAACACAACCAGCGGGTGCAGTTTACTGTGGCGGTGAACTACGGCGGGCGGCAGGAATTGGTCAACGCCGCCCGTTTTGTAGCGGAGCAGGTGGCAAGAGGTAACTTGGCCCTCGATCAAATAGATGAGGACTGTCTGACCCGAGCGCTGACGACATTCCCCCTGCCCGACCCCGACTTGTTGATTCGCACCAGCGGCGAACAGCGGCTGAGCAACTTTTTGCCCTGGCAGTTGGCCTACACCGAGCTGTACTTTACCGAGCAGCTCTGGCCAGAGTTCGATCGCGCTGCGTTTCACCAGGCGTTGCAGTGGTACCAGCAGCGGCAAAGGCGGTTTGGCGGTTTGGTCGCGGCCCCGGTGGCCCAGGGGTTTTAGCAATAGACCCTTCAAGGTGAGCCAGGTTTGGGGTAAGACCTGGCTCACCTCAGACTGATGTGGGCTACAGCCAGGTATTCGCTGGCATAGAACCGACTAAGCTGCCGTCTCCAGCGCGGGGTAGTCGATGTACCCTTCGGCCCCGCCGCCGTAGAAGGTGTCGGGGTTGGGCTCATTGAGTGTGGCATTCTTTGCAAAGCGCTGGGGCAGGTCGGGGTTGGCAATAAATAGCTTGCCGTAGGAAACCAGGTCGGCATCTCCGCTGGCGATCGCCGCATTACCGGCATCCTGGTCGTAGTCCCAGTTCACCATTAGTAGACCGTCGTACAGGGGGCGAAACTCTTTGGTGGGGATGGCTGTACCACCGTGGCGCAGATCGGATTCGCTGGGTTCGAGCAGGTGCAGGTAGGCCAAGTTGAACTGATTCAGAGCCTGAATCGCGTAGCCAAAGGTGGCTTTGGGGTCAGAGTCGGTCATGTCGTTGAAAGTGCTGCTGGGTGAGAGGCGTACGCCGACACGCTGTCCGCCAAACACCTCCACCACGGCTTCCGTCACCTCCAGCAGCAGGCGGGCGCGATTTTCGACCGGGCCGCCGTAGGCATCGGTGCGGTGGTTGCTGCCATCGCGCAAAAACTGGTCGAGTAGGTAGCCGTTGGCCCCGTGCACCTCAACGCCGTCAAAGCCTGCTTCCAACGCATTTTTGGCTGCCTGGCGATACTGCTCTACAATGCCGGGAATTTCGTCTAGCTCTAGCCCCCTCGGCGTGACAAAGCGCTGCATGCCCTCGTAGGTCATGGCATCGCCCTGGGGCTGAATAGCGCTGGGTGCGACGGGTGTAGCCCCGTTGGGCTGTAAAGATGGGTGCGAAATACGGCCCACGTGCCACAGCTGGAGGAAAATGCGGCCCCCCTTCGCATGAACGGCCTCAGTCACCTTTTGCCACCCAGCAATCTGTTCGGCACTGTGGACGCCGGGAGTGGCGGGGTAGCCCATTCCCTCGGGGGAGATCTGGCTGGCCTCGGTAATAATCAGCCCAGCCGACGCCCGCTGCTCGTAGTAGGTCACATTCAGCAGCTGAGGCACGTTGCCTTCTCCAGCTCGGTTGCGGGTGAGGGGGGCCATCACAATCCGGTTTGGCAGCTCGTATGCGCCCAGTTGAACGGGCGTAAACAGGTTCTTTTCAGTGGACATGGGGATCTCCTTTGAGATAGCGAGGGCTAGGGAATTCCGCAGAATCGTATGGGTCATGTGTGGGCAAATGCCATTTGCCCTGACGAGAATTGAGGCCGAAACGGGACAGCGGCCTAACGACGCCCCAGATCAGTCAAACGGCGATCGCCCTGATTGGATTGAGGCTAGGAAAGGTCTAAATAACGGCGTGGGTTGGCCGGGGGCAAACAACCGTTTGCCCCTACGGTTAGCTTAGAAACGGTTCGACAGCTTTGGAGAGGGTAGCCTTGGAAACGGCTCCAACCATCTGCTCCATTTGCTCGCCGCCCATAAACACCATGAGTGTAGGGATGCTGCGAATGCCGTAGTGAGAAGCGATACCGGGCTGCTCGTCGGTATTGACCTTAACCACCTTGAGCTGGCCGTCGTACTGCTGAGCCACTTCATCGACTACGCTGGCGACCATGCGACAGGGGCCGCACCACGGAGCCCAAAAATCGACCAGTACGGGCATTTCACTTTTTAGCACTTCGGTCTGAAACGTCTCTTGGGTAATACTTGCAACTGCTGACATCTGACACCTCCGCCGATTGGGCGAATTTCAATTATTCGAAAACTTCGAACAATCAAACTATAGCGCCTGCCGTGGCATAATGCAACTATGCGACCTATTCATCATCCCAACTGCCAAGACATCGCCCTAGAAGGGGTTTTGTATGCCCTGGGCGACCCGGTGCGGCTCGGAATTGTGCAGCGGCTAGCCGCTAACGACGAGCTGTCTTGCTCAGATCTCGACCTGGGGGTGGCGAAGTCAACCCTCTCTCACCACTTCAAGATTTTGCGCGAGGCCGGGGTACTGCACTGCCGCAAGCAGGGCACCCAGCACATGAACTCCCTACGCCGCGACGATTTAGAGGCGGCGTTTCCCGGACTGCTCGACAGCATTTTGAAGGCGGCTCGGGCCAAAGCCGAGGCCTAATACTGAATCCGCTCTTGGCTAGCCCTGGTTGGACTGGGCAAACACCGTTTGCCCCAACACAAGCCACCTATTTGGAATCGGGGTTATGCGATTCGGCTTTGGATGAGGCGATTTTGGGCCAGGGATCATCTGGTAGGGGCGCAGGGCCTGCACCCTTAGGGAGAAGCCAAAAAAACGAGACTTTCAGGGCCAGGATTGCCCAACCCAGACCTGCTCTCATTCATATCTAAAGCGGCTTAGACTCCAGAACACCGCTTTGGAGGGCCTCGATCTCCGGCTCGCGCCCCGGTTCGCGCACGGCATCGGCAATTTTTTTGATGAAGCTGGCGATGGGTACGGCTAGAAGCAGGCCCAGAAACCCGGCAAACTTGGCCCCAATCAGCAGGGCCAGGATGATAATTGCAGGGTTTAACCCGGTGATGCCGCCCATCAGGCGCGGAGCCACCAAATTGTCGTTAATTTGCCCCAGCACGATCGCGACGCCCAGTACCTTGAGGCCCAGCCAAATGTCTTGAAAGGCAAGCAAGGTGCTCACCCCTAGCACCGCCACCGTACCGCCAAAAGGAATGACGCTGACCAGGCCAATCACCAGGCCAAACAGCAGGCCAAAGGGCACGTTGAGCAAAATCAGGGCGGTCGACTGAGCCACCGCCAGAATCAGCGCCAGGGTGGCCTGGCCCGAAAAATAGCTCTGGAAGCTAGGCTTTAGCGAGCTGCGAACCAGCGAACGCCAGGCGGTGGGCAGCCAGCTCAACAGACCTTCCCACAGCGGGTCGCCGTTAATGACCAGCAGAATGGCCAGGACAACGGTGATTAGCAAGTTGAGAGCCCTGTCGAGGGTGCTGAGGGTAACGCTAATCGCTTGGGTAGTGGTGGCCTGGAGAGCGTTCGTCAGCTGATTGGCGGCTTCTACCGTGAGCTGATCGAGGTTGATGGGCAGGTTTTGAAAGGCAGTTCGATCTTCTAATAGCAGTAGCTGGGTTTTGGCGCGATCGATCCATCCCGGCAGTCGCTCGGCAAAGTCGTTGAGCTGCTGCCATACCTGCGGCCCCAAAAAGACGACCAGAATCGTGGTAACCACAACGGCCAGCAGCACCACCAGCGCCACAGCCAGGCTTCTGGCCAGGCCGCGATTCTCTAGCCAGTCGATCGGGTAGTCGAGCAAAAAGGCGATCAGAGTGGCGGTGATGACGATGCTGGTGGCGGGTTGAAACATTCCTGCCAGCCGATATAGCAGCCAGCCATTGAGGCAGATGAGGGGCAGGGCCAGGGCTGCGATCGCCCACCTGGGCAGGTTCGAAAAAGAGACCATAGTTACCGTTCACCGTTCTAAAGCCGAAATATCCAGGTCGCCCAGGGTTGTTAAAAATGCCCTCAGGCGATCGCCAATCTTAGCCACCCCCTCCGCCACATTCGACTCGATATAGAGCGGCAGCACCGGATCGTGTAGCGACATCCGCATCATGAACCAGCCATTTTCATCCGGCTTTGAACAGGCGACGCGTACCCCTTCGTAGCTGGGCACAACCGACCAGTCGGGCTGAGTATCGACAAAGGCTTTCAGCTGATTCATCACCTCAGCACCTCGGGCCTGAGCATCAGGGGCTAAAATCGTCAGCCGATACTCCTGGCTATCGTGGGGGTCTTGCAGGGTGGCAATCAAATCGCTGAACCGCTTGCCAGCCAGGCGAGCTTTGGCTAGTTCAACCAGCAGTTTACTCACCAGGTAAGCGCCATCGTCTAAAAAGTAGTTTTCTTTCATCGCCCCATGGCCTGAGGCTTCGATCGCAAGCCAGCTGGGCTGGCCAGCCTCATTCAGCCGAATCGCTTCGTTGATCACATTCTTGTAGCCCCTCCTGTAGCGATGATGAATGCCGCCCAGGTCATCTTCAATGAACCGGGTCAGCCCATCGGAGGTGGTGGAGTCGGTGACGATGGTGGTGCCGGGGTGCTCTTGCAGCACGATCGCAGAAATTAGCGCGATTAGCCGGTTGCGGTTGAGTTCGCGCCCGTCGGCATCGACTGCCGCCCCGCGATCGACATCGGTATCAAAGATCAGGCCAAAGTCGGCCCCTTGAGTAACGACGGCCTGGCAGATTGAGGCCATCGCCGCCTCATTTTCAGGGTTGGGCACGTGGTTGGGAAAGGTGCCATCGGGGTCGAGAAACTGGCTGCCGGTGGTGTCGGCTCCTAATGGTTCCAATACCTGGCTGGCGAAAAAGCCGCCCGCCCCATTGCCCGCATCGACAATGATTTTGAGCCCTTGCAGCGGTTGGTCGAAATGGTCGGGATGGTTCACCGATTGGCGAATGTTTTGCACCAGACCGGCAGCGTAGGTGGCAATCAGGTCACGGTGTTCGATAGAGCCGGGAGCGGCGGCCGCAAAGCTACCCTGCTCAGCTAGCTCTAAAATGCGTGAAATGTCTGTTTTGCCCAAACCGCCCTGGCGGGTAAAAAACTTGAGGCCGTTGCGGTTGAAGGGCAGGTGGCTGGCGGTCATCATAATCGCGCCGTGGCAGCTAAACTCGGGCAGCACGGTGCTCATAAACATGGCCGGAGTCGAGGCCATGCCCACATCTATTACCCGACAGCCCAGGGAGGCTATGCCCTCGATCGCGGCCTGCATCAGCTCAGGCCCAGAGAGGCGGCTATCGCGCCCTACGGCGATGGTTAATCTAGCGGTGGGAATGCTTAACTCTGCAGCTAGCCAGGTGGCAAAGGCTTTACCCAGGGTATTGACTACCGCAGGGGTGAGGTTGACGGCCTGATCGGGAATGCCCTCCAGGGCGACGCCGCGAATGTCGGACCCGTTTTGCAGTGTGGCCCAGCTGATGGATGTGGTGGATGGGGGCATGGAGGCGATCGCTCTTGCTGTTATCTACTTCACCATAGAAGCCGCTCCTGGCTTCTGCCGATTTCTTCAGCTTTTTTGCGCCTCAGCCCCATCTGCACACCGCCGCCTACAGCGCTTACTCCCGGCATTTTTCCATCACGCTACAGGCGCACCCACTACACTAGAACTCAAGCTCATCAATACCTGCCATGGTTGCCTACTCCCAGCCCTGGACTACCCGCGATCTGGCCGCCATGCCCGACGATGGCGGCTGGAAGCGCTACGAAATTATCGACGGAGAACTCTATGTGACCCGTGCCCCCCACATCCGCCACCAGGGTGCTGGTGGCAACATTCATTTTGAGTTAGAAACCTGGTCTAGACAGACGGGTCTGGGCAATCCTTTTCAAACCCCAGGCGTTATTTGCACGCCTACAGACGCTGTGATTCCCGATGTGGTGTGGATTAGCCAGGCCCGGTTGGCCGACGGCGTGGACGAGGCTGGGCACCTGATTGTGGCTCCAGAACTCATGGTAGAGGTGCTTTCGCCTGGCGACCTGAACGAGCAGCGCGACAAAGAGGTCAAGCTCAAGCTCTACTCTTGCCACGGGGTGCAAGAATATTGGGTCGTTAGCTGGCAACTCAAAACTCTGGAAATCTATCGTCGCGCTGAGATTCAGCTTCAGCTGGTCGGTACGCTGCTGGTCGGCGATACTCTCAGCTCGCCGCTGCTGCCAGGATTTAGCACTGCGATCGCAGAGATCTTTCAATAGGCGCTGAACTCCAGTCATCGTTCTTGCCCTATTTCAATGATGCGGTCTACCTCTAAGACCAAGTTAGGAAAGGTTGAGGAGATCAGCTGTTGAGCCGTCTGAAATGATTCACCCGGCTGGTATTCGTCATCGACCAGATTGTAAATCCATACCGTGGGCGTTTTAGGGCTGCCAATAAAGCGCACACCGCCCAAAGCACGGTAGTCTACAATCCAATACTCGGGTACACCAAGCTTTTCGTACTCGGCCAGCTTGGTTAAGTAGTCGTCTTGCCAGTTGGTGCTCACAACTTCCACGATTAGCTTGATGGCGTCACTGCTAGACAGGCTTGAGGACTTTTGCCAGTAAGGGTCTGTTTTGACCTGCTCCTGGTCGAGCACAATAATGTCTGGGAGATAGCCTTCTCCTTCCCGCAAGGGCTTAATTAAGCATGATTGAGGAATAAAGAGGGGCAGATTTTGCCGCTCAATCTCAAAATCTAGCTTGCGACGAATGAGGGCAATGACTTCTTCGTGGGGGCCAATGGGCCGCATTTCTAACACTACTCCATGGCGCAACTCGTAGCGGCCACCGTCGTCGGGGTAGCGCTCTATGAATTCATCAAAGGTTAATGGGCTAGCGGCGGCCTGAACCATAGCTGACCTGTGGACGTTTTGAGCAATGGAGCGTTGTTGATAGTTTAGAGATGCTGTGGGTGCATTGCTGCGCGCTGGCCGAGCCTCGCCTTAGCGTTATGCATCCTCCTGCGATCGCTTTTGGTTACTTTGCTTTGGCCTCCAGGGTTTCGAGGCGGCTCTTAAGTTCCTGGTTAGATTTTTTCAGGTCGTCTAGTTCTTGGCGCAGTTTTTCGACGGCTTTGTCTTTGCCAATCGCCTTTTGTACCTGCTGCACAGCCTCCTCGGCGCGGCGGCGCACCCGGCCATCGGGGGTGTGGTCGGCCAGGCTTTGCAGCACACTGATGGCCCGCCCGGTCTCGATGCCGCTGAGGGCCGACACCGCAGAAACCTGGGTGAGAAAGAAGCTTTCGTGGGCGATCGCATCTAGCCGGTCCAGTATTCGCTCCACATTGGGCTTGCTCTGGGCCTTAGAGATCGCCCCCAGGGCGCGAATCGCGGCCAGCCGCAGGGCTTGTGGTGTGCCAGGTTCGGTGTACTTAAGCACCAGATTCAGAGCGTCTTCAGACGATTTGAACTGGCTGAGAGCACCAATGGCTCCCGACCTGATCATTTCATTCCAGCCCTGACGCTCTTTGAGAATGCTCTCCAGCAGCTTTAGGGTTTTTTTGTCTTTAGCTTTGCCGTTTAGATCGGCTGCACCCACTTTGCCCAGGGAGCGAATGGCGGCGGCTTCGACGTAGTAGCTGGGGTCGCCTTTTTCAGCAATGTTTTTCAGCGCCTTGTAGCTCTTGATGGTTTTGATGTCGCCCAGCGATTCCACCACGGCGCGGCGAACGCGGGCTTCGGAGTCCTGCAATCCTTTCAGCAGGCCCTCAATGGCTTGATCGAGCTTGACGGAGGCCAACTGCTCGGCCACTTCGGCCCGCACGCCCCAGAAGGGTTCATCGGTGAGGGCGGCGCTCAGGGCGGTGACGGCCTCTAAGCTGCCTTTTTTTGCTAGGGCGATCGCTGCCTCAATCCGCGAGAGCGGGTCGGGGTCATGCTTGAGCTGGGCCTTGAGTTCCGCTATTGGGTACTCCAGCTCGACGGTCTTGAGGTAGTGGTTGCCCACGTCAAAGCTGACGAAGTCGGGCTTTTGGTCGAGCGGGAAGAACATTGCCTGCTCGCGCTCGTAGATGCGTACGGTGAAGGGTTTGATCTCTACCTGGGCCGATGTGCCCTGGGCCGATGTGCCTTGGCCCACAAAACCAAAACCGATCGGAATACGCAGGTCAAACAGGCCGCTGGTGCTGCTGGTGTCGCCGTCTTTGGCCTGGGTTTGGGTGACGGTGAGCTTGGCCAGCTTGCTGTCGCCATCCCAGCTGTAGGCGACTTTGTAGTCGGGGTGGCCGCCGCGCAGCACGTACTGGTCAAACAGGGGGCGCAGGTTGCGGCCCGTGGCTTTATCGATCGCCCGCAGCAGGTCGATGGTTTCCACGGTCTGGTGGGCGTTGCTCTGCACAAAGGTGTGAATCGCCTTCCAAAACAGGGCATCGCCCAGCTCGGCGCGCACCATGTGGTAAACGCAGGCTCCTTTTTCGTAGATGTGGCGATCGTACAGTTCGATCGCCTCCCGATACACGTGGGTGACCATGGGGCGGCGGTAGCGGCTCTTGTCTTCGCTCAGGTAGCTGCGGGCCTCGCCCAGGCGGTAGTAGGCGGCCTCGTCGGGGCCGTACTCCTGCTCGGTCCACATCACTTCGGAGTAGGTGGCCATGCCCTCTTTCACCCAGGCGTGGCTCCAGTGGTTGATCACCAGCAGGTCGCCAAACCACTGGTGGGCCAGTTCGTGGACGACGAGGGATTCGGAGTTGCGGTTGTCGATCGCGGCCCGTTCATCCAGCAGGCAGCGATCGGTCAAAATCGTTACCGACGTATTTTCCATGCCGCCAAAGATAAAGTCGGCAGCGCAGACCTGGGCGTACTTGGGAAAGGCGTATTTGTAGCCGTACTTTTCGCTTAAAAATTCCACCATACGCGGCGTCTTGCCCATGGTGATTTGGCCCTGGTCTTTGCGGCCCTTCTCCACGTAGTAAGTAATCGGAATGTCTTGCCACTGGTCTTGAATGACGTCGAACTCGCCCACGGCCAGGGCCATTAGGTAGGTGGGGTGCACCTGCTTTTGGTACCAGTGGAAAATCTTGCGATCGCCGTCTTCTTTAGTGTCAACCAGTTCGCCGTTGGAGACCACCTGGTAGGCAGCGGGCACCCGCACCTTAATTTCTGAAGTCGAGAGCTGACCGGGGTAGTCGAAGCAGGGAAACCAGAAGCGCGAGTCTTCGTCTTCGCCCTGGGTCCACACCTGCACGGGTTTGTCGGGGTAGTGCTGGTCGGGGCCAATGAAGTAGAGGCCGCGCTCGGGCTGCACCAGGCGGTAGGCGATCGCAACGGTAAAGCTTTCCTCCGCCACGGTGGGCTTTTTGAGCCGCACGTGCAGTCGCTCGCCGTCGTAGTCAAAATCTTGCTTGGTGTTGCCCACCTTGACCGACTCAATCTGCTGATTGACGGCATCGAGCACCAGGCTGTCGAGGCCATCGCGCACCGGGTTAATGCGAATTTTGCAGGTGCCCTCGCAGATTTGATTCTCTAAATCGAGGCTCAGCTCTAGGGCAATGTGTTCTACCTGGCCGGGGCGATCGGGATTGTAGTGGGGTTTGGCCCCCGGCATTTCAAACGACTTGTAGCCGTTGTTGTCAAGCAGGCTTTCAATCTGAAATGCGCGGTGTGCGTTGGGCATGGGACCAGTGAACCTTTGCGTGACGTTATCGCTCCAGAGCCAGGGGCAGCCAGTGCTGTACTACCCCAAGCTACACAGTCTACCCTGACTGGCATAGAGCCATCGTACTCTGAATTACTCTAGACCGTAGTCAGAGCGACATTGCTTAAGCAAGGTATTGCAACCATCGATTGAGTTAGGACACGTGATAGGCAAAATCCTCTGGTGAGGGCGTTGCGGTGCAGTGCCCCTAGTCGAACCTGTATTCGGAGCAGAAGACGGCTATGCCCAAAGTGGGATTTATGTCATGAACCACCATCATCGCTGACAAAGTTTCTTACTATCTAAACAGCAAGACCAAAAGAGTAAAACTCTAAATCGAAAACCTCGATAACCTCGATCTAATCGGCGCTGTAGGTTGTGTTTTAGCAATAGCCCAACGCGGCATCGGGGTTGGTTTTAGTGCGTCAGGCTGCTTTATAAAAGCACCTGCGATCGCCCCTTTTGCCGTACTGTTTATACCTTAATAATCATGCCTACTTTAAACCCTCAACAAGAAAAAACGCTGACCGCTTTTATTACCGCCCTGGGTCGGCAAGACAGCGCTTTGCCAGAGGGGCTGCAAAAACAGCTCCACGCCATTGGTCAGAGCTTAGACACTCGAATTTTGGAACTGCCTGCGATCGCGGCCAGTCTACCCAGCCTAAATCAGGCTTACCAAACGGCTCTATCGGACGCCCAGGCCGACGCGCCGAGTGCCACCTTTGTGTCTAGCACCAGTCAATCCGACAGCGACAAACAGTACGATCGCGCCGTTGACATTCTCACCGCTGACGACCCAGTGCAGGCGGCGCAGCGCAGCCGCACCCCGCTGGGGCAAATTGCCTCAAATCCGCTGAAGCGGCTCTTTGGCCGAGGTTAAATCGGTTAGAGGGCGTTTGAAAAAAGTGATTTGCTGTAGCTTTAGTCACCTGCCGATCCCCCCTGCCCCCCTTAAAAAGGGGGGTCAAAAGTCCCCCTTTTTAAGGGGGATTTAGGGGGATCTTCACTCTTGCTACAAGGCATAAGACTCTTTAAACATCCTCTGATCCGCCGCCCCACGATCGCCCTTCCCCAGCGATAGACTCAAGGCATGGATAGGTAACAACCATGGCACACCTCACCGCCCGCCGCCCCCAAAACGTAGACGGCGATATCTACGTCGATAGCTCCTGTATCGACTGCGACACTTGCCGCTGGATGGCTCCCGACATCTTTAGCCGCGAAGATGAACAGTCGGCGGTGTTTCACCAGCCCGAGACCGAGGCCGAACGGCTGGCGGCGCTACAGGCGGTGCTGGCCTGCCCCACGGCCTCCATTGGCACCGTCGCGCCGCCCAAAGATATGAAGGCGGCCCAGGCCAGCTTTCCAATGCCGATTACCGAAAACGTTTACCACTGCGGCTACCACTCCGAAAAGTCTTACGGGGCGGCCAGCTACCTGATTCAGCGGCCCGAGGGCAACGTGTTGGTCGATTCGCCCCGCTTTGCTGCCCCTCTGGTCAAGCGGCTCGAAGCCCTGGGCGGCGTGCGCTACCTCTACCTCACCCACCGGGACGATGTGGCCGACCATCAGCAGTTTCACGAGCGGTTTGGGTGCGATCGCATTCTTCACGCCGACGACATTGGCAGTAGCACTGCCAATGTCGAAATGCAGCTCCAGGGTACCGACCCGATTGAACTCGCGCCCGACCTCACCATCATTCCGGTGCCGGGGCACAGCAAAGGCCATACGGTGCTGCTGTACGACAACCGGGTGCTGTTTACCGGCGATCACCTGGCCTGGTCGGTGCGGCTGCATCAGCTTCATGCCTTTCGCACCGTTTGCTGGTACTCGTGGCCCGAGCAGATTAAGTCGATGGAAAGGCTCGCCACCTACGACTTTGAGTGGGTGCTACCCGGCCACGGTCGCCGCCATTATGCCGACAAAGCCACCATGCGCCAGCACATGCAAAAATGCCTTGCCTGGATGAAGGCACAGTAGGGTTGGGGGTTACTGAACTCAGGTATGATACGAAATCCGATTTGGTAAACCCGATTCGTAATCAAGAACCTCGTAGGGGCGTAGCATGCTACGCCCCTACAAATTGGGGGTATTCAGCACCGTAGGGTGGGCACTGCCCACCTTCCCACCTAGCTATCATCAACCCATCGGGAACACTACCTTAGAGTATTTTTCCTTACCCCTCAAATGCCCGATGATCGAAGCGTCTACACTCCCTGCTGGGCAATCTTTCTCACCCTGGTTACCTTCAACCGCAGACCAATTTTTGCAGAAGCCGACAATATAAAACGCCTGCGCCAGGCTGCATCTGTCGTTAAAGCTGAAATGCCCTTCGATATTACAGCCGCTGTTGTGCTTCCCGACCACATTCATTTTGTGTGGACTTTACCCCAGGGCGATGGTAATTACTCAAAGCGAGTCGGACGTCTAAAGGTGTTGTTTACGCGATCGCTGAAGGGAAGTTGTGCGCTACCGCAGGATGTTTGTGTTTCTCGCCAACGGCGACGGGAAAGCGACGTATGGTAACGACGGTTTTGGGAGCACACCATGCGCGATGAGGCGGATTGGGTGGGGCACATCAATTATTTGCGTTACAACCCGGTGAAGCATGGGTTGGTAGAGTGCCCGCATCAGTGGGAGTTTTCGAGTTTTCGACGGTTTGTTGGGGAGGGGTTTTATGGGGAGGATTGGGGATGTAAGTGCGGAGGGAAGGAAGCAGCGGTTGAGTTTGAGGGAGAGGGGTAGGTGGTGGGTGAATAAATGAGGTGGTGGGCAATGCCCACTCTTATTGAGATTCCATAGGGTTTTCAACCTTGACGCCCAAAATTTTCCGTTATTAATACTAAGCCTGATTGTAGAAATCTACAGTTCAAGAACAGTTTTTTCACGTTTGAGTATTTCATCTCTGTTTTCCTGATGCAGTGCAACAAGTTCAGGACTTCGCATTGAAAAAGATGAAGAATGCTGCCTGACTTTTTTCTTTATGATTACAAAAGATGGCATTTTTGATAATTTAAACTGCTTTCCAAATGTAACATGAGTGGACTTTATCTTCTCATCCGAGAGTTCTTCTCGAAGAATGATTTGGCTCTCATATTCCTGTACTTTCAAGTTTCCATATTTCTCGCAAAGTCTCTGAACAAGCTTGCACTCTTCACTTCTTTGGAATCCCATTATTGATTCAGAATTAAGTGCTTGAAGGGAATTCAAAATAATAACATCAGACTCGTCATTGATGTCACTTAATTGAGACTTCTTGGAGCCATACTTATAGATTCCTGGATCATATAAGCAAATCATTAACTTTGTAGAAATCGGCAGAAAGATTTGAAAGCCTCTTGCAGGTAAACCAGTCACACCAGGATGCTCAAGCTCTTTATAAAACCAATTATATGAAAATGCAGGATGGTCTGAAATCCAAAAGTCTAAAGATGTATTATTTTTGACAAGATGAAAATCTAAATCCACCAAGATACATGCATCAACAACACCCTGTAATGCCAGAAAGGAGGCGAATCCATCTTTGTTCTCATATCTAATCTTTGGTATGGATGTTTTTTCGCGATCAAAATCATTTAATTCTAATAATTCCCCCGTAAAAGAATCAAAAAAAGAGTAGATAAAGCTAAGAGCTTTGTCTCTGGCTTGAGGAGTTCGATGCAAAAGTGTTGAAATAAACTTCAAAAGTACCGACTGACTTTCAACATTATTTCTGAGAATCTTTAGATCTTGTGAACTGATTATTTTTTGTATAACTAATGAAGCTGGATTCTCAATCTTTTCACTAAGTAGGCTTTCTACAGAATTGTCCTTATCGTAGAAATTGTTTTGATAAAAGTTGCCATCAACAGATTGATTGAGCCTTAAATCCTTCCTTATAGTGTCGAATACATTTATCTTCCAATGCTTCTTAACTTTTAAGCTAAAATTCTTGAGCAAAAACTGAGGTACGTAATGTTGCTTTCTTGTAATATCTCTTGCCATCTCAAGCGATTGTAGGGTGGGCATCACCCACTTTTTCACTAAGCTATCAACAGTCAATCGGGAACACTGAATTAGAGTTTCTTACCCTTCCCCTAAAGGCCCGATTACCGACGCGTCTATCACCCCGACGAGGCCATCTTTCTCACCCTGGTTATCTTTCATTGTAGACGAATCTTTGCAGAACCCGACAATGTAAAACGCCTGCACCAGGCTGCGATCGCCGTTAAAGCTGAAATGCCCTTGAGTTTGCGGGGGAGGGGTTGGTGGTGGGTGAATTGATGGGGTGGTGGGCACTGCCCACCCTACGGCTGGTCAGCGGGCGGTTGGGCCATACGGTTGAAAACACCGATCGCTTAACGTACTATATTTAACGCGGGGAATGAGACTAGGCGGGGAATGAGAGAGTTAGTGGCTCTCCCAGACCCCTAATCATTCCGCTTAGTCGGAGTAAGCCGAAATGACTGGACTCATTTTAAGAGATCTAGCCCATCGGTTTTGCACCTTTACGGAGTGCTAGGTAAGTTCCCCGTTTTCTTTACGACAAAGGTGAACAACATGACTTACGAATTCAAACTGCCCGTGCGGCAGCAAGAAGTAGTGCGCCTAATTGCCCTGGGCGACTACTCAGCAGTACGAGACACCATTCATCAGCTCGGGGCAAAAGGTTGCGCCGACCCAGATAAGTGGACGAAGCTGATACCCACCGGCAGAGAAGGCGAGTACATCTCGATACACACCCGGCGATACGCCCCCGCCGCAGACTAGCGAACGAAAGAACCCCCGGAGAGTAAATCTCTGGGGGCAAGGCTTAAAAGCGCCAGAAACATTTGCTCAAAGCCAGTTCTGGGGGCAAAAAAAGACACGGCTTACTCACTCAATGGGGCAGTGGAGTGAGTTAAAACAGTGTGAATTTCGGTGTTGCCGATGAGCAGACGGTGGACAGGGCAGCGATCGCCAATTTCCCCCAGGCGATCGCGCTGCTCGTCGGTCAAATCGCCCACCAATGTGAGGTAGGCCGTGATCACTGACTGCTTTTCTACGGCGTGCAACTCTGCCGCCACGTAAACCCGATCGACTGGCCAGCCCTTGCGCTCGGCATACATCCTAATGGTGATCGCCTTGCAACTGCACAACCCGGCCAGCAGCAGTTCGGTTGGGGTTGGCCCCTGGTCGTCGCCACCAACCGAGGCGGGTTCGTCGGCGCTTAGCTCAAACTGACGGATGGCGATGGCTTGGCCATAGCGCGACGCATTCGACGAAACTTGAACTGAGGTCATAAAAATCTCTTTGGCGCTAGGGAATAAATTGGGGGGGAGCGGCCTGCCCCAAACGCTGCAACTTTGCTCGGCGCGGTCAATCCTGGCACATTGACCGCGCCGAACCGCTGAACATTGATCGCCTCTAACGGGCGATCGCAGGCGACACCATCCCTGAGGCAATATGCACCGAGTCTGGGTCGGCCCAGAGCACCAGTTTGGGGTCGTAGGGGCTGTTGAGATATTTGTGCCGGGGCAAAATACGCAGCGAAAGACCCTGCAACCCGCTGGCGGTGTACTCCATTTCGAGGGCGTAGATGCTTCTGCCCTGGTCGTCTTGGCCTTGGCAGGCCATCGGTACGGCCAGCCCAGAGTGAATTTCGCCGTCGATGGCGACGGTGCCCTGGTATAGCTCGACCTGCACATCGTCGGGAGTGAGGGCACCGAGGCGAAGAGCAGCCGTTACTTTAAAGGGCTGGTTGACCCGCAAGTCGGTGGTTTCGGAAATCGCCACTTCCTCAAAACGCACCTCATACCACCGCTTGGCTACACGCGTCTGCCAGGCGGCCAGCTCTTTGCCGGGGCCGTACTGGCTAGTCGATAGGGTGTGAGCGCGATCGCTGGCCGCAAAATATCCCTGATTGGCGTAGTCTTTCACCATGCGGGCTGTATTGAACTGGGGGGTGTTGAGGGTGATGGCCGCTTTCATTTTGGCCACCCAGCCGCGCGGAATTTCGTCTTTGTCGCGATCGTAGAACAGCGGCACCACCTCTTTTTCAAGGATGTCGTAGAGGGCGTTGGCCTCTACATCGTCTTGGTAGTCGGGGTCGTCGTAGTCTTCGCCGTGGCCGATTGGCCAGCCGGTGCGAATGTAGTCGGCCTCGTCCCACCAGCCGTCGAGCACGCTGAGGTTGGGCAGCCCGTTCATGGCGGCCTTCATGCCGCTGGTGCCGCTGGCTTCGCGGGGGCGGCGGGGGGTGTTGAGCCACACATCGCAGCCCGACACCATGTCTCGCGCCACGTGGATGTCGTAGTTGGGCACAAATACAATCGATCCGCTTAGCCCCTCGTCGCGGGTGACGTGAACGATACTGCGAATCAGTTCTTTGCCAGGAATATCTTTGGGGTGAGCCTTCCCGGCAATCACAAACTGCACGCGGCGCTCTGTGCCATCAACGCGGCTGCCACTGCCGGTAATAATTTTGCAAATGCGCTCCAGGTCATGCAAAAACAAGGTGGCCCGCTTGTAGGTGGCAAAGCGACGGGCAAAGCCAATGGTGAGCACAAAGGGGTCGAGGCATTCCTGGGCCTCGGTCAGTTCGCGGGCCGAACCGCCGCGATCGCGCGTACTCTTGGCCAGGCGATCGCGCACGGCCACCACCAGCTGCGATCGGCACCGTTCGTGGTTGCGCCACAGCTCGTCGTCAGGAATGGCGTGTACCCGCTCCCACAGCAATGCGCCGGGGCTAGACTGAGCCCAGCTAGGGCCGAGGTAGCGATCGTAGAGGGCCTGGGTCGACTTGGCGACACAGCTGCGGGCATGCACTCCATTGGTAATGGCGGTAATGGGTACCTCGCTCTGGGGCAGCCCGGCCCACAGCTTGCCAAACATATCGCGGGAAACCTCGGCGTGGAGCTGACTCACCCCGTTAATAAAGGTCGCCGTTTTAATCGCCAGCACCGCCATGCTAAATGGGGCCGAAAAATCCCCCGTATCCGTCCGGCCCAGGGCCAAAAATTCGGCATCGCCTAGGCCAAAGCGCTGCCGGTAGTGACCCAGGTAGTGCAGCACCTTATCGGGCGGAAACAGGTCGATACCGGCAGGCACCGGGGTGTGGGTGGTAAACATTTGGCTGGCCTGGGCTACCTGCAGGGCTTCGGCAAACGTCAGGCCGTGCTCTTCCATCAGCACCCGCATGCGCTCTAGGGCCATAAAGGCCGAGTGGCCTTCGTTCATGTGGTAGGCCGTCGGCGCTAGCCCCAGCGCCTTGAGCATGCGAATGCCGCCAATTCCCAGCATGATCTCCTGGTGAATGCGCATATCGATGTCGCCGCCGTAGAGGCGATCGCAAATATCCTGGTCGTACGGGCTGTTGGGCTCAATGTTGGTATCGAGCAGGTACAGCGGCACCGTGCCCACCTGCACCCGCCACACCCGCGCGTACACCGTGCGGCCCGGATACTCCACCTCGATGCGTAGTTCGTGGCCGTTGCCATCGCGCTCTAGGTGCAGCGGCATGTTGTAAAAGTCGTTGATTGGGTAGCGCTCCTGCTGCCAGCCGTCGGCATTTAGGTACTGGGCAAAGTAGCCCTCCTGATACAGCAGCCCCACCGCCACCAGGGGCAGCCCCAAATCGCTGGCCGACTTGAGGTGGTCTCCGGCCAGTACCCCCAGCCCGCCTGAGTACACCGGCATACAGGTGGTAAGGCCAAACTCCATCGAAAAATAGGCATAGCACTCGCCTGCAACGGGCGTTTTGCGGTGCTTTTTGTACCAGTCGCGATCGCGCAAATAGTCCTCTAGCCGCTGCGCCGCCCGATCCATCTGGGCCAAAAATCCGGCATCCTCAGCAATTTCGTTCAGCCGCGCCTGGCTAATCGTGCCCAGCATCAGCACCGGGTTGTAGCGGCTCGACTCCCACAGGTCGCCGTCCAGCCGCCGAAACAGGTCTACCATCTCCACATCCCAGTCCCAGTGAAGGTTATAGGCCAGGGTACGCAGCGCCTCTAGCCGCTGGGGCAGGGCGGGAGTAACGTTGAACGTGCGAATTGGGCGCATAGGTAGAGCTTATTTTTGGGTAGAGCTTGTTTTTGTATAAGCCATTTTGCCTTTGATTGCGCCTTTGACAGGCACCTAGCCACGGCTTGTAACACTCGCTGCGGCCCAGCAGAGCTGATTGCCTGGCGATCGCGGGTTAACCCGCTTAATAAAGTAATGAGATCCCCACCTGAAGACGTAGCTCAGGGCGATCGCCTCAGGGAATACTAGATAGGTAAGGAGAACGCAAAATTGCTGTAGAGGACATGACCATGACGCAGGATAGAAAAAACCAGGGGCGCGGAGCCGGCTTAGATGTCTCCCTAGACGAAGGCGATCGCCCCGATGTTGAGTTTGATCAGTGGGCTACCGCCGTGCGCCAGCAGATGGTTGCCGCCCTGAAGCGCCGTGGCAATCGCTAAGCCCAGATCCAAATTCCATACCTCCGGTTCACCATAGACTCAACCGTAGGGGCAAATGGTATTTGCCCGTTGAATCGGAGGTAAACAAACAAAATTTGGTATAAGACCAGGCCCAGAGAGTTCAAAGTGTCAGGTCTGCGGCTAACCCCACAACCCGACACCTTGAACCCCAACCTCAAACCGTCCCGCCCACTCTTGTCCCGCCCACTCTTGCCCCCGTCTACTCTTGTCCCGGCCTACTCTTGCCCCCGTCTACTCTTGATAGACTACTGGTGCCCCCGCTCTTCAAAGCACCTGTACTCTACAATCGCCAATTCTGTGGCGCGGACCCTGTGGCCACCAAAAAAAATACCGGCAAAAGCAGCGAAAGCCCCACCTCTACTCCCGCCAGTTCTAGCCGGGGGTTTAAGGTGCAGGTGTTTTATCTGGCCGCCAGCAGCAACAATCCCAAGGCCCCCCTCAAAGACGCCCTGTGGTTTGCTACTTACCCCATCATTCCGCGCATTGGCGACTGCGTTTTTAGGGATGGCGTGTACTACCGAGTAGAGCGCGTTTTTTTGTACGAAAATTTGGCAGCTGGATGGTGCGCCGATGTCGAAGTTTCCTTCTTTGGCAGGCGCTAACCACGGCCCTGCTAACGGCTCATAATTCGATGTTACAAAACTTATGGAAAGCCTTGGCCCCAGGGGCTATAAACGCCGCTGACACAGTGTTACAGAAGCATTGCTCTTCAGAAACCTTATGCTAAAGTAAGCGGGTAACATGTTTGGCTTTCGGTAGGCTGGTTAATCACAGTCTGATCTCAGTTTTCGGGTAATCGGTGTGTACCACTCCGAATCGAACTTGTCTACATCACCTGTCTAATTTGGAGTTGTGCCATGTCGATTTATGTAGGAAACCTTGCCTACAATGCTACGGAAGGAGACATCACCGAAGTCTTCTCCGAGTACGGAGCCGTTAGCCGAGTAACGGTACCCACCGATCGCGAAACAGGCCGCCCTCGGGGCTTTGCTTTCGTTGAAATGGAAAAGGAAGCCGACGAAGACGCTGCGATCGAAGCCCTCGATGGCGCTGAATGGATGGGCCGCGAGCTGCGGGTTAACAAGGCTCGTCCCAAAGAAAAGCGGGCCGGGGGCGGGGGCTCTCGCGGCAGCTTCGGCGGCGGCGGCGGCGGCAGAGACGGCGGCAACCGAGAATTTTCCCGCTGGTAAGCCGTCCGTTTACCCACTTAATAAATTGCTATGGCAGGGGATGTTGATCCTCTGCCATTTTTGGTAGTACCACTACGGCTGCCTCATCATTGGGCTGCCTTGGGCTGCCTCACCATTGGGGGAACGCCGGAGCAAGCCGCGCCGACGCCTGTGCTCAATCTAGAGCTAAACCAGGCTGGGCTAGTAGCGTATTCGCCCAAACTTCCCTACCAGATCATCACGTGCTCACCACCGAGTACCTGCCTGACTAGCAGCAGATCACGCTCTCAGGCGTTAGCTGCTGGTGGCCACTCCAGCACCCAATCCCCCAGCAGCCCGGTGCGAAAATCGTTGAGAATGCGCTTGGCGGTGCGCTCGGTATTGTCCTGAAATTTTTGGGCCGCTACCTGGGCGACAAAGCTCTCGCCAGTATGGTCGTCTAGGGCGACGCCGTAGCGGGCCTGCAAAATAGCCTGGTATGAGTCTGGGGAGTTGGCCTGCTGTAGGTCTTTAAGCAAGTCTAAAAACACCGCCGTTGTGCGCTGGGTGTCGTAGGAGGCTTCGCCAATGTCATCGCAGATGGCCAGCTTAATCGCCGCTGCCTGGTTATCCATTCGAGAGGGAATCACCCCTGGGGCATCGAGCAAATCGAGATCGCCTGAGAGCCGAATCCACCGCAGCTGGCGGGTGATTCCGGCCCGGCGGGCGCTGGCCACCACTTTGCGGTTCAGGAGTCGGTTGATCAGCGCCGACTTACCCACATTGGGGAAGCCAATCACCACCGCGCGAACGGGGCGGGGCTTCATGCCGCGGGCCTGACGGCGTTGGTTGACAGCATCGCCTGCGCCCTGGGCAGCCTTTGCGATCGCCTTTACCCCATCCCCCTGCTGGCCATTGGTGAAGTAGGGCACCTCCCCCTGCTGGCGAAACCAGGTCTCCCAAGCGGTGCGGGCCTCGCTCGAAATCATATCGACCCGGTTGACTACTAGCACCCGAGGTTTTTCGCCTACCCACATATCGACTTTGGGGTGCCGCGTCGATACAGGGATGCGGGCATCGCGCACCTCCAGCACCACATCGACCCGATTGAGCTGATCGACCAGGGCTTTTTCGGCCTTGGCGATATGGCCGGGGTACCAATGGATTTCGGGGGTGGACATGGTTAGGGGCGTGAGGGAGCGGTAAGGGAGAAGGCGCGGTGACGCTGCGGCGCGGGTTTTAGATGGGGAGGAAGGGGGCGGGCCGCGATCGCCTACCCGCCTGAACTCAACTGGGATAAGCCACCGATCGTGGAGCTGGGCTTGGGAGAATTTTTCTGAAGGACTCTGGCGACAGACGGGCCAGGGTAACCTGAGTGAGGCTGGAGATTTTGGTGGGCATTGCCCACCCTACCCGCTGAGCCTGTAGGCGATCGCCCTAGGGAATAATCAGCACTGGGCAGGGCGATAGGTTAATCACCCGCATGGTCACGCTCTCGTTCTGCACGTCTTCGATCAGGCCTACGCCCCGGCAGCCCATCACGATTAAATCGGCGTTGAGTTCATCGGCTATGTCGCAGATCACAAAAGCGGGCTGCCCTTCTCGCTCCATCACCTCGGCCTCGATCGCCTGGGTAGAGAACATATCTTTGGCTTTGCCCAATAGCTGCGCTACCGCCTCAGGCGACGACTGCCTGGCGGGCTGAGGATTTTCGGGGGTACTCGGTTCGACCACCGATAGCAAAATCAGACGGCTCTGGTGCAGTTTGACCAGCTCTGCCACCTTAGGAGCCGCCTGCTGCGCCTCAGAACTCATGTCGATAGGAAATAAAACCGTCTTGAACATGGCGTATCGAAGGGAACTCACACTCCGGTAAAATGAGGGCGGCAATAGATAAATATTACGACAGACACAGCCTCGGGGTTGCGCTGCACCATCCGCCTCAAATCTACCTTAGTCAAGGTTGAGGCCGCTGCCACCCGTGCGCTGCATAACGTAATAAATGCAAAGTCTTAACCCGTTTTAGGAGGTATATTACAGTGACTAAAAAATCGGTAGCGAGCCTGTCGGCAGCCGACGTTTCGGGTAAGCGGGTACTGGTGCGGGCCGACTTCAACGTGCCCCTCGACGACCAGGGTGCCATCACCGACGACACCCGGATTCGGGCGGCTCTGCCCACCATCCAGGATCTGACCGGCAAAGGGGCCAAGGTCATTTTGGCCAGCCACTTTGGCCGTCCCAAGGCTCAGGTGGTCGAGAGTATGCGCCTGACCCCCGTGGCCAAGCGGCTGAGCGAGCTGCTGGGTCAGGAAGTAATCAAGTGCGACGACTGCATCGGTGACGATGTCGCCGCCGCTGTAGGTGCAATGGAAAACGGCCAGGTTGCCCTGCTCGAAAACGTGCGCTTTTATGCGGGCGAAGAGGCCAACGACCCTGAGTTTGCCAAACAGCTCGCCGCCAATGCCGACCTGTACGTGAACGACGCTTTTGGCACGGCCCACCGCGCCCACGCCTCCACCGCTGGGGTGACCAAGTACCTCAGCCCCTCGGTGGCAGGCTACCTAATCGAGAAAGAGCTGCAGTATCTGCAGGCGGCGATCGAAAATCCCCAAAAGCCCCTGGCTGCCATCATTGGTGGCTCTAAGGTCTCCAGCAAAATCGGCGTGATCGAGACCCTGCTCGACAAGGTCGACAAGCTGCTGATTGGCGGTGGCATGATTTTCACCTTCTACAAGGCCCGTGGTCTCAATGTGGGCAAGTCGCTGGTGGAAGAAGACAAGCTAGAGCTGGCCAAGTCTCTAGAAATCAAGGCCAAGGAAAAGGGCGTCGACTTACTGCTGCCCACCGACGTGGTGCTGGCCGACAACTTTGCCCCCGACGCCAACGCCCAAACCGTCAGCGTTGAAGCTATTCCCGACGGTTGGATGGGTCTCGACATTGGCCCCGACTCAATCAAGGTGTTCCAGGATGCGCTGAAGCAGTGCAAGTCAGTGATCTGGAATGGCCCGATGGGCGTATTCGAGTTCGATAAGTTTGCGGCGGGTACCGAGGCGATCGCCCATACCCTGGCCGAGCTTACCGGCCAAGGCGTTACCACCATCATTGGCGGCGGCGACTCGGTAGCGGCAGTAGAAAAAGTGGGCGTGGCCGAAAAAATGAGCCACATTTCGACCGGCGGCGGCGCTAGCCTAGAGCTGCTCGAAGGCAAAGAGTTGCCCGGCATCACGGCCCTTGACGACGCCTAAGCAAGCGGCCCAGGCGCAGGTTAATGCGTGCTCAAACTTGTTCTCAAACGGGATGGAGCGTATACTCCATCCTTTTTTTGTCCTGGCTTGGGTAATATTACGAATTTTATTGGCTAGCGATCAACCCGTTTTGAGGCGAGCAGGTTCAAAGCTTGATAGGCATTGCGCACCTCGCGCCACCCGCCGGGTAAAAGAACGAAGCTGCTGGCATAGGCACCGCCAAACAGGGACGCGCTGAGCACCAGGTAGAGCACCGCATTGGCCGGAAAGTCTAAAAATAGCTGACTCGCTACCAGAAGGCCAGCGGCGGCTAGCGACGCGATCGTAGGCCGCCATACTGCGCCGACAAAATCCCTCATAGTGAGGGGGGTTTCATGCAGACAGAACGCGATCGCAGGGTAGGTCAGCACCAGCGACGCCAGGGTAACGCCCCAGGCCACTCCTAGCGGCCCCCAGTAGGTGCCCACGGCGGCGGCGGCCACGACCACTGGCGTGTGCAAAGCGCTCCACCTCAGCTGGCGGTGGGTCTGCCCCATCGACAGATAAATCCACTTCGTTACCCGGTAAAAGCCGCTGACAAACACCGACAGCACCAGCACCCGAAAAATCGGGAACGAATCGATCCACTGGTCACCCAGCAGCAGCAGCAGCAGCTGTTCCCCAGACACGCCTAAAAACGCCAGAGCGGGCAAACATAGGCCAAACATCAAAATCAAAATTTGTCGGCTTTGGCTGCGGTACTGGTCAGCCTCCCCCGCCGCCCGACTGAGGCTAGAAATCGCCACGTTGATCAGCGGCAAATATACCTGGTTAAAGGGAAAGTAGGCCCAGTTATAGGCCACCGAGTAAAGCCCCAGGGCGCTGGCCCCGTTGAAGTAGCCCACCAGCACCCGATCCATTTCCATCCCCACCCGGTTGATCAGGTGAAAGCCGCTCAGGTTCGCTCCGTAGGACAACATCTTGCGGGTATCGTGACGGGTCTCTTGGCTCAGCTGCTTTAGGGTTTTTAGCCCGGCCGGTCGCCAGCGACAGGCCACCCAATAACTCAAGCTCTGGGTTACCTGATAGGTGACCAACTGCAGTACCAAGGCCCAGTAGCTCCAGCCCGCGATCGCGGCGGCCAGCGCTACCCCTGCCCCCAGGGCCAGGCTCCCCACCTCAATTACGGTAAGGATGCCAAAACGCATCTGCCGGGCCAGCAGCGACTGATGCTGAAACGATATAAACAGGCTGGCTATGCCCAGGGTCATGACCGGAATAATTAGAATTAGCCGAGTTTCTTGATAGAACCAGGCGAAGGCGGGGGCCGACAGCAGCAGCCCAATCAGCAGCAGGGCGTTGATGCCAAAGGAGAGCCAAAAAATGGTGCTGGCCTGCTGGTGATCTAGGTGCGATCGCTGCACCATAGCCGTTCCCAGCCCCAGCGAATTGACGCTTTCTACGAGGGCAAACCAGGGTAGAGCCATAGCCACCAGGCCAAAATCTGCCGGAGTGAGCAAGCGCGCCAAAATCGAAGTGGTGCCAATGCCAATCAGCAGCTTGAGCGGCTGCGAGCCAAAGGTAATTAGGCTCGACTGCAGCGATCGCTGCTGAAGATAGGCCTGGGAGGCGCTAAAGTTCAGATCTTGAGAGGATGACGGCTGCTGCTGTATAGCCATAACGATCAAAATTCAGGCAAAATGCGGGGCTGTCTTAAAAAACTACATCGACTCAACCCATACTCTGGTCTCGGCAGAGATTTTCTCCTAGTACTCAACGGCATAAGTTGGGTGACTATTGCCAATCGCTTAGAGATATTTGATGCCGTCTGCCCCAAGCCATCTGTATCGCCATCGGCAACAGCGATTGCCTCAGGGCTGTAGCGAGCGGTGAAAAAGGCGGGCAGACGGTGCTGAAACGAGGTGCCGCCGCTGTAGACCGGAACAACAGTTGCAATGGGCGAAGCTGCAGCCACCTAGAAATGTCTCAAAAACTAAATCACGCTGCCCTGACGAAAACTGGCCTATAGTGTGCCGAGCACAGACCGCCCCACCGGGATCACACAGACGTTAGTAATGGGTAAAGAGACACTACAGCTTTTTATTAACGGCAAGCCTAGACCTGAAGGTTACTGAAGAAGCTGGTGGGCAGTGCCCACCCTACGTTAGAACAAAAGCTATTCTCAATACCTCTCAGCAGCTTACAAAACACTGACTCAGCCACCCTGTAGCGTAGGCTCTCCCGCTGGCTTTGATAAATGGCCTGCCCGATAGCCTAAATCATTTGCCACCATCAAAATGTTTCCGAAGAGATACTTTAGTTTCACCATTCACTTATTCATGACCTTAGAGAAATTGAAGCAGCGATCGCTAGCAGCATCTGTGTATTTTCACGGAAAATTTATGACTTCAATATAGGATCCTATCAAGTCACGCTATGGCTCAGCAGCGGTGCCGTCGCTGAACAGTAGTTTTTATAGCCCGCTACGATCGCCCCCCTTGGCCCCAGCGGTACAGGCGGCCTAAGGAATAAGCAAATGCGACACTATTCTGCGGGCTGGCGGTAGGGCAAAATTTCGGTTTGTGGCGGCTTTAGGTTTATCGCAACTTTAAAATAGAGTGGCGTCCCTTAGATGACGGCTAGATGACGGCTAGACGATGGCGGCTTCTGATGGTGTCTGTCGCTGGGGCAGCCCTCTAGTTGTCAGGTCACGGTTGGCCACAGTCTAGTTGGGAAGACTTGGGGGCATCCTCCGGCTGGCGCTCCGGCTCGCGATCGCCTGCGCGATCGAGCACGTCAATAATCCAGGCTTCCTCGATCCAGGTTTTGCAAACCACCGTCAGGGGCAGGGCCAAAATTAGCCCCACAGGCCCAAAAAAGGTGGCAAAAAAGATTTGAGAAATTAGCGTGGCGGCAGGCAGCAGATCCACCTGCTTCTGCATCACCATCGGCGAAAACCAGTAGCTCTCCACATTTTGAATTAGTACGTAAAGCACAATTACCGCCAGCGCTGTACCAGGCGACTGCAGTAGCGCCACAAACACCGGAAACACCGCGCTCAGAGTTGGCCCTAGGTTAGGAATAAAGTTAAACAACCCGGCTAACACGGCATGGGCAAAGGCGTAGGGCACCCCCAGCAGCACCAGACCCGTAAAGCTGAGGGTGGCTACAAATATAGAACTCAGGGCAACTCCACCCAGCCAAAACATGAGAGACCTTTCGCATTTGGTTAGAATTTCGTCGGCGCGGCGGCGGTAGCCCGACGGAAACATTCGCAGCAGCAAACGCCGATACGCTGACGGGTTGGCCAACATCATCAGGGTGAGCACGACGAGCAGCAGCACCTGCAGCACAATGGCCACCGAACTCGAAAAGAAGGTCAAAAAGTTGCCAAATACTCTAGACCCGATGGACGCCACCTGGCGAAGCAAGTCAGGTAAGCCCGGAACGAGTCTCAAGTCTTGGTCAGGAAACCAGTCGGGAGGGTTAGCTTGAAAGGCATCAAACCAAACGCCTAACTGTTCAAACCCCCTGGGGGTAAGCAGCAGCAGCTCTTGGAACTGACTGACAAACAGCGGCAGCACCAAGCCCAGAAAAATAACGCCGCCCAGCAGCACTAGGGCTCCCGTGACCAGCACCGATCGCTGCCGAGGCCAGCCATACATCTGCGAAAAGAAACGCACCATGCTGTTGAGCGCAACGGTAATCACCACCGCCGCAAAGATTAGTAAGACAATCTGGCGAAATTGCCACAAAATTACCAGGGCGATGCCCAGGGCGATCAGGTTAATCCAGTCGGTTAGCTTCACGGCAATGGCACCTTATACGCGTGATACCTGTGTGGCCAAATTGTAGCTAGGTATAGCGCCAGAGAGTTCTAGTATCCTCACCCTGGCTGGTATGCTGAGAACTTATCACGTTTTTCCTGGGTGTTATGGTAGGCCCAACTTCAACCTCTCTGCGCGACCAGCAGCACCCGATGATTCGGGGCCTGGCCGATCGCATCGAAGCCACCTGGCAGCAGTACCTAGACCTGTCGCCCTACCGCCTGCCGGAAGATTTGGGCTATATCGAGGGCCGCCTAGAGGGCGAAAAGCTCACGATTGAAAACCAGTGCTACCAGACGCCCCAGTTTCGCAAGCTGCACCTGGAGCTGGCTCGGGTGGGGGCAAATCTAGATATTCTGCACTGCGTCATGTTTCCTCGGCTTGAGTACAACCTACCGATGTTTGGCTGCGACTTGGTGGGCGGGCGGGGGCAAATTAGCGCTGCAATTATTGATCTCTCGCCGGTCACAGGGGCACTGCCCGAGGGCTACACGACGGCCCTCGACCAGCTGCCCGCTCAAACCTTTGCCGAAGAGCGCGATCTGCCCGGCTGGGGCACTATTTTTTCGCCCTACTGCCGGTTTATTCGCCCCGCTAGCCCCGATGAAGAAACGGCCTTTGTAGACCTAATTGCGAGCTACTTGGCGCTGCACTGCCAGCAGGCGGTAGCGACCCCGGCTATTCCAGACCAAAAAGCGGTGGTGATGGCGGGCCAGCGCCACTACTGCGAGCAGCAGCAAAAGAACGACAAAACCCGCCGCGTGCTCGAAAAAGCCTTTGGCGAAGCCTGGGCCGAGCGCTACATGACTACGGTGCTGTTTGACCTACCTGAAGCTTAGGTTAATTGGCGGAATTTCATCTGTCCAATGGTAGAGGGTTAATTAGAATAAGAATCTCTGTCGTACATACTCAGCGATCGCCATGACCGTCAGCTCGACCGCCCCACTCAACACCCTCAGCCTAGGCACAACGCCGGATCTCACCTCTCCTCGGTTGGGTCGGCTGATTGTCTTTACAGGCCCCAGCGGGGTGGGTAAAGGGACACTGCTGCGATCGCTGCGCCACCGCTACCCCATGCTCAAGCTGTCGGTGTCGGCCACTACCCGATCGCCCCGACCGGGCGAAATCGATGGTCAAGACTACTACTTTGTCAGCCGCGAAGCCTTTCTAGCGATGGTGGAGCGGGGCGAACTGCTGGAGTGGGCCGAGTTTGCAGGTAACCTCTATGGCACTCCAAAAACTCCGGTAATACAGGCTATTGAAGCCGGTCACTGGGTGATTTTAGAAATTGAGCTAGAGGGTGCCCGCCAGGTGCGCGGCACGTTTCCCAAGGCCCTTCAGCTGTTTGTGCTGCCCCCGTCCATTGAGGAGCTGGAAAATCGCATTCGCCAGCGGGGCAAAGATGCCGACGATGCGATCGCGCGACGGCTCCAGCGCGCCCAGGTCGAGATTGACGCCGCCGCAGAGTTTGACGAGCAAATCGTCAACGACGACCTAGAGGTCGCTCTTCAGCAGCTCGAAAACGCCATTTTTAAGGACTAGAGACATCACAAAATAGCGCTGCGCTCAGCTAACGCAGGCTAGGGCGACCTGCCAGTCTGCGCCCTGTTTATAGGTGCGAAGGGCCTGACATTTAGCCAAAAACTTGGGTAGCCCTTTGGGTTCTCCCAGCCGCTTGAGCACCTGGCTGAGCGACTCTTGGTGGGTGTGAGCAAAGTGCAGGCTGAGGACAGAAAGGGGAATCGAACCACTAGACTGCTGCGAAGACAGATTCCACAACAGCTTGATTAGAGCCTGTTCTAGGCTCTTGGTATCGGCAATAGGTTGGCCGGTAGCGGCGGCAAAGGGCGGCTCAGCTAAATCCTCGGCTGCCGCACGGAGGCTGTCTTCGGGGGTGGTCAACCGCACCTCAATTTGAGTCCCGTCGGCCAGAGGAAGGAGTTCAAAGGTGCTGAGGGCTTCTAGAAACTGCTTCAGGTTTCTGTAGTCTGCATAGGTTTGGAGGGTCTGGCTGACTGAAATTTGGTTGCGATCGCGAAAGAGCGTGCCCAGTCGCCCCAGGGTAATCGGCTGATCCGGGTTGGCCTGCTGCTCTTCTAAAACCAACTTTTTTAGCGATCGCTCCATCTGTACCAGAGACGGCACCCCAACTGTGGTTGAGTCAGCGACCCCACGGATGATTTGTCTCTTTTGGGTACCGATATTTACAACCCTAAAGTCATGCCCGTGGCCGCTAACGCGATAGGGAATGATGCCTAGGCTGAGCAGAGCGTGACCCAAATGCAGTAAATCTGAGTCTGTAGAGCAGATAAACACCTCGCGAATCGATGGGTTGCGCAGGGAGATTAAAAAGGCATCTAGCGACATCTTGATATCGGCACTGTTTTTGCCCGATGGCACATGCACCATCTGATAGCCCCTGCGGTAAAGGGCCTGATCGCGATTGCCGAGCTTGCGCCAGTTGCCGAAGGCGAGTCGGTAGCGGATCGGGTATTGCCCGATCGCCTGCAAAGCATCTTCCAGCGCTTCGGGCAGGCTCATATTTTCGGCATCTACCAGCAAAAGTGCTGACTCAGCAAAGTTGGCAGCCTCGGCAGTATTTCTCAGCGCCTGAGGCGGCTCGGCATGAGCCTGAGGGAGATGGCTATCAGACTGATTTGCGCTGGCGGCAAGCGTTTGAACCCGCCGCAAAATGGTTTGGTGCGGTTTGGAGCCTTTAAAGGCTGGAATAAAAAGCTGATCGAGAATGTGCTCCACAGCCCTGAATAAGGCCGGGAGATCAGCCTGTTTGGCCAGCAGGGCCATTATTTTATGAATTTGGGCTTCGCTCGAAGCGGCGAGCAGCCACTTTTGACCAGCCTGGCTGAGAATGTGAGGATGTTGATTTTGAGCCGCAGTCAGCGCTGTGTGAAGCAGTTGGCCAACCGCTTCACACAGGTCTGGGTTAGGTAACTCGGGGGAACGAGTCATGCTGATCGTTAGCTGTTAAACGCTACATCCACTACAACGGCTGAAATGCTTGGCGAATGGCTTCTATCCGCTGGCGATTGACGCCCAGGTCAGACTTGCCCATTCGCGAGGCCGATCGCACCTGAACTGCCGACTCGGCGGGGTCGAGGTAAAACTCTACGTCGTCCACAAAGCCCATCAATTTGCTGGCGAACTCGGCATAGAGGTAGTTGTCGGTCGATTCGATAACTGTGGTGCGAGGCATGGCTTTGACCACGGTCGCCAGCTTAGCCATTGCCTCGGCTGGGTCACCGCTGTAGGTGAGCGGAGCGATCGCGTGTTCGGCATCGGCATTGCCCTGGCTGATAACGCAGTTGGGGGAATCTGGGCAGGGGGCTAGCTTGCCCTCCTTAACGCCCAGGTTGGTGGGGCGATCGCCCGCCATATTGCCAATAAACGGTAGTGCGCCCATGGGACTAGTATCCAAAGAAACAGCAGCGCTGGGGCTAGCATGGCCCAGCAACGTTAGCATAACCAGAGCAACCCCAAACAAAAGGCGAAAACCTGATCTCAGCATGTCAAACGTTCAAATCCTTAGGTGGCTCTCTTGTAGGATAAGGCAGATGAGTTAGCTCCGAACCTCACCCTTTTGCCAGAGGTCAACCATGACTACCCGCTGCCCCGGCTCCCGTTGTCGATTTGCTGCGTCGTCAGCTATACCGGCGGTGAACGAGTCTACCCCCCTACGAGAGCAAGGTAAAGCTGTTTCAAAAAATGATCGGGCTGTCCTCATGGGCCTGCTTGACCTCAAAGGGGGCATCCAACCTGCTAATTTTACGTAGGCGAAAACATTACCGATAGAGATCAACCTGGTATAGTCCCAGGCGAATGCTCGTTGCGGAGATGCCCCACCGTGTCAACTCTTCTCGTCAAAAATATCTACACCCTAGTTACGATGGATGACGAGCGGCGAGAGATTCGCACTGGGGCGCTATTTATTCGTGACCATGTGATTGAGCAGGTGGGGACTACAGCGGAACTGCCCACTGAGGCCGACCGGGTGCTGGATCTGGGCGATCGCCACCTGGTGCTCCCCGGCCTGGTCAACACCCACCACCATTTTTTTCAAACCCTGACCCGCGTGGTGCCGGGGGCGCAGAACTCAGCCCTGTTTGACTGGCTCAGTGCCCTCTACCCGCTGTGGCAGAAACTTACCCCTGAGGCGATCGCCCTTAGCGCCCAGGTCGCCGCCGCCGAGCTAATCTACTCCGGCTGCACCACCGCCAGCGACCACCTTTATCTCTTTCCCAACGGCGCTACTCTCGACGACGAAATCGAGGCGGTGCAGCAAACCGGGCTGCGGTTCCACGCCAGCCGGGGCAGCATGAGCGTCGGCGAAAGCAAAGGCGGCCTGCCCCCCGACTCCATCGTCGAGGCCGAAGCCGATATTCTCAAAGATTCCCAGCGGCTAATTGAGCAGTACCACGACAACGACCCCTATGCCCTGGTACGCATTACCCTAGCCCCCTGCTCCCCCTTCAGCGTCTCTACCGACCTGATGCGCGAGTCGGCGGCGCTGGCCCGGTCGTACCCTGGCGTGCGGCTTCACACCCACCTGGCCGAAAATAACTCCGACGTCACCTACAGCCTCGACACCTTTGGCCTTACTCCCGGCGATTATGCCGCCTCTGTCGGCTGGTTAGGCGAAGATGTCTGGCACGCCCACTGCGTCAAACTCGACGACAAGGCCATTCACAGCTTTGGCCAGACGGGCACCGGAGTAGCCCACTGCCCCTGTAGCAACATGCGCCTGGCCAGTGGTATGGCCCCAATTCGCAAACTGCTCGACCACAAGGTGCCCGTAGGTATAGGGGTGGATGGGTCGGCCTCTAACGATGGTAGTCACCTGCTGGCCGAAGCCCGCCAGGCCTTTTTGATCGCCCGCGTGCGCGAAGAAGACCCCGCCGCGTTGACCGCCCGCGAAGCCCTTGAGATCGCCACCCGTGGCGGCGCTAAGGTGCTGGGCCGCAGTGATATTGGCCACCTCGCCCCCGGTATGGCGGCAGATTTTGTCACAGTCAATCTCGATCGCCTGGCGCTCTCGGGCACCGCCTCCGACCCGGTGTCGGCACTAATTTTCTGCCTGGTCGATCGCGTGGACTACAGCTTTATCCACGGCAAAGAGGTGCTCAACCCCGAGGGCTTGCTGACGCTGGATTTGCCGGTGGTGCTGGAGCAGCACGGAGCAGTGGCGCGATCGCTCGCCGCCTAGCCCAACTCTTAAGCCTGTCGTGGGTTGTATCCGCGCCGGCAATGCACCTATTTTCTAACGCGCCTCAATCAGCAAAAAACCTCGCGTTTTGCCCGATACCGAATCCACCGTATTGATGGACTCCCACAGGGTTTCGGCCTGCACCCACACGGGCGGGTACTTGTAGCGCGACACATCCAAAATCAAAAACTGGTCGGTGTCAGCATCGTAGGCGGACAGGGGCGAAATGTGGCCGCCCCGCTCCTGACCAATCGCGCGGCGCAGATAGTTGATCAGCACGTAGTTGCCGGGCGTTTCGAGATTGGCACGAATCAGCGATCGAAACTCCTCTAAACTCACATCGCTGCCATGGTAGATCTCGGCGCTGACGGGGTAGGTTTCGAGAATGCCCGCCAGTTCTGCCAGGGTGAGACCCTGACGGGCGATCGCATCCCGCCCAATAATCGCCTCAGTCTGCTCGTTAAAAATATTCTCCTGGGTAAAGTAATTCCGCTCCCACTGTGGGGCCAGCGGAGCCGAAACCCCCAGCGCATTGAGCACCATTGCCATACTCGCCACCCCGCAAAAGGCCTGATTAATTTGCGTCACGAACTGGCTGGTAAGCGGTATATAGTCGGCTAACGCCTCACTGTCGCGCAGCAGCACTTGCCCTTCTGGAGCGGTCAGCGGAATCAACTGCTCCGGTAGGGGCAGCGTTTGAGCGACCATTCGGTGTGCCCCCAGGCTCAATTCCCCCAGGCTCAGCCCCAGTGTCGTCACAAACAGAAGACCAGCTTTAGCGCCAGAGCGGTTGAGAGCCATGATAGAACCCGGTATAAAACACCACTATCATTGAATCAGACAGACCATCAGGAATGACAGCCCGAGTTTGAGCATCCTCAACCCAATTTCGGAATTCGCTACAGTAGAAAGCACGAGAACATTCACCACAGCTTCACTATGCCGACGCTCAACCAGCCCAGTATCGCTAAGGCTCTGCACAGCATTCAGCGCACCCGCGATCGCCACTGGGTCGGCGACGGCTTTCCGGTACGGACGCTGATGGCCTACAACAGTCTGGGGCAAACCATTAGCCCCTTTCTGCTGCTCGACTATGCCGGGCCAGCCACGTTTTCGCCCACCACAGCGCGGCGCGGCGTGGGTGAGCATCCCCATCGGGGCTTCGAAACCGTCACCATTGTCTACGACGGCGAGGTCGAGCACCGCGACTCTGCCGGGGGCGGCGGCATCATTGGCCCTGGCGATGTGCAGTGGATGACGGCGGCAGCGGGTCTGGTGCACGAAGAATTCCACGGGCCGAACTTTGCCCAGCAGGGTGGCTCCTTTGAGATGGTGCAGCTGTGGGTCAATCTGCCTGCCAAAGATAAACTAGCTCTGCCCCGCTACCAGGGCATTACCGCCGATCGCATTCCTGTCGTCGAGCTACCCGATGGCCAGGGTCATCTGCGGGTGATCGCTGGAGACTTTGACGGGGTCCAGGGAGCAGCCCAAACCTTTACGCCGATCAATATGTGGGATCTGCGCTTGCAGGCTGGCAACTCAGTCAATCTGGAGGTACCGGAGGGCAATACTACCCTTTTGGTCGTGCTCAAGGGAGCCGTAAAGGCTGGCGATTCGGAGCCGATCGCTGAGGCTGAGATCGGCATTTTTGACCCCGCTGGCACCACCCTCACGCTCCACACCCAGCCAGATACCACCGCCCTGCTGCTCTCTGGCGAACCTATCGACGAACCGATTGTCGGCCACGGCCCCTTTGTGATGAATACCACTGCCGAGATTTACCAGGCTGTAGCCGACTACCAGAGCGGCAAAATGGGTGCACTGGTGCAGTAGGGGCAGTTGATCAACGCGATCGCCCCTAGGCCAGCCCAGCCACAACGCCGCAGACGGCCTGGGTAATTTGCCTGAGCTGCGGAGGCTTAACAATGTAGGGCGGCATCGTATAAATCAGGCGACCAAAGGGGCGCAGCCATACCCCGTGGGCTACAAACTGGGGTTGCACCACTTTCATATCTACGGGCTCGTGGAGTTCGACTACGCCGATCGCCCCCAGCACCCGCACATCCTTCACCGCTGGTAGGTCACGGCAGGGGGCTAGTTCCTGCTTGAGCTGGGCCTCAATGGCGAATACCCTGGCTGCCCAATTGTAGCTTTCCAGCAGGTTCAAGTTCTCTAGCGCCACCGCGCAGGCGAGGGGGTTGCCCATAAACGTGGGGCCGTGCATAAACACCCCGGCTTCTCCCTGGGCAAAGGTTTCGCTGATGTGGCTGGTGGTTAAGGTGGCCGCCAGCGACATAAAGCCCCCGGTCAAGGCCTTGCCTACGCACATAATATCTGGAGCTACACCAGCGTATTCGCAGGCAAACAGCTTGCCGGTGCGGCCAAAGCCAGTGGCGATCTCATCCAGGATTAGCAGAACATTGTGGCGATCGCACAGCTCCCGCGCCCGGCGCACATACTGGGGGCTGTAGAACCGCATGCCCCCCGCTCCCTGCACCACGGGCTCAAAAATGGCGGCGGCGATCTCGCCGTGGTAGCGCTCTAAAATGGTCTCAAAACTGGCAATATCGCGCTCCTCCCAAACCCCCTCAAAGGAAATCTGGGGCGCATCGGCAAAGTATTGCTCCACCAGGCTGTTGCGAAACAGGTGGTGCATGCCGTTGACCGGGTCACACACGGACATCGCCGCAAAGGTATCGCCGTGGTAGCCGTGGCGCAGCGTCAAAAAGTGTTGTTTTTGCGGCTCGCCCCGATTGTGCCAGTACTGAATTGCCAGCTTCATTGCCACTTCCACCGACACTGACCCCGAATCGCAGAAAAACGCCTGCTGCAAGGGTTCCGGCGTCATCTGCACCAGCTTGTGGGCCAGCTGCACAGCGGGTTGATGGGTCAGCCCGCCAAACATGACGTGGCTCATCTGGCCCATTTGCGCCTGGGCCGCCTGGTTCAGCCGAGGATGGCTATAGCCGTGAATGCAGGTCCACCACGACGACATGCCATCGACCAACTGCTCCCCCGTTTCCAGATCCAGGTAAACCCCCTGGGCCGACTTCACCGCAAACACCGGCCCCGTACCCGGCATTGCCGCATAGGGATGCCACACATGGCGGCGATCGAGCCTGATCAATTCGTCAATCGGCAGCGTATCCATAACCATAGGATGCACTCGCGAAGCAGTGCACCGTAGAGAGTTTAGGCAAGAAAATCATTAACGTAATTTAAATACGTTTCCGGATCCTCTAGCATGGGAAAATGTCCTGCGTTCTTTACCAGGGCATACTCAACTTTAGGATTCAAGTCAGCCGCCGTCCGACCCATATCTGCCGGAGTAATTTTATCGAATTCGCCCGCAACCAGCAGCGTTGGCACGGAAATTTTAGCAAACTCTGCTGGCATCACCTCTGTAGCTTTTTTGCTTACCGAAGTAAAAATGGTGCCTAGGGCCGTGGCATAGTCAGCGTTTAAGAAATCCTCTAAAAACGCCACCTTTTCAGCGGCAGGAATAGGGCGCTTGAGAAATCGGGCCATAAAAAAGCGTGGTGCCAGCGGTATTTTTGCCAGCCACTGGGGTCGAAAGGCCACCACATAGCCGCCAAATTTGTAAAATGCCTCGAAGGCCGCTTTGTCGTACTCAAAAATGCCGTTGCAGGTGAGAATTGCCTGATCCACCAGGTGCGGATACTGGTTCAAGAAGTACACCGCCACCGATGCCCCCATGGAGTGAGCATTGATAGAAACCTTGGGCAGATTTAGCGCCTTCAAAAGCTCGGCCAAATCGTCGGCGTAGGTGTCTAGCTCGTAGCCCCGCAATTCCATAGCCTCTTGATGGTCGGGAGCAATGGTAGAACGCCCAAACCCGCGCATGTCGTAGAGCAGGCAGTCGTAGCGATCGCTCATCGCCGCCGCCGTACTTTGCCAGTAGCGAGCCGACCCCGCCCAGCCGTGAATAAACACCATGACTGGCTTTGGAGAGGCTGGGTCACGCGGGGTATCGGTACCCACCCACTCGTAGTAGTGGTTAACCTGGTTTATATCAACGTAGGGCATGGCTAAGCAGACTCAGGCTTAGGCATCGAAGACGGGTGCAGCAGCAGGTCAGCGGTAGACCGCTGTTCCACCATTTCGCGGGTAATGGTGCAGCGCTTTAAATCTTTGCGCGAGGGCAGCTCGTACATAATATCGAGCATCAGCTCTTCGATAATGCCGCGCAGAGCGCGAGCGCCGGTCTTGCGGCGGTAGGCTTCACGGGCGATCGCCCGCAGCGCATCCGACTTAAACTCCAGCTGCACGTTATCCATCAGCATCAGCTTTTGGAACTGCTTCACCAAGGCATTCTTGGGCTCAGTCAAAATCGCCATCAGCGACTCTTCATCCAGTGGCTCTAGCACCGAGGTCGCCGGAATCCGGCCAATAAACTCAGGAATCAGGCCAAACTTCACCAAATCGTCGGGCTCCAAATTGCGCAGCACATCGGCGGTTCGCTTTTCTCGAGAGAACTGCCCCTCGCCAGGCTGCACAAAGCCAATTGATTTCTTGCCAATCCGCTGTTCAACAATTTTTTCTAGCCCGACAAACGCGCCGCCGCAGACAAACAAAATGTTGCTGGTGTCAATTTGGATGCAGTCTTGGTAAGGGTGCTTACGCCCTCCCTGGGGCGGCACGTTGGCCACCGTACCCTCCAGCATTTTCAGCAGCGCCTGCTGTACGCCTTCACCCGACACATCGCGGGTAATCGAAGGGTTTTCGCTCTTGCGGGCAATTTTGTCGATTTCGTCAATGTAAATGATGCCGCGCTGGGCCTCTTCCACATCCAGGTCAGCTACCTGGAGCAGCCGCAGCAGAATATTTTCAACGTCTTCGCCCACATAGCCCGCCTCAGTGAGGGTGGTGGCATCCGCTACTGCAAAGGGCACTTCGAGAATACGAGCCAGCGTCTGGGCCAGCAACGTTTTGCCGCAGCCCGTAGGGCCAATCAGCAAGATGTTTGACTTTTGTAGCTCAATGAGATCGTCAGCTGATTCTCCCTCAGAGCCTTGGAGATAGCTGAGGCGCTTGTAGTGGTTGTAGACAGCCACCGAGAGAACCTTTTTGGCCTCATTCTGGCCAATCACGTGATCGTCCAGGTAATTTTTGATCTCTCGTGGCTTAGGAATTTGGTTGAGGGAAATGGCCGGAGCAGTGCGCGGGCGATCGGCGGCAGCGGTATCGCGGCGGGGCACCGGCTGAGCGATCGCGGTGCCCGAGTCGAACAGCTCTTCATCTAAGATTTCGTTGCACAGGTCAACGCACTCGTCACAGATGTAGACCCCCGGCCCCGCAATGAGCTTGCGCACCTGCTCCTGAGATTTACCACAAAACGAGCACTTTAGATGGGAGTCGTACTTAGACATAAAATGACCCTAGTTGAGTGCAGTCATAGCAACAGCGGCCGAGAGCGATTGCCTCTCTACAACATCGTCAATGATCCTGTAGTCCTTGGCCTCGGCGGCAGACATGTAAAAGTCACGCTCGGTATCGGTCTCAATGCGATCGATGGGTTGCCCGGTGTGGTGAGCAATGAGCTCATTTAGGCGGGTCTTATGATAGAGAATCTCCCGCGCCTGAATTTCAATATCCACCGCCTGACCCTGGGCACCACCCAGGGGCTGGTGAATCATGATTCGAGAACTGGGCAGCGATAGACGCTTGCCCTTGGCTCCTGCGCACAGCAGAAACGCGCCCATGCTAGCTGCTAAGCCAAAGCAAATCGTCACTACATCAGGGCGAATTTGCTGCATGGTGTCGTAGATGGCCATGCCCGCTGTAACCGATCCCCCAGGGGAATTGATGTAAAGCTGCACATCCTTCTCAGGCTCTTCGGCATCTAGGTAAAGCAGCTGGGCCACAATCGAGTCGGCGACTTCGTCGGTAACTGGGGTGCCTAAAAACACGATGCGCTCCCGCAGCAGGCGAGAGTAAATATCAAAGGCCCGATCGCCCCGCCCCGATTGCTCTACAACAACGGGCAGCATGCTGTGAACCTGGCTGGCGTTTAGGGCAGACTGACTCAAACTCAAGATAGGGCTACTCAAAGGGTTCGATGCAATCATAGTGGGTTTGGGCGAGATTTCAAGGGTTTAAGGATATTGCGTTACAGCAGCACCAAGCTCTGGGCTCGGAATAGACTAACCAGGCGCGACTCGCTGAACGACTGATCGGCCTAATCGACATTATGCCCCAAATTTTTGGGTTCACGGGGTAGGTAAGCCAGGGTCGGCTCCATAATCGATCTGCCCGGGCTCCTTCCAGCGATTCAGCCCCTAGCTAGCTTGATTGGCTTTCTTGTACGTTTAGACGCTCTCTTCGACAGCTTCGGTGGCCTCAACATCGACGGTTGTGTTGCCAGCGGTCTCTTCGACTTCAGTAGCCTCGGCGTCAATAGCATTCGCCTGTTCAACTACGGCTTCCTCGGCGGTTTCGGTTTGCAGGCTGCCTTCGGGTACTAGCTCAACGGTATTGTTTTCCCCTAGCCAGGCCAGAATTTTTTCCTGCAGCAGTTCTTCGCCAAGAACCTGTACGAGGCGATCGGGGTCAATCTGGCTAGGGTCTTCGATCTCAGCCATAGCCTCTTTGATTTTTTCTTGCAGGGCCTCTTCTTCGATTTTAATGCCCTCCTGCTTGGCTACTTCGCCCAGGGCCAGGGTGCGGTTGAGGCGATCGATCGCCTCGGGGCGAGTGCGCTGGCGCATGCCATCGACCAGCTCGCGGGTCAGCATTTTATTAACATCAATGCCCTGACGGCTGAGCTGCATGATGGTTTGCGTGAGCAGAAAGTCTACCTCTTTCTGCACGAGGGTATTGGGAATTTCGGCCTCCAAGTGCTCAACTAAAGCTTCGATCAAGGCCGCATCTCTGTTGGCCTCGGTTTTTCCCGTAGCTTCTTCCTCATAGCGCTCGCTTAGCGATGCCCGCAGTTCTTCAATGGTTTCAAAGTCGCTAATCTCCTGGGCAAAGTCGTCGTCTAAATCGGGCAGCTCTTTTTCCTTGATTTCCTTCAGCGTGATGGAAAATACCGCTGGTTTACCCGCCAGTTCCGCCTGGGAGTAGTCGTCGGGGAAAGGGATTTCGACATCTTTCGATTCGTCTAGGGTCATACCAATGATGCCTTCAACAAAACCGGGGATAAAGCGCCCTTCCTCTAGCTCTACTTGAAAGTCGGTGCCTGAGCCACCCTGAAACTCTTCGAACTCACCGCTATCGTTTTTGACCTTGCCCACAAAGTCGATCACGGCGGTATCTCCTGCCTGGGCAGGGCGATCCTCAATGGGCACCAGGGTGGCCAGGTTGTTTTGGTACTGGCTCAGGGTGGCATCGACCCGCTCGGGGTCGGGCAAGATTTCTTCGGCCTGAACCGACAGCCCCTTGTACTGACTTAGGGTGACGCGGGGAGGCACATCAACCGAGGCCTGAATGGTAATTGGCTGGCCCGGCTTGTAAGCGACGACTAGTTCTTCAAAGGAGGTTTTGAGCTGGTAGTTGCCGATCGCATCGATTTCTTCTTGAGCAATCGCCTTATCTACGGCGCTCTGTACCAGCTCTTCGAGCACTGCCGCCTTAAACTGAGGCACCCCCACCCGCTGCAAAAAGACCTGCTTGGGCACTTTGCCCTTGCGAAAGCCCGGCACGTTGACCGTCCGCATCATTTTACTCAACACCTGGTCGTAGGTTTTTTGAGACAGATCGGCGGGAACTTCAATCTCTAGACCTACCTGGCTGTCGGGCAGTACTTCCTGGGTAACTTTCATGGGGCTTTCTGCTAACTAGACGGCGACTGCGCACGCTCCAAAGTGGCCTGGAGAACTTTTGACGCAATTTATAAGCATACTCTATTGCTACGATCAGGCAAGCGTCCCTATGGTTAAGTCCATAATCCTAGCCGGATAACCGCCAGCCCTCAAAGCCCCAGATCCACAGGTACTAAGGGAAAAATCGATCCGTGCCGATCATGAGGACTTTTGGCCGCCAATCCAAAGTGTTAGTATCGGCTGATGCCAATGCACTTACTAAGAAATGATGAGGTAGCGCTGTGTCGAACGGGCTGAGAGTTGCGGTTTTAGGGGCTACGGGAGCGGTTGGGGCAGAGCTTGTGGCTCTGCTAGAGCAGCGATCGTTCCCGCTCAAAGACCTGACTCTGCTGGCTTCCCCCCGTTCGGCAGGCACAACGCTAACCTTCAAAGGGGAGCAAATTCCCGTTCAGGTGCTGGACGATAGCTCTTTTGACGGCATTGATCTGGTGCTGGCGTCGGCAGGCGGATCGGTGTCTCAAGAGTGGTTGCCCAAAGCGGTGGCGGCGGGTGCCGTCTGCATCGACAACTCCAGCGCCTACCGCATGGATCCTACCGTTCCCCTGGTTGTGCCCGAAGTCAATCCCAAAGCGGCCCAGACCCACCAGGGCATTATCGCCAACCCCAACTGCACCACCATTCTGATGGCCCTGGCCGTGTGGCCGCTGCACCAGGTGCAGCCCGTACGGCGTTTAGTTGTGGCCACTTATCAGTCGGCCAGTGGCGCGGGTGCGCGGGCCATGGAAGAGGTTAAGCAGCAGGCCCGCGCTATTTTAGCCGGAGAAGAGCCGGTGACAGAGGCGTTCCCCTACCCTCTGGCTTTTAACCTGTTTCCCCATAACTCGCCAATCGACGAGCATGGCTATTGCCAGGAGGAAATGAAGATGGTGAACGAGACTCGCAAAATTTTTGGCGCGGCCAACCTGCGAATTTCGGCCACCTGTGTGAGGGTTCCCGTACTGCGAGCCCACTCCGAAGCGGTTAACATTGAATTTGAGGCACCTTTCTCGCCCTCAGATGCTAAGGCGTTACTGGCCAAAGCTCCGGGTGTAAAGGTCGTCGAAGACTGGAGCCGAAACTATTTTCCTATGCCTATCGAGGCTAGCGGCCAAGATGATGTGCTGGTGGGTCGCATTCGCCAGGATATCTCTAACTCCAACGCCCTAGAGCTTTGGCTCAGCGGCGACCAAATTCGCAAGGGGGCGGCTCTGAACGCCGTGCAGATTGCAGAACTGCTGCTGGTTTCCCAGCCTGTGGCAGCGAGTCACTAATCTTTCCTAGAGGCAGCCCGAATTGGGCGAACTTGGTATAATCTCAGGGACATTGGACTGAACCAGTTTAGATTTCGTAGGATGTAAGGCATTCGGGTGACGTATTTTGGCAGAGTGCTAACGGCAATGGTGACGCCATTCTCTGAAGATGGCTCCGTCGACTATGCCGTGGCCGAGCGCCTAGCTGACTCTTTGGTAAGCAACGGCAGTGATGGGTTGGTGGTGTGCGGTACCACTGGTGAGTCACCCACCTTGAGCTGGCAGGAGGAGTACCAGCTTTATAAGGTTGTTAAAGCGGCCGTGGCGGGTCGTGCTAAGGTTGTTGCGGGGACGGGTTCTAACTCTACCTCAGAGGCTATTGAAGCGACCCGCCACGCCTGCGAACTGGGGCTAGATGGGTCTCTACAGGTAGTGCCTTACTACAACAAGCCCTCGCAAGAGGGGCTATATCAGCATTTCAGCCAGATTGCAGCAGCGGTACCCGATTTACCTCTAATGCTGTACAACATCCCAGGGCGCACCGGCTGTGCCCTGGCTGTAGAGACTACGGCCCGCCTGGCAAAAATATCGAATATAGTGGCAATTAAGGAGGCCAGTGGAAGTTTAGATTATGCCAGTCAGGTTCGCTATCATACTCCTGCTGAGTTTGGCATTTACTCAGGGGATGACTCGCTAACACTGCCAGTGCTTGCCGTGGGCGGCTGTGGAGTAGTGAGTGTGGCCAGCCACCTAGTCGGGCCTCAGATTAAAAGCATGGTGCAGGCCTACGAAGCCGGAAAGACCCGGTTGGCCACTGAAATTCATTTACAGTTGTTGCCTTTGTTTAAGGTATTGTTTTTGACCACTAACCCGGTGCCGCTTAAGGTAGCGTTGGCTCAGCAGGGATGGCCAGTGGGCGCGGTGCGATCGCCTCTGTGCATGCCCGATGAATCTGTGAGTATTGCGATTGCAGAGGTGCTGCGGCAGCTCTCTGCCCAGGGTGTTTTAGCCCCGAGCATCTGACTGGGTGGGTGAGCACGTAACCCCGGTGAGAGTGGTGCTGTTCCAGTCTTAACTAAAGCGCCCTTGCAGCAGGCAATCAGAGTCAACAGCTTGGCTCCCTCTAGCTTTCTGACAACTGAATATCCGTTTATCCTCTCTACCTGTGTGATTTTATCTATGGATTTATCTGTACTGTCTATGGCCCTAGCTGCTCTACCTGTCGATGTTGCGACATCGACCTGGGCCTCAACGGTTCTTACTGGTTCTCATTCCAACAATTAATGCCTTAGCCGTGCGCTCTGTCCGTCAGAGTGCTGCACCCGGCCGGGTGTCACACATCTTTTGGCAGCTGTAGGTGGTTTAGCCTTAAATGCCAGTTGCTACTTTTTCCAATTTTTCACAACGCCAATTTTTCACAACGATTGTTTACTGACGAGATTTGTTTATGACTTCAAATTCTGCCAATAACGCCCTGAAAATTATTCCCCTGGGTGGCCTGCACGAGATCGGTAAGAACACCTGCATCTTTGAGATCAACGACGAAATTATGCTGCTCGACGCAGGGCTAGCCTTTCCCACTGACGGCATGCATGGGGTCAATATTGTGCTGCCTGACGTTACCTACCTGCGGGAAAATCGCCATAAAATCAAGGGCATGATTGTCACCCACGGTCACGAAGACCACATCGGGGGCATTGCCTTTCACCTCAAGCAGTTCGATATTCCGGTGATCTATGGTCCTCGTTTAGCGATGGCGCTGCTAGAGGGTAAGCTCGAAGAAGCGGGCATGAGCGATCGCACTGAACTGCGGCAGGTGCGCCCCCGCGAAACTGTGCGGGTCGGTAACTCTTTTCTAGTCGAGTACATTCGCAATACCCACTCCATTGCTGACAGCTGCTCGGTGATTATTCACACCCCCGTGGGCATCGTGATCCATACGGGCGACTTCAAGTTTGACCACACCCCGGTTGATGGCGAAACCTTCGACATTCAAAAACTGGCGGAGGCGGGCGAAAAGGGAGTGCTGTGCCTGGTCAGTGACTCTACTAATTCTGAGGTGCCCGGTCACACGCCTTCGGAGCGATCGGTATTCCCTAACCTCGATCGCGAGTTTAGCAAGGCCGACGGGCGACTGATTGTCACCACCTTTTCGTCGTCGGTACACCGGGTCAACATGATTCTGGAACTGGCCCAAAAGCACAACCGCAAGGTGTTTGTAGTTGGCCGCTCCATGCTGAACGTAATCGCCCACGCTCGCGACCTAGGCTATATCAAGTGTCCTGAGAGTCTGTTTGTGCCGCTCAAATCCCTGGGCCATACCGCTGATGAGAACGTGCTAATTCTCACTACCGGTTCCCAAGGTGAACCGCTGGCGGCACTCACCCGGATCGCCAATGACTCCCACCGGCAAATTAAGGTTAAGAACGGGGATACGGTGGTCTTTTCCGCCAATCCCATTCCGGGCAACACCATCTCGGTAGTTAATACCATCGACAAGCTGATGATGCGCGGAGCCAAGGTAGTCTACGGCAAAGACAAAGGCATTCACGTCTCTGGCCACGGTGCCCAAGAAGACCAAAAGCTAATGCTGGCGCTAACCCGGCCCAAGTACTTCCTGCCCGTGCACGGCGAGCACCGCATGCTGGTGAAGCACTCTGAAACCGCTCAGAGCATGGGTGTACCCGCTGAGAACATGGTGATTATCGACAATGGCGACATCGTTGAAGTCAACCCAGCGGGCATTCGCAAAGCGGGTAAGGTGCCCTCGGGTATTGAGTTAGTCGATGCTTCCCGCGTGGGCGTGGTGGGCCGAGATGTGCTCAAAGAACGGCAGCAGCTAGCCGAAGATGGCGTCGTTACCATTGCCGCCACCGTTGGCAACAACGGCAAGCTGGTGGCTGACCCCACTGTGCAAATTCGCGGGGTAGCCCAGTCAATTTCTCAGGAACGATTCCAGGGGCAGGTCAAGCAAATCATCGCTCAGGTGCTGTCTAACCGTGGTGCTGAGCTAGTGGTATCCAACGGCAACGGCAAGGCTGCCCTTGATCTAGATGCTCTCAAAGCCGCCCTTGACCAAGATCTGCGCCGCCTGGTGCGGCGGGAGCTAGACAAGCGTGACCCGATGCTGATTTTGCTGATTCAGGGAGCTGGTGTAGAGGGTTCAGTGCAACCGCAGCCCCAGGCTGAGCCAAAGCCGAAGGCCCAAATAAAGCCTAAGACTGAACCTAAGCCTAGGACTGAACCGAAACCCAAAGCTGAACCTGAACCCCAGGTGGCTACGGCTGAGCGACGCACCCGCACTCGGGCTACGGCGGCTTCGGCATCCTAATCTAGCGTTGTAGTAGTACCTAGGGAGAGGAGATTGCGATCGCAATCTCCTCTCCCTTTTTGCTGACTAGAGAGATAGCTCAAGCAGTGTAAATCAACATTGTGGGTGCGGATTTTGCCTGTTTGTGGTAAAAAGGTACGCAATATCATGTTGCTGCTTCTGCTGAGCGCTATAATGCACACAGCAGGAGCTGATGTACCTGAGCAAAGGTGCATAGCAAGTGTCTTAAGTAGCTACACATCCTTAGCGCTCAAGGCTTCTGTCAGAATTTTTGTTCAGCTTGTGCGGTTTATCCCGAACAGATCTAGCGCAAACGAGATCCGGTACGAACAAGAATTCCCAGAGTCGCCCAGCGAGTTAGGTGTTCTGTGCATGCCCTTAGGAAGCAGAAGTTCATTGCGGTGTCGCGGTGAACTTTATTGCAAAGCCTTTGCAAACGAATTTTCCGACGACCCGGTGGCGGTGTTGACGTGGCTGGTGAATGGCCAAATCACCCACTCAGGGCAGGAAAAGCAGACTTTATTCGCCCCGGTGAGCGTCGTATGAGGAATTTGAATGCCGAAGCAGATTGTTATTGCTGAGCAAAACCGAATCGCTGCGGTTTTTTCTGAAGATCAGATCCAAGAGCTGATTGTGGCTACGGGTAGCCACCAGGTTAGCGACATTTATCTAGGCACGGTAGAAAACGTACTGCCCGGCATTGATGCCGCCTTCGTCAATATCGGTGACAGCGAGCGCAACGGCTTTATGCATGTCACCGACCTTGGCCCTCTGAAGCTTAAGCGCAGTGCCGGTTCTATTACCGAGCTTGTAGTGCCTCAGCAAAAAGTGCTGGTGCAGATCATGAAAGAGCCTACCGGCAACAAAGGCCCTCGCCTGACGGGCAATATCAGCCTGCCGGGGCGCTACCTGGTGCTAATGCCCTCTGGGCGCGGAGTCAATCTATCCCGACGCATTCGCAGCGAGAGCGATCGCAACCGTCTGCGGGCACTGGCTATTCTAGTGAAGCCCGCCGGTATGGGGCTGTTGGTACGCACCGAGGCCGAGGGCATTAGCGAAAATGCCATCATCGAAGATCTAGAAACTCTGCAAAAGCAGTGGGAAAGCATTCAGCAGCAGGCCTTAAACACCCGTGCGCCCGCCCTGCTTAATCGCGATGACGACTTTATTCAGCGGGTACTGCGCGACGCCTACAATGCCGACGTAAACCGTATTGTGACGGATTCCAGTACCGGCATGAAGCGGGTGAAGCAGCACCTATCCAACTGGAGTGATGGCCAGGTGCCTACCGGGGTACTAATCGACCATCACCGCGAGCGCAATCCCATTCTGGAATATTTCCGGGTTAATGCAGCCATTCGCGAGGCTCTCAAGCCCAGGGTAGATCTACCCTCCGGTGGCTACATTATTATTGAGCGTACCGAGGCGCTGACGGTTATTGACGTTAACTCTGGCTCTTTTACGCGCTCGGCCACTGCTCGCGAAACGGTACTGTGGACCAACTGCGAAGCGGCTACTGAAATTGCTCGACAGCTGCGCCTGCGCAACATTGCCGGGGTGATCGTGGTCGACTTCATCGATATGGACTCGCGGCGCGACAAACTACAGGTGCTAGAGCATTTCAACAAAGCTCTGCGCTCTGATAAAGCTCGACCTCAAATTTCGCAGCTGTCTGAGCTAGGACTGGTCGAGCTGACCCGCAAGCGTCAGGGCCAAAATATTTATGAGTTATTTGGTCGTCCCTGCCCCACGTGCGGCGGGCTTGGCCACTTGGTTCATCTGCCCGGTGAGGCTCCGGCCGACAGCGGGCAAGAGATGCCCCGTACGCTAGTTTCTGGCAGTGGGGCTGCACCTCAGCTGGCACCCCCTGAGGATACAGATAGCCTTGAGGGTCGCCCCGACCTGCAGGAGCTAGATCTGGTTAACCACCCCAGCTACCAAGATCGCTCAGGGCGAGGCAACAACCGTCGCCGTCGCCGCCGCGACCCCCTACCCACCACTCGGGGCAATGGTAGAGAAGCACCCGTGGCCAAAGCAGCGCCAGGGCCTAGTACCGAAGAGAATGAGGTTGCTGAATCGGTACCCTCGGTGCCAACCAGTAAGCCAGAGGAAGATAAAGCGCCGCCTCGCGGTCGAGGGCGAACCGGGGTCAGAAATGATTCGCAAAGCGACTCATCCCGGACTCGCAAGCCCACAGCTACGCCTCAAGTAGTGACCGTGGAAATGACCCCCGATGAGCAGCGTATTTACGCCATGATGGGGATTTCGCCAATGGTGCTGTCGACTCAGGAGGTGCCTGACCTGCGCAATGTGGTGGTGTCTGTGGTGCTGCCTGGTCAAGCGCCCCCCGATGCGGTCTTGTCTGCCGAAGAAACTCTAGTAGATGCTTCAGCGGCGGCTTCGACAGAGGTACCTGTACTCACGATCGCTGAACCCGCATCTTCATTGTCTAAACCATCCCCCAGTCGCACGGTGCGTACCCGCGCGGCCCGCGCTAAGGCCGAAGAAGCTGACGCTTCACCCGATACTAATACTGCACTGCCAGAGGCGATCGCAGGAATTCCTGAACCAGTTGTTGAGGCCCCAGTTATAGCTGACCCCAATCCTGCCAAAGCGGTATCTGAGCCAGAGGCCGAAGCCACTAGCAACGTGCGCCGTCGCCGTCGTCGTCGGTCTTCCGCTGCCGATGACGATAGTGACGAGTAGACTCAGGGCTAAGCACTGTGGAGCCCAAGTATGACCCGGCAACCAAAGTGGCGGGGGTAGACGAAGTAGGCCGGGGGTGCCTGTTTGGCCCTGTGGTGGCGGCAGCGGTAGTGCTGCTGCCCAGCGCCTGTAAGCAGCTCCAGTCGCTGGGGGTGACCGATAGCAAGCGGCTCAGCCCGGCCCGACGCGAAAGTTTGGTAGTACCGATTCAAACTCTGGCCACAGACTATGCTCTGGGGCTAGCCACTATCTATGACATTGAACGATTAAATATTCTCTATGCCAGTCTCTTGGCGATGAACCGGGCGCTGTGTCGCCTGAGTGTGTCACCAGATCTTTGCTTAGTTGACGGTAACCAGCTCATCCCCAATCTGGGATTACCCCAGCAAACGGTAGTGCAGGGCGATCATCTGCACACCGAAATAGCTGCCGCCAGCATTTTGGCCAAGGTCTGGCGCGATCGCCTAATCGCGCGTCTCGATCGCCGCTACCCCGGCTATCATCTGGCTCGCAATAAAGGCTATGGTAGCGCCGCTCATCGGCTAGCCCTGCAAACCCTGGGGCCAACCCCCCAGCACCGACGATCCTTTAAGGGCTGTGGCTAGCGTAGTGCCGCAGCCTTCTAGGCGGCCTGTTCGACAAATGTATCAGGCAGTTTGCATCTAAAAAATATCCGGTTAGAGGCGCAAAAACGGCCCGTTGGGCCGGTCGCGTGGAAACCCTGGGTGATTTCCGGGAAAGAATATACCGTCTAGGCCGGACGAATAAGAATGTCCCATTTGGGCAGCAGAGGGTTGCGTTCCAATCGGTTCTCAATGGCCTTCATCGCCTGTTTGGATAGAGAAATGC
>JBARVV010000080.1:0-34294 GCA_049646445.1 Nodosilinea sp. | reverse complement strand
CGATTTGGGAAGCGCTCAACGATTCACTGGGCTTTAGAGGTAACCCCATGCAGGCTCTCCTGATTCACTACTACACAGGCTAGCATGGCAAAAATCGGTAATTTAGTTCTCGGAAATCACCTTATCTGCCTGACCATGCTCGGTATGACTATCTGCTGAACCTGCCAGAGCAGGAAAATATTGCCCAAGCCCTGAAAGCGGCTATGGCGGCGATCGAGGAGCATAAGCCTGACCTAGAGGGTGTCTTACCCCAGGATGAGTATTTTCGACTGGTGCGAGGTCAAGATACGACTATCCCCAACCGGCTGCTAAAGAACTTTGCCAACATTCCGCCCGATGCATCAGGAGATATGTTTGGGCAGATCTACCAATACTTTTTGGCCAAGTTTGCCCTGGCGGAAGGGCAGGGTGGAGGAGAGTTTTTCACCCCAGACTCGGTGGTGCGGCTGATGGTGGAACTGATTGAGCCAACCCAGGGCAAGCTGCTAGACCCAGCCAGTGGGTCGGGGGGCATGTTTGTGTGGTCGGGCAAATATGTGCGAGAACACGCCGAAGAAAATGGTGCTGACCCCAACGACTTTGTGGTGTATGGCCAAGAGAAGACCCTAGAGACGGTGAAGCTGGCGAAAATGAACATCGCCGTGAATGGTCTGCGGGGAGAGGTGAGACAGGCCAACACCTATTACGAAGACGCCTTTGGCAGCTTTGAAGACTTTGACTATGTGCTAGCGAATCCACCGTTCAATGTGGATGATGTCAGCCTAGGCCGAGTGTTGGGGGATAGACGCTTCAATACCTACGGCATTCCCCAAAAGAAGACGAAGGCGAAAAAGGCCGACCAGGGCAACGAGACGGTGCCCAATGCCAACTACCTGTGGATTAACCTGTTTGCCACTTCCCTCAAGCCAGGGGGACGGGCAGGGCTGGTAATGGCCAACTCGGCCTCGGATGCACGGCACTCTGAGTCAGACATTCGGCAGACGCTGATTGAGCAAAACCTGATCTACGGGATGCTCACTCTGCCCTCGAATATGTTTTACACAGTGACGCTACCTGCCACGCTGTGGTTTTTTGATAAGGGCAAGCCCGATGACAAGATTCTGTTTATCGATTCCCGCAATGTGTTTACCCAGGTAGACCGTGCCCATCGAGAGTTTTCGGCAGAGCAGGTGAGCAACCTGGCGGTGATTAGCCATCTGCGGCGGGGTAAACGGCAGCGGTTTACCGGGTTGATCGATCGCTACTTTCAGCAGGGGATGGAGAAACTGCGAGAAAACCAGGAGCAGGTTAAGCCCGTATCGGCCCAGCTAATCGCGGTGCTGGATGAGGCAGAGGGCAGCATTACCGGCAAAGAAGCGGCGGTTAATTTCTTGCAGCTCTGGGATGGGCTAGACGATTTAGAGAAAGCCTATCAGGCGTATGGAGAGAAGTATTTTGCGGCGTCTGCCTCTAGCAGAGAGTTAAGTGACGGTATTGAAGCCCAGAATCTTGATCAGCATGGGTTGAGTCAAGCGTTTGAGCCGTTTTTTGAGCAGCTACACCAGGGGCTAAAGCAGCTTGATAAGACTATTCGTACCCATGAGGCGGCGTTAGTTGAGAAGGCAAAACAGGAGAAAAACGGTAAACGAACCCAAATTGATCGTCAGGTCAAGGCGCTGAAAACCAACCTGGAAACGCTACACGCTGAGGTGAAATCGGCGGAGTCGTTTTTTAGGCACATTCGCTGGCTGCAAGAGCGGTTTCCAGAAGCGCGATATGAGGATGTGACGGGGCTATGCAAACTGGCCACACCAGAGGAGGTGAAGGAGCAAGACTATTCGCTAAACCCTGGGCGATATGTGGGGGTGGTGATTGAGGAAGATGGCAAGACGGAAGAGGAGTTTATTGAGGAGATTTTGGAGCTAAACCGGCAGTTAGAGGTGCTGAATCAGGAAGCGCATCAGCTAGAGGGGATTATTGGATATAACGTGAAGGCGATCGCAAACGCAAAAAGCAATGACTAAGTGGGAAACCAAAAAACTAAAAGATATCTGCTCCAAGATTACAGATGGCGCACACTTGAGTCCTCCGTCTGTCGTACAAGGTTTGCCTATGGCATCAGTAAAAGATCTGACAGAATATGGCATTGATTTGACCAGTTGTAGGCACATTTCAGAAGCTGACTATATAAAGTTAGTCAAATCCGGATGCAAGCCAAAAAAGGGGGATATCCTAATCGCCAAGGACGGCAATTCTGCGATAGATACAACTTGTGAGGTGCGAGAGGATATGGATGTTGTATTACTTTCTTCCGTGGCAATTCTTCGACCAAAACCTGATAAGCTGCTGCCAACTTTTTTGAAGCATTTATTGTCTTGGAGTTCCTTTAAGAATTATATCAAGCAAAATTTTATCACTGGCGCTGCTATACCGAGAGTTATTCTTAAAGATTTTGGAGAATGTGACATATCAATCCCCCCGCTGCCTGTGCAGAGGAAGATTTCGGCGGTGCTGTCGGCCTATGATGACTTGATCGAAAACAACACCCGCCGCATAGCCTTACTAGAAAAAATGGCCGAGGAAATCTACCGGGAATGGTTTGTGCGGCTGCGCTTTCCGGGGCATGAGCAGGTCACCTTTCACAAAGGCATTCCCGAAGACTGGGAAGTTAAACGCTTAAGCGAATTAGTTACTACTCAATATGGGTATACAGCTAGTGCAGAGGATCAAGAAATCGGGCCAAAGTTTCTCCGAATCACCGATATCGTACCAACAGTTATCGATTGGTCTGCTGTTCCCTACTGTAAAGTCCCTGAATCAGAACTAAAAAAATACCTATTAAATGAAGGAGATATCGTTGTTGCTCGTACAGGGGCAACCGTTGGATACGCTAAAAGAATTCACAAACTACATCTTTCTGCTGTTTTTGCTTCCTACTTGGTTAGATTGAAGCCTAAAAGTCCAGAGGAAAGCCTGTTTTTAGGGATTTCAGTTGAAAGTGATAACTTCAAACATTTCATCAGCCAATTCTTTACAGGATCAGCCCAACCTCAAGCCAATGCAAAAGTGATGACTTTCTATCCATTGCTATATCCTGGCAGGGATTTGATTAGGAGATTCAGTCTCCTAGTAGAGCCAACTTTTGACCAAAAGGAAGCTTTATTGATGAGAAATACAATTCTCCAACAAACCCGCGATCGCCTTCTCACCCGTCTCATCTCCGGCAAACTCTCCGTCGAAGACCTCGACATCCAATTTCCCCCCAGCATGAAAGACGATGCCCCTGACCCCCAGGGTTAAAATTGACTATCAGCGCATTCCATCCGGTCTAAGGTATCTGGTAGCCCCATGCACAGCCTCTCCATCCCCTACCCCGACGACCTGCTCATCACCTCTGGTAAATCGCCCCAGGCGCTTGAGGCTGAGCTGGTTTTTCTCCTAGCCGCCAAACTCTTCGAGCTGCATCGCCTTTCCCTTGGCAAAGCCGCCACCTTTTGCGGCATGGACAAACTACGGTTTATGTACGAACTAGGGCGGCTGCAAATACCCATCATTAACCTAGACGACGACCAAATCGCCGATGAACTCCGCGATGACTAACGCCGCCATTGTGGCCGACAGCAGCCCCCTCATTGCCCTAGCCATCATTCAACAGCTTGACCTGCTGCCTCAGATCTATCCACAGGTGCTCATTCCTCCCGCCGTTTGGGAGGAAGTCACCATTAAAGGCATTGGCCTACCAGGGGCACAGGCCGTTAGCCAGGTCACCTGGCTGACCCTGCAAGCCCCAGAACCCGGCATTTTAGAACCCCTGCTGATTTTGGTTGATCGGGGCGAAGCCGAAGCGATCGCCCTGGCCCAAGCCATCCCCAACAGCACCGTATTACTCGACGATGCCCAAGCCCGACGAGTAGCAGAACGGTTGACCCTCCGACGTATTGGTACCCTCGGCATTTTGCGTCGGGCCAAAAAAGCAGGCTTGATTGCAGCTCTACAGCCCTACATTCAAACCTTGCAGGCCAACGGCATTTATATTCGCCGTAGCCTCATTAAAGCCATACTCCGGGATGTTGGCGAGCTTGACTAAGCCTTTACACCTGGCTGGTGATTTATAGCAAAGCCCGCACATTTTGCGGAAATTAGTCAACCTTAGGGGAAAGATAGAACAGAAGCAGGTTGACTCTGCCCGCAATTTCAGCATTCCCCATGCCCAACTTCATCTCCGAAGACCAGATCGAGCAGGCTACGCTCCGCAAGCTCCGGCGTGAGTATGGTTTTCAACTGCTGAACTGCAACACGGCTAATCGAGAAGACCTCAACGATCGCTCTAACCGGAGTGACAAGCGGGAAGTGATTTTGCGCGATCGACTCAAAGCCGCTGCCCTGCGCCTCAACCCCGATCTTCCCGAAACTGCCGTCGATAGAGCCGTGGCGGTGCTGACCCAGCCGCGATCGGCCATGTCTACTACCGCCGCTAACTACGAACTCGATGGCCTGATTCGTAGCGGTATCCAGGTAGAGTACGAAAATGATCAGGGGCGTACTGTCCCCGGTCGGGTACAAGTTATCGACTTCAACGACCCCAGCCCCACGAGGCAAAACGAATTTTTAGCCGTCTCCCAACTGTGGATCAAAGGCGAAACCTACTTTCGCCGTCCCGATATCCTGCTTTACATCAACGGCCTACCGATCGTCTTTCTTGAACTCAAGAACTCTAACGTCAGCGTCAAAAACGCCTTTGACGACAACCTCACCAACTACAAGCGCGACATTCCCCAACTCTTCCATACCAATGCTGTCTGCATTCTCTCCAATGCCCTAGAAACTAAAGTCGGCAGCTTCACTGCCAGTTGGGACTACTTCTTTAACTGGCTGCGAGTAGACGACGAAAAAGAAAAAATCGACCGAGAGCAGATCAAAGAATCGGGGACTAGCCTAGAACGGGCGATCGATGGGCTTTGTGCCCCAGCCAAACTACTCGACTACGTAGAAAACTTCGTTATCTTCCATAACCAAGCCGACAAAATTATTGCTCAAAATCACCAGTTCATTGGGGTTAACCGGGCGATCGAGTCTGTCCAGCAGCGGGAGAGCAAAGAGGGCAAGCTGGGCGTCTTCTGGCATACCCAGGGGTCAGGCAAGAGCTTCTCAATGATTTTCTACGTCCGTAAGATCTTGCGAAAGCTAACGGGCAACTTTACCTTTGTGGTCGTCACCGATCGAGATGACCTGGATCGACAGATCTACCGTACTTTCCTCAACACTGAAACCGTCAACAAAAACGAAGCCGCCCAACCCCGCAACAGCGATCAAATGCGAGACTACCTCTCGCAAGATAAACGTATCCTCTTTACTCTAATTCAAAAGTTCCGCTGGCCTAAGGGTAAAAAATATCCGCTGCTCAACAACAGCAATGAAATTATCGTGATTGTGGATGAGGCCCACCGTACCCAATACAAGTCTCTGGCAGAAAACATGCGGGCAGGTTTACCCAATGCCAATTATTTGGCCTTTACGGGTACGCCGTTGCTAGGGCGCGATCGCAAGACTAACCAATGGTTTGGGGATTACGTCAGCGAGTACAACTTTTCTCAATCAATGGATGATGGGGCAACAGTGCCCTTGTTTTATAAAAAGCGGGTGCCTGAAGTTCTGATCCAGAACGACGATTTAAGCGATGAGTTTTACAAAATTCTGGAAGACGAAGACCTTGACGAGGCCCAACAGGCCAAGCTTGAACGGCAGTTTTCCAATGAAGTAGAAGTCATTAAGCGGTCTGATCGGTTAGAACGCATTGCCGAAGATATTGTTTATCATTTTCCCCGCCGTGGCTACCTGGGTAAGGGTGCAGTCGTCTCGATCGATAAGTTCACCGCCGTTCGCATGTACGACAAGGTGCAACGCCTTTGGAAAGAGGAAATCAAAAATTTAGTCGGGCGTATCAGCAAGTCTAAAAACGAAATTGAGAAGGCCAAGCTCAAGAAGATTCTTGCTTTCATGCGAGAAACAGATATGGCGGTGGTCATTAGCTTTGAAAATAGTGAGGAAGAAGTTAAACGGTTTGCCGATCAGGGGTTAGATATCAAGCCTCACCGCGATCGCTGGAATACCCTCGATGCCCAAGGTCATGATGTGGAATATCAGTTCAAAGACCCTGAACACCCTCTCCGGCTCGTGTTTGTCTGCGCTATGTGGCTGACTGGGTTTGATGTGCCCAGCCTTTCTACGGTCTATCTAGATAAACCCATGAAAGACCATACTCTGATGCAAACAATTACCCGCGCCAACCGGGTCTGCTCCTACATCATCAATAGCATTACCAAAGAAAACGGCGAAATCATTGACTACTACAACGTCTTCCGCAACATGAAAAAGGCTCTTGCTAGCTATGCCTTGGGAAGAAGCAGCACGGCAGACGAAATCAGTGAATCTCAACCCGTTGAGGAAAAAGACAAGCTGTTTGTATTGCTGGATGATGCGATCGCCCAAGGATTGAGCTTTTGCCGTAGTCACGATATTGACCTAGCCAGTCTCTCTAGAGAAGAAGACATTTTCAAAAACTTGAGCCAGTTCGACGACTACGCCGACATCCTTCTTACCCGCGATGAATGGCGCAAAGAGTTTGTCGTGTACGAGAATACTATCAGTGCCCTCTACGAAGCCTGCAAACCTGAAATCCTTAGTAATCCTAGGATTCTAGTAGCAGTCTTTCAGTACCTAAGGGGTGTCATAGATAGTCGCATTGGCGATGTCGATATTGAGCAGGTAAAACTCAAAATCGCCGAGCTTCTGGACGAAAGTGTCATCTCCGAGGAGGAAGGCTTTAAGGAGCAGGAGTATGGTGCTGAATACAAAATTGTCCAGCAGGGAAAAACCTGGGATTTGAGCCAAGCTAACTTTGAACAGCTTAAGACCGATTTCAATCAGGTCAAGCACAAGCATATTGAGATCGCTGATTTGCGTAGCTTTCTAGAGCGAAAAATTGAGAAAATGCTTCAGAGAAATGTCACCCGAACTGATTTTGCTCAGAGATTTCAGGCGATCGTTGATCAATACAATGCTGGTGGATCTACTACTGAAAACTATTACGATGCTCTGGTTGACTTCGCCGAAAATCTTAAAGAAGAAGAAGAACGTCATATCCGAGAAGGCTTAACCGTCGAAGAGCTAGAACTATTTGATCTGCTCCAGAAAGATCGAATGACCGCTGCTGAAGTTAAGGAAGTGAAACTGGCGGCTAAATCGCTCCTTACCCGTTTGCATGATCAAAAGCCTAAGGTTCTCGTACAAGACTGGCACCGAGACGACCAGAGTAAGCTCAGGGTCAAGTCTGTCGTCGAGGAAGTGCTAGATCAGAACCTACCTACTACCTATGACCGAATGATGTTTTCGGAAAAGTGCAGCAAGGTCTTTGAGCTAATTTTCAATCGTGCTAGTGCAGGCTAGGTTTGAACTAACCTGCAAAAAAGCATGAGCGATAGCGCCATCCTTGAGCGATTCTTATCTGTACTCCACTGCCAAAATCACTCCGAAATCACATACCGGGTTAACACCCTCATCACTTCATTAATCTTGCCCGTGGGGACAGGCTTGCTCCATTCGCGCACCTCTGCAAAGCCAACCCGGTACAGTTCATGGATCACCCGTTCTATGGCGAAAGCGGAACCTGTGAGAGTAAGCAAGACCTTTTCTCTACCAGGTTCGGCAGTTGGTTCGATAGCAATCGCAGTCTGGGTGTCGGTGCTGGGCAGTGGTGAAGTCAGAAAGGCTTGAGGCATAGGGATACTGTCCTTATGAGAATCACAGTCCATTTGGCATGTGGTCAGCCTAGCACAGTCCATTTGGAATGTATACGTGAAATCCTGCTTCTGAGACGATTAGAAGCATGGGTAGAGCAGGAAATGTACTAAAGACAGTCCTAGAAAAATACGGGATTAGCCAGGGCAAGCTTGCAACCGCGATGGGTATTGGCTCGTCTAACGTGTTTCGATGGGCCAATGAGCTACGTGATCCTAGCTCTGAGACAGTATTGGCGATCATTCGAGCGCTCTATAAGATTGACGCAACTGCCGCTGAAGAGTTTAAGTCCTTATATCTCACAGATTTAGATACCGACTAAGGTTGGCTCTCTAATTGTTCGGCCAAAAATAGTCCACGCTGGCGGGTAACTTCGTGCGTAAACTGGGTGGGTAATCGTATCTAAATGGTCATCTGTCACCCTTTAAGAGGCGTGTCAGTGTAGCGTTTTATCATGACTCAGCCAGGGACAGTTTTTATCGTAGGAGCCGGGCCGGGGGCGATCGACTACCTCACCGTGCGGGGGTACGCGCTGCTGCAGCGGGCCGAGTGCCTGGTCTACGACGCCCTGGTAGATGAGTCGTTATTGGCACTGCTGCCGGTAGGGTGCGATCGCATCAATGTCGGCAAGCGCGGCGGTCAGCCTAGCACTCCCCAGGCCGAAATCACTCAGCTCTTGGTCAAGCTGGCTTTAGAAGGTCGTCAGGTGGTACGCCTCAAAAGCGGCGACCCCTTTATCTTTGGTCGCACCGCCGCTGAGGTGCAGGCCCTGCGCGAGGCGGGCTGCCTGGTGGAAGTGGTGCCCGGCATATCCTCAGCGCTGGCGGCTCCGCTGCTGGCAGGCATTCCCCTCACCGACCCGGTGTGGAGCCACGGCTTTGGCGTCTTTACCGCCCACGACCTTGATCTGCTCGACTGGCCCACCCTGGCCCGCCTGCACACCCTGGTGCTGCTCATGGGCAGCCGCCACCTCGAAGAAATTATTCACCGCCTGCGCCAAAACGGCTGCCGAGGCGACATGCCGGTGGCCATCATCCGCTGGGGCGGTCACCCCCAGCAGCAGGTATGGGAAGGCACGTTGCTCACCATTCGCCAGGTGACGCGGGGAGAAACACTGTCGCCCTGCGTGATTGTGTTTGGCGAAGTCGTTCGCCTACGTCGGTATTTAGCTGCCGGGAACCAACCAATCCAAAATCCAAAATCCAAAATCCAAAATTTTGCAGAGATCCCCGCAGCGGTGCATTGCTTCGCGAATTCACCCTACGCACCCCCTCTCCCCCTCTCCCCCTCTTCCGCTCCCCTTCCACTCTCCAACAAAACCATCCTAATCACCCGCGCTACGGAGCAATCGAGTGCCTTTGCCGACCTGCTGACGGCCCAGGGAGCCACGGTAGTTGACCTGCCAGCGCTAGAGATGCGATCGCCGTCGAGCTGGGCGGGGCTAGATGGGGCGATCGCATCTCTGCCCACCTTCCACTGGCTGATTCTCTCCTCCGCCAATGCGGTGAATTTCTTTGTCGATCGCCTGCTCGATCAGAGCCAAGATCTGCGGGCGCTAAGCAGGCTCAAAATTGCCGTAGTGGGCCGCAAGACGGCGGCGGTGCTGAGAAAGCGAGGGCTGGTGCCCGACTTCGTGCCGCCCGACTTTGTGGCCGACTCAATGGTCAATCACTTTCCTGAATCGGTGGCGGGGCAGCGGCTGCTGTTTCCCCGCGTGGAGAGCGGCGGGCGAGAGGTGCTAGTGCAGGAGTTCACCGCTGCCGGGGCCGAGGTGGTGGAGGTGGCCGCCTACGAATCGGGCTGTCCTGAGTCCCCGGATGCAGCGGCGCTTCAGGCGCTCAAATATGGCCGTGTGGATGTCATTACGTTTGCAAGTTCTAAGACCGTAACGCATACCGCACAGCTACTGGAGCAGGGACTGGGTGCGGGCTGGCGCGAGGTGCTCAAGGGCGTGGCGATCGCTTCCATTGGCCCCAAAACCTCCGACACCTGCCACCGATTGCTGGGTCGAGTCGATATTGAGCCAGCGGAGTACACCCTAGACGGACTAACGGAGGCGATCGCCGCATGGGCCAGCGCATCATTGGGCTAACCGGGGGCATTGCCACGGGCAAATCGACGGTGGCAGACTATCTGGCCCGGCAGCACCAAATTCCGGTGCTCGATGCCGACCTCTACGCCCGTCAGGCGGTGGAGCCGGGTGCCCCAGCCCTAGCGGCCATTGTGACCCGCTACGGAGCATCCCTCCTGCGACAAGACGGTAGCCTGAACCGGGGCCAGCTGGGGGAAATTGTTTTCAACCAGCCCGCCGAAAAGACCTGGCTAGAGCAGCAAATTCACCCCGTGGTCCGTGAGCGCTTTAAGGCGGCCATAGCTGAACTGGCCGAGGCTCCCGTCGTGGTGCAGGTGATTCCGCTGTTGTTTGAGGCCAACCTGACCGACCAGGTGAGCGAAATCTGGGTGGTGAGCTGTCCTTTAGATCTCCAGCGCCAGCGACTGATGGATCGCAACCATCTCACCCTAGAGCAGGCCAACGCCCGCATTCAGAGCCAGATGCCCCTAGCCGAAAAAGTAGCCAGAGCTGATGTCGCGATCGACAATGCTGCTGACCTACCGGCCCTATTCCGCCAGGTGGAGGAGGCGTTGCAGCACGTCCCCGAGGGTCGTTGGGGTTAGGGCACTGTCGGGCTTGGCGTAGGCGCTGTAGGGGCTGGCCTGGGTGGGTCCCTGGTGGCGGAGCCAGAGCGCGCAAAGGGTGGTGCGAGCGGGCACATCGGGCCAAAGCTTCTGATGATTGGATAGATCGACCACGGTCGCCAAATCGGTCTCACGCTGTAGCCAGTGGCGGAGGGAGGCGCTGTTGCTCTGCGCCCAGAATGGGTCAAGAACCACGGCGCAGCGACCGCCGGGCCGCAGCAGCTGCAAACTGCGTTCTAGAAACAGCCGCGACCTGTAGAGTCGGCTCTGGCCCCGGTGGCTGCTGTAGGGGTAGTGCTTAGAGCGGCGTAGATACTGGCTTAGCCAGGTGAACTGACCCCGATACTCGGCCCAGGCCTGGGTGAGGTCGGGGTCGATGGTGAGCACTGGCTGGTGGTTGTGCAAGAAGGTGGAAGGGGCGACATTCTTGTACTCAAACAGGGTGGCGTAGCGCTCTACAAACCCTGCCTGGGTGGCCTCTACTGCCCCCTGGGGAAAGTGGCTGAGCACCATATCAAAGCCGCCCTGATCCCGCAGCCGGTGGTGAAAATAGAACCCCCAGTGAAAGGGTTGAGCAACTTCGACATCGGCCTGGCTGAGGGGGCGGGTGGGACGACTGCCGCTAGGGTCGGCAATGCGCAGGCCGAGCTGCTGGCTGCACTCGCTCCACAGCAGATGGGTGAGCTTGCCGTGGGCAATGGCGTTGAGTTCGTCGAGGCGATCGCGCAAAAAATCGGCCTGGGCATAGGCCGGTACGTTGCCCATCTCGGCCAAAAGCTGGGTCTGGCTACGGTAGTGCTCTAGCCGCACCTGACGTTCGGCCAGCACCGACTGGTAGTTATCAGCGATCAGCGGCTGCAGCAGGTTGCCTTGGAGCGGGGTCTCTGGCTCTGGGGTTTTTGCCTTTACCCCCCGTTTCGGCTGCACCTGGTCGAAGCGTTCGTCATCGACCCGCACCAGGCCAACCAGGGCGTTGCCCTGGATTACCGTCAGCGTTAGGTCAGGCAGACTGGCTAACTCAGCGGGGCGGCTGGTGTGCTGCACCCCCTGCAGCCACAGCCGCAGCCGGGCCAGTTCTACGGCGGGGGGCCACAGGTCGAGGCCGTAGAGGACGTGGGTGGTCAGGTGGTGATAGAGACCCAGCGTAGAGTCTAAGCTAGACCCACCGAGGGAAGGTCGAGCCCAGTCGGGGACAGGTTTGACAGAATTTTGGGCTGCGATCGCCCGCAGCCTCTGGGCTAAATCAATCAGCTGATTGAGCGCCGCTACGAGAAAGCGGCCCGACCCGCAGGCCGGGTCGAGCAGGGTAAGTTGGCCCAGTTCGCCTAACAGCGCTCCGGCGGCGGCGGGGGAGAGGCTGCTCAGCAACTGAGTGGTTGATTTAGGCCGCCGCCCGATCAGTGCTTCAGCCCGATCGAGCAGGGTGGCGTGGATAGTGCGATCGCACAGCGCCTTCAGCAGCGGTTCAGGCGTCGCCACCGCCGCCCCATCTACGCCATTGACCGCCTGCTCTAGCAGGATGCTCAGGCCCGCATCGAGCCCTGCGGGAGCCACCGCCGCCAGGTCGGCTAGCCAGTTGAGGGCAGGTTCAAAAGCCGCATCGGGCAGGGGAATATGGCCCCAGCGCTGGTCTAGCGCAGTAAACCGAAACGGCCCGGTGGGCACAAAGGGTAGGGAGCCAAACCGCTGGGCAAAAGCTGGGGGGCGCTCTTCTGCCGGTAGGGTAAAGCCCTGCTGGTAAAGGGGTTGCAGCACTTGGGCAAAAAACCTATCCCGATCGCGCTGCTGACTCTGGCCAAACTGGTTGTGCAGATACCACTCGTCACCGCCTAGGTAGCCCCGCTGCTGCAAAGCCGCTACCGCAATCAGCCGGGTGAGCAGCAGCGTGGCGTAGTGGCGACGCTGGCCGCCTGGCAATGGACTGAGCGCATCGGTCAGTACCTGCCAGCTGTGGTGAAAGCCTGCCGCGATCGCTGGGGTGGGGGGCTGCTCTACCGTGAGGCCCATAGCGCCTAGGCCGGAGGTGACTGCTTGGCGGCTATGGCGTAGTCGCGAAAGCGGTTGAGGTCGTCTTGCAGGGTAGATTCTACCAGGCGGCCCAAAAATAGCCCGTCCATCCACTTGATCACAGCGGGCACCGAGTAAGACACGGTGAGCTTGACGGTAGACTCACCCTCTTGGCGATCGTAAAAGCGAATCGCGCCCCGGTTGGGCAAACCATCGACCGCCTCCCACTGAATAATTTGCAGGGGCACCAGGTTGGTGATTTTAGAGCGCCAGGTAAACTCTAGCCCGCGCGAGGCCAGCTTCCACTCTGAAAGGTCGGGGTTAGCGTCGGAGATTTTAACAGAGTCGATCCACTTCATCCAGCGGGGCATTTGCTCCAGGTCAGACCACAAATTCCAGGACGTTTCTACCGGCACATCGACATCTACCAAAACGCTGTGATCGAGCCATTCACCCATGGTTTATCCCTGCCGTTACTAAGGCTGTGCCGGTGGCGAGTTGCGAACGACCGCTGCGATCGCAAACTGAGTACTAGTGCCAGGTATTCTATGCCAGCACTGAGCCTATTCTACCTGTATTTCTGCGGACGTACTTTATCCTCAATTCCTTAGCCTGAGCGACGGTTGTCATGACGACAGATGCCAGGATTACAGATTTTAGGGCGACAGATGCTGCCTTGGGCGCAAGGCTTGCGCCCCTATAGGTTTGGCTTGCGCGCTGCCAGGGTGCGGTGGCGGGGGTCGCTGGCCACCGTCACCGGCGGCTCAAAGCCAGCGGCGACTAGGGCCGTTTCTAAATCAAAGGTGTAGTAATCATCGCTCCAGGGTTCGGTGCTTTTCATCAGCGTAAACAGCACCGGGGGCAGCGCCTGAATTACCGGCGACTTGGGGTTATTGTCGGTAATGGCCAGAACGCCGCCGGGCCGCAGCACCCGCACGGCCTCGGCAAAAATAGCCTGAGTTGCAGAGCGCGGCAGCTCGTGGGCCACAAACTGCATCGTCACCAGATCAAAAGATGCATCGGGGAAGCCGGTGGCTTCGGCCTGGGCATGCACCCACTGGGCGATTTCGCCCTCGGCATCCTGGTGCTGGGCGACGGCCAGCATGTAGGGCGAGAGGTCGAGGCCGACGGTGCGCACCGAGCGGGCTGGAGACACTTTCTGGGCGTAGTGGCGATGCAGGCTGAGGGTCGAAATGCCCACCGAGCAGCCCAGATCGAGAATGTCGTTGACCTGGGTCGGGCCGTGCTGGTCGAGTACGGTGAGCACGCTCTGCCGCAGCCGCGCCTGAGCCTCCTGCCAGGAGATATCGTCCTGGGGCCAAATACGCAGAGCCATAGCGTAGGTAGCGGGGGCGGCCTCAAAGGCGGCTTGCCAGCACAGGTTGCCCTCGCTGTAGGCGTGAAAGGGCATCCGGTAATAGTCGGGGTAAACCACGGCTGGGTTGGTCAGATGGTCTAGCCGCTGCCGCATGTCGGGCGTATCTAAATCTACGCAGGTCTGCCGCCAGGCTACGCCCTTTTTTTCGGCAGTTTTGATCAGTACTTGGCGGGCCTGACGCTTCATTAGCGCGTAAAGGGCGGGGGTTTGAATGGCGCGGTTAACGAGCCGCGAGAGCAGGTCGTCGCCAGCCCAGTCGGGTTTAAGCTTGGTCGTGGTCATAGTTGCGGAGGTGCGGGGGTGTTGCCTACTGTAGCGGATTCGCGGTGGGCCTTGGTAAGGCTACCTGCGCCGCTGCTTGGTCACAGTATGATAACAACGTAGCGCTGGCGATCGCTCTGTGGCCCCCAATGTCTTACCGCTTCATACCCTTAACCCGCTGGGGCGCTTTACTGATCGCGCCCAAGACTATGCCCGCTATCGACCCAGGTATCCAGAGGAGGCGATCGCGGCTATTTTAGCTGACCTGGGCGACCCCCAAGCTCTGGTAGTCGCCGATATTGGTGCCGGCACCGGCATTTCGAGCCGACTGCTGAGCGAGTATGGCCCCAGGGTAATTGCCCTAGAACCCAATGCGGCCATGCGTGAGGCCGCTGAGCCTCACCCCCGAGTCAGCTTTCAAATCGGTACCGCTGAGCAAACGGGGCTGGCCGATCGCTCTGTGCATATCATTACCTGCTGCCAGTCGTTTCACTGGTTCAACGCACCGCTGGCCCTGGCAGAATTTAGCCGCATGTTGCTGCCGGGCGGGCGACTCGCTCTGCTCTGGAATGACTGGGACATCAACGATCCGAGAACGGGGGCCTACCGTCAGATTATTCAGGCGGCGGCGACCCGCGCCGTTGACCACCACAACCACACCCAGTCGATTAAGGCCGTAGAGCAGGCCAGGTTTTCGCCCGTGCGCCATTTGAGCTTTGCCTACGGCCAAATACTGACACTGCCCGAGGTGGTGGGGCGATCGCTCAGCTCGTCCTACATTCCCAAGGAGGGCCGGGCGCACGCGCAGTTTTTAGACGCCATGACCGCCTGGCACCGGGCCTGGGCTGCGATCGACGGCACGGTAAATTTGAAGTACGTCACCAACCTTTACCTGAGCGAAAGAGCAAGCTAGGGCTAGATCAGGCGCTGCGTGGCGGGTTAAACCAATGCGGTTTGCCCCAACGGTGAGCGATCGTAGTGGTGGAGCAAGTCGGCAGGGTCGTCGTAGATGGCGATCGCGCCCGCCAATTCTTGATCGCTAAAGCCACCGGATCGGACGGCAATGACCGCTACCCCGGCTTTGCTGGCGGCCTCGATATCGTAGGGGGTATCGGCCAACATGACCACGCGATCGGGCGCGAGCTTAGCCTTTTGCAGGGCAGCCACAATAATGTCGGGGGCGGGTTTAGAGTTGTCGGCCTCGCTGGATGAGGTTGTTTCGTGCAGCAGATCGTCTACATTGGCGACCTTGAGCATGACGGACAGCTCGCGATCGCTGGCGGAGGTGGCGACTATCACATGCAACTCGGTAGCCAGCAGTTTTTCGACCAGATCTCGCGCTCCGGCGGTGGGCTTGAGCTGCGGACGGTACTGGGTTAAGACCAGCTCTTTGTGGTCGCTGGCGATCGTCTTGCCGGGGTCTTTGTCCTCACTGAGTTCAGCAAACAGATGGGGTATGAGCTGATCGCCCCCCATCCCCATCAGCGGTCGCACCTGGTCATAGGTTACGTCGTAGCCCTGGCGAGCAAAGGCCTCGACCCAGGCTCGGGCATGGATATCATTGCTCAAAACCAGAGTGCCATCAATGTCTAAAACAACGCCGTCGAGGGCCATATTTGCTCCCTTGAAATTTTTCCCATGCTGGCACGGCGGCATGCTGAGCACATCTACCGGGTGGCTGGTGCTCTGCTAATTGCGGGGGGAGCGGGGGAACAGGGGGGCATAGGCATTGGGTCTGTGGCGATAGCGGGGCTGGTGCCTCACCGCTTACGCATCCTAGGGCAGACGCTGAAACGTGCGATCGCTGATTACGATTAGGCATCCCTGATGCAGGCTCTATTGGTCTGGGATCACATTTAATAATGAAACTGACATTTTTGCGGAGCCGTAGGTTTTGGGTTTTGGCGGTGGCTGGTGCGGGGCTGGTGCTGCTGAGTAGCAAGCTGCCGCTGCAAGCCTGGTTTGTGGGCACCTACCACTGGCTATCGGCGCTAGGCAATGGGGCCATTCCAGCCTTTATCGGGCTGTACGTCTTGGCGACTGTAGTGGGCTTGCCCAACATCGTGCTCATTTTGGTGGCGGGGGCTGCCTTTGGGCTAAAAGGCGTTGCGGTGGCCTCTATCGCAGACCTGTTGGGGGCGATCGCCTGCTACGGGGTAGGGCGAGGCCTGGCCCGCAATCGAATCAAGCGCTGGATCAGCAAAAACCCCAACTTTGCTCAGCTCGACCACGCCGTGGGCCAACAGGGCTGGAAGATTTTGCTGCTGACGCGGCTGTCGCCCCTGGTGCCATCGAATATTCTCAACTACGGCTTTAGCTGCACCCGAGTCAACTTCTGGCAGTACTGCTTTTTTTCGTGGGTAGGCATGCTGCCGGTGATTGCGCTGTACGTCTATTTTGGGTCTCTGGGCCTGGCGCTGTTTCAAGAGGGGCCATCCACTGGAAAAATTGCCCTCCAGGGCGGCGGTGCGGTACTAGCGATCTCGGCGGGGTGGTACACCACCAGCCTGACTCGCAAGGCGCTGAAGCCTGACTGTGCAGAGAAATCATCTGAGCGCGATCGCTAGAATGCCGGTACAGAAACCCGGTTACTGATGTCCTTCGGGTAAGTTACTTGTACTACGAAGCAAGTTCCCAGTCTTCAATCTGTAAACCGTCCATGCGTTCAAACTCTCGCGTGTTGTGAGTGACTAAGATCAGATTGTTTGCCTGGGCGATCGCCGCTATTTGCAAGTCATAGAGGCCAATAGCAGTTCCTGAACTGGCAAGGCTGACCGAATTCTGCCAGCAGCCAAAGCCGCCCCATCGTCAAAGGGGAGCGAGGTAAATTACTCTAAAAACAACTGTCGTCGCTTTAGCGTTTGGGCTGGATTGTTGCTGCGCAGGGCACCATAAAAAGCTCAGCTTTAACCACTGAGCAAATTGCAGTAGCTCCAGTTGGTTTAGAAAGTCAAGGTACAGGGACAAAACTTGAATGAGAGCAGGGAGGAGACGACGGAGGCATAGTGTTTGAACAAAATTTGAGGATCGTGACCTGTTTGCTCTGCTGCCGCTAGAGGTGTCGAGTAACAAATTAAGTGACGTCTTAACGCATTCATGTCGCCAGACCAGAATCGCTATACCCCTCGCCATAAGGCGGTTTTAGTCGTTTGTCTCTGTCCAGTTTCCTAAGCAGGCACTAACAAGATATATGTCATTTCCCTGAAAAGTAACAGGTTGGCTGTCGTGTCTCAGCGCTTGCCTTTTTGCGAGCTTTAACAGAATCAATGTCATGTATTGAGGCCGTTTACGCTTCTAACTCTCAATGAAAGCTCTTTAGCTATTGACGTCTTTATTTGATTTGCCACAGTAAGGACAGAATCGAAACTTGAGAGAGGCGATAGGCTCTTGGCACCCTGAGCAGCGATCTTGCAACTTGCTCCCACAGGCGAAGCAGTGCTTTGAGCGCGGAGTCGTCCAAATAGGATCGGGTAACGTTCCAGGTACTTAACATTGGGGACAGAATTTGAGGACTGCGATTTCCTCCACGGCGATAGACCGCATCTAGATAGTCCACTGGGATACCCAAAGCTTTCACGAGACTGCTTTTAGGCTTCTGCTTTAGCCGTGTGGTTTGACCACGCTCAATCTTGCCTACACTTTGAGGCTGGATCCCGGCCTTCTCCGCCAACTCTTTCTGGCTCAGGCCCAATTTCATCGGCACCCGCTGCACATAGGCTGCGAGGGTTTCTCCAGGGATTGGAGCTAAGTTTTGGAATAAAAGGTGCATGAAGTACAGGCAAAAGGTTAGCTAAAACGCTATCTTAATCTCAAAACAAAGGTAATTTATTAAGATGACAACGATCATTACCCTAGCTCGTATTTCGGTAGAGTCTTTGCAACGCCCAGAACTAGATAAAGAGTATGTACGTTCCAGAAATATACGACACTTTACAGAATTAGAACCACCCCGGCGATGGGATTTCAAAACTTGCCCTATTTCGACACATGAATTGCTCAATTCCAGAGACTTTGAAGCTCTTCTACTTTAGCGAACTAGTACTGAAAAATTGAACCCAGAGATCGCATTCCTAAAGTTTCCAACTATTCCGAATTAATCCATTTGGTGGGGCAGTCTGGTTGACTGACAAAAGCCGCTTATCAAGTTCTCGAAACGGTTCTCACGAGGTATTTTGAGCGATCTTAAAAGTCTAAGTAGGAGCCAGCATCCTAAGATGAGATACCACTCAACATCAAGACTGTTGTAAAAAACTGCTAAAAATTGATTACTGAGTTCAGGCTTCTTTCCAGGTGACTTCAAGAAACTGATACTGGCTAACATCAAGCTGCTGCCAAAGGTAGGTTTCTTGCAGCAAACTGCCATCGGCCATCACGATTTCGTATTGCAGCGCACATGAGGTAAATTGCTCATTCTTAGCCAGCTTGATGTCGGTTTCACAGCTTGCGGTTTGCAGCTCGATCGACTGAGCCGTCTCGTATTCTTTTGCCTTTTGGGTACACAGGTCTACAAAATCTGTATCGTCGGCCTGCTCGTCGGTATGGCTAAATCCAGCCTGCAAAAGCTGGTTACAGTTTTGGGCCATGAATTGACTCCGAATCTGTTCGGCTTCCGCCTGAAGTCGGGTCAAGTCTTCTAAAGTTATGGAGGTTGTTGTGGTTATTCCACAGCGCTGTGCACCAAAGGAGAGCAGCAATAGGGCCAGGGGCAAAAGACAGCCGCAGCCAGATGACTTCGAAGGCTTGCGAGTTGAAGAGGTCATGAGCTTAAGGGAATAGAGGGCTTTAACAGTCGCTGCCCGGCAAAGGTGCGCTGCTATAAACCTCTATTTCCTGACTGGCCGGACTTATTCACCAGGCACTTTCGCTAAAATCGCTCTCTTTCTCCTCTGGCAAGGCTGCGCCAACGACTCTACTCAGGCAACGGATACAAGCTTCAATCTGCTTCGCCTATCAACGTGAATGCTGCCCAATCTTTCGGCTCCTCGTTGCCAGGTTGGGCCATGACGGTTAACATCGCCTGACGCAGGGCCTGAGCTTTGTCTTGTCCCTGCTGAAGCTGTTGATAGAAGGCCACCATCAGATCGGCTGTGGGGGCATCGGGTACGGACCACAGAGACACCACTACGCTGGGAGCCCCTGCGCTGATGAAGGCGCGCGACAGCCCCACTACACCATCGCCGGTAATTTTGCCCCGCCCGGTGTCGCAGGCGCTAAGCACCACCAGTTCGGCATTGAGATTCATGTCGTAGATCTCGGCGGCGGTAAGTAGGCCATCTTCGCCGTTGCCGGGGGTGAGGGCGATCGCACCCGGCAAGTCTCGCCCCTCTGACTCTCCCGGCAGGCCGTACTCTAGCAACCCGTGGGTAGCCAGGTGCAAAAAGCGAGGGGTAGCAATTTGCTGCTTAATGCGTTCCTCGGTCGCGGCGGCTCCGGTGATGGGCTGAGTGTTGAAGAAAGCGGCAATTTTTTGGGCCTCGGCCAATGCGCCTGGCAAAGGATCAAGCTGTCCTTCCCAGTTGAGGGAAGGAATGCGCACCGTCGGCATTTCAGGATTACCCACAATCAGAACATCGTCGGTCTGCACAGCACTATTACGTGCTCTTCCCAACTGCTGTTGCCGCTGCTGGGTAAGGTCGAGCACCTGAATGGATGGAGCGGTCAGTAGGGTGTGCTGCTCGATTAAGTACTGACCTTGAGCATTGAGTAGGGCCGAGAATGGCACCAGAAATAGATCCCCTTGGGGAATGGTGATCACCCGCTGTTCGGGATCGGTGGGCAGCAGATCGGCGATGGGTTCGATTAATAACTCGTGCAGCTGTTGTAGTTGCTGGTCGGTGGTGGGGCCGGTGTATGCGACGTTGAAAGCAGCGTTGTTAGCGGTCCGACTGCGTATCCCCAGGCTTGAACGGGTAGTTTGAACCAAACTCGCCAGGTCTAACCCCTGTAAAGTCTGCTGGCGAAAGGTGATATTGCCTGTGGGAGAGATCACCCAGATATAAAGTTCAGACTCGTCTGTGTCGGCCTTGACAATGGAATATTCGACTAACGTGGCGTTTTGCTGTCGGGCGATCTGCCGAGTTTTCTCTAGATCGGGGAATCCAGTATCGCTGGGGACGTCTGAGGTGTCGGCCAGGCGGATGGTAAGAGATTCGACAAAGGCTCGCGCCCGACCTCTTTCGGAGATTTCTAAAGCTGTCAGGGCTTTTGCTGGATTGTTTTGAGCAACTAATACCTGTTGGAGGGTGTCGTAGGCGTCAAGTTGAGTATCGAACAAGGCAATTTTGTCGGTGTCTGTAAGCTCCGAGGCGCGGAGGGATGCGAGTACATCCAGCGCTTCGTAGAGGGTGGTTTCGGCCTGGGTGAGCTGTTTGGCTTGCAGGTAGACTTTGCCCAAGTCGCTGAGGGCTTTGGCCTGGCCGGGGCGATCACCTAACTCTTGATGCAAAGCCAAGGCTTGCTGAAGAGACTTTGCAGCTTCGTCAGGATTACCTAGACCAAGCTGAGCTGACCCTAATCCGTTGAGTGTAATGCCTTCACTCCCCCTTGCCCCAATCTCTCGTTGAATAGATAGAGCCTGTTCGAAAGACTCTTTTGCCGCAGAATAGTTTTCTTGTTTTTCGTAAGCAAAGCCCATGGTTCGCAAGGTTGCGCTTTGCCCAGCGAGTTCGCCATTCTCGCGGCGAAGAGCGAGGGCCTGCCCAAACTTTTGAAAAGCCTGTTCAAACTCCTCTTGAATGGTATGGATTTCGCCCAGAGCATTCAAGACGGTTGCTGTACTAGAGCGATCGCCAATGTCTTGGTAGATAGCTAGAGCTTGCTGATTCAACTCTTTAGCACGCTCGTATTGCCCAATAACTAAGTAGGTAGCTGCAAAGGCTCGTAGGGCATAGGCTTCATTGTCACGATCATCTATGCTACGGCTGATATCTAAAGCCTCTTGCTGGGCAGCAATAGCTTCGGCGTATTTACCTTGCAGCTCAAGCGTTTGGCCTAAATTAACTAAGGAAGCAGATTTATCGGGTAATGTACCCATCTGTTCGTAGATAGCCAGAGCCTGCTCCCTATAATTGACTGATTCTTCGTATCGGCCTTGTGTAGATGCAACCGATCCTAAATTATCCAGTTGAATAGCTTCATTTCTTAGCAATCCCATCTGGCGGCTCAAAGTAAGTGAATCATGGAAAATAGATATTGCTTGATCATAATCACCTTGAGCATAGCGCACCCCACCAATTTGGCTAAGAATTGTAGGCTTTAGAGGGAGTAAGTTAATTTCTTCAGCAATGGTCAACGCTTGCTGAAAATAGTCAACGGCTCGCTTGTAATCCCCTAAATTTTTATATGTGGAACCAATATTGGATAGCCTGAATGCGATACCTGGCTGATCGTTAGTAGCCTTAGAGATAACCAAAGCTTCTTGGAAAGATTTGAGTGCCTCTCTGTAGTTTCCCTGATCGGCGTAAACCTTTGCAAGATTACTCAACGTGTCTGCATCAGAAGCTGGATCATTAAGCTGTCTACCTACTTCAAGAGAGGCATTATATAGTTCAATAGCCTCCTCATACTTCCCCTGACTTGAATAAAGACTGGCGATGTTATTAAGCGTAACTTCTTCAATTCTAATTGCAATCTTCATGCAGTTCTGCCGCATTTTTTCAGATAGATTCTGAACAAGTAAAGATGTTGACGCATTGTTATCACTATTTTCTAGAAAACTCGATGTATTCTGTATAAGGTGTAAACCACCACAATCTGCATTAACTTCTTCTAAGGTGAGCGAAGAGTTTAATTTTTCTTGAAAGTCTCTTGTTTTTACAAGAGCGTCATCGTAATTTTCAAATGCTTGATCATATCTTCCTTGAGATTGATAAACAGTTGCCAGGTTATTAAGAATGTTTAGTTCGTCTATGGAAAATCCTTCTTGTCGAGCAATTCTTAATCCCTGCTCATACATATCAATTGCTTCAAGAAACTGACCTATTGTGTCGTATGTAGATCCAAGGTAAAAATAGGACAACGAAATCATATATTCATTGCCTATTTTCTCTGCTAGTTCCAGCATTTGCTGCTCAACGCTCAAGGCATTCTGGTATTGACTCAGATTACCATATGTCCTGGAAAGAGAGGTAAAAGCGCTCATAGCAAAGTCAGAGTTACTCTGCTTCCGAGCAATTTCTAGGCGTCTTTGATTAAACTCTAAAGCTTTCTCGTATTCATATTGATCCTCGTATATAGAAGCAATAGCTGAATAAATTGTCGCCAAGTTTTCTACAGAAACTTGCCTCATTTCTTCCCATGTATTATCTTGCCCTGAAGGTAATCCTAGATCCATCTGTGTTTGAATGATATTTATAGCAGCTTCACCAGCAGTTAAAGCCTGCTCTTGTGATTCGAGCGCTTGTTCATAATCTTCTTCTTCTCGATACCGTTCTCCTAGCGAATAATAGCCATTTGAGAGACCACTTAAAGCATTCCATGCGCTTCGTCTTACTTGTTGTTGAATATCAGGAGATGCAGAATCAAATGAAATCTGTGCTAGAGCCTCTAAAGCTTGTTCTGAAGCACCTACGGCTTCTTCATGTTGAGAAAGGCGAAAGTAAAGATTGCTCAATCCATCTTTTGCTCCAGAAATTGCTAAATAGACATGTGCTTGTTCGTCATAAAGATTGCTGGCAATAGCGTAAGGTAAACTTCTTTCTGCCAATTCTATTGCTCGATTTCTTATCTCTATAGTTTGCTCAAAATCACCCTGAGCTTCAAGAAAATAGCTATGAAGCTGATACATGTATCCAGCCTGCTGGTACCCAAACGCTACGTTGCTATTGGTTATCTCAGTCGCTTCCTCTCCCTCAGCCATTTCGAGTATCTTGAGCGCTATCTCCACTCCCTGAAGATAGTAGTCTGCTGCTTGCAGATGTTCATCCCGGTCGTTATGCACAGCAGCAATTTCATTCAGAGCCTGTCGCTCTGTTTTCAAATCACCAGACTCCCGCGCCACTTCCAGCGCCTGTTGCAACTCCACTAAAGCTGTATCTTCCTGCCAACTCAGTTGGTAGCTACCAACTTCCCCTGCTCCGTAAGAGGTGGCCCGTACCCTATAGGTTCCCGTCACTGGCAGTGTTAGTCGCACACGGGCATTGCTGCCGTCGCCATCGTCGTTTTCAGCCACCCGATTTCCTTCCGGGCCAAACACGATCAGATAAGTGTCAAATTCTTCGCTGACCAGATCAACGACAACATCCTGCCCTTCAGTGCCTTCAAAGGTGTGAATATTGTAGTATTCGCCATTGTCGAGAGTGTTTGAGGTGGCGTCTAAAACACCATTTACCTCCAGCGGTGCAGTGGGTGAGGGGTTATTTGGCTGAGCTTGGGCTATTTCAGCCCTGCTGGCAGCGGGTGCAATGGTAGCGGAGAGGGCGAGGGAAAGGGCGATCGCACAGCCATAAACTTTAGAGTTGAGATGCATCGTGGGCTCCGGGGGCAAGAAGTATCATCAGCATATAGGTCTGAGCGGCAGAGACTTATTCACTTTTCGGTAATTGGTTGATCTGTCCCCTGAGTAGCTTGGGCTTTTCACTCCGTGAACGACTCCGCTCAGCCCTCGGTTCCATTCAGGAGATGGGTATATGTCTAGCCCCAAGCTTCGTTAAGCTCAAAGCTGTGAGGCAGTTAATGCCAACTCCCGAAGAGTCTGCGATCGCCGCTACTGCTACCCTTGACGATGAACGGCAACGCCATGAAAAACTAGCGGCAAAACTTCGGGAGTTGGGGGTTAGCCTAGAGGATATTGCTTGAGGAGACTGCTACTCTGCAACCCGTGACTCCGCTGCACAAACCACGTCGAACTGATCTCCGGTCTGGGTCAACTCTGGCGCTGGTGGTGGAGTCTGCTTAGGTATATCGCCAATGCAGGTGCCGGTTACCGTTATGATGAATTTTCCCTGGGCATCTATCGTGGCATAGGCTGCACCCGTAAAGCTGCGCAGCTCAGGCAGCTTTGCCATAGCTGTAACGATCGCGGTCTGGCCGGAGGGATCTGGCAGGGCGATCGTATAGCTGTAGTTGTCAGTCTCTTCAGGAATACCGATGCCCAACTGCTGCAAGTTGTCGGTAAACTGCTCTGATTCGAGTCTATGTGCTTGCTGCCCGCGCAGGATTGATCCTACATAGGTTTTTGCCTCTGACTCGCGAGCTTTGTCAGCTTGTTCCTCAAACGACTGTTGAGCTATACCGGCGACCACAGAGCACCCGCCGAAAATGAACAGGCCACTCAATCCCCAGAATGCAAGGCGCTTTTTAGATTGTTTTTTGGGCTGATTCATGGGAAAAACTCCTAAGTGAAATAAATGATTGGCTGTTGCAGCCTAATGGCAGGGCTTCAACACTGAGATCTACTGCTCAATGGGAGAAACTTATTCAGCCTGAGTAGACTGTCTTGTGGCATAACCCACGCCCTATACCTGAGATGCCCGTTTCCAGGAGTGATTAACCGCCGCCATCGCCGCCGCCGCCATCACCGCCGCCAAAATCGCCGCCGCCAAAATCGCCGCCGCCGTAATCGCCGCCGCCGTAATCACTGCCGCCACCGCCATCGCTTTTTGTTCGATCTTGAAGAGCTTTGGTAATATCACTAACCAAATGTTTCCATATACCTGGTCGGTTTTGCTTGCAGTCTGACAACAGCTTTTGTATGGGTTCAAGTGGCTGCTGGGCAGCAGACAGAGCAGTAGAATCTGGCAATTTATAAACTTTATTTGTAAACAGCCAAAGACTTTTTTCTTCGGAGATATTCATCATTTTTCGCTCACTCATCTGAGCTTTTAGAAGTTCAATGACTTGTTGATTGGGGCTAAGACTAACTTCTTCTAGCCATTGATAAACAAGATCCTTTATATCTGTCAACTCAGAATTTGCAATGTAGCTTTCGAGACTAGGTTCAGGCCATGGATGAGTGGCTTTCCTAGAAGCAACTTGGAGGTTTTCGAAGGTTAGAAAGAGAAATTTTTTCGAGGTTATATCTAGCTGAAAAACTCCGGCAGCTTCGTTAGCTAAAATGGCAACGAGAAGAATTGCCTGGGCTATCTGGTTAAGAGAGACCTTTGTTTCTCCATCTAGCAAGATGGTGTTACCAAGAAAGCTTGTGGTTGCAAAGTGTGAGCCGTTCAGGTAAACCAGCTCGCTTGGGCTGATGGTTGTTTGGGATAGTACAAAGTCTGACATTACAAATTCTCCTAGGGTGATGACGCACTGACCTTGGCTGCGTCATAGGAGAATATTTCTCGCTGACCTGAACTTATTCAGCGCCCCTGTCTCTGAGATACTCCTGAGCCTGTCTTGGGCGCAGCCTCCCCGAAGAGAAAAGGGTCATTTAGAGAGAGCATTGCCTAAATCTGAATAAGCTCTGCCCGCCCAGACCTATATGCTGGTGTAAATCTACCCGTAGGCCACCTCCCTATGCGCTACTCTGCCAAGCTGCTCGTTTTGGTTGCTTTGACTGCCCTACTGGTGCCCGCCCTCCAGAGACCGGGTTTCTCGGAAGAAAACCAGTCTCTCCGCGAGCCAGAGCGTTTGGAGGATGAATGGGGCTCTGCTGTTAGGGAGAAGCCGGAGAAACGTTTGCTGCTTGAATCGCTGCCGATTGAGCCAGTGAGTAAGCAGGCAGACCACCGACCTCGGCAGACTAAACAAGCGAATGATGAAACCGAACCACTGCTAGAGGTGGAAGGAGTGCTGGAACCGGGCGACTCGACATTTACCGATGACAACAGCCTCTACGACACTTACACCTTTGAGGCGGAAGCGGGGCAGGCGGTGATCGTTACGATGGAAAGCGAAGAGTTTGATACTTACCTGCTGCTGCGGTATGGCCAGGGTGGAAAAATTGCTCAAAATGACGACATCAACGACAACGACAGAAACTCCTCTATTGCCGTAGTGCTGCCAGAAGCAGGGACTTACCAGGTATTGGCAGGTGCCTACGATGACACTCAACAGGGAGCCTACCGTCTGACCGTAACGCCGACTCAATCAGGTGATCCGGCGGTGAAAAAATTCGAGGCTTATGAGCTAATTCGTCAGGGGTTTCAGTTACTCAACGCAGCTCACTATCCAGAAGCTCTTGAACTGTTTGAACAGTCGTTGGCTATTTATCAGGACACTAGCATTCGCGAAGCGTTTTCGGAGGAAAGTCGCTGGGGTGAAGGCACGACACTCAACAACATTGGCTTCATTTACTCTCGCCTGGGGAACTATCCGGAGGCGTTGGGCTATTACGAACGCGCCCTAGCCATCAGCACCGAAATTGGTGATCGGCGAGGCGAAGGCACGAGGCTCAACAACATTGGCTTCATTCACTTTCTCCTGAGTCAGTATCAAGAGGCATTAGGCTATTACGAGCGGTCACTGGTCATCCATACCGAGGTTGAAATTCGTGAAGCGTTTCTGGAGGAAAGTCGTCAGGGCGAAGGCATTACGCTCAACAATATCGGCTTAATCTATCATTATCTAGATCAATATCAAGAGGCATTGGGCTATTACGAGCGGTCGCTGGCCATCCTCACCGAAATTGGTGATCGGCGGGGCGAAGCCATGATGCTCAACAACATCGGTGGTATTTACGATAGCCTGAGTCAGTATCAAGAGGCGTTAGGCTACTTCGAGCGGTCGCTGGTCATCCTCACCGAGACTGGTGATCGGCGGGGCGAAGGTGGATCGCTCAACAATATCGGTGGCATTTACGCTAATCTTAGGGACTATCAGGAGGCGTTGAGTTATTACGAGCGGTCGCTGGCCGTCCTCACCGAGATTGGTGATCAGCGGGGCGAAGTCGAATCGCTCAACAACATTGAGTGGGTATACCGCAACCTGGGGCAATACGATCAGGCGTTAGATTATGCTCAACAAGGATTAGTGGCGGAAGAAGAACTTTTAGCGACGTCCCTGGCAATTGGCTCTGACGCTCAAAAACAAGCTTTTCTGGCTACCTTTGCAGGTTCAACCAACAGTTACCTTTCATTGCACCAGCAAGACATAGCTGATAGTCCAGAAGCAGCCCGGTTCGCCTTCACCACCACTTTGCAACGCAAAGGTCGCGTTCTCGAAGCCCTCTCCCAAAACGTTCAACAGCTCCGCCAGAACCTGTCTCCCGAGGACCAGAAATTATTCAATAATTGGCAACTGGCCCAGGCGCAGTTAGCCGCTCTGCGATACCAAAATACCGACGATACTACCTCAGAAGCCTATCTGGCACAAATTGCCGAACTTCGTGAGCAGGTCAGTACGCTAGAAAGCGAACTGGCCCGTCGCAGTACGGCCTTTCGGGTTGAAGTCCGGCCCGCCACCCTGGGAGCGGTGCAGTCAGAAATTCCCGCTGACGCGGCTCTGGTGGAAATCATTCAATACAAGCCGTTCGACCCCAGCGCAGATCGGGATGAACAATGGGGCGAACCCCGCTATGCCGTCTACGTTCTACACCCCAATGGCGACCTGGCCTGGGCCGACCTGGGGGAAGCCAGCGTGATCGATCAACAGGTCAGAACCTTTCAAGAGCGGCTGCGCTGTGGTGATCTGATCGCCAGCCCCTGCTACGGTATTGACGACGTTAAGCAGGCTGCCCGCGAGCTGGATGCCCTGGTAATGGGCAAAATTCGGCCTCTCCTGGGGGATAGCCAACATCTGCTGCTCTCCCCCGACGGGCAACTGAACCTGATTCCCTTCGCCGCCCTGGTGGATGAAACCGACCGCTACCTGGCTGAAACTTACACCATTACCTATCTCTCCTCCGGTCGCGATTTGCTCAGGCTCGGCATTGATGACCCCAATCGTCGCCCGCAGCAGGGGCCAGTAGTCGTCACCAACCCCGACTACAGCAACCCTGGCGATGCCACCCTAGCTGATATTTCAGCGGCTCTGCCCATTGCAACAGAACTCTCTTCGCGAGGGGCAACAGCCCGGTCTTACGACTTGAGCGATCTGAAATTTGGTCGGCTGAGCGGTACCGTCACAGAGAAAGAGGCGATTGTTCCTCTGCTCCCCAATGTCACGTCTTTAGAAGATACTCAAGCCACCGAAAATAATCTCAAACAGCTCAATGCTCCCAGCATTTTGCACATTGCTACCCACGGCTTTTTCCTGCCCGACGTAGAGTTCATTGCCCCGCCCGGTAGCCAAGGCTTGCTTGATAGCCGCGCTACAATCATCCGCGAACAGGTAAGCCCCGAAAACATTTCTCCCAGTAATTTGGAGAACCCGCTATTGCGCTCTGGCCTGGCCCTGGCCGGGTTTAACATTCGCCAGAGTGGTACCGAAGATGGAGTGTTAACAGCTCTGGAAACCTCGGGTCTGAATCTCTATGGTACCGAACTGGTAGTACTCTCGGCCTGCGAAACTGGCCTGGGGGACATTGCTAATGGCGAAGGGGTTTACGGTCTGCGACGAGCTTTCGTGATAGCCGGAGCCGAAAGCCAACTGATGAGCCTGTGGAAAGTCTCTGATAATGGCACCAGCGACCTGATGCGAAGGTATTACCAGCTCCTCAGCAACGGTGTCGGACGCAGCGAAGCCCTACGAGACGTACAGCTTGAAATGATGCAAGACCCGACTTACGAACATCCCTATTTCTGGGCATCGTTTATTTTCTCAGGCGATTGGGAGCCGTTGGAGTCTATGTAAAAGAGGCCCAAGCGTGAATAAGTTCCTGGGATGGAGAAATAGGTAGGTGTGGCGAACGCAAGATTCCTTTCCACCTACCTACAGGACTTATCCTCATGAAAGCCATTCTTAAACCCCTCGCTGCTGCTGGCCTGCTGGCCACCGTTATCACTGGCTGCGGCAAAACCGCAGCCCTTAGCCCCAGCCAGCTAGCCGAGCAAAACAAGCCCGGCACCGTGATGATTCAGACCGTCCACAAGGCGAAGTTTTCGGTACCCGACTACAAATTGAACCAGGACAAAATGCAGCAGCTTGCCCGCTCTCTGCGTCAGCGGTTTGCCCAGGGCGAAATTAAGTCTGAGCAACAGGCCGTCGTTGCGTTGGTCGAAGCCATGTTTAGCGATCCCCTGGGCTACTTCGAGCCGATTAGCGATCGCATTGAAAAATCCTCTGAAATCAACACCACTGGCTCGGCCCTGGCCGTGACCGCCGACGGCTTCCTGATTACCAACGCCCACGTTGTCTCATCAGAGCAGGACGATCTCAAAGATGCCCTGGCCGGTAACGCTCTAGAAGATGTCGCCACCGCAAGCTGCCAAAGCATTTGGAATGACTTTGAAGACGACGGCTATCAAGAGGCCATTGGTGCCCTGATGGGAACCAAAGAGTTTGTTCAACTCTGCCTGCAGGCCCACGCCAAATACTACGCTCACTACATGGAGCTAGACGCCATTGATACTGAAATCTATGCGGCGCTGGGTTCTGTAACCGCCCGCGATGAAATCGTTGAATCGGGCTACAAAGCCACGGTCAAAGCCGAAGGCGAACCCACCCCCGGTAAAGATGTCGCCATTCTCAAAATCGAAGCCAACAACCTGCCCACCATTGCCCTGGGCAACGATGAGGATCTGGCCGCAGGCGATCGCATGTACATTCTGGGCTATCCCGCAGCTGGAACCGTCGATGATGCCGAAATTCTGGAACCCTCGCTGACCGCCGGATTAGTTAGCGCCCGCAAAGCTATGCCCGACAGCTGGAATATTCTGCAAACCGACGCCGCCATTAGCGGCGGCAACAGCGGTGGCCCCGTCTTTAACGAAGAGGGTGAGGCGATTGGCATTGCCACTTTCGGCAAGGTCGATCCGAAGACCGGCAGCAAGGTCGAGGGGGTCAACTTTGTGATTCCCATGAGCGTCATTCAGGAGTTTTTGCAGGAAGCCGATGTCGAGCCTGCCCTCAGCGATGTCTCTCTTCTCTACCAAAAAGGCGTGCAGCAGTTCGACAACGAACAGTTTAAGCGCGCCCTCAAGACCTTCCGTCAGATCAGCGAGATCAACCCCAACTATCCCTATGTGCAGGGCTACCTGAGCGACACCCAAGCCAAGCTCAACCAGGATGGCGATCGCGCTCTGCCCCTGTGGGCCATGGTGGCAGGCGGAGCGGTTGGAGTTCTGGTTCTTGGCGCAGGCGGCACCTACCTAGTGCTGCGTCGAGCCAAGATCAGCCTGCCTTTTTCCCAGACCAAATCTAACTAACCGCAGGCAACAGCAGCTCGTCAGTCTTTTGCCTCGATTATTTACCTCACTACGGAGCTAGTCCCATGACTCAACACACTCGACAATCGTTTCAGCACTGGTTCTTTCCGCCCATTGTGACCAAGGCCGATGCCCGCAAAGTGGCCAATCAGGGCTTTTGGGCGGCCATCATTGTCGCCGTGGGTACGGCAGTCTTCGCTATGCTGGCTACCACTATGGGCCCCATTGAAGGTGTCCCTACCAACGCCTGGGCTTTCATCGACGCCGGAATTTTTGTGGCTATCAGCCTCGGCATTCGCAAGCGATCGCGCATAGCTGCCATAGCGGGCTTGGCCATGTACTGGCTCGAACTGGTTGTCATGTGGTCAACAACGGAGTTTCAGTCTGGTGAGGCCAATGGTCTTTTCATGGCAGCCCTGCTGACGATCTCGTTTATCAATGGCATTCGCGGCACGGTTGCCTATCACCGCCTGGTCAAGCAGCCTGAATCCGATGGCAACTCAACCACCGACCACCCTGTTTAGGCAGCACCTTGCCCCAGGCAGCGCCGTTCCAGTGAAAGTGTCCCGCAGGTAAACGCCAACGCTTGCGGACACTCCTGTATTGTCTGTTTATCTTCTAGCTTTGGAGATTCGCCATGCCCCCAATGAAACGCCGCCATTTCCTACAGTTTTCTGCCTCGGCCCTGGCGGCTATGGGCCTCAGCCAGACCAGCTTTTTGCGCCAGGCCAACCACTACGGCAAAGCCCTGGCCCAGGGTACGCCCCGCAAGCTAGCGCTGCTGATTGGCATCAACAATTATCCAGACCAAAAAATCAACAATTTGTTGGGCTGCCTCAACGATGTAGAGATGCAGTACAACCTGCTGGTGCATCGCTTTGGCTTTAACCCCACTGACGTGCTCAAGCTTACGGATGACGATTCTGCCATCTCGCCCTCTCGGGAAAACATCCTGCAAGCGTTTGAAACCCATCTGATTCAGCAGGCCCAGCCGGGGGACGTGGTGGTTATTCACTATTCTGGTCACGGATCATTGGTCGCTGACCCTGATCCAGTTTTGGTGGCGGCGTGTCGGCAAAACAGCAGTAGCTTTAACAACGATGGGGGCTTGAACGGTACCCTGGTGCCCAACAATCCAACGGCTGCCAATCAAACTGGCCCAGACATTATCGTTCCTGACATTATGGGGCGCAGCCTATTTTTATTGATGGAGCGGATCAACACCGAAAACCTGACCCTGGTGCTGGATAGTTGCTACTCTGGGGCGGGTACAAGGGGTAATGCCAGTGTGCGGGCCGTGAATTCGCGATTGGGGCGTAGTGGCGAGTCTTTTATGGCCAGCCCTGAGGAATTTGAGAATCAGGCCCGCTGGCTCAAAGATCTCAATATGACCTCAGAAGAATTTCACGACCGTCGGGCCAGGGGTGTTGCCAAGGGAGTTGCTTTGGGCTCTGCCAGCTGTGACCAAGAAGCCGTTGAACTGCCCATTGACGATCATCAGCATTCTGGCATCTTTACGTATTTACTCACCAGCTATCTGTGGCAGCTACCCTGGGCCGAGCCCGCAGAAACACTCCAGGCCAACTTAATTCGCAGTACTCTCACAACAGTAACCAAAAAGATCCAAATCCCGATTTTTGAGTACAAGCCCGATAGTCAAAATAATCAGCAGCCCCTCTACTTTTCGGAACTATCGGCCCCGTTTGCAGCTGGGGTGGTCACCAATGTCCCGGGCGAGGGCATTGAAGTATGGCTGGGGGGAGTTTCTAGCCAAAACATTAAGACGGCCTCTCCAGGTACGGTTTACGCCCTGTTTAATGGCGAAGGGCAAGAAGTGGCCAATCTGGTTCTGGAATCGCGAGCAGGCCTGGTTGGCACTGGGCGATTGGCCGCAGGTCAGTCGGTAGCGGTCAAGACAGGTATGCTGCTGCGAGAAAAGGTGCTGGCGATACCTAACCCCACCCTGAGGGTGGGGGTTGACCCTTCCTTGGGCGCAGATGTTGCTCAGGCCCAGGCGGCGCTGCAAGCGACTCTCGCAACGACTACCCCCTCTGGGCAAACGGTTGGCTGGCTATCTGTGCTGCCGGTTGATCAACAGTCAGATATTGAATATCTGCTGGGCCGCACCACCCCAGAGATACAACAACTGCTAAGGAATGCTGGAGACACGGCTCCGCCCCCGGTTGGCACGATCGCGCTATTTGCCCCCGATTTGTCTAGCGTTGTGCCCCAAACCTTTGGTGCGACGGATGAAATAATTACAGCCACCGTCGAACGTCTGCGCCCCCGGCTTAAGTCGCTGCTGGCGGGCCGGGTGCTGAGGGAGCTGGCCACAGTTACCACGGCTGAGTTTAATGTGGCCGGTGAGGTAATCGACGGCGGAGGGCGGGGCGTATCGATACCGATTGCTGGCTCGCAGGGAGGCTCAGCCCGCTCTGGCAGGGGTGTCATGGTTTCTACAGAGCCCTTTTATACCAACGAAGAAATTAAAATTCGGGTCAAAAATCGGGAAGCTAAGCCTGTCTACTTATGTGTTTTGGGCATTGGTAACGATGGCAAAATTCAGCCGCTGCAACCGGCTAATTGGGATGCGCCGGAAGAAGCGTCTCGGGTTGCCAGGGGCGAAGAGATAACCGTGCCAGCGCCTGAAGATCGTTCGAGATTTAGCCTATCTGGCTCGGGCTATGTGGAGCTGATTACCCTGGTTAGCCACGAGCCGTTGCGGGCACTGCTGCAAAGTTTGCAAACAATCGCTCGGGGGGCAGGCATAAGTCGCGGATTTGTTGACCTGGAAGAAGACGATACCCTGGATGTCGTTGCCGGTTTGCTGGGTGACCTGGATGCTGCCTCGCGATCGGCTAATAATGGTGGCACTGGGCAGACTACGGCGGGCACATCAGCGGTGGACTCGCGCACCATCGCCGTTTTCTCGACGGTGATTGAGGTGGTGGAGAACCCGAATGGGGCAGCTAATTGAATCTAGTTAGGTCGAGCATTGAGCGAAGTCGAAATGCGTCTTATAGAGAATCACACCTACTGACTTAGCTAAGACTGCCGCCTGCTGGGGAGTGACTGAAATGATGGAGCAAACAGACATAAGGAAACATCATGGTGCTGATTCAACCAATGGCGAGTGGGGTGCTGGCGATGCTGCTGGCGGTGGGAAGTGGGAGCGTAGGGGCAGCGCCAGATGTGGTGCCACGGGTGGCCCAGGTGGCACCGAACTCAGTGACCGGGCAGCTGGATGAAACCAGCGACACCCTTGAAGACGGCAGCTATTACGCCGTGCATACCTTTGAGGGCACGGCTGGAGACATTGTTGCCATTAATCTGGCCAGTGAAGACTTTGATGCCTATTTGATTTTGGTGGGGCCAGATGGCGAAACGGTGGCTGAAAATGATGATGGCGAAGGAACCAATAGTCTTTTGGTGGTTCAACTGCCAGCAACAGGTAGGTATCAGGTTTTGGCGAATACCTATGAGGCTGGGGCGGTGGGAGCCTATAGCTTGGGCTGGCGGTCTGCAACTGCCGCTGAAGCCGCCGAAGCAGAGGTCCTACAGCGAGCCGAGAGGCTCAATCAACAAGCCACTGAGCTGTACGAAGCCGGTCGCTATGACGAAGCAGAGCCCTTTTTGCAAGAAGCTCTCCAGATCCGGCAAACGGCGCTCGGACCCGACCATCCCGATGTCGCCACCAGCCTCAACAACTTGGCAGAACTATACCGTCTTCAAGGCCGCTATGGGGAGTCTGAGCCGCTCCATCAAGAAGCACTATCAATTCGGCGGCAGCAGTTGGGCGATCGTCATCCCGCTGTCGCTACCAGCCTTAGCAACTTGGCATTACTGCACCTTGATCAGGGGCGCTATGAGGAAGCTGAACCCCTCCATCAAGAGTCTCTGGCAATTCGTCGCGAGCGGTTGGGCGATCGTCATCCCGATATCGCCACCAGCCTCAATAATCTGGCAGGGCTATATCAATTACAAGGGCGCT
>JBARVV010000079.1:0-22640 GCA_049646445.1 Nodosilinea sp. | reverse complement strand
AGATTCTGGTGCCGGAGATTCTGGTGCCGGAGAGTCTGGTGCCGGAGAGTCTGGCTTTTGCAGATTTAATCCGAAGGCGTCTAAATCATTAGTTTCCTGAGCCTCTAGTTGCTCTGGGGCCTCTGGTTGGGCTAGAGCCTCTAGTTGCTCTGGGGTTTCTAATGCTGGTCGGGATGGCTCTAAATCGGTGGAATGCTCTAGTTCAAACGCATTGAGGTCGAGCGTATCGAGGTCAATGGCTTCAGGGCCAGGGGCTTCTGGCTCAAGGGACAGCAGTTCGTCAATCGAAAAATCATCTGTCGCCGCAGGAGCCGGAGCATCTACGCTTACAGATTCGTCAGCCAAAGGCTCGGGATCGGGTTCTAGGTCTTCTGGTTCTAGGTCTTCTGGTTCTAGGTCTGCGGGCTCTGGGGAGATCGAAGCCGATGTTAGCGACCAGGTTTCTGACAGCAGGAGAGACTGGTCTGAAGGCGATTCTAGAGACGGGGCCAGATCGGTTTCAGATAGCCAGTCGGCGATGTCACTATCGGCAAAAGAGTCGCCAAAAGAGGCTGCTGTGGTAGTCCCTGGCTCAGGGCTAGCCTCTGGCTGATCCAAAGAAAAATCGTCTAGGGAAAGCCCTAGGCTGTCGTCGAGTGGGGCTGGAGCCTTTGGTTCAAGGCTGAAGTCAAGATCGAGATCGAGGGAGAGGCGATCGGCTGGGGCAGCGGCGCGATTCCCAAACAGATCCTCGTCTAGAGTCGGGACTTGAACGGGTTGCGAATTGTTCTCAGCCTCCGCATCTAGCCAAGCCGGAAACGGTGGCTCTGGCTCTGCGATCGCCTCTGGCTCTGCGATCGCGCCAGGTTCTGGCTCTGCGATCGCGTCGGATTCTAAGTCATCTAAGCTGAGATCGAGGCTAGGTTCTGATGTCGTAGAATCAATCGGCTCCCCTAGCAGCGCGTCTAGATTGATAAAGTCAATCATCGATTCCATCGACTCGGCCGTCTCTGCTGCCGCCGCCCGAATGGAGTCGGATGAGGCAGGCGGATCGGGCTGAGCGTCTAAATAAGTGTCTGTCCGAGAACCGGCCCCAGCGGCATCTAAAATATTGTCGAGGCTGATTTCGCGCTGCCATTCGGTGGCAGTCTCCGCCTCAGCGTCTTGGGCAGGGGCGGTGAATCCAGGGGTTTCAGGCCAGCTTTCGCCTAGAGCCGCCAGATCGTCTAGCGAACCAGGACTATCTTCAGCAGGTGAGCCCCCCGGCTGATCTGGCCCAGGCTCGTCGAGGGTCAGATTTAAATCGTCGAGGGTAATCGAGAGCGACGGCTCTGGGGAACCAGGTTCGGGGCTAGGTTGAGGTGACGCCGCCATTCCCCAGGTGTCTAAGGTGAGATCTGGCGCTGGTTCGGGGCCGGTCGAAGCCGCCAGGTTTGATCCCTGCTGTGGCGCAGCGGGTTCGTCTCCCAATCCGAAGTCCTCCAGGGTCCAGCCCTCAGAGACTGGCTCTGGGGAGGCATCGCCTGCTGACAACAAATCAGCGATCGCATCGTCGGCTGGTGGGTCGGGCTGTAGGGCAGATTCTGGGGGGCCGCTGGGGCCGCTCGCTGCCCCCAGGTTTAAACTGCCAAAGTCTAAATTGCCAAGGCCAAAATCGCCCAGGGTAGGGGCATCTGCGTCATTCACGTCTGGGTCAGGAATTGAACCAAATTGGGCATCTGTCGTGAGGTCGTCTAGGGTTGCGCCAGGTTCGGGGTCTGAGTCCAGGAGCGTCAGCGGGTCGAGGTTGAACTCGCCCAGCAAATTCTCAAGGGTAATCGAAGGGCCAGTTGGCCCGGTCGAGGATGCCGCTGGCGATCGCTCTGGGGCAGGCGAATCAGGCTGGTTCGCCTCGACAGATAGATCGGTGAGGTCGCCCAGGGTCAACCCCGACTCGCCTATGGCCGGTTCCTCTGCGCCTAGGCTTAAGTCTAGATCTGACAAGAGCGAGGCCAAAGCCGACGCGGCGGGCGATGGGGTAGGCGGCGACGAATCGAGAGTATTAAACAGATCCTCAGGCTCAGCAGAACTGGGCGATCGATCGCCAAACAGGTCGAGTCCTGGAGACTCGTCCGCTATTTCAGCAGCAGGCTGATTGAATAAATCAATCCCGGACTGATCGTCGATCGCCTCGTCAAGGGCAGATGCTTCGGCGTCGCTGGCGTCGCTGGATTCATCAAAGTCATCGAACAGATCTAGTCCCGAACTTGCCGGGCCTGAGGTTTCAGGCGTAGGCAGCGGCTCGTGATTTGCCAGGTCTAAATCATTGAACAGATCGATCGCTGAATCTGGGTTTTCGGGTGCAGACGGGGTCTCATTGCCTGCCAGAGATGACTCTGAGCTATTAAACTCTGGGCTATTAAACTCTGAGCTACTAAACAGATCCAGCGATTCGTCGGAGCGAGTGGCTTCGGGCGACGCCATGGCATTGCCGAACAGATCTAGCGCTGCTACATCTTCAGTCGGCTCTGGGGTAGTCGGCTCGGGGGTGGGAGCGATTGCAGTCTCCGCATCGGTCGGCGACAGGTTAAACAGATCTAGCTCTGGTTCATTGTCAGGCGCGGAAACCGTCCATGTCTCGTCACTGAACGTCTCGTCACTGAACGTTTCGACGCTGAACAGATCGAAGCTGGGTACCTCATTGGGCACTTCAGAAGAATGGAGGGCCGCATCATCAAACAAATCGACGCTGGCTAAATCGGGGCTAGATAAATCGGCACTGAGCAAGTCAGGCTCAGGTAACGTTTGGTTAGCCAAGTCGGGGGGATCGCCAGCGTCTAGAGCCGACAGATCAAGTCGGTCAAGCTCAAGCTCAAGCTCACTGGCAGCAGGCTGGCCCAGATCTGGCGTCGGCTCCTCCGACACGTACTGACTCAGGTCGAGCCGGGAGTTGGCGATGTCTTCATCAGGGCCAACCTCGTCTAGCCCCTCAGACAAGTCTAGAGACAGAGGGGATGAGGGTTCATCTTCAGGCAGGTCTAAAGACGAGGGTGGTGAGGGCTCATTCTCAAACAGGTCGAGGTTAAATAGATCGGGCACCGCAGCTTCGGTTGGGCGATCGGCGTCGGGCAAGGGGCTGCTGTCTTGACTAGGCGCTGGCCCGAGATCTTCAGGAGAGAAAAGATCTGATTCAAGACTCTCATTTTCGGCGGGCACCTCAGCATCTGAGGGCGGTAAGCCATCTTCAGGCCGAGGGGTAGGCTCAAAGAAGCCTGGCAGGGCGGGTTCTGCCGCCGCAGTCTCTAAATAGTTGAGGTCTTGACGCAGCTGGCTAACTACGGACTCATCCATGGTCAGGTCGTAGTTACCCGTGGAAGGTAGCTCGTCTTGGGCCAGCAGATCTTCGTCGGGCGAGGCCGCCATAAAGCCGCCAAAGGAGTCGTCGTTGCCGTCGGCAACAGAGTCTAAATCGCCTCTTTCTCCAGGGCCGGAGGGCAGCAAATCCTCAAAAGATTTGATGGTTTCAGGTAGGTCAGTCTCGCTGTCTGCCAGCGAGCGAGCCAGGTTGGGGGTTAAGGGATCAGCGGTGGCTTCGCCAAACAGATTGTTGAGGTCGTCGTCGTTTAGGTTATCGCCAGAGCCTTCAGCGTCAAAGCGTTCAGCGTCAAAGCGTTCAGCGCTGGCGTCGGTCTCCGCCGCGTCGGCTGCCTCAATCAGCCTGGCCAGGTCTTCAGAGCGGGGCAGATCGCCCCCTAGCGGGGGCTCTGGCTGTTCATCGGCTGCGATCGCGGTCGTATCAGTCGTATCATCTGCGATCGCATCAGCCGAGCGGTCGACATCTAAAAAGGCATCAACGGCATCAGGCAAACCAGCCTCATTATCAAATGCGGTAAATTCAGCAGCGGTCTCGGCGGCATTGGCTCCAATGGCATCAGCCCCAGCCGCATCAGCAAAAAAACCGCTCCCAAACAAACTTTGATAGAGGTCATCTAACGCCGAGTCGGTTTCCATGCCAGCGGCAGCCACGCCAGCACTCAGGTCGCTCTCCCGTTCCGGTAGCGACACAGCTGGGGAGGGGTCGGCAGCAGCGGCATCGAGGCTGTCAATCAGCGGCAGATCGAGGGGAGAATCATCGGCTTCGTCGAGGTCAAGGGCCGCCTCTAGGGCTTCATCGAGCTGGAGTTCGGTCATATCGTCGTCGAGATCACCCCCCAGATCGAGGCCTTCCAGGGCCAGATCGGGCTCAAGATCGGGCGACAGACTGCTCCCTTCGGCAAACGTATTGCCTGTCGAGGTTTCTGGGACAGAGGTTTCTGGGGCAGGGGCTTCGAACCGGGGCTGAGGCAGTTCTCGTCGCTGCCCCGACTCTAGGTAAGCCAGGGTTTCCTGGTTGACCTGCTGGCCCAAATGGTTGACTAGGGCGCTAAACATGAGCTCGCCCTGCTGGCCCAGGGTATGCATCTGGTTGAGGCCCTGGTTGAGCGAATTTTGGTAGCCGTAAATGCTCTGCTGAAGGGTTTCAAACACCGATCGCAGCGACTGATCAAGCCCCAGCATGACCTGGTCTGACTGAGCTTGAATTTGCTTGAGAAATTCTAGCCGCTGGGTCGGGGTGAGACCGGGGGCATCGGGTTCAGGCCCAGTATCAGTATCAGTACCCTCAATCAGCCCGTAGGTGTTGGCGGTGGCCATCTCCAGCCGCTGTACCGACTGGTTCACCTGGTTGCTGAGGTGGGTTTCTATCTGGTGGGCCATCTGCTGTAAGGCCGCCTCCCAGCTAGGGGGCAGCTGGTGCAGCGCCGCCTCCTGGTCAATCTGCGATCGCTGCTGCTGAAGCTGCTGCACTTCCTGCAGCAGTAGCTCGCGCTGCTGCCGCAGGGTGGCAACCTCGTTGCGCAGCGGGTCTAAAATCTGCATGGTCTGCCCGCGCAGGTACTGCATCTCTTGCAGCAGCGCCTTTAGCACCTGGCTAGAGGCAGCGGCGGTCGGGTCGTTGGGCAGGCCGCTGGGGTCTGTGGTCTGAAGTCCGGCCTCGGAGTCCGCCTTCACCTCCGCCAGACAGGCCCGAGCGCGGGCTAACAGCTGGCGCTGATTGGCATCATTCGACATTACCCAGGGCAGCCGGGGGGCGGCTTCCCCCAAAATTGCGTCAATTTCAGCTACTAGAGCTTCCAGTTCATCCTGCTGCACAGCCACCTCTTTGCTTACCTTTCCCAGCGATTGCCAAAGTGTATGTCAGGCGTCTCTAAAAATCATCACGGCAATACCCTGGTGTGATTGCTGCTAAAGGGTATAGATAGGTTTCACCGTGCTTCAAAGCGGCCTGGAATTTGGGTTTAGCGCTTGCCCGCGATCGCCCCTGTTCTACCCAAGGGAGAGTGATATAGTTCTAAGACTTTGGATTCCACAACCAAGCTACTAATGAAGAATTCTACTCCTCCCCTGGGATAGGATTGGTTGAGGCGCTTTAATATCACTAACTTAAACAAAAAAATTAATGTTGGGGTGATTAATGGATGCTCGCTACAACCCTCGAGATACCGACGCCGATCTGAAACTAATTCGCTCGGTGCTGCTATTTCAAGATTTGCCGGAGGAGGCTGTAGCTGAAGCCACTAGCCACGTGGTATCTCGTCGACACCCGGCCAACCAGGTAATTTTGCTCGAAAACGACTGGGGCAACTCGATCTACTTCATCCTAGAAGGCTGGGTGAAGATTCGCACCTACAACCTCGACGGTAAAGAAGTCACCCTGAATATCTTGGGCAAGGGCGAGCTGTTTGGCGAAATGGCTCCCCTCGAAGAAGTGCCCCGCTCCACCGACGTAATTACCCTGGTGCCCACGGTGATTGGCAGCATGCCTTCCAACGACTTTGTGAAGCTGCTGAATACCCAGCCTCTGGCCGGTATTCGCCTATCACAGCTGATGGCACGGCGGCTGCGCCAGGTGAACCGACGGCTGCGGTTGCGCGAGTCCGACAGCACCTCGCGGGTGGCCGATATCATTCTCTTTTTGGCCGATGGGCAAGGGCAGCGCAGCGGCAGCAGCATCGAAATTCCCAACCTGCCCCACCGTGAGCTGAGCAGCCTCAGTGGTCTGGCTCGGGAGACAGTCACCCGCGTACTGAGTAAGCTAGAGAAGAAAGGGCTGATTGTGCGGGAAAAAGACCTGATGAGCATCCCCGACGTCAACGCCCTAGAACGCCTGCTGGTTTAGCCATTCATGAGTCACCCCCCTGACCCCGCCCCTGGGGCTAATTATGTGCCCCCGGCTGAGTCTACCGTGAGCGACTTCGACGGGTTAGAAACCTACTTGGAGTACCGCGCCACCGAGGCCGAGGCCGACGAGCCAGATCTGTCGCACCGCCTCAAGGCTGGCCCTCTCGCGATGGTCGAAACGGCCTTTCTAGCCAGCACCGCCGCGCTGATTTGGCTGGTCAATACCTACTTTCCGCCGGGGCCAATTTTACGCATTTTGTTTCCGCTGCCGATGGCGCTGGTGTACCTGCGCTGGGGGCCGCGGGCAGCGTGGATGTCGGCGCTGGTGTCGGGGCTGCTGCTCTCGGTGCTGATGGGGCCACCGCGCAGCCTGCTGTTTCTAATTCCCTACGCCCTGCTGGGGGTACAGCTGGGCTTTTTTTGGATGCGCCGGGCCAACTGGTACATTTCGATCGCAGTTGGGGCGCTGCTGGGCACGATTGGCTTTTTCTTTCGGCTGTGGCTGTCGTCGGTGCTGGTGGGCGAAGATCTGTGGGTGTACCTGACTACCCAGGTTACCCAAATGCTGAACTGGGGCCTAGAGCGCCTGGTGAGCCTGGGCATTTTTGATGTCAGCGTGCTGGGCCAGGCCAATGTAGAGGCGGTGCAGGTGCTGGCGCTGATATCGGTACTGGCCAGCAATTTGGTGTACCTGTTGACGGTGCATTTGGCTGCCTGGCTGCTGCTCGGGCGGCTGGGCGCAAAGATTCCAGCGCCGCCGGGGTGGGTGCAAGATTTGCTCAAGGAGTAGGTAAGAAGGGTGCGGATAGGTGGGTGAGCGAGTAGATGGGTGAGCGAGTAGATGGGTGAATGGGTCGAGATGCTTTGATTCAAATTTACACCCGGCTTCAGCAGGGTCAAGCCTGGACGAAACGAGTGCAAGGATTGCGGCCAACCCTGGTGCTGACCTTGGGATTTACCGAGACTGGGCTAGCAGAGGGAATCTCGGCGGCGGGGGCAACCCCACGCGATCGCCGCTTTACCGCCCTAGCCGATGCCGAGTTTATGGTCAACGGCCTAACCGCAAACCCCACCTATGCCCTACCGCCGCTCCAGGCTGGGGCCTCCCCGGCGCTAATTGCTAAAGCCGTCATTGCCGCTCAGCAGATTCCCCTCAGCCTGCTCAATGCTGGGCTGCCGCTGCCGCCGACTGTTCCTGCGGTAGACCTGGGGGGCAAACCCGCCCAGTGCCTCAGCACCGGGGCCGCATTGCCGCTAGATAGCGTGCATCACCTCTGGCAGCAGGGTTTAGCCCAGGGAGAATCTCTGGCCGCCGCCGCCGACTATCTGCTGCTGGCGGAGTGTGTGGTGGGAGGCACCACGACGGCATTGGGCGTTCTCACGGGGCTGGGGCTAGATGCGGCCAATCGGGTCAACAGCAGCCACCCTACCTGTAACCATAGTCAAAAGCAGGCGTTAGTCGCCCAGGGATTGGCCGCAGCGCAGCTTCCTGTCCATCCCCATACCCATCCCCTAGCGGTGGTGGCGGCGGTGGGCGACCCGATGCAGCCGGTAGTGGCGGGGCTGGCCATGGCGGCGAGTCGGACCCGGCCCGTGCTGCTGGCCGGGGGTACGCAAATGCTGGCGGTGTATGCGCTGATGGTCGCGATCGCCCAGGCCGAAGGTTATCACTGGCAGCCCCAAAATGTGGTAGTCGGTACCACGCGCTGGGTGGCGGAGGATGCCACTGGCGATACGGTGGGGTTGGCGAAGCTGACGGGGGCTTGTTTGATCGCCACTCAGCTGTCGTTTGCGGAATCTCGCTTTGAGGTGCTGCGGGCCTACGAGCGAGGGTTTGTCAAAGAGGGCGTAGGTGCAGGGGGATGCGCGATCGCAGCGTCGCTCTACCAAAACTGGGGGCAGGGGGAACTGCTGGCAGCGGTGGAAGCCCTGCTAGAACAAAAAATTCAGCGAGATAGATCCCAGGGTTCTGGCTCCAGTGCTTCGCTTTAAGCAAGTACACTGGCTAGAACCCTGGGATCTAGGGCTGTAGGCTACTCTAGCAGCACGGTTTTGGTCATAATCACCATCCACTGGGCGGCGGCGATCGCTCCATCGGGGCTGGGCGGCACGGGGATGGGGTCGCTCCAGTCGTTGGGGTCGGCGTAGCCAAGGGCGTGGAGGATTTTGATGGTGCGATCGATCCCCGCCAGGCTGCCGTAGAGCATGTGGCGCACTTTCTCGGGGGTTAGGGGCCGGGTTCCTCGATCGTTTGCGCCAGGCGGCAGCGGTAGGGAGCCAGCTTCTTGGTTATCGCTGTCGTCTGGTTCGAGATATTCAAACATGGGTTCTGTCTCCAGTTGTGGTTTAGGAAGACAGAACGCGAAAACCCTAGCCACCCACGCTTGAAGTGCAAACTGAGGGGGCTAGGGTACCATGTGCCTAGCCTCGCAATCTGCATCGGAGATTTGCGGGGTTAGCTGTCTGTTGGTGTTGCCACACCTTCAGACAGCGCTAAAATTTTCGAGTTCTGCATGACCACCGCTCGGGTCGAACGGCTTAATGGATGAGTGTAATGGTACAGCTGCCCTCCGTCAATAGTGGAGTCGCAGTTTGTAGTGAAGAGGCGGTTATACTAAATTTTTCAACCCGATTGCCCACAATAAGGTGATTAAACAGACATTTTTACTCGCTTGGCTAGGAGAGCTTGAGTAAATGAAAACTCTGGAAGAAATTAAACAATGGCTGGTGCAGCACCAAGGGGTGCTAGAGGAACGCTACCAAGTCACAGAAGTAGGCATTTTCGGCTCCTACGTTAGGGAGGAACAGACGGCGACCAGCGATGTAGATGTGCTGGTGGAGTTTTCTAAGACGCCCAGCTTGCTGAAGTTTATCAACTTAGAAAATTATCTCAGCGATAATCTGGGGGTTACGATTGACTTGGTGCATAAGGCTGGCTTAAAACCACGTATTGGCGATCGCATTTTGGCAGAGGTCGTCTACCTGTGACCCAGCGCGAGATTCAGGATTATTTGAGGGATATTTTGGATGCTGTGGATGCGATCGAGCGATTTACAGCAGATGTTGACTTTGAAGAGTTTTCGCAAAATTTGGAGAAGGTCTTTGCTGTTTCAAGTGCAATGGAGAATGTAACACTTTTTTGGAAACGCCACTGCCGGTCAGCTGCCAAGCAGTGGTTCAATAGGTAGTGCGACTCAATTTTGATGTTGTGAGCAATAACTAGGTTCTATAGAGGGACTTATGATAAAGAAGATACTAAAGCTGGAAAATCTAGGATCATATCTATCAAATCCAATCCAGAATTCTGACTCTTGGAATGGTGAGTTCCAGAAAAATACAATAATTTTTGGCGAAAACGGTACAGGCAAAACCACACTTTCAATATTGCTTTCGTCACTTAAAGGTGATAATAATTTACTTAAAGAGAAAGTGTCAATCAACTCAGATGGTAGACAGGAAATTTCCATCCTTCTGGAAGATAACACTAAATGCATATATACAAACAATGCTTGGGGAAAGCATTGCCCAAATATTGAAGTATTCGATGCTCATTATATTGAGGACAACATATACATCGGATCATCACTTTCAAATTCAGCAAGAAACAATCTGTTTGGTATAGTCGTAGGTGAAAATGGTTTAAGAATAAGTTCCCAATTGATAGAACTTTACGATAACAAAGACTATTTTGTTAAGAGTAGGAAGCAGTTGCGAAATCGCCTGAGATATGAAAAAATAGATCTGCAAGATGAAGTTCTAGAAGATATAAATTTTCAAATAAAATCGTTGACAAATGAGATTCGATTCAAGCAAAATCAAATCAAGCAATTGAATATAGAGCTAGGTGAATATTCGAAGACAATCTTTGAAGGCCATATCGAAACTGTAAATAAATATTTGAAGTATTTCACTCCATATATTCAGTTGAGAAAGTTTTCTAAAGAAAATAGTGGTGCAAAACAATTTGTTTCTTATTCGCTGTCTGTGAGTGGAGAAACAGTTGGATTCGAGAAAATGAAAGGTGGAAGTCGAAGAAAAGTTAAATACTCCCTAAGCGAAGGGGATAAGAGTGCTTTTGCGTTCGCATTCTTTTTAGCTAACTTAGAGAATATAAATGTTAAAGATAAAATAGTTGTCTTCGATGATCCAATATCAAGCTTCGATCAATCGAGACGAAATGCAACAATCAATCAATTATTACGAATATCTCAAAATAGCAAACAACTTTTTGTGCTAACTCACGACATTTACTTTGCAAAAGCTCTTAGTCGTAAGTTTGAAAAGAAAACCTCTCTATGCTTGAAAATTCAAAAGAAGGCGGGCAAAAGTGTCATTTTTTGTCATGACATTGAGAGTGAAACGTTGACCGGTATATTTAAAGATATAAATGTACTGAATAACTATATCAAGCATGGCGCAGAAAATGAACTTGAAAAACGGGAAGTAATTAGGTGTATTCGACCGATTATTGAAGGAATACTAAGAATAAAATACTTTAATGAAATTAGGCGTGACGAGTGGATTGGCGATATGATCGGGAAGATTGAGTCATCAGTGGAGGGGGGCAGATTATTTAGGCTGAAAAAAAATCTTGATGAAATTGTAGATATTAATAGTTATTCAAAAGAATTTCACCACAGTGACCCCACAAATCCATGGGGTGATGTAATAAATGACGAAGAATTAAGGTTGTATGTTCAAAAAACTTTGTTGCTAATTGATGAGATATGATCCATGATTTCAAGTGCAAGATTTAATTAAGAGAGAATTGATTCTCAATAGCTGAAGGAATATTGTCTCTATCAATCACCTCGAGATCACTTCTTATAGATAAGGTGATGGAAAGTTTGGAGTTTGATGTCGGCCCAAAAAGTCAGGCAATTTGGGTAACGAAGCCGAGCATCGCATAGTAGATGAAACACACAATGGTTTTGTTCAGTCAGTGCCGGATGATGATGCTTTAGTACAGATTCAGACGGCTAATGAGCCATGGAGATATGTGTTTTATCCTAAAGTGCTAAAAGAATAAAATGAGGCAATTCAATGCTACGTAGCACTGCGGGTTAAAGTTGCTCAAGTATGCATCAACGTAGTTATAAAACGCTCAGCTGAGTTTCATCAATTACTCCTCGACCGGTGGTGTTGGCAAAACCACAAGTTCGCCAATATCAACATGAGGCGGTTGCGATAGCGCAAAGAGCACCGTCCGAGCCACATCATCAGGACGCAGCGCATCGGGCTTCGGGTCATCAAAAAACGGAGTATCCACCATGCCCGGTTCAATCAGCGTGACACGCACCCCCGTACCGCGCATCTCCTCGCGCAAGTTATAGCCGATCGCGGAGACAGCCCATTTCGAGACCGAATACATCGAACCCCCCAGCGTTTTACGCCCTGCGATCGAGCCGGTAATAATGACATGACCTTTGCTTTTCTTTAGCTCCTCTAGGCTGGCCCGCAGCGTGTAAGCCACGCCCAGAATATTGGTGTTGACAATGCGCTGCCAAGACTCAACCGGAGCGCCCGAAAACCCACCCGGCTCGCCGCCACAACCCGCATTGGCAAACACGGCATCTAGCCTGCCAAACGCTTCTACTGCGTTGGCTACCAACTTTTCTTGAGCAGCATAATCAGTGACATCACAGGCAAACGTCCGAACGTTATCGGTATCCAATTCCTTCGCCAATTTATCCAGCTTCTCGGTAGAGCGGGCGGCCAAGACAAGGTTAAAATTTTGCGCTGCCGCCTGCCGGGCGGTTGCGGCACCGATACCTGTAGATGCGCCGGTAATCAGTAGAGTTCTAGAACTCGACATGCTAAGTCTCCCAATCTGCCACAAATCTCCATGGTTATCTTGCCACAGATGCCTATTGGGCATGTGCGGCTAATTACCCAGCCATAGATTCATTTCATCAGCGCAGGAAGGTCAGCGCGATAAGAAGTGCTCCAGCGTTTGGGGCGCTAGACCAAATCACAGTTGACGCGCCGTCCCACATGCGCCCTGATCCATATCGCGCAGCTGGATAGGGTGGTCGCGCCAGGGGGCCATTAGCCGTTCCAGAGCAGGAATGGTGTACCCGCCAAGGCTAGAGGCGGCCAGCTTCCAGGCTTGAGCCACGGCTATACCTTGAGGATTGCCTAGCGGTCAACCGGGTGCTGACCGTAGTAGGGCAGCACGGTAGACCAGTCGGGGCGATCGCCCGCCCGCCAGCGCTGGTGCGCCAGGTCTAGCACCTGCACCACTGTCTCTGCCAGGTCGTCTCCCGCCGTGACTCGGTAAAGCGATTGAGAATGCTGGGCTAGCTGGGTTTCCCAAGCCTCGGGGGTCAGCACCTGATCGGGGTGAGGGGTGTCCATGCCGTTTGCCGTGGCTTTGTAGATCGCGGTAAAGATCTGCCCCCGCCGGGCCTGCATCTCTACGGCGATCGCAGAGCCTTTGCCCAGGGCAGCATTGTGGGCGATCGCCCGCTGAGCCACTGCCGCCAGGCTCGATATCCCAAATAGCGGAATCTCCAGCTGTTGGGCCAGGGTGCGCGCCGTCACCACGCCAATGCGAGTTCCTGTAAACCCGCCCGGCCCCTCGGCCACCGCCAAAAACGAGAGATCTTGCCAGGTGTAGGGTGCAACAAATTCAATCAGCAGGCTGTGCAGTTGAGTAGACAAATCGCGCCCCAGCGCCCAGGTCTGGTGGCGAGTTTCGCTATCAAAATTGCTCAGGGCCAGCCCCAGGGAAGGGCCGCAGGTGTGAATCGCTAGACCTATCATGGGCGCGAATCAGGTGTCCAAAGGATTGCAGTCTAAGAATACAGGAGCAGAGGAGCACCGGTCAGGCTGCACAAATCCCGGCAAGCTCCTGCCAAGTTCCTGCCCAGTTTATGGGGCCGCCGGGCGGTGTCGGGTAAAAGCCAACGTCAATGCCAGTCGTGCCCTTGTGGACTATCGGCTAAGCTGCCGGTAAATTTTGTAAAACCTGGTGAGCTAAAAGAGAAATCCTTGAAGCACTCCCGCATAACCCATAAAATTAGTAGTAGACACCAGCTATAGCCCCAAGTATCTGGTGCCTGTTGTTATAGGTTGCCCCATGAAGAAGCGCTGTCTCCCCACCTGCCTAATTCTTAGAAACGTTTGTTTAGCCCTGGCCCTAGTGGCTGGTAGCGTAATCGTGGGGGCAGAAATTCACGCCTCGGCCAACCATCAGGAGTACAAAGCTGAGGCGCTGCGCAAGCTGTTTGTCTACCAGATTTTGGTAGGCGTTGAGCAGCAGCAGTAAGACTGCCATCCACCCCTATGACAAATCAGCGCCAGCGTCCTAGACCATGCCCTGTCAACTCACTGCCTGCGGCCCTGGAACACAACCCAGGGCCTCAGGCAGGTGGGCGCGAGGTTTCGGTGTATGCTGCCGGTCAGGTCAAGCGCAAGCGATAAACCAGGCGGCGGAGATTTTGGTGGGTCGCTCAGCCCCCTACCGCTGCTAAACCCCTACAGTGGTAGGAACAGGCTCTTTCTTGACTTTTTTGGGCCGATTGATCGGGTCCATATAAACCTCTAGGCGCTTAAACACTATCGAGGCCAGCGACGTCATAATCAAGTACACGACCGCAACCGCCAGGTACACCTCAAAGGCGCGGTAGGTGGTCGCCACCGTCAGCTGTCCCTGGCGAAACAGTTCTTCAAAGCCGATCACCGCCGCCAAACTGGTGTCTTTGATCAGGGTGATAAACTCGTTGCCCAGGGGCGGCAAAATGCGCCGAAAGGCCTGGGGAAAGACGACATAGCGCATGGTCTCGACCGGGTTCATGGCCAGCGATTCGCCCGCTTCCCACTGACCGCGATCGATCGACTGAATGCCGCCCCGCAGAATTTCGGCCAGGTAGGCGGCTACATTGAGGCTAAGGGCAAACACGGCGGCAAAAATGCGGTTGAAGCTAAACTCAAAGCCCAAGTTTTGGAACAGGGCGGGCAGGCCGAAATAAATCATAAACAGCTGCACCAGCATCGGCGTGCCGCGAAAGAAATCGACGTAGATGCGGCACAGCCAGCGCAGGGGCTTAATCGGCGAGAGCATGGCAAAGGCGACCAGCGTCCCACCAATCAGGCCAAAGAAGAACGAGAACGCAGTCAGCAGAATAGTAATCCAAGCGCCCCGCATCAGGTTTTGAAACAGTCGGCCCCAGTCTAGACCAGTGGCCGTGCCTGCCTCGGCCAGGGCCGGAGCGATCGCAGGCAGCTCAGGCGGGTCGGCGGAAAACCAGCGCCGATAGATGTCGGCGTAGGTGCCGTCTTGCAGCAGGCTGTCGAGGGCGGTGTTGATGTCGGCCAGGGCTTCAGAATTTTTCGGCAGGGCAATGCCGTAGTACTCTTCGGTGACCAGCTCGCCGACAATTTTGACGCCCTGTAGGTTGGCCTCATTGATGGCATACAGGGTAACGGGCAGGTCGTTGACCACTGCATCAACCCGACCGTTGAGCAGCTCTTGCAGGGCCAACGGCGCGCTGTCAAAAGTACTTACGGAAGCTCCTTCGACCTGGGCCGCCTGCTCGGCCCCCGTGGTGCCAATTTGAACCGCAATGCGCTGGCCCGCCAGGTCTTCGATGGAGTTGATATCGGTGGAGTCTTCGCGAACGGCGATCGCTAAACCCGCCTCAAAATAGGGCCGCGAGAAGTCAATGGTTTGCGCCCGCTCGGCGGTGATAGTCATGCCGCTGATCGCCGCATTGATGGTGTTTGACTGCAGCGCAGGCACCAGCCCGTCGAAGGGCAGGCTGATAAAGTCCACCTCGCGCCCGGCGGCTTCGCCAATCGCCTGCATCAGTTCAATATCAAAGCCAGTCAGCTCGCCAGTCGCGTCGTCCCGCATTTCAAAGGGAGGAAAGGCGGGTTCGGTGCCCACTTCCCAAACCGGTGGCGCTTGGGCTAGCCCCGCAATCTGGCCGGCCCCTACCCCCAGCCATAGCCCCAGCACAAGGGCCAAAACGCGCTTAAACCAGCGAATCCGAAAGATACGAGCAACCATGAACAAGCGGTAGTATTGGGGCAAATAGCAGTTCCCGCCGCCTGTGCGGGGGTATGATGCTGCACCATAGACAATTCTGCATGGGCAAAAATGTTTTCTCCGATACAGATACCCCGGAGTGCCAATGATTTTCTGGAGGGTATAGCCTGCCGCCTTACCTTCCTTCTCCACCATCATCACCCCCATCGTCAAATGACTACCACTCTGCCTGCGATCGCCACCTCCGTCATTACCTGCGAAAATTTGTACAAAAGCTACGGCTCCATCGAGGTCTTGAAGGGTGTGAGCACCACCTTTACTAAGGGCGATGTGGTATCGATTATTGGCCCCTCGGGCTGCGGTAAGAGCACCTTTTTGCGCTGTCTTAACCGACTAGAAGCCATCAACCAGGGAAGTCTAGAGGTGATGGGTCAGAATGTCTCAGCCACTAAGCTACCTCGCCAGTCGCTGTACCATCTGCGCAGCCAGGTGAGCATGGTGTTTCAGCACTTCAACCTGTTCCCTCACCTGACGGTGATCGAAAACCTGATGCTGGCCCCCCGCAAGGTGCTTAAGTTTCCGGCGGGCGAGTGCCACGATCTGGCCAACCACTATCTGGATAAGGTCGGTCTAACCGATCGCGCCGATGCCTATCCCGAGCAGCTATCTGGCGGGCAAAAGCAGCGAGTGGCGATCGCTCGCAGCTTATGTATGAAGCCCGTCGCCATTCTGTTCGACGAACCCACCAGCGCCCTCGACCCCGAACTCGTAGGCGAAGTGCTCGGCGTCATGCGTCAGCTGGCCGAAGAGGGCATGACCATGGTGGTTGTCACCCACGAAATGCAGTTTGCCCGCGAAGTCTCAAACCGGGTGCTGTTTTTCAACGACGGCGTAATCGAAGAAGAGGGTGTGCCCAGTGAGGTCTTTAGCAACCCCAGCAGCGATCGACTCAAGTCGTTTTTGAGCCGCCTGAGCCAGAATTAGACCAGAATTAGAAACTTAAAGACCCGAAAATTAACAAAGTCCCAACGTCATTCCCGCGCAGGCGGGCATCCATTGATGGAGTGAATGGCACTGAATTAAGGCAATGCCCATCAGCCCGATGTAAAGGCTATGCTGCGCTCAAGATACCTCAACCAGGTATGAGAGTTTACTTAAATGTCACTAATTTCTGGTTTGGGTCGTTGCCTCTTGCGCGTATTGGCGCTAAAATTAGAATCTTTGGAAATTGTTCGGAGAGTAAACGTTTATGGCGCGATACAGAGGCGCTCGCCTGCGGGTTGTACGCCGCTTGGGTGAGCTACCGGGGCTGTCCCGCAAATCCCCCCGCAAGGCTTATCCCCCTGGGCAGCATGGGCAAGCCCGCAAGAAGAAGTCTGAATACGCAGTACGGCTCGAAGAAAAGCAAAAGCTGCGCTTTAACTACGGTCTGACCGAAAAGCAGCTGCTGCGCTACGTGAAGAAGGCCCGCAAGGCCGGTGGTTCGACCGGGTTAGTCATTCTCCAGCTGCTGGAAATGCGGCTCGACAACACCGTGTTTCGACTTGGGTTTGGGCCGACCATTCCCTCAGCCCGGCAGGTGGTTAACCACGGCCATATCTGCGTCAACGGTCGCGTGGTGTCTATCCCCAGCTACCAATGCCGCCCTGGCGATGTGATCACCGTGCGCGATCGCGATGCTTCCAAAAAATTGGTTGAAGCCAACCTGGAGTTTCCCGGTTTGGCCAACGTGCCTAACCACCTAGAACTCGACAAAGCCAAGCTGACCGCCAAGGTCAACAGCATTATCGAGCGTGAGTGGGTAGCTCTCAACATCAACGAACTGCTGGTGGTTGAGTACTACTCCCGTAAGGCCTAAGGCTGCTGGCCGCTACGAGATTTGGTTTTGCTGGCCGATGAGGCTTTTCGCTTACCGCCCATAACGCATTACTCTGAATACATTGTTTCTTGGTCCCTGGCCCGTCAGCCGGGGGCCATTTGTTTTGGCCACATAATATTCACACCCTGTTCGACAACCACACCCTGGCCCGTGAACTGAATATCCTGACTCGGCGACAGGCCGAACCCAGGCTACAGCGCTTGTAACCTGGGTTCGCAAACAGCACCCCGTTCGCAAACAGCATCCCGAAAAACGGGTTAGAAGCTATCGATAGATGAATGTCACTGAATTAAGGCTGGTGGGCAGTGCCCACCCTACGGTAGATCAAGGCTTCTGGCAATCTGCGAAGGTTAATTTCAGCTTATTCAGTGACATTTATCGGTAGGTGGCCCTAAGCGGTAGTGCTGGCTACGGCGGGGGCGGGGGTGTCTAGGCTGCCGTGGCTGCCGTGGATCACCAGCACCGAGCATTCGGCGTGGTGCATGACGTAATTGCTAACGCTGCCCAGTAGTAGCTCGCTAATGCCCCGACGACCGTGGCTGCCAACCATGATCAAATCGGCCTGCCACGAGGTAGCCACGCTACAGATTGTAGCGGCGGGTTCCCCAGCGACCTGGGTAAATGCAGCGGGTACCCCAGCGGCGCGGGCCAGTTCTAGCTCTTGCTGCAGTTGGGCAATGCCCTGGGCTTCAAATTCTTCCCAGTGTTTTTGGTACAGCCGCCAGGTAGAGTCTTCGAGCACGGGGTAATAGGCCTGGTACGACCGAATGGGAAGGCCTGGGCTACCTTCTTCATAGGCCGAGAGGACGTGACAGAGCATGAGATCGGCCCCGGTGGCGCTGGCTAAATCGAGCGCTCTTTGAAATACCTCTTGCCGATGCGCAGCGTTATCGAGAGCAACCAAAATTTTCTTAAACACGGCGGTGAGTCTCCTGAGATACAGGCCCGCGTTTTAGGCTCTTTGGGAATTCAGCGCTAGAGACAGTGGAGGAGCCAGGCCAGCGGCGTTCGGCTACACACCTATTATAAAATTTTGGCTACTTGATCCCTGTGATCGTAACAATGCCTTACGGTTTAGGTCGAATTCGCTGGTGGAATATCGCCGCTGTAGAGGTAGGTTTTCATCGGTCCGCGCCCTTTGATTTCGAGCCAGCCTCGGGCCTCAAAGTGATAGTGATGTTTTAGGTGGTCGTAGGTGGTTTGGCTCACCTGAATGCGATCGATAAGCCCCTGAGACTCTAGGCGACTGGCAATATTGACCGCATCACCCCACAGGTCATAGCTAAATTTTTTGGTGCCAATTACACCAGCCACCACTGGCCCCGTATTAATGCCAATGCGTAGACAAAAGGGCTGCCCGTCTTGTCGCTGAAAGGTTTTGACCACCCGCAGCATTTCCATCGCCATAATCATGACTCGGTTGACATGGTCGCTCTGAGGCAGGGGAAGACCGCCAACTACCAGGTAGGCATCGCCGATGGTTTTAATTTTCTCTAACCCCAGGCGATCGGCAATGGCGTCAAAAGCCGAAAAAATACTGTCGAGCAGGCTCACCAGCTGAGTGGGCGGCAGCTCGGCGGCCAGGCCTGTAAAGTCAACGATGTCGGCAAAGAGAATGGTGGCTTTGTCGAATCGGGAGGCGATCGCCTTGCCGGTTTCCTGCTTAAGTTGCTCTGCAATACTGACTGGCAATACATTGTGCAGTAGCCGTTCGGAGCGAGCATTGGCCTCTAGCAACGCCTGCTCAACCTGCCGCCGCTCTTGAATTTCGCGGGAAACCCGGCCAAACATCTGCCCAAAGGCCTTAGCCACATCCCCTAACTCGTCATCGCGGGTGAGGGAAAGACTCTGAAAATTAGAGCTATCGTCGCGACTAGCGGCCTCTCCTGCGGCCAGCAGATCGTCGCGCAGGTGCATCAAGGGGTTAATCAGCAGCCGTTCTAGCACCAAAATTGTAGTCAGGGTCACGAACAGCGAAATCAGCACTACCAGTCCAGCGATGGAAATGGCATAGCGGATCATGGTCTGCTGCACTGTGCTGGCATCGTGGCGCACCGCCAGCACATACTGCCCCTGAAATTGGCTGCTGGGCCAGGCAACGTCGTAGCGCAATGGTTCTGCGCTAACCTGCCGCCGCACCTCGGTTGCGCCCATGTCAGCTAAATTTAGCGCTGGCGGCTCGCCAAACTGGCGCAGCAGGCTGCCATTGGGCTGGTAGAGGGCGGCCCCCCGCACAATCGAGTCGGGCTTAAGCTGAACCTGCACCAGCGCCAACACATCGTCGGTACTTTGGTTCGCCATAGCGCTAGCTTTGATCGCAAACAGCAGTTCTTCAGATACCTGCTCTAGGGTTTTAAGCTCGGCCTGCCGCCTGCGGTAGTAGGAGGGCACAAAAATAATCCCTTCGATAGCCAGCAAGCTGAGAAAGACCCAGGTGACAATTTGCCTAGATAGACGCGATCGCAATAGCCCTACCGACAATTGCAGCAGCCCAGCCATACTCAGCTCCTCACGTTCTACTCCCGTAGCTTGCGCTCAGACCAACCTCAGAACCACGGGCAAGCTCGCGCTTAAGGTTGCCCAGGTTCGCCACCAGAGTTGGCCAGCTAAAGGACGATGGGAGGCTGATTTTAGCGGTTTAGAATAGATTGCACGGCCTGATTTCACCTATAGCGGCGCACTGGCGCGATCGCAGCTTCCCCCCAGAGCCTCGACCACGGCGCAGGTGTTGGCCACCAGCATAGCCTGCACGGTTTCGGCTGCGCTACTGGGGCCACCAGGGCCTTCGACAAATAAGGGCTGTTCGGCTACCGTCACCCCCGCATCCTTAGCCACTGCTTCAATCAGCTGCGGGTTGGTCGTATTTTCGGCAAAAATAGCGGGCACCTGAGTCGCTTTTACCTGATCGACTAACGCCGTAAGCGCGCCAGGCGTTGGTTTCTCATCGGTGCTGAGGCCGCTGAGTGCCCCCTTCACCTCAAAGCCGTAGGCTTCGGCAAAGTAGCCAAACGAGTCGTGGGTTGTCACCAGCTGCCGCTGGTCGGCGGGCACCGTAGCTACCTGGGTCTGAATCCAGCCGTCGATTTCGGCAAACTGAGCCGCTATGCGATCGGCATTTTCGGTGTAGAGAGTGGCCTGGTCGGGGTTAATCTCAGCCAGGGTTTCGGCTATGACGGCTACCATCGCGGCGTTGTGGGTAGCGCTGTGCCAAATATGCGGATCAGGGACTAAATCAGCATCAGCCGTAGCGCTGTGGGCATGGTTCTTGTCATCATCATCGTCGTGGGCTGTTCCATCGACGTGGATAGCCTCGGCACCGTGGTCGTGGTCGTGGTCGTGGTCTGCGCCCATCAGCGGGGTGGGCACGGCTTGTTCGTAAACGGCCAGTCGCCTCGCCTCGCCCGTGCTATTTTCTACCATGCTGATGAGGTTTGGGGAGGCGCCGTAGCCATCGTAGAGGATTAGATCGGCCTGTTCGATCGCCTGACGATCGGAGGGTTTGACCTGATACGTGTGTGGGTCGGTGCCCGGATCGAGCAGGCAGGTGAGCGCCACAGTCGTCTCAGCAATCTGCTGAGTTAGATCGCAAATTACGCTGGTGGTCGCAACTACCACCGGACTATCGACCTGAGTACCCGTCTTCAGAACAGAAACGCCAGCATCGTCACCACTGCACCCAACCAGACCAAAAGCTATAGCTAGGCCGGCTCCCCAGCGCTTAGCCCAGCCCCTTTCCGCTGCTGATCCTGCATGTACAAACATTACTACTGCTCCCAGACGTGGAGACCTAGACTAGTATGATAGTGATAATGGTTATCATTTCATGGGTGTCATGCTAGAGGTTCAAAACCTGTCTGTCAACTACCGGGGAGTTGCGGCCCTGGAGGATGTTTCTCTGTCGGTAGAGGCGGGGGAACTGGTGGGGCTGATTGGCCCCAACGGAGCGGGCAAAAGCACTCTCATTCAGGCCATGCTGGGGCTGGTGCCCAGTCGGGGACAGGTGCTATTTCGGGGTCTGCCGCTGCGGCGACAGCGGCAGGCGATCGCCTACGTGCCCCAGCGATCGCGCATCGACTGGGACTACCCCATTACCGCCGGTCAGGTGGCGATGATGGCGCAGTCGGCCCTGGCGGGCTGGTTTCGCCAACCCAGTCAGTCAGCCAAACAGCGAGTTACCGTGGCCCTAGAGCGGGTGGATATGCTGCACCTGTGCGATCGCCCCATTGGCCAGCTCTCGGGCGGTCAGCAGCAGCGCGTCTTTTTGGCTCGCGCTCTAGCCCAAAATGCCGATCTGCTGCTGTTAGACGAACCCTTCACCGGCATCGACAAAAAAACTGAGGCCCTCATGCTAGGCATTTTTGCCGAGCTTCAGGCCGAGGGCAAATCTCTGGTAGTGTGCAGCCACGAGTGGGGCGAGGCCCTGCATCGCTACGATCGCCTGCTGCTGCTCAACCGTCGTCTACTCGCTGACGACACCCCCACCGCCGTAATGACCTTCGACAATATTCAGCGAGCCTACGGTCAGGGGCCGAAGCTTAATCACAGCAGCAGCGCCTACGCCGACTTCTTTTGCTAAATGGGGCAGCCCATTTAAGTGGGGCGATCGCAATTGCTAAAGGGGATAGCGATCGCCAAGAACAGCACACTAGAGTTGAGCACCCACTTGGGAAGGTGAACTTAGTCTATATTCATAGCAGCTTTAGACTAATCATCGAGGAAAGTTTGGTTGAAGATTGATCGTTTGACCCTAAAATCTATCTCTATAAATGGTAACCGTCCCAGGGACTTTAAAGAAGATTTAGGAATATAGAAGCTGTCAGGATAGTCAAGAAACTGATGCAGATAGTTCAACTTTGTCAAGAATATCAATGGTGATGAATTAATAACAATCTGCATTCATTCATCAGCTTTTTTCTGGTTCAACATCCTCCTCAGAAAGATAGGAAAACTCGATTCCCATCAAATCTAAAATCTTGAGAAACTCGGAGGGTTCGAGCTGCATGATCTCAGAGGCTTTTTTGAGACTGATAACTCTAGCCAGCAGGGCACCAATCAAAAAGAGAAAGTTCTCTTTTTGATCAAGGGTCTGAAATAGTTGTACTTCTGATGCGATCGTTTGAGTTAGTTCTTTATTCATAACATTGAATTCGTTAAGAAGGACAATCTGTTTTCTCTTTAAAGCCAAATTTAATCTGGCAAAATCTAAAGCTTTGGCAATGACTTAGCTTGAGAAAATATAAGAGTCTATAAATCGATTAGGGCTTTTGGGCTTGTGACGATACTGTATATCAGAATGCAATTCATTCTTGATTCTTGCCTTAAAAGCCGAAGCTATTGCCAGACATGATATAGATCTGGCTTATCATCTAATGCCCAGAAGAACTACTTAATTTTCTTGCAATCCTCTTAATCGCTTGATTTTATTTATTCCTGAGCTAGTACAGTGCGGCAGAAATAGAGGTATCCCTAAGGAGTCGGATTTAGAGCAATCAGTATCGTGCCTCGCCAAACAGCCACCCCCATCGTGTTAAGTCAGTCAGAGCGTGCCGAGTTAGAGCAATTAGTGAAGCGTCCGAGCACGGCACAGCAACT
>JBARVV010000078.1:0-8553 GCA_049646445.1 Nodosilinea sp. | reverse complement strand
CCTACGTTGCTCAAAGTATTTAAACCAACGTTAGCCCGCAAGCCAACTTTGATTTAAATAGGTGATCGCTAGAGTGATTGCCCTGTAAGCCTTGTAGCCTCGTTGCTAAAACTGTCCGGACTGTTGCTGAGAGCATTCTCGCTGATCCGGCGGATCCGGAATTTCGGCACCACCGATTCAGCAAGCTGAGTTTGTATCCTTGGCCAAGATGTTCTTTTGGATTGAACATCCTGATGCCTGTTTGTTATTTGTTTTGTTATTTGTATTTGGGCGCTTGCCACCCAAGACTATCTCAGCTAAATCGGCAGGTCTCTCGCCGGGGCATTAGTGCAGCTAGGTCAGAAGCGATGCGGCTGTGCGCCCGGTGCAGAGACGTTCTCTTTGAAAAATGACTCTGCGATAAATAACCTAAATCGCCTGTTTAGGCAGGCGGCTAGTCGTCATTGGCGAGATCGTTGTCTTCTTCCTCTTCTTCTTCAAAGTTGTCATTGCCCATCAGATCTGAAATTTCTTCGTTTTCAGCTTCGTCGCGGACAGTTGTTTCAACGACATCGCGGTTGCGCAAACGGCCAATGTCTTCTAGCCATTGCAGGATGGAGGATTTGCCCGAGGAGGGCAGAATGGGGGCCTTGGCGTCGCGGGGCACCTGGCGCAAAGACGGGTTGTAATACTTTTCAGACATAGCGGTGGCCTATAGCAAGACACAGAAGCAATACGCAGACATTACATGGTAGCAGAGACCCTAGGCGGCGGCTCCGGTGCGACCGCTGGAGTTTTGCCGTATTATGCCTCTGGTATGCCGTGGGGACTGGGCTATGTTGGGCAAAATTGAGCTACTAGATGCCGTCGCTGGAACCAATCGAGGCATTGACAGTGATCCTAGCGATCGCGCTGCCATTCAGGCCGCCGCCACCATCCTAGAGGGCCGTAACCCTACTCCTGAGCCGCTCCAGGCTACCGATCGCCTCAACGGCGACTGGCGCTTGCTCTACACCACCAGCCGCGAGCTGCTCAATATCGATCGCGTTCCCCTGGCCTCGCTTGGCCCCATCTACCAGTCGATTCGCCTGGCCGAAAACTGCATTTACAATATTGCCGAGGTGAATGGGCCGCCCCTGCTGTCGGGCCTGGTGGCGGTAGCGGCCAGCCTAGAGCCAGTTTCTACCCAGCGGGTGGATGTGCGCTTTGTGCGGGGCGTTGTGGGCCTACGGCAGGCGTTGGGCTACCAGTCGGTGGCCCAGTTTATTCAAAAAATGCAAACCACCCCGAAGTTTTCGCTGCTGCAGGGGATTGATTTCAGCATTAACCCCGATCGCCAGTCGGGCTGGCTTGAGGTCACCTACCTCGACGACGACCTGCGGATTGGGCGCGGCAATCAGGGCAGCCTGTTTGTGCTGCAAAAGGTGTAGGGCTATGGGCTAGGTGCTGGCTAAGCCGCTTCTAGCGGGGCCCGGTGCTGCTTAATTAGGGTGTAGCAGTCGGCGACCGGGGCGCGATCGCCCATGGCGGCCACCAGCACGTCGAAGGCGTCGCGGTGCTTTTCGAGCAGGGTTTTGGCCTGGAGTGCGGCCCAGCGCTGTTTGAGGGGGGCTTCGTTGGACGATCGGCCCAGGGCGCTCCAAAACAGGCTAATGGCGGCGGTGTCGTTGCTGCCCCCCTGGGTGTTTCCGTAGATCATTTGCTCGGCGGCCATACCGGCCATCCACACCTGGCAGTAGCGATCGATGCTCTGGGGGGTCAGGCGGGCTAGAGCCGCCGGATCGCTGGGGCCAAACACCACGCCCCCCTGGCCGGGAATGCCCTGCTTCCAGGCTTCCCAGGTGTTGAGAGTATAGGCCTCGACCGGAATATCGAGCAGCACCGCCGCTAAAAAGTGCCCCGCCTCGTGGTGCAGCACCCGCTGGCGGTGTTCGGGCGAGGTCCAGGCGACCGTATCCATTAAAATGTCGCCGATGCGGCCGTTCAGGCCCAGCTGGTCGAGGCTAAACACCCCTAGCCCCACGGCGGCAAACACCGCCACCACCGAGGGCGATAGGTTAATAATTGGCCCCAGCAGGCTAGCCATCGTCACCCCAAAAATGACCACGGCAACGGTGTTGAGGGTGGTGTCGCGCATAGGGTCTCCAACGAATTGCAGGACTAAAATAACCGGCTGCCAGCTGCCGGAGCAGCCTTCAGCCAAATTTGGTGCAGCTGGCTTTGCCTTATGGTAGCGAGGAAGGTGAACCGAGGCTATGGCCTCAAAAGATACCGGCCTCTAGTTGCCTGGCGGTTTGCAGGCTGTCCTGGAGGCGATCGCGGCCCGCTTCAGAATGCTCAATCGGCACGCTCTCCAGCAGGGCCGGGAAAAATAGCGCCGTCCAGTCAGCGGGCAGCGGGCAGCGGGTACTGCCCCGCCGCAGTATCACCCGCTGGGTATCGGCATCCCAAACGAAGGCGCTGGCGGCACCGAGGGCGATCGCGGCCACGTAGGGTTCGGTAGGGCAACTGGCCGGGTCGGCCCCGTTCAACGCGGGGGCGCGGTAGCCGGGCTGAGCCACCGGCTGAAAGCCAACTCGATAGTCGTGGGCCTGAATGCCTAGCCGGGTGGCCTCCACCTGAATACCTTCTGCCCCCACCACAAACAGCAGGTCGCGGCGAAACTGAGCGCTGGGGAAGCCCACGCCCCGTAGCTCGGCAGGCAGGGCGGGGCGCTCTACCCCCGCCGCCAGCAGTGCCCCGGTCAGCACAATGCGCTGAAACCCAGCCGTATCCCATTCGGTAATTAGGCCGCTGGCCAGGGCCTCCTGGTACAGGCGAACCATAGCTCGAATGCGGGGCGCATCGGCGACATCGACGGCGATCAGCTCCTGCACGTTGAGGGTTTCCTGCCCGTAGGCCCGCAGAGCCGCTTCGCTGCCGCCGTACACCGCGATATCCGGAGCTTCGCGCAGGTAGATGGCGAGGCTGCGGCGAAAGGTGCGATAGCGCGGATCGGCGGGGTTGGCCGGGGCAAAGGCCTGATCGAGCAGGCGAGCCAAATGGGCCTGAAACCCTACTGCCTGCTTGAGCGTAGCGCTGACGCCAATATCTTGATCGGTGGTGACCAATGCGGCATAGAAGGACTCGTGCAGAGCGGCCCCCTGCTGGGCTAGATCTGTGTAGATACTGACATCCGCCGCGATCGCGCCAAATCGTGAGGCCAAAAACGGTTCTTTGTGGGCCAAAATTCGCCAAAAGCGGGGGCTAAAAGCGTGATCTTTGAGCACCGCAAACAAAATGCGATCGTTCTCCAACTGGGGGACGCTCAGCAGCTCTAGCAGCAGCAGGCGGCTATTTTGGTAGGCACTTTCTAGGCTGTAGCCCGCCTTCTCCTGGCGAGACACCATCACCGATAGCGTGTTGCCGCCGTTGAGGTAGGCGGCCCCGCCGGGGAACAGGTGCTTGCCCATGCCCACGGCGGCCCAGTCGCGATCGCTAAACTGCAGCAGAGCAAACTCCAGAGTCGCTCTGTGCTCCGTTGCCAACCCCTCTATGCGGTCGGTAATAGTGGTGCGCAGGGCGTGCTTGTCTAGCTCGTTTTGCTCAATAGAGGCGGCCAGCGATCGCAGCGATTCTGGGTAAATACCCTCGCCTTCAAACCGCATCATGCCCAGGGCCAGGGCGATCGCCCCCTCCTCGGCCCCAAAAGTGACGTTGGGAATCTTGGACATTAGCTCGGGGGTGCTCGACAGCCGCCGACTGTTGAGCGAGGTAGAGGCATTGATCTGCTTGATCAGTGCCATACGGGCCAGCTGCCCGGTTTGCCCCGGCTGTGCCAGTAGCGGGCGGGTGAGCAGCTGCTGCATTGACAACAGCTGCTCACCCGCCCAAAACGAGCCGACCGTGCCCGCCCCCGTGGTAATCGGGCGGGCGTCGGGGTGGCGCAGCAGCGGGTCGTGCAGGGTGCGCAGGGAATGGTCGAGCATCCACAGAGCTTCGCCAGGGTCTAGCCCTGCTGCCCGGCTCGACTCGGCGTAAACCGGCACAAAATAGTCTAGGAAAAAGCGATCGGTGTCGAAGCGGTTGCCCTGGCGATACCCGAGCAGCTTGTCCTGGGCCAGGTCGGCGGCGATCGCGGTGACGTAGGGGTTGGTCTGCAAAAACCAAAAAAACTTGCGATCGAGGGCCAAATCCAGGTCGCTGCCCAGTACTCCGCTGGCCCGCTGGTAGGCCGCCTCAGACAGGGGCGGTATTACGGTGCCGTCGCTAAGGGTAAACCAGGCCCCGTCGTCGCGAAACCCGTAGGTCGCCCCTTCAATTGGACCAATCCAGTCGCGGGTAGGCAGCGCCTGGGCCTGCAGGCCCAGGGTCACCGCCGCCAGACCCAGGTCGAGCGGCAGGCGACCGGGTGGCGTCAGGGCCGGGTCGGGCTGCACTGACACAGTAGGTTTTTGAGTAGGGTTTTTAAATGACCCTGTGATCTGAGCCTGCCACTGCCAGGGCTGGCTTGGGTCTAGGGGCAGGCGATCGCCTACGACGGCCCGCAACTCATCGCTAGTCACTGGGGGCACCTGAGCACTCAGGTCGTAGCCCGTTTTAAGGTCTAAGCTACCCGCTGCATTAATTACCAGTGGGCCGATTTGCAAGTGGGTGTCAGCTAGGCTCACCCGCTGGCCCTGGAACGTCAGCGTGCTGTGTAGAGGGGCAACCGGGGCTGATAGCTGACCCAGCTTAGCCTGGCTGTTCTGCACCATCACTTTTCCCTCCAGGTCAAGGGCAGCTAGGGGAGGCACAGCAGCATTGGGCAAAGGGGTGGATAGGCTCAAGTCGCTGTTGAGTGCCCCAGCCTGAAGGGTGACCGCTGCGGGCAGGGCCGGATTGAAGCTGGCCAGAGGTAGGTTTTGAGTTTGCAAGTTGGCCTGGAGCGATCGCTGCGTCAAATCGACTGTGCCGCTAGTCTGAACCCGGCCCGGCCCGACCTGCCCAGCTAGCTCAAAGAAAACCTGACCGGGTTGTGGCCGATCTGTACGGCGAACCGTGACCTGAATATTTTGCAGTGTCAGGGCCGATCGATGGTCGGGGGCAGTGGGGTTGAGTCTAGAGGTAGATAAGGTCAGGGCACCCGCCTCAATTTGGAGGGTTTTGAGACGGATGGAGCGGTTGGGGACGATCGCAGCCTCGGCTCCACTGCTTTGGGCAAAGCCAGACCAAACCCCATCTTCAGGCAGCACCACAAAAAACTCTGGCCGCACCAGGGTCACCGTAGTTTGCAATTCACGCCGAGTCAGTAGTGCTAATGGATTAAAGGCAATAATAGTGGAGTCGATTTGTCCCGCTAGCGCTTCGGCTTCTGTTGGGGGAACAACGGTTTTACCTAACCACAGCCCTCGGTGAGAGACCCCGCGCACACCGCCTAGCTGCACCGATCGGCCCAGGGAATTGGAGATGGTTTGTTGGGCCTGAGCATGAAGGTTTTTAAGAACGAATGCTCCTCCCAAGACAGCGCCAATGAGTGCCCAGGGCGCTAACGCCTTTGCCGTTATTTTTAACCATGCTGCTGGCCTGTATCTAGAAACCTTTTGACGGGCAAGAGTCATATATCAGCGCCAGACAGAATAGCTAAGAACCACGTCAGCGACAGCTAGAAAATGCTGTAAGAGTATTCAATCTCGGCCCATTGGGCCTGTTGCCGTAAAACTCTAGATAAGTATTTGCTGAAACATTCTAGAGCTAGGTAAACCCAAACCATCGCTGGGGCAAGGGGGTGCTGACGGCGCAAGTTGATCTACTCGCTGTAAAAGGTTTCTAGGCTGGTGCGATCGCCTACAAAGCGCCAGTGCCAGGGTTCAAAGGCCACCCCCTGAAAATTGTCGGGCGGAAACGACAGCTCGTAGCCGTACTGCACGGCGTTGGTTTCTAGCCACTGATAAGCGCGGGTATTCTCGAAGTCGGTATCGAGGTTGGTGCCTGCCTGGTTGCCGTCGCCGATATCGACGGCGTAGCCAGTGTGGTGCTCGCTGTAGCCCGGTGGGGCGCTCACCTCGGCGCGGGTTTGGGCATCTTGGCCGCGCTCGGCCTTGAGGTTAAAGAAAATCTGCTCCTGCTCGGCTTGGGAGCGAAAGCCCGACAGCGGCACCAGCCGCACCCCCGCGCGGGCGGCGGCCTGGGTCATGGCCTCGTACTCAGCAGCAGCAGCAGTGCGCAGGCGAATGCTGGCATTGTTAGACAGGGCGGTCAACTCTTCGGCAGGGGCTTCGTCGTAGGCGCGGTGGTTGAGCAGGGTGCGGCTAGAGGGGGCCAGCTGCACGGCCACATCGCGGTTTTCCTCCAGGGCGCTGGTCGAGGTTGCGGCTCCGTCTGCATCTAAGGCAGAGCGGTTAATCATGGTTTCAAAGGGCTGAGCAAACTCAGCCGCCGAAAACCCACCGGTCTGGTACCAGGCCACGAGACCGCCCGCCGCTAGGGCCAGCAGAGCCAGGCCCAGCGTGCGCCGCAGCCATCGGGTTCGCCGCAGCCAGGCGGGTTGATCTGGCTCCGTAGAGTACAGCGGTACGTCACGGGCCGCTTGGGGAATATCGTCGATGGGAGACATGGTCATTCGCTTCCGGCAAAGCTCTACACATTATGGCCTGCAACGCCGCGATCGCAACCTCTTGACCCAGGCTGCCGCCAAACCCCGGCGTCACCTGTCACAATCTCAGGGCAGCGTATCTGGGCAAAGGTTTAGTGCAACGCAAGTGTAGTAGAGACATTGAGGGCTGCTATTGTGCCACCGCTTGAGGTATTGATGCGCCTGTACGGGCCAATTGGGGCTGGCATCTGCGCTGGCGTTGTCCTGGGGGCTTTGCTGCAGCGCTTTGCTCCCACTGCTCCCAATTCACCGGCACCCCTAGGCCTGTATCAGCAGGTGCCCCTGCGGCTGGGGCAATTTTTGTTTTGGCTGGGTATTCCGCTCAGCATTGTTGGGTTTATGCGGCGGGCCGACCTGTCGGGCAACCTCTACCTGGCTCCGGTGGTGGCCTGGTCTGCCATTTTGCTGGGGCTGCTGTGCAGCCGCCTGTGGATTCGCCGCACGCCCCAGGACTGGTGGCCCAGGCCCACCCAGGGCAGCTTTTCGCTAGCCGCTATGCTGGGCAATACGGGCTACATTGGCTACCCGGTGGTGCTGCTGCTGCCCCAGCTGGGGGTGGGGGTATTTGGCTGGGCCTTGTTTTACGATGCCCTGGGTACCCTGCTCGGCTCCTATGGGCTAGGGGCGATTTTGGCCTCAGAAATGGGCGGGCAAAACAGCAACTCTTCCCGGTCTCGGCAGCGGCAATGGTTAGCCAGACTACGGGCCGTGGGGCTAAATCCGATTATTCTGGCTTTTGGCCTGGGCCTGGGGTTAAAGGCGATCGCCCTACCCGCCTGGCTCGACCGGGGCCTGTACCAGTTTGCCTGGGCTATTGTGGTGCTGTCGCTGGTGCTGATGGGGCTGCGCATTCAGCAGCTCAACTCGTGGCAGCACCTGCACCGGGCAACCGTAGCGGTGGCGATTAAGATGCTGGTACTGCCCCTGGCCGTAGGTATAGGCCTAACCTTGTTGGGAGTAGATGGCGCCCCCCGACTAGTGATGATTTTGCAGGCGGGCATGCCCTGCGCGTTTTCAAATCTGGTGCTGGCCGAGGCCTACGACCTCGATCGCGACCTGTCGGTGACTTGCGTGGGGCTGAGTTCGGCCAGTCTGCTGTTGACCTTGCCCCTCTGGCTGTGGGCGTTTTCTGGGGAGTAATACCATGACCACCCGATGGCTAACGTGCGCTCGCCGGAGCGGCCTCCTATACCCGATCGCCCTGATTGGCCTAATTGCTCTGGGCGGCTCGCAGCGAGATCTCGCTGCGCCTAGCCTGGCTCAGGGTGCTCCCCAGGCTACAGCGAATGACCCGGCCCGGCCCCTGCTGCGATCCGACGACAGAGGGCCGCAAGTCAGCCAGCTGCAGCGAGATTTGGCCATTTTAGGGCTTTACACAGGGCCAGTCGACGGTCTCTATGGAGCCGATACGGCGGCAGCGGTGCGATCGCTACAGCAGCAGCAGGGCATGACCGTAGACGGCATTGCAGGCCCCCAAACCTGGATTGCCCTAGAAACTGCCCTGCGTCAGCGTGACCTAACGTTCCCCACCCCGCTGCTAAGGGTCGAAACCATAGCCTTCACGCCTTTGGTAGTAGCGCAACCGGCCCCGCCGCCTTCTGCCCTATGGCTGGCGCTCATGCCCCTGGTGCCGATCGCGGGCGGTGCCCTAACCTACCTGCATCGACGGCTAAAGCATCAGCAAGTGTTTCAGCTGCGACGACCTCGACGACAATTTCCCCCCAAGCCCCCTTACTCTGGCAAGGGGCCTCGGTAAGACACTTTGCATGTAAAAACAGGGAATCGACCTCTAATCCGAAATTCAATTTGGTAAACCCTGATTCATAATCAGGAGTCTCCTAGGGGCGTAGCATGCTACGCCCCTACAAACCGGGGGTCATTAGTCAGGATGTGGTACAGAAAATATCTATCTTCCGATCAGTAGACGTTGACGACCTGCAACATTTTTGGCTGATCTAGAG
>JBARVV010000077.1:0-4179 GCA_049646445.1 Nodosilinea sp. | reverse complement strand
CCCAGCTCCCCAGCTCCCTATCCCCCCAGCTCCCTCCCCCGCCAGTTCCCTCGCCAGCCGCACCGAGAGCGCCGTCTTGCCAATGCCGCCCATGCCCAGCAGCGTAATCAGTCGACAGCGGTCTGCCAACACCCAGCTCCGTAGGGTATCTAGCTCACTCTGCCGCCCGTAAAAAATCGCATCATCGGGAGCACTGCCCCAGTCAACCAAAAGGGTAGAGGCCGCAGGCGCAGGCTCCCCGACGACAGGGGAGCCTGCACCATTTTCGATCGCCCCCATAGTCGTGGGCTCGACCTCAGTGACGGTTTGCCAATCGAGCCCCAGCACTTCGCAATAGGCTTTAAACGCCTCGGCGTTAATCGCCACTTTCCCCGCCAAGAACCGCTTCCATGTCCCCTCAGAAATGCCTGCCGCCAGCACCCCCGCCGACTTCCAATCAGTACCGAGAACATGGCTGGCCGCCTGCATCCAGCGAAAATCACTAGCAGCCCAGCCCTGCTTCAATCTGGCCTGCTTAATTTGTGCCTGCCCTGAGGAAGACGCCTTGAGGGTAATCACAATCCGTTCACATCGAGTGCGCTACGCCTAGTTAACGCACCACACTACAAAGGTAGCCATCACACTGTCAACCAGCGATAAGCGATGTAAACAGCTCTTAAAAGAAACCGTCTACATGATCTTGACTCAAGAAAGAGGACAGGATTGACAGTTTGTTTCCTCAATACCCAGAGCTTGAGGGCTATCTCATGAAGCTATGAGAGCCAAAGTCTACCGACCATTGATCTACGCTACCGTGGCCCGATCGCGCTGCAACTCCTGAATGCGATCGAGGCTACCCACCGGAATCGCCTTGATCAGATCTTGGGTATAGGGCTTCTGGGGCTGGCGGTAGACCTGCTCGGCGGGGCCAATTTCTTCGATGCGGCCCTGGTTCATCACCATAATGCGATCGCTCATAAACTTCACCACCGCCAGGTCGTGGGAAATAAAAATGTAGGTGAGGTCAAACTCGGCCTGGAGTTCTTTCAACAGGTTGAGCACCTGGGCCTGCACCGACACATCCAGCGCCGACACCGACTCATCGCAAATGATGAACTTGGGGTTGAGGGCCAGAGCGCGGGCAATACACACCCGCTGGCGCTGCCCGCCCGAAAACTCGTGGGGGTAGCGGTTGATGCAGGTGATGGGCAGCCCAACGCGATCGAGCAGGTAGGCGACGCGCTCTTGCTGGTTGCGCTTGCTTTTAGCCACGCCGTGAATTTTGAGCGGTTCGGCGATCGCCGCCCCAATACTCATCCTTGGATCTAAAGAACTATAGGGATCTTGGAAAACAATCTGCATGTCGCGGCGCAGCTGTCTGAGCTGCGACGAACCCAGCCCCAGCACGTCGCGGCCCTCAAACCAGATCTTGCCGCCCATGGTGGGCACCAGCCGCAGCAGGGCACGGCCCAGGGTGGTTTTACCGCAGCCCGACTCGCCCACCAGGCCAAAGGTTTCGCCCTTTTGAATGTGAAACGATACATCCTGCACCGCCATGACGTGGCGGCGAGTTTTGCCAAACACCCCGCGCACGGGGTAGCCCACCTGCAAATTTTCCACTGCCAGCAGAGGACCGTTGGCAGCCAGGGTTTCGGCCCGCGTCTCCAGCTCAGCCTCGGTCACAGGGGCAAAACGAGCCTGGGCTTCGGCATCGAGGGTGCGCTCGTGCAGGGCGGTACCGGACTGGCTGCCATTGGGTGCGCCCATCTCAGTGGTCATAAAGTCAGTTATGGTGGGCAGCAGCCGCAGCCGCTGGTTGGGCTGGGGGCGGCAGGCTAAGAGCCCTTTGGTGTAGGGGTGCTGAGGCTGGGCAAAAATATCCCACACCGGCCCCGATTCAACAATGTTGCCCTGGTACATGACCGCCACCTGGTCGGCGATTTCGGCGATGATGCCCAGATCGTGGGTGATGAAAATTAGCGACATACCCCGGCGATCGCGCAGATCGCGCAGCAGGTCGAGAATGGTGGCCTGCACAGTGACATCGAGGGCAGTAGTCGGTTCGTCGGCAATCAGCAGGTCGGGGTTGCACGAGATCGCCATAGCGATCATCACCCGCTGAATCTGCCCCCCCGACAGCTCATGGGGGTAGCGATCGAGAATGGCCTGCTGCCTGCGATCGACTTCTTCTTTTAGCGATTGGTCGTCGAGGCGGGGCTTTTCGGCTTTGATGGTGGTCGCCAGTTGGCTATCGGTAGGCAGCAGCTGCACCTCTTGCAGCCGCGCGATCGCCTGCTGCTGGGCCTCTTGTTTGGAAATAGCCTGGTGCTGGCGAATCGCCTCCACCATTTGAAAACCAATCGTATAGACCGGGTTCAGCGAGCTCATCGGCTCCTGAAAAATCATTGAAACCTGACCACCCCGATAGCCCTGGAGCTGGGTCTCACTTAGGGTGCAGAGGTCAACCGGCTCGCCTGTGCCATCGTTAAACCAAATTTCGCCATTCACCACCTTACCGGGCGGGTTGGGCACCAGCCCCATCACCGCCAGCGAGGTCACCGACTTACCCGAACCCGACTCGCCCACAATGCCGAGGGTTTGGCCCCGTTTTACCTGAAAGGAAATATCGTCAACCGCCTGAATCTGCTGATTTTCGACCTCAAAGTGAACGGTGAGGTGCTTGACGTTAAGAATGGTATCGCTCATTGGGTGTTGTCAGGCAGACGATCAGGGCCAGGATGATCTCTTAGCAGCCCAGTCTAGCTCTGGCCTGCGGTATGCGGCTACGGCCACACTAAACCGGGATAACGAGACGTGATTCATCTCGCTAAATGGATCATAGTAGATGAATCATAACAGCGTCCTTCTTCCCGATTTCGTTCGCCCCCAACCCTCCCATGCTGAATCTTGCGATCGCCATTTTGATCATGCTCATCGGTTCTGCCCTGTGTTCAGGCAGCGAAGCCTCTCTGCTCTCGGTGCCAGTGCTCAAGGCCAGACAGCTAGCCGAGACTAAAAAGCCCGCCGCCATCGCCCTTTTAGCGATTCGCCAAAAGATCAACCGTCCGATTGCCACCATTGTTATTCTCAACAATCTGTTCAATATCGTCGGCAGCGTACTGATTGGGGGCATTGCTGCCAACGTCTTTAACGACGCCCTGCTGGGGGTGTTTACAGGGGTATTGACCCTGCTGGTGATTTTGTTTGGCGAAATTTTCCCAAAAATTTTGGCTGAGCGCTACGCCATTCCCATTGCCCTCAACCTGGCGATACCGGTGCAGGGGCTGACCTGGCTATTTATCCCGGTGGTGCTGCTGCTAGAGAAAATTACGGCTCCCTTTGTGGGAGATGCCAACCGCCCCAGCACCAATGAGGCTGAGATTAAGCTCATGGCCACCATCGGCCACCAGGAAGGCATCATCGAAGCCGACGAAGCCGAAATGATTCGCCGGGTCTTTCGCCTCAACGATATGAAGTCGGTGGATATCATGACGCCAAGGGTAGCCGTCACCCATCTCTCAGGTGACCTCACCATTGCCGCCGCCGAGACCCAAATTCTGAACTCCCAACACAGCCGCATTTTAATCAGCGACAACGACATCGATCGCATTGTGGGGCTGGTGCTTAAAAACGAGCTGCTCACCGCCCTAATTCGCGGCCAGGGCGACCAGTCGCTGGCTCAGGTGGCCCGCCCTGTACGTTTTGTCGCCGAAACCGAACGGGCCGATAAGCTGCTGCAAGACTTTCAAACCGCCCGCGAGCACCTGGCGGTGGTGGTCGATGAGTACGGCGGCGTGTCGGGGGTGGTCACCCTCGAAGACGTGCTGGAGGTGCTGACAGGTGAAATTGTTGACGAAACCGATCGCAGCATTGACCTGCAAAAGCTGGCTCGCCAGCGCGGTCGACACATTTTGCGCACCCGTGGCTTCAACTGGCCCTCAGATTCTTAGTCGCCGCCTAGTCGGGGTGATAGATGAGTGGGATTGCAGGTTCAACTGTCTGCTTCAAGGTCAGCCATAAACCGGCTTGTAGCAGTTGATTGAGCTAGCCCATTTTGATGGGCGGAATCCTCTGGTAGGGGCATTGCAGTGTGTCACGCGCTGTAAGGTTGTACCCTCCCCCAGCGACACAAGGTTATGCCCCCTGATTCATTCAGGGGGTTCTTTTTTTGGGGTGGGTGAGTTGCAGGGTTTGCACGGC
>JBARVV010000076.1:0-53570 GCA_049646445.1 Nodosilinea sp. | reverse complement strand
TATGGGCCGACTGGGCGCTCCAACTGATAGCACTTAAACCCCACAAACAGCGCTATTTTCAGCGAGGTTTCTATGCTCTATCTCTGATGCAGCAAGCGCTTTAGGTGCGTTGTCACCCGTTAAGCTTCGGCCCACTCAGCTTGCTGCTCTCACCAATATTCAACCAGGGTACTTTTCCGCCTGGAGTGCCACCCGGAGCATGTCCGAGGCCAGCATAAAAACCGTTTCCGATGCCCTTGGTATTGACCGGGAAGAGGTGCTCAAGGCTTTTGATTTAAGGCGTAAGGATTGGACCTCAGCTAAAGCCGCTGAGGCCAAGGCTTTGAAATTGATCTCTTATCTCAAATTGCAGAAGGAGTCAGCTTGACTCTTTCTCGGCTGTTACAGACAACGGCTCTACGTTATGAGGCCGCTGCTGCTGAGGTGATGAAGAAATGGTCGCCTGAGTGTGGTTGCGTCCGACCTGGAAATCGTCCTCGATGCGAAGCCTGCCCCAGTCTTGCCGTATTTGAACGGTTAGTGAAGGAGCAGATCGCACAAGTGCCATCAGATTCTCCTGCATCTACTCCAAGTTCGTGCTCCCATGGCGTTTCCAAACCACATCTATGAATTCAAGGCAAGCGTTTATCTCTCTTGCCAGAGAACAATCGGCTTCGTTCAAAGCATTCGGCATGAGCCAGTAGCCAACCAATGGCTCTACCAACTCACGACAACAGGCGATCGCTGGTGGGATGAATCCGACCTATCCCCAGCCTGCCCCCACTGTTTAGCCCCCATAACGTTCGCTGACAACCAATGCCCTGCCTGCGGTTTTTCGCTGGTCGGCGACGAGATTGCCTAAAAAACCGCCCCAGCCTGTGGATCCAGTGCTGGGGTTCTAAAAAATCCTACTAATATCATGACAGAATCTCAGCGACCTGCGGAAGGTAGGGGACAGCCTCATCTGCGCTTAACCCCTGAAGAAGTCCTAGAAAACTGGCGAAACCACTTCTATACGCCAGCTGGATACCTCTATCACCTAATCCTGGCCCTGCGTCGTGAGGGTTGGTGGTACCGCATTGATAACGTGTCCCTGTTCTGTCGGCAATGGGAACTAAACCGCCGCACGTTCTATCGGGTCAAGGCTGAACTGGTTGTCCTTGGCAAGCTTGAAGAGAACATTTCAGGCACCATCGACATCCGTATTCGGGGGGTGAGTCAAATTGACTCACCTGTGTCACCAGGATCACAAGGTGTGTCACCAGGATCACAGGGTGTGTCACACGGATCACACTTGTCTCTCGAAACTGGCTCTGGGCAAGGGTTTCCAGACCCTACAGATCTAGATCAGATCTTTCTCAGATCCGATCAAGAAAGAGAGAGAGAAAGCGAAAAGTTTTCCACAGAAACAGCCGAAGCTGACCAGACCGAACCGCCACCCCAAAACTCTGGTACTCAGCCTAGCGTTCTAACAGATTCATCTGTTGAAGCAGAGCCACCGGACGGATCCCAAAGTTCCGCCGAGGCGTGCGATAAATTTTTTGATTGGGTGTTGAACCACAAAGTTCCACGATTACCGACAAAACCAGCCTCGCCAAGAAGCGCTGCAAGGGGCTGGATAGAGAAACATGGAGTACAACTGTACGCCGAGTATCAGAGCTGGCTTGCTGCGCCACAGAGAAGCCCCACAGCCCACACCGGGCCACCCCCTCTACCCCCACCCGAGGAAGTTACGCCAGCAGATCGGCTTAAACGCTACCAGCAGCTCTGGCAAACCCCAATCTGTCGAAACGGTATCCGCAAGACCATTGAGGACAATCCCGACTGGAATCTTGAAATTGGCCCCGATGGGCCACAGGAGAAAGGCCATGCCGATCATTAAAGCCCGATACCCCACCAACTGGCAGGCGATCGCTCTGGGGGTCAAAGAGAAAGCTAACTGGTGCTGTCAACACTGCGATCGCCAGTGCCAGCGCCCGGAAGAATCTCTGGAGCAGCTGCGATCGCGGATTGGGAATGCCAAGCCCCGGCAGTTCCTGCTGACTGTCGCCCATTTAGATCAAATCCCTGCTAACTGCGACGACGACAACCTGAAAGCCCTCTGTACGGTCTGCCACCTGCGCTATGACCGTCAGTTTCGTGCGCGGCAGCGGGCTTTGCTGCGCGAATGGTTTGGACAACTCACCCTTATGGAGGTCATCTTATGCAACCGCTGATTGGTCATCAACTCGCTCTGCTGCCCGGAGTTGCCCCGTACCTAATAAGCAATCCTGCGGCCTGCGCTATCTGTACTCAGCAGCGAACGGTCAAGGGGCTGTCGGGTTCCTGTCCGGTCTGTGAATGGCGCGAGACTGCATTATCCCCAGAACAGCCTGAGGGTGGGCTTTATGCCCTGGAGCCAGGGCCACCTATCATCATCGTCACCGAGCGTTCGCCCGACTATGGACAGCGCCCCCTATCCCCAGAACAAGCCTTCAGCATTGGCGATGAGGTGAAGGTTCTGGCTGTGCAGGCTCACCAGTCAAAGGAGTGGATCGGTCGGCAGGGCACAGTCCACAAGCTCAGCCGTGGTCGGGTTTGGGTGAAGTTCAAGGGTGAGGGTGGCGGTAGGGCGGTGGAACTACCCTTTCCCGTTGAGTGCTTAGAGAAGCTGCCTAATCTGCGGCGATCGCAGCAGCGGCGGTACAGCCCTAAGGGACGTGCTTCTGGCTGGCTGGAGGAACGCCAGGGCAATAAGAAGCGGAAGACCCCTAGTGTTTCTTACTACTACGGTTGGCTGGATAAGGACACCTGCCGGAAACGTTACGTGCCGGTGGGCAAGGTCTACAGGGTTCACGAGATGATCCAGCAGCGTAAGCCTACTAGCGAGATTCTGGCGTTTCTGGGGGTTCAGCAGGATGCCCAGGGCGATGATTAAAGCGATCAATGTTCAGACTGAGGAGAGGTTCGACCTGGCCCAGAGCGGGGATGGGAACTGGCTGGATTGGTTGGCCGAGCAGGGGTATACGGTTTGTCAGCAAATCTCTCTAAGCCAGGTTTGCCTGGAGCTGTACCAGCGGGAAGAGGATGGAGTCTACGCACTCTACCATTCTCCTCAGCTCGGTCTAAGTGTGGAGTGTTTGTTCATCAACATTCCCGATGAAGTAGCGGCCCAGGAGTTGATCGCACTGGCTCAGAGGATGGCTAAGATCATGGCGTGGTCTATCCAGACGTGCCGCACCAACACCCTTGGGGATAAAACCGCTTGAAGACTAGTAAATGGGCTGAATGGCAAGCCATAGCCAAAGACGAAACCAACTGGCAGAGCGCTGAGGAACTGGGCTTGACTAATGCCGAGTATCGAGGTGGCTACCTGCTGAGGATATGGTTTAAAGCCCCGCTGGGGGTAAAGATCTACGACCTGGATTTTGCACCCCTGCTGGTCGAAGAAAACCCAGGCCCAGCCCTCTTACCCTTACGTGACCCTGCCCGATTTCAAACTGTCAACGCTAACTACACCCTCATCTGGCCTAACCCCCAAACTGGATCCTACGATAGTTCAGCGATTGATCTTGCCCCCGAATGCATCAGATTTTTTTGTGAACGCTATGGCACGGTAGTCAACGCCGAGAGCTGATCGCCTTGGAAGAAGCGCTGAACAATAGAGATTCTCATGGGTTGGCCACAGCTTGAACTGGAATCTGTATATCGCTACGCTTCACTGCATCGGGCAGGAATGGCCCATCGTACAAGAAGCGCCGGGGCTGGCCCATGACCTCATACTCTGGATGCTCAACCAACCATGCCTGAAGCCGCTCTATGCTGGCCTGGTAGGTTTTAAGGTTGTAGCGCCCCCTGGTGCCAATGCTCACTACCGTCATCGGCGGAATGTCCTCAATCTGGATGCCCTGGGCTACCTCCTGGGGCACAGTGTCGAGACTGCGATAGAGGAATGAAACAGCCGCCTCACCATCCTGGGCAGTGTCCCTTTCCAGAGTGGCCACAGGGTAGCGTGTCTCAACCGGGGCAGTCATGGAAATGTCGTTGTTGCTGATGTGGCGAAACAGCGGGGTGAAGCCACGGGAGGCTGCAAACTCCAGTTTGCCAGTCATCTGGATGGTGGCGGCTCGATACTGAGGGTAATGCTTTATCTCAATCTGCCCATCAGAGTTGGGTGGAGGAAAGCCCTCGGGTAGAGGTGCTGAGGCTGCGCTGTAAGCTCCAAAGAGCAGGACTGCTACCCCAATGGCCGCAACTCCTACCAGCAATAGTCCGTGTTGTAGCTTTATGGTCTGCCTGATGTCTTTCCTTCAGTCTAGCGATCGCTCTTAACGCTCTGGGTAAAGGAATGCTTAGACCCGTACCTCTACTCGCTCCACCCCGCCATTCTTGACAATCACCCGCTCCACCAGCGCCCGGTAGATCTCTCGCTTTTCCTCATCCATTAGGGTCTTCCAGTAAAGCGGGTCGCCAAAGACTTGAAGCAGTAAGTCCCGTTGCTCTGAGGTAACGACCGTAGCCACCTGTTGCTTTTGTTTAAAGGCTTCAATCTGCTGGCGAAGATCAGCAACAATGGAGGCGGCTCTGCTGCCCGGAGCATTTTGGTAGTAAGCCAACTCGACCTTGAGCGCCTGTAGCTCTGGTGGATCTATATCTGGACTTGGGACTTCAGCCATTGCACTAATGCTTTCCGCTCTTTTGGTGAGCGATTGAATGACTACTGCCTCAATCGTCTCCATACGAGGGGTTTTTTTCTGCCCGCAAGGTTTACTGCTAATCTTGTTTTTGCGTTGGCGGCACCATACATACACCCGACCATCACTTCTAGCTACTGTCATTTTTGTGCCGCATTCTCCACAGAACATCAGGCCACCCAAGGGATAACGTCTTGCACTACGGTTTGCACCCCAAAAACTTTTGTTTTGGGCCAAGACCTCTTTGATTGTGTCTAACTCAGCTTGGCTCATCAGAGCCCTATCAGTATGGGTGTTATAGACAATTTGCCTGTGCTGCTTAAGATTATCGTCTCGTTTGTATGGCGTATGGCCTAAAAGCGTAGGGTTTAATAGCCAACAGCGAAGGCCATTTGCTGTCCAAGCTTTTGAGAAACGCTCGTCTACTAATCGGCAGGTTCCTTGGAGTGTTCGCATCTCTAGGAATGCTTCAACTGTTCCACGAGCCACTTCTAGAACTGTGAATCCTGTATCTTTCCAGGGATCTGTATCAAGGCTGTATTGCTCATCAACCCGTTTATAGCCGAAAGGGGGTTTAACATTAGCCCTCCCCTCTTCGCGGAAAAATTCATACCCTTTCCTAATCTTCAAGGAATTTAGCCTTACCTCATACTCAGAATCTATACCAGCTTGGGCGCGCTGTTTCCATTCATAGGGATTAGCGAAGTCAACGGCTGAGCTTCCACCGTCAAGGATCCTAAGGTGTACTCCTGTCTTCTCGAACAAGTCCAAGAGTTCCATAGTCATGGAACCATGACGAGTGATCCGATCATCACGAGTGATCACCACACCATCAACCTGGCGTGATCGAATGAGCGAGACAAGTTTCTCAAAATTTGGCCGTTCATCCTCCCTGCCTGACTGAACATCGACAAAGAGTTCCTCTACCCCCTCTCTGACCAATCGATTGATCTGCTGATCTAGGGCGTTTGAGTTCTTAGCCTGCTCTTGCTTGCTGACTCTGGCATATCCAACTAATTTCATACACCTATTATATTAGCCGTTATGCTCTTGTCTACAGCGAAGGGCTCGATATGCTGGGGGTAACGCTGCCTGACCACAACTGCAAACGCGACGACAGCGTGCCCTGGGCCAACCCCATCACGACAGTAGGCGTGCCTGTGCTGCCCTCGGGCGACAAGCTGCACCACAAATTTGCGGTGCTCGATCAGGCCATTGTGCTGGTGGGTTCGCAAAACTGGAGCCAGGCAGCCAACACCACCAACGACGAAAACCTGCTGGTGATTCGTAATGCCACCGTGGCAGCCCACTTTGAGCGCGAGTTTCAGCGGTTGTACGATGGCGCTAGTTTGGGCATGACGCCGCAGCTGCAGGGCGCGATCGCCCGGCAAAAGCAGCAGTGCGGCCCGTAAACTAGGCCACCGGAGGGCCAAACCAAAGCGCCTTGGCCTCGCTCCAGCTGATGCGATCGCCGAGTACATCTTGGGCAATCAACTCTTCTATATGCGTCGACTTAAGCTTGAGCCAGCTTAGAGTTTGTTGCACACTCCAGCCTCGGTACTGAGCAATATGGCGAATCTGTTGCAGGGTAATGGTGGGTATGACACCTTTGAACCAGCCGTGGATCACATGGGAAGGGACTTGCAGCGCCGCCGCCAGGTGTTGCAAACTGCCGCGCTCAGCTAGTTCTAGCTTGAGCCAGTCGACCAGCCCCTGCACATTCCATGGATAGTAGGTTGTACTCATTGAGCAAAATCCCCTTGCGTCAAACCCATGGAACTATAGATTTATGGCTATGTCTGCCCTTATGTGGGTCCCAGGCAACTCTTTTCATAAACTGATTTTTTTCTTTAAAAAAAATTGGCAGTGCCGAATCCATCTGTCCTGGTTGTTCGTAAACCTCTAATACCTTCTTGTTTTATGTAAGGTGCTCTTGCCGCTAGATCTACTTCAATGGGAGGCACGGCAGGGATCCTCTCTACGCTTCCTTCTGCTCGGGGGTCAAATAATCCGCAGGACTATCCAGAGGACGGCCTTCTAAGCCATACTGAAGCAATATCCTGAGGATTGTCCAGAGGATGGCGATGAACTCCGGGGAAATTGATCGGTATCCAGTCAACCAGCTTCAGGATCGCTATAGCCTGGCTCGCAGCGCTGTGTATAAGCGCATGGAGCAGCTTGGCATTGTGCCAAAAAAGGTAGGGCAGCGATCGTACATCAGTGACCAAGATCTGGGCCTGATGGATGAACTGCACGTCTTTATCAACCAGGGCGGCAGTACGGCAGAGTTTGTTGAGGCGCGAGGACTGGGAAAGCGCCCGAGTAATAGTGGCCGTGGCCAATCGAGTAGTGGGTCTGATCTGACTACTACCTCTGGCGACTTTGGGGGACTAATTAGCGCCATTGTTTCTGAAGTCATTGGCCGAGTGGGCCGAGGGCCTGAACCCGACCCCCTAAAGTATTTTGAAACTCTTGAAAATGCCGCCCGCAACGGCTGGTTACTGAGCACTAGCGAGCTGGCTGAGCTAATGGATTTATCGCCTAGGGACGTAGAGGGCTCCGGCGATCGCTTTGCCGAAGCCGGGTTTGTCTTTAGTCGCTCTGGGAAACGAAAAAACGGCGAGATTGCTTGGAAAGTCACAAAGCGCTTAAAATAAAAAGACCAGCAGGTTCAGTGCTGGTCTTAATGCAAGTTAGTTGTTTTCTTTTTTTCCTTTGGTGATGTTGGTGTTGGCACTGGCATCACCTCTCTTTTTTTGGGTCAGCGGCCTCTGCATTGGCGCAGGAAACGCTGATCCAGCAGAGAAGCAACGGACTGTCAGCCGCTCTGGCGTTAGAGTTTGCCAGCGGGAGCTAAACCCACCAGTGGGGGCGATATCTCCCTGGGCCCTTCAACCTTGGTCTTAGTCTAACACGTCCTGAGGACATTCCTGAGGACATTCCTGAGGACATCTAATTGGATCGACGGTTTGCTGACTGTAGGTCGCTAACCGACTGGAGCATCACGTTTCGATAGTGAGATTCAACCGAGTGATGCTGAACCTGGGTCTCTTTAGTGGCAACGGCTTGATAGCGTAAATTGTGGTGTAGGGTGGCGATGTCGATAGTGAGCAATTGGCCTTGGTCAACCAGCTGCCGCCCCTGGACCCAGGCTGCTTCTACCACATCAGTAGGTCGCCCCAGTACCAACAGCTGCAGCGGATTAGTGCGAGGCAGCATAGAAGGGTGGTCGAGATTGTAGAGCACCAGGTCGGCGTCCATACCGGGGGCGATGGTGCCGATGCGATCGCCCAAGTTCACCGCCTTAGCGCCACCCACTGCCGCCATCTGTACCGCCTGCTCCGGGGTCAGCCAGTTTTCGTAATCGCTGTCGGTTACCGTATGCAGAATGGTGCTCAGCTTGATCGCTTCCAGCAAATTCTGGGCATCGTTGCTGGCGGCTCCATCGCAGCCAATCGCTACAGTTAGTCCTGCTTGCAGGCATTTGAGAATAGGGGCCAACCCGCTGCCCAAGCGCAGGTTGCTGACCGGATTGTGAACCAGAGTGGATCCGGCGCTGGCCAGAATTTCAATGTCGGTATCTTCAACCCATACGCCGTGGGCTAGGGAAGTGCGTGGGGTAAGGCAACCGAGAGTCTGTAAGTGCTGCACGGCGCTGATGCCGTAGCGTTCTTGGGCTAAACGATGCTGAGCGCGGGTTTCGAGCAGGTGGGTGTGGTAGCAGAGGTTGAGGCGATCGCTCAGCTCCCCACAGCCCGACAATAGCTCGTCGGAGCAGCGGTGGAACCCCGTCGGCCCCACGCCAATATAGATGCCATGCTCAGGATCGTGGAACTCAGCCGCGATCGCCTCCATCATGTCCAGTAGTGGGGTCGCCGACCGGGCCGACGCCGACTGGGGCAGCAGACACCCCTTGGGAAAACCTGACGCAAAGGGTAAATCCATAATCAGCGGTGCGATCACAGCCCGAATGCCCACGGCTTTATAGCCCCGCGCCAGGGCATCCACCGTTTCCATCTCCTGTCCGGGCAGGATGTAAGCGTGATCTATCACGCAGGTGCCGCCGGAGAGCAGCGTATCCACCGCCGTGCTGACCGCCCCCCAGTAAAACTGGTCGAGCTGCTGCGGGGTCGAGGCAAACACGTTAGCCAGCCACAGTTCCAGGGGTAGCTGGGGAATCAGCCCCCGCTGCCACACCTGGGATGAGTGAGTGTGGCCATTAACAAACCCTGGCAGCAGCAATTTGTCCTGTCCATTGATTACCCGCTGGTGGGGGACGACGGGCAGGGTGTTGGCAGGGGCGACGGTGTGGATGCGATCGCCCAGCAGCAGCACATCGACCGATTCGAGGGTGCCGTGTTGAAGCGTAAGGACAGCCTGGATCAGGGTTTGCATAGGAATTTCGAGGATTGAAGATTGACTCTCGGTTTAGGAAGAGAAGGCTAGAGGGTTGATACATTCGTGTCTTCTAGGGATTGGCGATCGCGAGTTCAGGATATGGCCCTACACGCTGGCTAAAATATGCTCCTTGTCTTGAGCTGACTCATAAGCCTTGATCAGCGCGGCCAGCTGCCGCCGCATGATGATCCCCGGCTGATCCGACGGCATGTGCTGTTCACAGGACATGTCCACCGGAGTGTCGTAGTCGGTCGATTCCAGCACCACTTTGTCCTCATTCACCACCTGGCGATCGAAGGCGATGATCGACTCGGCGCTAGCGTCGGCCTCGCTGTCATTGCGAATGCAGAACTGCACGATTTGGGAGGTGCGATCGCTCACCGGAGTTGCCGCCGTAAAAATCAGGTGCATCAGCCCATTGGGATAGGTAATCTTCAGCGTGCGGCTAAAGGGCACATACCAGGTCGATTCCACCTCGCGCACGGTGAGGTTGTCGGGAATGTTGAGATTCTTTTGCTGGGTTGGCGGGTTCACCACGGGCACCGTAGCGTGTACCGTCATGCCTAGCTCCAGCGGCACGATCTCAGACTTAGCGGGCTTGGGCTGCTCGGTCACCCCAAAAGTTTCGGCGTGGACGATGCTGAAATGGGCATTGTCAAAGGAATTTTCCATCACCCGCAGGCCGCTGCACTGCCACGGTTCGTAAAACTGAGGGATCAGCCGATTTTCGGGCGCGGCAGCTTCTGGAATTTCCGGCAGGGGCAGCAGGGGATCCTCCGACAGGCAGACCCAGACGTAGCCGTAGCGCTCTTCGCAGGCGTAGGCCTCAACCCGGTAGGTCTTAGGGATCGCCGCACCGGGGTCGAGCTGCGGCACGCTGGAGCAGACTCCATCGGCGTTGTAAGACCAGCCGTGGTAGGGACAGCGAATGCAGCCGTTTTGCACAATGCCCATGGAGAGCTGGGCAGAACGGTGACAGCAGCGATCGCGCAGTGCAGCCGGTTTCCCTTCTTCCGCCAGCCACAGCACCAGGGGTTCGCCCAGTAGGGTGAAGGATTGGGGGCCATCGGCCAGATTTGCGATCGGCATGACCGGGTACCAAAAGCACCGCAGTACGGGTTGTTGGGTGACAAGCATAGGGTTCTCCGTGGAGTGATGAGTAGATGGGGCTAAGATTTTTCGGGGTAGGACTGTTGCCAGTGCCGCATTTCTTCGGCGATGAAGTGATTGACCAGGTCGCGGTACAGGGCTGCGATCGCGTCAGCATTCAGACCTTCCTCTTCGGCCCAAACCCGGTGCTGCTGAAGCATGGCCTCGAACCGTTCTGGCGCTCTAACCGATGTTTCGCTAGTTTTGAACTTGGCGGCGGCTTTGACGTAGGCAAAACGCTGGCCCAGCAGGGCGATCACCTGGTGATCGAGCCGATCGATTTCAGCGCGAATATCCGCCATGTTTTGGCATTGGTCAGGGGTGTTCATAGCAGAGATAGGGTGGGCACCGCCCACCAATCCAGGGCATCAGGCCACAGCTTCTGCCAAAATTTTGGCCATCCCCGGCGAGGATAAGGCATCCGATCGCCGCTGTTCGACTTCGCCATGCTCCTTTAGCAGTTTGGCCAGGCGGTGGCGCATGAGAATGCCGGGGCGATCGCTGGCCATGTGCTGCTCTTCGGCTAGAGTTAGCGGCGCATCGTAGTCGGTGCCTTCGAGAATGACTCGGTCTTCGGAGGTCACCTGGCGATCGAAGGCGATGATGTCGGCAGCTTTGGCCTCGGCCTCGGTATCATTCCGCAGGCAGAACTGCACTACTTGAGAATGCTGGTCGTCGATGGGGGTGTAGGCGGTGAAAATGACGTGCTCTAGCCCGTTGGGATACTGAATTTTGAGCGTGCGGGCAAAGGGCATATACCAGGTGCGGGTGTTGGTGCGAATGGTTTTTTCTTCGGCAATACCCAGGTTTTTCTTTTGCAGGTCGGGGTTGAGCACCTCTAGCCAGTGCTTCATCACAAAGCCGAAGTCGGTTTCAGTCACGTCATCGATGGTTGGCGGCTGGGGGTTCGACATGTCGCCCCAAGAGCTGGCGTGGACAAAGTGACCGTGGGCACTGTCAAAGGAGTTTTCAATGGCGCGCAGCCCTCCCACGTTCCAGGGTTCGTAAAATTCGGGGATGAACCGAAAGTTGGCATCGGCAAACTCTGGAATTTCGGGGATGGGCTGGAGCGGGGTGTCATCTAAGCAGACCCACACATAGCCGTAGCGCTCGACGCAGGGGAACGCATCGACCTGATAGGTCTTCGGGATCGCTGCGCCCGCATCGAGCTGGGGCACATTGACGCAGGTGCCGCTGGAGTCGTACTGCCAGCCGTGGTAGGGGCAGCGCACGCAGCCATCTTTGACGAGGCCCTTCGAGAGCTGGGCGGAGCGGTGGCAGCAGCGATCGCGCAGGGCAGCCGGTTGACCATTCTCATCAATCCACAGCACCAGCGGTTCTTCCAGCAGGGTGAAAGATTGGGGGCCGTTGAGCAGATTATCTAAGGGAATAACGGGGTACCAAAAGCGCCGCAGCACCGGCTGTTGAGTGGTGAGCATGGGGTTCTCCAATTAATTCTCATGGGTCATGGCGCTGGAGTGCCAGTTCTTGAGCAACAGGTTCGACAGCCCCGAAAGGGCGGCGAAGATGGCGATGCCCGACACCGTAATCAGCAGCAGGGCCGCGAACATGCGGGGAATTTGCAGGTTGTAGCCCGCCATCAAAATCTGGTAGGCCAAGCCTGATTCTGCGCCGCCGGTACCAGCTACAAACTCGGCCACCACCGCCCCGATCAGCGCCAGACCGCCGCTAATTCGCAGCCCGGCCAAAAAGTAGGGCAGGCTGGTGGGCAAACGCAGGTACCACAGGGTTTGCCAGCGATTGGCCTTGTTCAGCTTAAACAGGTTTACCAGCGACGGGTCGGTGCTGTTCAGCCCCAGCACGGTATTCGACACAATGGGGAAGAAGGCGACAATCCAGGCGCAGACCACCAGGGCGGCAAAGGTGTTGTTCTTCAGCCAAATGATGATCAGGGGCGCAACCGCCACGATGGGCGTGGTTTGCAGCAGCACCGCGTAGGGAAAGAAGCTGCGCTCGATCCACTTGCTCTGGGCAAAGAGAATGGCCACGAATAGCCCCGAAACCGTAGCGGCCACCAGCGCCGTGAAGGCGATCTTCATGGTCACAAACCAGGAGGGGAACAGCGTGGGCCAATCCGTCGCCAGGGTTTGCAAAATCAGCAGCGGGCCGGGCAGCAGGTAGGGGGGCGTGTTGGTGATCCGCACGGCCAGTTCCCAGACGGTAAGGAGGACAAGGCCAACAACAACGGGGGCAAGCACGTCGGGGGAGAGCAGCGATCGCACCCATTTCGGCGGATTTTTTGGTTGTGCAAGGGCGGGAGAGAGCATGGGGAGGCCGATTTTGGATTGGGAATTTTGGATTGGGAATTGCCAAAAACCCGGTTTCGTTGTCGCTTTGCCACAGCAAAACTGACCTTCTGACCCAGAAACCGGGTTTCTCTGCCATTTCTACAGCGCCAGCGCCAGCGATTCGCCCATAGCTGTAGACAAGCTGTGGGAAACGTCGCGGCAGTAGCGGTTGAACTGCGCCGAGGTGCGGTAGTCGGGGTCGCGGGGGTGGGGGCTATCGATCGCAATATCGGCTACCACCCGCCCCGGCTTTGAGGCCATTACCACCACCCGGTGGGCCAGGTACACCGCCTCATAAATGCTGTGGGTGACAAACAAAATCGTCAGGTGGCGCTGGTGCTGAAGCTGAAGCAAGTCCTGGTTGAGCTTGCCGCGAGTCATCTCATCGAGGGCACCGAAGGGTTCATCCATTAGCAGCACGTTGGGTTGAGTAACCAGGGCGCGGGCGATCGATACCCGCATTTTCATGCCGCCGGAGAGTTCGCGGGGGTAGACTCGCTCAAAGCCCTGCAGCCCGACCTGGGCGATCGCCTCCGAAACCAGCTCCAGCGCCTGCCGCTTGGGCACCTTCGCCAGCTTCAGCGGCAGCCGAATGTTATCCATCACCGTAGCCCAGGGCATCAGCGCCGCTTCCTGAAAGACGTAGGCCAGTTTGTGGTCGTCGCCGCTTTTCCAGGTCATGCGCCCGGTGGTCAGATCGCCCAGTTCTGAGATAATCCGCAGCACCGTACTTTTGCCGCAGCCCGAAGGCCCCACCAGGCTGGTGATGGTGCCCGGCTCGACGGCGAGGTTAAAGTCTTGCAGGGCCACGGTGCCGTTGGCATAGGTCTTGCCGACCTGATCCAGGGTGAGAATGGGTTGGGTCTGCATTGCGATCGCGCTCGTTGACGTTGAACCAATCATCGGCCAAGCCTCCGTCCTGGAGGGTCATTTGTGAACAATTTGATGAGTAACGGTGTAGCACAGCACCGCAGCTTCAGGGTCCGCCTAGGACTGGTAGGCCTCTGGCCCTTTATTCACAAAATCCAGCGAATAGGCCTGCTTGTAGTCCACCGAGTCCTCAAACGCGCCCAGGTCGGTCATGGTGGTAAAAATTTCCTGCCAGCGCTCATCGGTCATCGCCCCAATGCCCTGGGTCTCCGCCTCACCGCTGTTGATGATGCCGTACTCGCTGAGCTTGGCTAAGCCAAAAGCCAGCTGCTCATCGCTCATTTCGGGGTTGTCTTGTTTAATCAACTCATTGCCGGGGGCTGGGTCATCTAAATAGCTGTACCAACCCTTAATTGAGGCATCCACAAACCGCTGCACCAGGTCAGGATTGTCCTCCATCATTTCGCGGCGGGTTTCGATCGTAGTGGTGTAGTTGGGGTAGCCGTGGTCGGCCATCAGCAGCACCACTGGCTCAAAGCCACCCTCTTTTTCAATGGCAAAGGGTTCGGAGGTAATGTAGCCCTGCTGCACAATATTTTTGTCGGCCACAAACGGCCCCACATTAAAGGTGTAAACCCCCATCTGGTCATCGCTGAGGTCGTACTTAGCCTTGAGAAACGGCCAGAAGGTGGTGTGAGCAGCGGTTGACATCAAAATAGTCTTGCCTTCAAGATCTTCAAAGGACTCTACCCCAATGCCGGGGTGCGCCATCAAGGCCTGGGGATCTTTCTGAAAGATTGCCGCCACCGTCACTTTGGGCAACCCCTCACGAATGCCGTTGATGGCATCGATGGCGTAGCCCATGTTGAAATCGATCGCCCCCGCCATCAGCAGCTGATTGCCGTTCACCTGGGGGCCGCCCATGCGAATGGTTACATCTAGCCCATGCTCTGCATAAATGCCGGTCGCCACCGCCTGGTAAAAGCCGCCGTGCTCGGCCTGGGCAAACCAGCTGGTGCCAAAGGTCACTTCATCCAGTTCATCTGAGGCGGTAGCCGGTGCAGCCTCAGTCGATGCCGTGTCTGGGCTGCCACCAGCACAGGCCGCTAGCGCCCCCGCCCCTAGAGCCAGAGAGCTGTAGCGCAAAAACCGCCGCCGATTGAGAGCCAGAGCAAAGGAATTCGGATGGCGAGGAAACGTCATAGCAGAAGCCCAAGTAGAAGAGAACAGCAAAGAAAGCCGACGGAACGGGAGCCGATCGATACCCTCTCACGACATCCTGAAAGTGTAGTATCCAGAACGGAGAGGGTTGCGTATACTAGACATACAACAGTGAATACCCTGCTGAATTCAACGTTGTATACAAGAGAAATTAAGGGTTACAGGCGGTAAATTCCGTATTCATAGATACCGTTATTTGTTCTTTTTGATAGTGGAGTGCGATCGTGGCCAAAGCTGGTTCTCAGGTTTCTAAGGCCCAGGCGGCCAGAACAAGCCACCAAAAATCCGGCAGCAGTGTCGATCGCATCTACCAGCAGCTCAAACAGATGGCGATGACCTACAAGTTTCGCCCCGGCGAGCCGCTAAACGAAGTCGAGCTAGCCGCCTCCTTCGGAGTTAGCCGCACGCCTCTGCGGGAAGTGCTCAATCGGTTAGTGGCCGAAGGCCTGCTCGACTTCGTGCCCCGCAAGGGTTTCTCCTGCAAACCGCTCGATACCAAACGCGTCTTCGATCTCTACGAAGTGCGCTGCGGCCTGGAGATGATGAGCGCCAAACTCACCACCGAGCGGGCCAGCGACGACGAAATCGAGGCTCTGATTCAGTTTTGGAAGACCGCCGCCGAAAAGTTTTGCACCTTTACCCCCGTCGACTGCGCCCGCTGCGATGAAACCTTCCACGAGCGCATAGCAGAGCTATCGCAGAACAGCGAGCTGCTGCACATGCTGAAAAATGTGAACGCCCGCGCCCACTACCTGCGGCTGATCTCGATGGAGCAAGCGCCCTACCGCCAAAACACCTGCGCCGAGCACCAGCTGATTTTGCAGGCGATTCAAGACCGCAATGCGGAAGCAGCGGTGAACTGTATGGCAGCCCACGTCAGCCTGCGCCAGGAGCAGCTAGTGGAGGTAATCAAAGAAGGTGTGGCGCGGCTTTATATGCGTTGAGAATATGCATTGAGATGAAAATTTCGTTGAGCGCATCAATAGCGTTGGGTTGTCTAGCGCCATGCCATATCTGCCTGTCACCCTGGATTACAGAGATCAGGCTGTAGAAGCAATCGCTTTACTTCGCATCTATACCAATCGTTTTGCACCAGTCGTTTTGCCAAAGGCCAGAGACCGATACAGTTCTAGGCTATTTTTGCCGTAACAGTTCCACGAATCCAAACTGTTACGGTAGCAATTCATGATGACTGCCTCTGTTCGGGTCGCCGTAGATTGACGAGAATAGGCATATCGAACACAGCGATCGCGGGTTTTTGCTTAGGCGAAAACCGCCCCACTGACTAGATATAAGCACAGTGAGGGTGGTGCTTAAGTACCGCGATCGCTAGTTCAGATCTACCCGTCCTCCGATCAAAGGAACCGTCATGCTTCGCACCTCTAATCGCATCTCTGATACTGTTCAATCGTCGCAAGGGTTAGGTGATAACCTGCGCCAAATCGGGATTCAGTTTTGGCGTTTTAGCAACTTCTACGGCGATTATCAATCTCTACCACCGGCCAAGCGTCGTCAGTTTGCACTCGATCGTCAAACGCAGCACAAATAGCCTGGATTATGAGCCCACCAGATATATTGGTCGGCTCATGATCGCATTCGGGTCATAGCGGGGCGAGATGGTTAGCCGTGCTCACCGGGCGCTGAGCATAGAGTTTAGGGCAAGTCGATGTTGCCTAGCTCGGCCTGCAGGGCAGCGATCGCATCGTATTCCCGCTCAAATATCCCCGTTAGGTGCTCAAATACGGGCAACACCTTTTTGTATATCGTCACATTCTCAGGAGTCGGCTGGTGGCGGTAGGTTTCGCCAATCATCGTGGTCACGGCATCGAGCGAGGGCACCCGGCCCAGGGCAAAGAGGCCGAGCACGGCGGCTCCCAGACACGAGCTTTCGTAGTGTTCGGGAATGGTGACTTCGCGGTCAAAAATGTCGGCCATCATCTGTCGCCACAGGGGCGACTCGGCAAAGCCGCCCGTAGCCTGAATGAGCTTAGCGGGGCCAGCGAAATCTTCCAGGGCCGCTAGCACCAGGTAGAGGTTGTAGACAATGCCCTCTAGCACCGCCCGCACCAGGTGCGACTTGGTGTGCTTGACGCTGAGACCAAAGAACGAGGCGCGGGCGTTGGCGTTCCACAGGGGCGATCGCTCGCCCATCAGGTAGGGGTGAAACAGCAGTCCCTCCGAACCGGGGGGCACCGCCGCCGCCATCCGGGTCAGCAGGCCGTACACGTCTTGGCCCAGGCGTTTGGCGGTGGCCACCTCAGCATCGGCCAGCTGGTCGCGCACCCAGCGCAGGGCAATGCCGCCATTGTTGACCGCGCCGCCAATCACCCAGTGGTGCTCGGTCAGGGGGTAGCAAAACAGGCGCTCTTTGGGATCGGTGATGGGGCGATCGACCACCGCCCGCACCGCGCCGCTGGTGCCTACGGTGACGGCCACCAGACCGGGAGAAATCGCCCCCACCCCCAGGTTCGACAGCACCCCATCGCTAGCGCCAATAATTAGCGGCGTATCGATCCGCAGGCCCATGGCCTCGGCCATGGCGGGCTGCAGCCCGGTGAGCACGGCGGTAGTGGGTACCAGGTCTGACAGAGAGCTGGGGGTGACTCCGGCGATCGCCAGTGCTCCCTCATCCCAGTCCAGCGTCTCCAAATTTAGCAGCCCCATGGCCGTGGCAATGGAATGGTCGACCACGTAGCGGCCCAGCAGCCGATAAAACACGTACTCTTTAATCGAAATAAACCGCACCGCCTGCTGAAACAAGTCGGGCTGTTCGTGGCGCAGCCAGGTCAGCTTAACCAGGGGCGACATCGGGTGAATGGGAGTGCCCGTGCGCCGGTAGACGGCGTGGCCATCCATATCGGTTTTGATTCGTTTTTCCCACCCGGCGCTGCGGTTGTCGGCCCAGGTGATGCTGCGAGTGAGAGGTTTACCGTCGGCATCGACCAAAATCAGGCTGTGCATGGCCGCGCTAAAGCACAGCCCTAAGATCTGGGATGGGTTGAGGACGTAGGCTTCCAGTAGCCCCTGCACCGTTTTGATGACGGCGGCAAAGATCTCGTCTGGGTCTTGCTCGGCGGTGGCGACATCGGGGGTGTAGAGCGGATAGGTGACTAGGGCTTTGCCCACCACCTGGCCCGTCTCGGTAAACAGCACCGACTTGGTGCTGGTGGTGCCAATATCGACCCCAATGATGTAGTTTTGGTCAGCCATGATGATAGTTAGGGGCGACAGCGTTACAGAAAAAGGGTTGCAAAAACAGCCTTATAGAAACAGCGTTACAAAAACAGGCTTACGATCAGCATAACCACCAAGCCGACCACGCCAATGATAGTTTCCATCACCGTCCACGATTGCAGGGTTTGCTTTTCGGTCATGCCTAAAAACTTGCCCACCAGCCAAAAGCCCGAGTCGTTGACGTGGGAGAGCACTGTGGCACCCGATGCGATCGCAATCACAATCGCCCCCACCATTGGAGCCGAATAGTCGGCGATCTCGACCGCTGGCGCTACCAGGCCCGCCGCCGTCACCATCGATACCGTGGCCGACCCCTGGCTCACCCGCACCACCGTAGCAATCAAAAAGGCCAGCAGAATAATCGGCAAATTCGAGGCGGCCATGGTGGTGGCCAGCGCTTCTCCAACCCCGGTTGCAATCAGGGTGCGGCCAAACACGCCACCGGCCCCGGTAACTAGAATGATCAACCCAATCGGCTCAAAGGATTTGGTAGCAATGCGCTGAATGTCGTTGCGGGTGTAGCCGCGCAGCGTGCCCAAAAAGTAGAACGACAGCAGCGTCACAATCGTCAGCGCCACAAACGGATGGCCAATGAATGCCGCCCAGTTGCGCACCACGTTGCCCTCGGGCAGCACTACGCCCAGCACGGTGTTGAGCAAAATTAGCACTAGGGGAATGGCCACCAGGGTCATTACCATGCCAAAGCTGGGCAGCTCTTTTAGGGGAGTGCCCTGGGGCGGTGGGGCGGCTTCTTCCATTTCGGCGGGCACGTTGAGATGAATTTTGCCCGCAATTTTTTTGCCGAAATACACCCCACCAATGGCCATGGCCGGAATGCCCGCCAGTGCCCCCATTAAAATCACCCAGCCCAGGTCGGCCCCAATCAGCGAGGCCACCGCCACCGGCCCCGGCGTCGGCGGAATGAACGAGTGCCCCACCGCAATGCCCGCCACCAGAGGAATGGCGTAGTACAGTAGCGATCGCCCCGTGCGCCGACCCAGGCTATACACCAGCGGAATCGATAAAATTAGCGCTACATCAAAAAAGACCGGAATGGCAATTACTAGCCCGGCCAGGCCCAAGGCCCACTGGGCCTTGTCTTCGCCGAATTTTTTCACCAGCGAGTTGGCAATCTGCTCGGCCCCGCCCGACACTTGTAAGATTTCGCCAAACATCGCCCCCAGGGCAATCACAATGGCGATATAGCCCAGGGTATTGCCCATCCCCTCTTGAATCACCCCGGCAATTTCCGCCGGGGGAATGCCGCCGATAATCGCGACAAAAAGGCTTACCAGCAGCAGGGCCAAAAAGGCCTGTAGCCGCAGCACAATGACTAAAAAAAGCAGCAGGGCAATGCCCAGCACCGCAATAAACAACAATGAAAAAGTAGACATTTTCTAAAATCCTGCGTATTTATAACCAGGCGTTGTTCTGATAAAAAACTAATCTCTAAAACGCGCTATCGACCGCAAAAAAATAAGAAAGGCAGAAAAAGTCAATCAGCCAAGAGGCAAATATGCTTGCCAACCCCTCTAGTGATGAGGGTTGCAGCGGTCGATCTAGCCTAGAGATAAGGCTAAAGTGGCATGAACACAGCCGCAAATATAGAGGCTATGTTGCTCAACAAGCTGTGGGCAGATTAACCCAATGTAAAGCCGGAGAAATCTAAAAATCTAGATTCCTCTTGATCAGCAGCGCCAAATTTTGTCAACAACTTTCATCTTAAAAAGAAAAAACTAGCAAATAGGAAGTTGGTTCATAAAAATAAACTGTGCCATACTTTTTTGGTGCAGCATTCAACAATTCGCTAAATACTGCACCAAGATTTACTCCTCAAGTAGGATGCTTTTTCTACTGCTTAGGGCGATCGCGCATCGCTTTGTGAATTGTCTTCCACCTGCGCTTGCTGTTGAGGCTAGCGCGGGCATCCTGGCGCTGGTCGATCCACTGCTGCTCGCGCTGGAGCTTGTGGTAACTGAGCAGGCGATCGCGCCCTAGATCGCCTGCCGCGATCGCCGCCTCCACCGCACAACCCGGCTCCCCCTGGTGCCGACAGTCGCGAAACCGACAGTCTTCCGCCAGTGCCTCAATATCGGCAAAGGTAGCCTCTAGCCCCTCGCTGGTGGTCCACAGCTGGAGCTCGCGCATTCCTGGCGTGTCGATCAGCAGTGCTCCCGAGGGCAGAAGCAGCAGGTGCCGCCCGGTGGTGGTGTGCCGTCCGCGACTGTCGTCGGCCCGTACCGATTGCGTTGTTTGCTGCTGAATCCCCAGAAAATGGTTCGTCAGCGTTGACTTCCCCACTCCTGATGACCCAATTAGCGCCACGGTTTGCCCTGGCCCCAGGTAGGGTGTGAGCTGCTCTAGCCCATCTCCTGTAGCCGCACTCACGGCGTGAATGGGCACGGCGATCGCAATGGATTCTACCTGAGCGATGCGATCGCCCAAATCCGCGCATGTATCGGCCTTATTCAGCACGATGACCGGCATAGCCCGACTTTCCCAGGCGGCCACCAGGTAGCGCTCAATGCGACGTAAGTTAAAGTCGCCGTCAAGACCGCACACCAAAAACACGGTATCGACATTGGCCGCCACCACCTGCCCCTCGGTCTTGCCGCCCGCTGCTTTGCGCACAAACTCGCTCTGGCGGGGCAGCACCGCCTGAATAATAGCGGGGTCATCGCCCCGCTGCCGCTGCATCACCACCCAGTCGCCCACCGCCGGAAAAGCCTGCTCGGTCTCGGCCTGGTGGCGAAACTGCCCGGCTACTACCGCCGATAGGTCTCCGGCTGGGGTCAGCAGCTGATAGGCACCGCGATGCTCCGACGCCACTCGGCCCGCCGCAAAGCCTGCCTCTGCCCAAGGGGCAAACGCCAGGTCGCAGGTGGTGCTCCACCCGCCCAATTCAGTTAAGTTCAAGGGTCTTTCCTCAAATGAAGCCTACGTAGGGCAAGGCTTCATGCGGTCAACCAATCAGAGGGGCCGCCTAGCCTTGCCAGCAAAACGATGGATTGCTACCCAATACCGACTCAGCCATAAGTCAACTCCTTAGCACTCGTTTAAGGGGCATTTGGCCCACAACTGGGACTGCCCACCTTTAAGACTACAGCCCCGATCGCCGCGATCGGTCAATTTTGCAGCAAATCTACAAATTTTGCTCGGTTGACTAAACTATTTCCAGGTTGGGGAACTCTAATCCCTAGAACACTTTCTGTAATTAACCAGTGACTGCTTAAGGGATAGCGATGATCAACGTTACTGCGGCCATGCTCTTGGCTCTTGGCATCACTCTAGATTCTTTGGGGGAAAACCATACGCTTTTGGCGGCGATCGGTATTGTATTCGCCATGGCGTTCTTTTTGCTGATGTATCTGCAATATCCGGTCTTGTTCATCGGTTCTGCCCGATATCCCCTAGCCAGAAAATGTTTTCCGTTTATTCGCTGGGCTATTTTTGGCATTTACGTCACCGACCTATCTGCTACGCTCATGCGCTACTACGACGGCCCCGATCTGAGTGTTTCTGTCCATGCCTACAGCATTTGGGCCGGGGTTTACCTGGTGGTCTACAGCCTAGCGATCTTGACTGGGCCGCCCAAGCAGCGACGACGCAAAAAGCTGCTTCAGCGCTACGATCGCAGACGCTGGGTGGGCAAATTAGTCCCTGTTCCAGCTTAAGAATCTCTCTCTGCATCCGTGGGGTGCTTTGTTGGCCCTAAAGTCTTTTCAGCTCAAAGACTCTCTGGCCAATCCCAAAGATTGCCTGACCAAGCTCAGAGACTACTCGGCTCAGCTCAAAGACTCTCTGGCCAATCCCAAAGATTGCCTGACCAAGCTCAGAGACTACTCGACTAAGCTCAAAGACTACTCGGCTAAGCTCAAAGACTACTCGGCTAAGCCCAAAGACTACTCGACTAAGCTCGAAGCTTACTCAACCAAGCTCGAAGACTGGCAAGCTACATGCAGAGCCAGCTCGACTAGGCAAAGAACCTGCTCGACAGCAATGCCGTTGCCTACTGAATGGGGATTTACTCAATGCAGGTTACGACGACCTATCGCTGAGAGTGTAACGATTCTTACTTGCGCCGAGCGGTGCGATCGATTAGATTACTCAACTATGGCTGTGTGCGTGCAGCTTGTCTTCCCAAAAATTTGGTTAAGCGCCACTGGAAGGTGTGGGGACACCAACCAGCGGCTAACCCCTTCGACAGATCAGAGCTGTCTCGGAGGCTAAGGTGATTGTACCTGGCCGCCCTGAACTGCAATGTCTGGGGCGGCCAAGTTTTTGGGATTCCTTACCCACCGTTCATAAGGAGTCCCGATTATGTTGTGTTTTACCCGTCAAGATCCCCGAGTTCTTGAAGAACTCGGGGATCTGAACCCCTTGCGCCTGGCTACTTCCAACCCCCAGCCGGGGCGCGAGCGCTTGCGTCACCTGGTGATTGGCTCACCGGGTGGGGTGCGTGGAGCGATTAACCACCTGCATCTGTTGCAGTACGCCGAGCAGCGAGAGTGGAGCCGCCAGTTCACGATTCCAGAGTCGGGAATTTTGATCACCCCGGAGCAGGGCGAGGTGTTTAGCTACCTGCTGCGGTATCGACAGGTGAGTCAAGTCTTAACATAGACGGTTTTATTCGCCAATTTTCTCTAAACTTTGCAGTGGTGGGTGAGGCCTTTATAGACTCGCCCATCCTGCAATAGTCTTGAGGCGTTCGAAGCTCATTTTCTGCTCTCGCAGTCGTCAACATCGATTGATCAGACAATCATCGCCCGCTCGGAGGGTAATCCAGCATGATTTTCAACCTCCCCAACCAGCATCTCATCAGTCTGGTGCGTGAACTCTGTAGACTCCCTCAAGAAACAGAATGGGTTGAATTTAAGCACAACAACGATGCCCCTAATGAAATTGGAGAATATATTTCTGCCTTATCTAACTCAGCGACTTTAGCAGGTAAAGCCAAAGCTTATCTGGTGTGGGGGGTTGAAGACTCTACCCGTCTGATTATTGGCACTCAATTTTCGCCTAGTACTGCCAAGAAAGGAGACGAAGAACTAGAAAACTGGCTCTTGCGCTTACTTAATCCGGCTATAAATTTTCATTTTTTTGAATTAACCGTTGACAATAATCCGGTGGTGCTATTAGAAATTCCAGCAGCTGTGCGTCAACCAGTCCGCTTTCAGGGTCAAGAATTTGTTCGGATAGGCTCGTATAAAAAACCACTCAAAAACTTTCCAGAGAAGGAAAGAATACTTTGGCGGCTCTTCGATCAAATCCCCTTTGAAATTGGAACTGCAGTGGCCCAGGTTAGTGATGAGCAGATCACTCAGCTACTCGATTATCCGGCCTATTTCGATTTGATGAATCTTCCTCTACCAGAAAATCGTTCTAGTATTCTTCAAGCCCTGGCTGTCGATGAATTAATTCGAGCCAACGATTCGGGTTCATGGGATATAACAAATTTAGGGGCCATTCTTTTTGCGAAACGGTTGAAAGAATTTTCTTCTCTACGGCGAAAGGCGATTCGGGTCATTCAATATCGAGGCAGCAGTCGTATTGAAACTATTCGAGAACAAGAAGGTGGCAAAGGTTACGCCAACGGTTTTGAGGGATTGATCGCTTATGTCAACGGTATTTTACCCTCAAACGAAGTTATTGAACAAGCACTGCGAAGAACAGTGCCAGTGTATCCAGAATTGGCTGTTAGAGAGTTAGTAGCCAATGCTATTATTCACCAAGATTTTGGTATTACTGGCACAGGGCCAATGGTCGAAATCTTTGAAGATCGCATGGAAATCACTAATCCAGGCTGTCCCTTAGTAGATACCGATCGTTTTCTCGACAGCCCTCCTAAATCTCGCAATGAAACACTTGCAGCATTAATGCGACGCATGGGAATTTGTGAAGAGCGTGGCAGTGGAGTGGATAAAGTTGTGCAGGAAACTGAGATTTATCAATTACCCGCTCCCATATTTGAAGTGACTGGAGACAATACCCGAGCAATATTATTTGCTCCCCAATCTTTTAGCAAAATGGATAAGAGCGATCGCATTCGCGCCTGCTATTTTCACGCGGTTCTACGATACGTGAGTCGTGACTATATGACTAATGCTTCTTTAAGAGAACGATTTGGTCTACCTGCTCAAAGTCGGCCAACCGCAACTAAGCTGATCAAAGAGTCAATAGAAACCGGGGCCATTAAGCCTTACGATAACTCTGCTGCTCCTAAACTGATGAAATACATTCCTTTTTGGGCATAAAGCTGTCGTCACCACTAAGCAATTGCTCTAAAAGCAGGGCTTTAAGGCAAAAACAGGATGCACCTCCCTTAAGGTAGCCAAAAGCTCGGCAACCCCTGTAATCCCTGCCGCACCCAGCGATTCGTGGCTCGCAGTGCCTGAATATGCGGCTCGTCCGGAATCACCGGCAAGATCTCCGCAGGCTGCCCCTGCCCCAGCTTCGCAATCACATGGTTCGCTGCCTCTAGCCCTGTCACATAGGCCTTCTCTTGCGACCACGAGCCGTGGCGGGTGACAATCCAATCGCCCGCCATAAACAGGTTATCGAAGCTGGTGGTAGCGGGCAGCAGGTAGCGGTAGCTGCCGGGGGCAAAGTGCGTTACCCCTTGGGGAATGCGTACTACCGTATGGTCAACGATTTTCGCCTCGCCAAAGGCCGGAATGCACCCAGCTAAGTCTTGCTGCACCTGTGCTAGCACCTGGTCGTCATCGAGGGCCAAGAGCTGGTTGGCATGGTAGTAGTCGGCCTCGACCACGGTACCCGGTTCGTCGCGGTACTCGTCGTGGAGCGCGTTGAGGTCAAAGAAGGTCCAGCCGGTGGTGGGGTGAAAGCCAAAGCAGGCGTTGGAGGGCAGGGGAATGTTGACTTTGCGATCGAGCCACAGTCGCGCCGCCAGCACGTCGATCGCCCCCAGGTTGCGAATATTGCTGAATTCAGAACGCCCCCGCAAGCTAGCGGACTGCTCGACAATCTTTTTCAGCCCGCTGATGCCCACGGCAAACACTACCGCATCGGCCTCAAACACCTCATCGCCGCAGACCACCGCCGTTACCCGGTTGTTCTCCACCGTCACATCCGACACCCGGTGGTTGGCGAGAATTTTGCCCCCGGCTTGCTCGATCGCCGCCGTCCAGGGCCGAAAGATCTGCGCCCCCACCGTGCCCCGGCACCAGCGCACATCAAAGTCGGGCTGGTGGGCGAGGATGAAGTAGTAGAGCATGCCCAGTGCCGCCGCCGCCGAGCACTGTTCCCCCGGCGCAAACAGCCCCACCAGCAGCATCGGCTCAAACGACTCGTGGTACAGCCGGGCCGACACGCCGTGCTGGCGAAACAGCTCGCGGGCGGTGATGCGATCGTACTTTTGCCACGCCTCATCAGAGTTGTCGAAGTCGATTAGCGCTTGCAGCAGCGGCAGGGCCGAGAGGCGATCGATCAGCGGCAGGCGCTTAAAGTCGGTATAGAGAAACGTGCCCAAAGGCGTGGGCAGGTAGGGCTGGGCCTGAAACAGCGGCGACTCGACCTCTAGCCCCTGGGGCGAATACTGGGCCGATCGCGTCCACTCGGTAAAGGGCTGAATGCCTAGATGGTCGGTGAGGGCAAAAATGTTGCGGTAGGGATACCAAAACCCGTGGATGCCCGCCTCGACGGCGCGACCCTGGGGCGTTTGCCAGCCCGCCACCAGGCCACCAGGGTAAGCGCCTGCCTCCAGTAGGGTCACAGCGTAGCCCTGCCGCGCCAGATGGTAGGCGGATCCTAATCCGGCCCAGCCTGCGCCGACCACCACTACTCGTTTTTGTCCTGTGTTTGCCATTGTTCTCGCCCCCGTTGCCCATAGACCTTCTTTACTCTATCGGTAGCGGCGTCCGGTAGGGTTTAGGATCAGGAGTAGGCTGGGGTCTGATCCTAAATCCTTCTTGGTCATCCCCGATTTAGAAAGGCAAATGCGATTTGCCCCTGCGGTAAACCACTTTTTTAGCCCAATGAGCAGTAAAAAACTTGTGAAAAGCAGCGTTAATTCGGTGATGGGGGTCAACGAAGCCACCCGCGACACCACTATCCGTACCGATTTAACCAATCCCAAGTGGGACAAGAAAGCTACGCTGACCTATCTTGGCGCAACGATCGCCCAGGTGGCGGCGATGACCGGGCTGCTGTGGGGCATGGATATGGCCTTTGGGTACTTCAACCTGGATGCCTTAGCTCCCTGGGCAACGATCGCGATCGCATGCGCGTTTTTTGCCTTTGTAACGCTGCGATCGCGCCTCTTCTCCCTGCTCGATAACACCCGCAACAGCGGTCGCTACAAGTCGCTCCAGCGGCCCAGCTGGGCACCGCCACCACTGGTCTTCCCCATCGTGTGGATGAGTATTGCCGTGCTGCGGGTGGTCTCGGCCTATTTGGTGTGGTCGGCGATGGGGCAAACCTTTTTGAGCTGGCCGCTGATTCTCTACGTGGTGCACCTCAGCCTGGGCGACACCTGGAATACGATTTTTACGGTGGAAGGTCGCCTTGGGGCCGCCGTGCCAATGGTGATTGTGGGGCCGTTGCTCTCGGTGGTGGTGGTCACGATCGGCTATTTTCAGGTGGTGCCGCTGGCGGGATGGATTATTTTACCGTCGCTGGTTTGGCTTGCGATCGCCACTGCTCTCTGCATCAGCCTCTGGCGCTTGAATGGCCAAGAACCGCTGTATCCAGTCGTATCGGCCTGATTAGCCAACTCGTAGCGATGCACCATCTGATGCTAGCCATAATGGATGTTAACGATGCCGAGCATCTCGTTCTTTTCTCCTGGTGAAAGCACCCATGGTCACTCTTGAGCTACGCCAAATTGAGGTACCCCAGGGCAAGAGCCTGGTGCTGCGCGACGTGAGCTGGGCCGAGTTCGAAGCCATCTTGGCCGAATTGGGGAATCACCGCAGCACCCGCATCGCCTACGACGATGGATTTTTAGAAATTATGGCTCCTCTGCCAGAGCACGAGTATTTTAAGCAGACGATCAGCACCGCCATTGAGGATATGGCTGAGGTGCTAGAGGAAGATTATGAGTGCTACGGCTCTACTACCTGGCGGCGTAAGACTCAGCAGGCGGGTATCGAGTCCGACAACTGCTTTTACTTCCAAAATGAAGCGCTGGTGCGAGGCAAGCTGGAGTTTGATTTAGACCGTGACCCGCCCCCCGATCTGGCTCTCGAAATTGATCTCACCAGCAAATCCCTCGATCGCTTTCCGATTTACGTACGCCTGGGCGTGCCGGAAATCTGGTGCTACGACAGCGGTGTGCTGAAGATTTACCTGCTGAAGGGCGATCGCTACGTAGCCTCAGACCAAAGCCGAGTGTTTCCCACGCTGGATATTCGCGCCCTGCCGCAGCTAATTGAATCGCAGCGATCGGCGGGTCGGCTGGCATTGCGGCGAGCCGTGAGAGAATGGGTTAGGGAGCAGGGAAATGCGTAGCCAAGCGTCATCATAGATTGCGAGGTGAGATATTTTGCCATTCATCAGCGGCGATGAACCTCGACAGGTGGCCTACGTTGGTGGTGGCGATCACAACATTTTGAGCATCCAGAGACATGGTCTGAGCGACGAGAATCATATCTCCATCAATGGTTTTGTCCCCTGCTGTTGGTTGCCCTTGCTGTCGTGCCTGCGCCCAAAGTTGAGCAGCCTGGTGCATTGCTGCCGTTGTCAGAGGCATGTATTCAATGGCACTAGCCAAGTTGTCTAAGCGATTAAGCCCTTTCAGCTTATTGGCCCGCAATAGCTCGCGACGAACTTCATAATCAGCAATTTCAGGCAAAAAAATACGATTGCCTGCTCTGAGGTGTGCCTGCAGCCAGCGATTACAGGCAACGCTTTGCTCAGAGAGCTTAGGATTTGTGATGAGGCCAATGGGGCCTGTATCTAAGACGATGACTCGGCTCACCAAGTTATCCCTTTCAGCTCTGGGGGAAATAGCTGACGGTTAGAGAGCCGATCTTCATCTAGTACCTGGAGCAGATATTGACCTGTTGCTTGCTGGTCTTCAATATCCTCATCATCAATCCAGGATTGAAGCAGATCCGCAGCCTCAGCTTGTTTTTGCTCGACGGCAATAGATTTTGATAAAAGCCGTAACGTCATGGCCTCAACCGAAAGCCCCTGCTGCTGGGCTTCTTGTACTAGATATTGCTCCAGTTCTGGAGGTAGGTTAAGGGTTAGGGTCATGGGTATTCAAGGGTATACAGTTCCATCCTACCTAAGCTACGGATTCATTTGGATCGCGTCTCTAGATAAACCTATTTTCTCCCCCAGCAAAAGGGCAAATACAGGGTGCATCCGAAAAGCAATGCACTATGCGGAGTCTTGATCCTCGGTCTCGCTGAAACTATAAGCGGTGCATTGCGGCATAGCCTGTTTTGAGCCGGTTAGCCAAGGTTGGCGGGCCGCGAATACACCCTACCCCTGCTGCGAGTGCATTCTACATCTGAGTTTGTGCCTGTTCAATTTCTTGAGCAAAACATTTTCTCATTGCAAAGAATTCGTCACACTCCAAGATCTTTGAAAGGATCAATGAATTTGCTTCCATAAATCTATCAACCTGCTCTTCAGAAGTAGTGGTTCCACGGAGCAACTCAAGCATTGGCTTTCGGATGTGTATGGGGAAGTAGATGTTTTTCCCTGTTGAATTAGGATCATTAAGTTGATCATAAAAGTCCCATCCATCACCTAACTGACTTACTTTTTCTCTTAGTATTTCTACAAACCTTTGGTAAATTTGCAGGTCAGGATATTTATCATGAAAATCTAAAAAGCGCAGAGCTATAGAAAAATCTGGACTTCTTGCATTTAAAAGTGGAGGCATCTGGTAACCTTCCCAATTCAAAATAAATCCTGTAGTCAAGGAAGGATGACCATCGTTAAAGATTAACAAAGCCACGCGACCATTCATATCATAAGACACCCTGCCATTCTTCTTGATGTCACCACTAACGGTTATCCTCGAATCAATCAAAGACCAGTCTCTTTTTTCTGCTTGCTGTATCAAGTCTACGACCTGTTCTTTGAAGTCTCTGGCAGGAAAATACGAAAGGATTGCATCATACGAGACAGGGGCTATTGGCCCCAATCCCTCCTCTCGCAAAAGATTCAGAAAATCTTGAAAGATAAATTCTGGTTTTTCCTCTCCAACTTGAATCCACTCCTGAATCCAGATATGAATATCTCTCCAGCAAAGTGCTAGATCAGGCTGCTGAATATGTTGCGATTCACTGGCAGTTATGAGTATCAGATAAGATTTTGAATAGTTGGCGTTAGAGAATTGCTTGTAACTAGCTAGTTGGCCAGGATGCAGTTGAGCCCAAACCTTATGTTCAAAAACGAGTAAGGTTCCGTCGCTTAGCTCTGCCACCATATCTGGGAAAATGCCACCGAAGTTCCTCTGCGTGGCCCATTTGCAGTCAAAATCTGCTTGCAGATTAAGTCCAGAATACGTGGGCAAGCGCATTAGAATCTTTTTCAAGAAAAAATCAGAGAAATTTTTGTTATTTTTCAGTAGCCATGCAAATGCTTCTGTAACAAAGTTCTCTAATGGATCTTGGTTTTCTCTAGGACGATATTTCCTGAGAGAGGTTAAAAGATTATATTCCATAGATTAAGGCTCGTTAATTTGGTTTTTGATCCAAGTGCGGAAGTTGATTTCTGCTTCAACTTCATCCGCCTGGCAAGCGGTTAAGAACTGGTAGAGGTCGTCTTTAGAGATGACTGGAAAGGTTGGGGATTGGTCGCACTCCCCATACCCCATACCCTCTAACTGATAGATGCGCCAAACCCTGCCGTTAAACCGCCAAAACTCCGGTACCCCCATCGCCGCATACAGCGCATTCTTATCAATATCGGTATGGTTGATGTCTACTTCCACCACCAAATCAGGTGGCGGATCAACCGCCAAATCGATCGCACGGCCCGCTACCAAAGGCTGGTTTTGGATGTAGTAGCCATTGTCGGGTTCAGCGCCTCGGTCTAGATCTTCGCGATCGAGGGTGGTAGACCCCAGCGTTTTCACCCGCATCCCCAGCTCAACTACCAAGATGATGATGAACCGCTCGATTAAGCGGGCATAGAACTCGTGTGCTTCAGAAGGCATGGTAATTTCGAGGGTGCCGCGATCGTAGGTGAGCCGTGCTCGGGTGCGCTCGTTGAGCAGCGATCGCATTTGGCAGTAGGCCACCCAGTCCATCCCGCGCAGGGCCACTCGGTTTTCACCGGAGGTAGCCAGCAGCGTATCTGTTGCAGAGTGCTTCACCATAGGCCTTTTACCGTTGTCCCTCAATTCTATGTTGGGAGAGCAGGTTAACGCTCCTGCTGATCTCCTCCCTCGGTGACGATCGCGCTGATGGTATCGATCGCCCCCTCGCGAAAGGACAGCGTGTAGATCTCCGTGGGCATTTCGATACCTGCCGCTTGCAGTCCCTCTTTGATGGCTTGAGATACCTCCGAAGTTACCTGCAAGAATGACTGACGGCGAGAATTAACCCAAAACCACACCTCCAGGTTAACGGTGCTGGCCGCCAGTTCTTGCACCAAAATCAGCGGCGGTGGCTCTGGCTCTACCCCCTTAACCGGGGTCACCGCCTCGATAATCACCTGGCGGGCGGCGCTGATGTCGGCATCGTAGTCGATACCGACCATGACGGCGCTGCGGCGCACGGGCGAGTCGGTATTGTTGACCACGCTGCTTTGAAACACCTGCTGATTGGGAATGTACACCAGCCGCCCGTCGTAGGTACGCATGGTGGTGGCCCGCAGCTGAATTTGCACCACTGTGCCTTCGAAGTTGCCAATGACGACCTGGTCGCTAATCCGAAAGGGCCGGGCAGCGAGCAAAATGACTCCCGAAATGTAGTTGCTCAGCACGTCTTTGAGGCTAAAGCCAATCGCCACGCTGGTCAGGCCCAGGGTGCCGAGCAGGGTGGCAAAGTCGAGCCCTAGCACCCCCAGAGCTACCACGCTGCCCAGTACCCAAACGCCACCATAGCACAGCCGCCCAATCAAAATTTCGGTGCCGCGATCGCCCTCGGTTTGCTCGGCCCACAGCAGCCCCACCCGCCGCACGCCCTTGGCAACAATCCAGGTTAGGCCCACCAGCAGTATGGCTCCCACCAGCGACGGCAACAGAACAATGGTGTCATCCGCCAGCTGGCGCGCTGTACCCTCTAACCGCTGCAGCACATCAATGACTAAGTTGGGCTGATCCAGCACCTCGTTGAGGCGATCGGCCCACTGCTGCGCTAGTGCTTCAACAGTGGTGTCAAAATCGATCGCATCCTGCTGGGTGACGGTCATCAGCACCCGATTGTTTACCGTTAGTACGGCAATCTGGCGATCGTTGTCTACCTGCACGGTGACATTGTCTAGGGGCTGAGACTGGCTCAACAACCCACCAATGCGGCGGTTAATAATCTGGGCTCGCTCGCTGGCACTCAGTTCTGCCAGGCTGCCCACCTGAAACACCGGCTGCCCCCGCACCAGCACGTCGGCAAAAAATAGCCCCTCGTCGGCGCGATCGGCCGCATCGGTGGCGGCAGGGGAGGCCGGGGTGGCGGGAAGTCCCTCAGGGCTGGCGACTTCCTCCTGGGCGGGTGCTTCCTCAGGGGTAGCGCCTTCGTCCTGAGCCTGTAGCCCAGCACCAGGAAGCAGCAGGATGATGACCAAAATCATCTCCTTTGCTCGCGATCGCCAAATCCGCTGAAAAATGCTGGCCTCCCGCTGGTTCAACCAGCCTTAGTAGGATGGGTTAGTGGACTTTTCTCGGGTATTTTAGGCCCCCTAGGGCACTGCGCCCAAACGGCCTTTTCTAGGGCGGCTAGGAATCCGCCCCCAAATGATGAATCACACACCAGCGATCGGGCTTACTCAATCACGGCGCAGGCAATGCGCCCGCCCGAACCACCAATCGGCTGAGAATAGTGGTCATCTTTATTGGTATGGATGATCAGCGCCGTGCCGTCGTCATCCAGCAATTTGGCCGGCCCCGAGTCTAACTCCACTAGGTCGCTGTATAGCTCCACGGCTACCGTGCCGTCGTTGGCGACGACCAAGTTGGGCAAATTGCCTTCGTGGGGGCCATCGGGGTTGCGAAACCCGTGGGGCATGTTGAAGGGATTGACGTGTCCGCCCGCCGATTTAAAGGACTCCAGATTCGAACAGTCGCCCACGGTGTGAAAGTGCATGCCGTGGTAGCCCGGCGGCAGGTCTTTGGCTTTGAGGTCAATCAACACGCCCTTGTGACCCTGCTCGACCTGCACCATACCGATAGTTTTGCCGCTGTTGTCGATCAGGTCGGCTTGGGTGCTGAGGGCGAAGGCGTAGCTGGGGTAGGCCATGAGGGCAAGGTAGCCAAGGCCCAGGGCCAGACAGAAGACCTTGCATCGATTGAGGAGGGCTAGCATAGAACTATCCGTAGCGTCTGCGGTTAGATCATAGTTGAGGGTTAGCCCAGATTTCTCACCACTACGGTCGAGTTTTGCCGATTAGTTTTACCGATTAAATGAGGTCGAATCGATCACAGCACCTCACGATCGCAAAGACCCGTGGTACAAAGTAAGCATTGGCTATGATTGCCAAATTTAAGCTCAATTATCGTCCTCCTCGCCAGGGATGAAACGATTCAGGCTAGTTAGGTCGAACTGATACTGAGATGCGGCCATGCAAATTCTCCACGGCACTTGGATACCCCAGCCCGCTGATGATTTTGTGCAGACTGGAACGTTTTGCCTATGGATAGAAACAGACGCCAAAAGCCGCCGCCTGCCGCCAAAGACTCACCCTTGCCACCTGGCAGAACCCGACTTAGCCGCAGCGCTGAGCGATGAGCTGGGGCTAAAATCTCCCGATCGCAGCCCCCTAGCTGCCTTCATTACCCCCTGCACCTTTCTGCTGCCCACCGTAGATGATCAGCCCCTCCCCTCGCTGGAGCTATCGCGCTACCTGGAGGTAGAAACCCCAGACAGCTTTGACTGGCAGTACTGGCAGGTCGATTGCTACCAAATCCCTGCGCTCACCGACCTGATTAGCACGCTGAATAACCTGCACTTTCTGGCCGTCTACAACCTGGCGGAGGTGCAGATGGGGGCCGATCTGCTGTTTTGGTACCACTACACCCAGGCCTTCAAGCAGGTGATTCTGCGCGATCAGTACATTCCGGCCCTGAAATATCGACAGATAGACGTTCCAAAAGCCACCCGGCGTAAGGCCACCGGGACAAAAACTAAAAAACAAACGGCGAAACCAGAGCCGGGGTTTGAGATTTATCCGGGGTGGGAGATTATCGGCGATCGCTACCACGAGCACCTGCAAACCTACACAGACTACATGCCGCTGCTCTGCGCTGCCGGGTTTGAAGATCCACCCCAGTCCTTCCGGGAGCCGATCTTCTATGACCGGGAAACCCTGCTGCGCCACTTCTCAGAATGCTTTGTGAATGACCTGGTGCGGGGTACGGCGATGCCCCAGAGCTATCTCAAAACCATTGTGCCCTCGCTGATTCACGATTGCTTGGAGGCCGAACCTCACCACTTTGAGAAATCGGCGGCGGCGCTGGAGCGGTATCAGCAGTGGCAGGGGTGGCGCGATCGCATCAGCCGCTCTGAAACCGCCGCCCCGTTTCACATCGGCTTTCGCTTAGAAGAACCCGCTACCCCAGACTCCCCCTGGCACATCCAGTTCCTGGTCGCCCCCAAGGCCGATCCCTCATTGCAAATTTCCCTGGAGGAGTTCTGGCAACTGCGCGGCAAGAAACAGACCCAGCTGCGCCAGCACCTGGGAGAAAGCTTCGAGCAGTACCTGCTGATGAACCTGGGCTACGCCGCCCGCATCTACCCCAAGTTTTGGGACGGCCTGGAAACCGACCAGCCCGTCGGCATCCCCGTCGATCTCGACACCGCCTTCACCTTCCTGAAAGAATCCGCCTGGGTGCTGGAAGATGCGGGTTATAAGGTGATCGTCCCCGCTTGGTGGACGCCCAAGGGTCGCCAGCGAGCGAAAGTGCGGCTGCGGGCCAAAGGCAAATCCCTCGGCGGCAACGACAAATCTAAGGGCTACTTTTCCTACGACACCCTGGTGCAGTACCAGTACGACCTGGCGATCGGCGATCAGCCCGTCACCGAGCAAGAGTGGCAGCAGCTGGTCAACGCCAAGTCACCCCTGGTCAAGTTTCGCGGCCAGTGGATGGAGCTCGACCAGGACAAAATGCAGCAAATGCTGGAGTTTTGGCAGCAGCAGCAGGCCGAAAACCCTGAAATGAGCCTGCTCGACTTTATGCGCCTGACCAGCGGTGAGGCCGACGATGATCTGGAGGTCGACTTCGATCGCGACGATACTCTGGCCACCATGCTCACCCAGCTCAGCGACAAAACCCGGCTCGAACTCACCCCCGACCCCGACCAGCTCCAGGGCCACCTGCGCGACTACCAAAAGCGCGGCCTCTCCTGGCTTCACTACCTGGAGAATCTGGGCCTGAATGGTTGTTTAGCTGACGACATGGGCCTGGGTAAAACCGTGCAGGTAATCGCCCGCCTGGTGCAGGAGCGAGAGGAATTAGCCCAGAATGGCCATCAAAAACTGCCGCCCACCCTGCTGATCGCGCCCACCTCCGTGGTCGGCAACTGGGAACACGAAATCCACAAGTTCGCGCCGCACCTGCGGGCGGTGGTACACCACGGGGGCGATCGCAGCTCAGACACCAAAGCCTTCAAAGCCATCTGCCGCGACCACGACGTGGTGATCACCTCCTTTACCCTGGCCCGCAAAGACGCCAAGCTGCTAGGGAGTGTCACCTGGCACCGGATTGTGCTCGACGAAGCCCAAAATATCAAAAACCCCAAAACCGCTCAGACCAAGGCCATTCTCAAACTCGACGCCAACCACCGCCTCGCCCTCACCGGCACCCCGGTCGAAAACCGGCTGATGGATCTGTGGTCGATCTTTAACTTCCTCAACCCCGGCTATCTGGGCACCCAGAGCCAGTTTCGCAAGCAGTTTGAGCTACCCATCCAAAAAGAAAACAGCCCCGCCCGCTCCGCCACTCTGAAGAAACTGGTGGAACCCTTCATTCTGCGGCGGCTCAAAACCGACCAGTCGATTATCAAAGACCTGCCCGATAAGGTCGAGCAAAAGCTGTTCTGCAACCTCACTCCCGAGCAGGCTTCCCTGTACGAAGCGGTGCTCAAAGATGTCACCGAACAGCTCGAAACCACTGACGGCATCCAGCGCAAGGGGCTGATTCTCGCCACCCTGACCAAGCTCAAGCAAATCTGCAACCACCCCCGCCAGTTTTTGCAGGATGAGAGCGAATTCACGCCGGAGCGATCGCACAAACTCAGCCGCCTGCTCGAAATGCTCGACGAAGTGGTGGCCGCAGGCGAAAGCGCCCTGGTCTTTAGCCAGTTTCGCGAAATTGGCGACGCCCTAGAGCACCACTTGCGCCACACCTGCCACTACAACACCTACTACATCCACGGCGGCACCAACCGCAACAAGCGCGAGCAGATGATCGCCGATTTTCAAAACCCCGACACCGAGCCCGCCATCTTTGTACTGTCGCTGAAAGCGGCCGGGGTCGGCATCACCCTCACCCAGGCCAACCACGTCTTCCACTTCGATCGCTGGTGGAACCCCGCTGTCGAAGACCAGGCCACCGATCGCGCCTTTCGCATTGGTCAAAAGAAAAATGTCTTCGTCCACAAGTTTGTGGCCATGGGCACGTTGGAAGAACGCATCGACCAGATGATTGAGGATAAGAAAAAATTAGCGGGCGCGATCGTCGGAGCCGATGAATCGTGGCTGACAGAGCTAGACAACAACGCCTTTAAACAACTGATCGCCCTCAACAAAAGCGCGATCATGGATTGATTCGGCTATTGCTCTCTATCGGGCAAGCTCCTCACAGGCAAAGTATCTCTCTCACCATAAGCACGGATGTCGCGGCTGAGAATGCCAAAGTCAAACGCCTCCGTCTTGCCCTGGCTGGCCCTGAGCTGAATCCACCCCAGACAGATCAGCGTCGAGACTACAATCGGCGCGGCAAAGCTAACCAGCAGATCGCCCGCAAAGGGCAGCCCATTCCAGGGGCTAAAGTCGGGCCGGGGGAAGAAGAGGGCACCAGCGGCGATCGCAGCCACCGCACTCCAAAACGCCATCGTCCCCGTCAGCCGCCGCGAATATAGCCCAAACAGCACCGGAAACAGCGCCCCAGCACAGACCAGATCGGCTAGCAAAAACAGGTACAGCACGTTGTAGCCCCGCGCCGCGATCAAAATAGCGGGGAACCCCACCACCAGCGTCAGCAGCCGAGTGATCTTCAAAATGCCGCCGGAGGATTTCTCAGGAAAAATTCGCAGCAGGTCGGTGGTAAACACGCTGGCAATGCCGTTTAGCAGCGAATCCAGGCTGCTCATCACCAGGGCCAGCACCAGCACCAGCACCGCAATACTCACCCAGCCCGGCAGCGCCAGCGCCTGAATTAGGGAGAAGAAGGCGCGATCGTCGTTGTAGCCAAAGTTCATCGCCAGAATGCCCAGCAGCCCGGCGATAAACAGCATCGGCAAAATCAGCAGAAACGACCCCAAAAACGATCGCCGCACCACCTGATCGGTCTTGCAGGCGTAGATGCGCTGCCAATTGGTCTGGTTAAACATTTCGGCGGCGATCACCGCAATCACCAGGGTGGCCCCAAACTTGATGCCTGGGCCGTTAGCCAGCGTTAGCAGCTCGGGCGCGGTCTGGGTCACAGGCGCGATCGCATTCCCCCAGCCGCCCAGGGCAAACACCGCAATGCCAAAGCTCAGCAGCAGCAGCGGCACAATCACTGCAAACTGAATGGCATCGGTAAAGATCGTCGCCGCCAGTCCGCCCACCAGGGTGTAGACGAAGACGGCGGTAATCACCAGCAGTGCGGTGAGCCAGAGGGGTACCCCGGCCATCAGTTCGACGGCCTTTGCGATCGCGGTCAGTTCCGCCGCCAGGTACACAAACATGTAGAACACCACAATCCCCAGCGTCAGGCGGTACATGGCCTGACCAAAGCGGTGCAGCACGTACTCATTTAAGGAGTGACCGTGGGGCATGAGAAACCGCATACGGGTACCCATAAAGGCAAACAGCGCCGCCGGGGTGGCCTGGCCGATGCAGTAGCCGACAATGCCCGCAATGCCGCTGGTGGCCCCTACTTCTGGTGGGCTAAACAAAATCCAAGCGCCCATGGCCGAGGCTACGATGGTGGCCAGGGCCATCGGGGTGCCCACGCTGTTGCGACTGACCATGTAGTCTTCTAGGGAAATGGCGCGGCGGCTGGCCTGGAGCAGCCCGATCAGCGTAAAGCTGGCCACGGTAATCAGAGTGACGGCGATCGCCGTTGCACTAAGCGTCATGTAACAACTCACCTCGTTAGGGTTGGGTGGTTGCTAGAGGCGGCTGCCTTAGAGAACAGGAAACCGCAGAACAGACGACTCGTAGAACACGTTACCAGTGAGGTCGAGCCGCACTTGCTCGTAGACTCAATCAACGCTTTCCTCCGCTGGCATTAACCAGGTCAGGTTCCGAGGGTATGATCTCAGCCCGATTGCTCGGACACCCCTAGCTTGGTAGCATCCTACCACTGGTTGATGACTCGGTTAACTTCAGATCCAAGTTGCAAATGCCTAAAGAAGAGTAAGCTAGCCGAGAGACACCTTATCCTCTGTCTATAGCTTAAAACTGGTTCTCCACGTCCCTAGACTGATGAAGGATGCGAATAATCTCAACTGCATCTTGGGCGAAGTTGTAGAAAATGATATACGGCTTGACTGGGAAACTGCGCATTCCACGCAAAAGCTCATCTCGTTGCTTCCCCATCAATGGGAAATTTGCGACCATGGGAAACTTATCAAAAATCTTGGCAATCATCAAGTCGGCAGCAATCTCATCATTTTGGGCAATGTAGAACCAAATATCTTCAAGGTCTTGCTCAGCCTGTTGAGTAAGGCGATAACGGTTTATAGTGGCGGGTTTTGAGCTAAGCGCTGACGGCCTCGCTCTTTGATCGTTTCCTGTAGGGTATTTAATGAATTATCGTCATAGTCAGTGTGCTCACCAGCTTGAAGTTGCTGAGTACCTAAGGCCAAATCGTGCCTGAGGGTTTCGAGTTTGAGGGTGCGCAGTTCTTCCTCAAGACTTTGGAGTCGGTCTTGCATATCCTGAAAAGCAGTGGCATCTTGAATGACCACCTCGGCCTTGCCATTGACGGTAAGCACAATGGGGGCTTTGGTCGCTTTGATGCGATCGACAAACGCTTTGGCATTGCGCTTAAAGTCGGTAAGAGGATGAATATTTTCTAATTTAATCATGGGGAATCGGCATCAAATTCGGATCTAATTTAATGATAGTCGAGATTCCACCACCCGCTTGATGCCCGTTTCCACATTCAGCCAGGCGGCATCGCGATCGCCTCAATTTGCCGGTGTCGACCTGCTTAGCCTACCAGCTACCGCCAGCTCCGTCTCCGCCCGACGAACCACCGCCAAAGTCACTGCCGCCACTGGAAGCGCTGCCGCCGCTGGAAGCACCACCCCCCGAAAAGCCGCCACTGGAGTACCCGCCACCACCATAGCTACTACCGCCACTGACGGAGGAACGAGAAGATTTACGGATTTGTGGCAAGACGACGTCGTGATCGGTATGGCTGCCGCAGCAGTGGCATTTGGTGGTCACGCGGCGCACCCCTTCGTTGCGATAACTGGGACGCCGGACAATTTTTGAGGTGACAATAGTCGTGCGTTCCTGGCAGGTTTTACAGTAGCCGATCGTCGAGGTTGCGTGTTTGTTAGAGCGAGGCAAGGCCGCAATATGAACACCAGCCCCTGCTGCATGGTGCGATCGCGAGGAGGCTTGCTCTGGCGATTGGGGATAGCAGTGGGAACACCGCCACCCCTGGAATACAACGCTGCCTAGCTGGCGGGCTACCTTTTCGGCAGGGCTAAGAATGGCATCAAGTTGCCGACTATTCAAACGTCGCATCGATCGGTGGCACTGCTCACAGCAAGGTGTCCACCCCAGGCGTCGACCCAATGCCAATAAGCCATTGATGACCGGTGATAAAATCAGCGTGCCTATTACAGATCCGCCCATCAAGCTAATCACCAGGTAGCTAGCCCAGACCGCAGGGTTATTGAACATGGAAGCCAGCCACCAAGACAGAGCAAAGGTTCCTAGGCCAATGGACCCCCACATAGTCCAGCTTTGGTAACTGGCTGATGATCTTGTTCGGTGGCGAAAGGTTGCCGCAGCGGTAGGGTCATCAGTAGCGGTGGTTCTGGCCATACTACCTCGCCCCTGGAGTGACAAGGGTAGGGTTGTGGTGTAGGCAACCGGAGAGATTTCAATCGGCCGGGCAGCAATCTGCAAAGCCTTGACTAAACACAAAATAGCTAAGCCTAAACTTGCCCCTAAAAGAATTTTTTGATACCACAGAAACTGCAGCCAAAACAATCCCAGGACGGGAAAGGGCTTTAGGCCAGATGGTTCTAGAGCCTGTATCAAAGCCCTAGTGCCGATGAGGATACCCGCTTCGTAGTTCTCTTGTTTAAACTGGGGCAACATTTTGGTTTCAATCAACGCTGACACTTGCTGATCAGGCAGATGTTCAACTATGCCGTAACCCGTTTCGATTTCTACCCGGCGATCGCCGATTGATACGAGTAAAAGCACGCCGTTGTTTACCCCAGATTTGCCAATACCCCAGGTGTTAAACAGGTCGGTTGCAAAGTTTTTTGGCGAAGGGGATGGTGCAGTGGTGGGCACAGTGACCACCGCAATTTCGGTACCGTTTTGGGCTTCAAGATCACTAATCCATTGATTTAGTTCAGCTTCAGCGCCATCACTCAGCACATTGGCCATATCGGTTACCCAACCACCCGTCGCTACCCGAGGGTTAGGCACGTCCTGAACGGTTAACGCCCAGCTAGGCATAGTCAACAGCACCAGCCAGCCAGCCAGTATCATTCCAAGCCAACGGCTTCTTTTGGTTATCATCGTTCGACACCGCGAAAGCGATATAACGCCTGGAATGATTAAATTCATGATTAGAATGTAGGACTCGTGGACAACGTGGCGCTCTTATTCCACAGCAAATTTAGCTCTACGCCGAAAGAACGCTCTTGTAGTTACAGTTCCCGCAGGCTCTTGCTATCCAAACATTTTCACAACAACTCTAGTAGGGTGTCTAGCGATCGCCATTATGATTGAGACAGCACTCATCGGGCGCAGCCTGCCATGACCGCAACGCCAGAACCCAGAGATTTTCAAAGCGAGGTGCTTGAGCGCCTAGATCGGCTTGAGCAAAAGCTCGACACCGACATCCGGCGTTTGGATGAGCGCACCGACAAGTGGGAAGAGCGATTTTTGCAGCTGTCGAAAGATAACCTAGCCATCTCGCGTACCGTCATCATTGCGGCGGCGACAGTGGTGATTTTCGGTAGTTTGCTTGATAAAGCCGAGATTTTAGTGGAAGGGGCAACGCGGCTGTTTGGGAACGAGCGATCGCGAATCGGCGGCAATTTTGGTTCCACGATCCCCATCCGATGCTATCAACCCTGAACCTGACCTAACATTCGGTTTCTATGCTCTTTCAGGATTCTTTCGCCAGCTAGAGGACGGCTTGGGCGCGAAACGCTAGGCTACAGCTAACAAAATATAAAGAAACATAAAGGAGACCCCATGGGACTGGGCTTACTCGTCAACGGCCAGTGGCAGCAAAAGCGCGACCAGGAAGATGAGCAGGGGCGCTTTGTGCGGCCCGAAACCGACTTTCACCACTGGACCAAGGCCGATGGCAGCAGCGACTTCAAGCCAGAAGCGGGGCGCTACCACCTGTACGTTTCGCTGGCCTGCCCCTGGGCCAACCGCACGCTGATCATGCGCGAGCTGAAGGGGCTCACCGAGGCAATTTCCCTATCGATTGTCGACCCGTACATGGGCGATGACGGCTGGTTCTTTAGCGACTACCCCGGCTCCATCCCAGATACGGTGAATGGTGCGAAGTATCTGCGTGAAATCTACACCAAGGCCAAGCCCGATATCTCGGGTCGGGTGACGGTGCCCGTGCTGTGGGATAAACAGACCGAAACCATCGTCAACAATGAGTCGAGCGAAATTATTCGCATGCTCGATACCGAGTGGGACGACATTGCCACCACCGATGTTGATCTGTATCCCGACAAGCTCCAGGCTAAAGTAGACGACGCCATCGACGCGATCTATCAGCCGATCAACAATGGCGTATACCGGGCCGGGTTTGCCACCAAGCAGGGCGCTTACGAAGAGGCGGTGACCGATCTGTTCGACGCCCTCGACCACTGGGAAGAGGTGCTAGGTAAGCAGCGCTACCTGTGCGGCGATCGCATTACCGAGGCCGACATTTGCATGTTTACCACCCTCTATCGCTTCGATGCGGTCTACTACGTGCATTTCAAGTGCAACCTGCGCCGCATTGTCGACTACCCGAACCTGTGGGGCTATCTGCGCGATCTGTATCAGCAGCCCGCCTTCAAGAACACTTGCAATATGGATCACATCAAGCGCCACTACTACATGAGCCACCCCGGCGTGAACCCGCACCAGATTGTGCCCCTGGGGCCAGTGATCGATTTTGATGAACCGAGCGATCGCGCCAAACGGTTCAGCCTCACTGCTGGCAGCGCCCGCTAGGCCAATTTCCCTAAATGCCCCAGGCTTTTTTCCAACCCCTGAAGGCGGGAGTAGGCGGCTTTGGGCTAGTTTTGGCGATTTAGCAGGCCGCCAAAGGGCCAAAACACGGCTTGGTCTGAATAAATCCCACCAGCTCACGATCTCGATCGGTGGTGACTCGGTGAGTGCGATCGCGCGCAAAGACCCCATTCAGCACCAGCGGAAAATCGCTCGGCGTGAACCCGCGCCCCTGGTTGTCGGCGTAGAGGGTAACATCGCCAAAGCCCTCGACGGGGAGTTGCAGGGCAATGGCGAAGGGAATGGGCGGCGGCTCGGAGGTGAGAATGCCGTCTGCTACGGTGCGATCGGGGTGGGGGATGGGTTCATCGTTGAGGTCGAGGAAATAGAGGCGATTGAGTTCAAAGGTGGGCAGGGGGTCGCCGTTGGGCAGGTAGGCGCGCAGGCTCAGCGGCGGCGGCCTGGCGAGGAGGTCACCTGAGGCATGGCCCATGACCAAAGCGGTGAGGGCAACGGTCGTGGTGTAGCGCAGAAGGGGGCGACGTTTCATGGGTGCTTTCCCAGTAGGCAAAATGCTCTGGCTGCTGGCGTCCTGTTATTGTGGCTTGGTGGGTTGGGTAGCAACGGCATTATGGTCATTTTCCCAGAACGGAGGGGCTTGATTTGTTATGCTGATGCCAGCAATGACGGTGCAGGATGATCCATTCATTCCGCAATCAGGGAACTGAGGACATCTTCAACGGCAAAGCCTCTAAGGTGGCGAGGGCTATTTGTCCGCAAGACCTTTGGAGGCGCGCCACCCGCAAGCTTGACCAGGTTGACTCAGCGTTATGAGAGTGCCAACCCATCGACCCCCAACTCACCCCGGCGAGATGCTGCTAGAAGAGTTTTTGGTGCCGATAGGGCTTTCTCCACAGGCACTGGCAAACTCACTTAAGGTACCAGCCGCAAAGGTTGAGGCTGTGATCAGCGGGCAGCAGGGGTTAACTCCGGGGCTAGCGCTACGGTTGGCTAAGTTTTTCGCCATGTCTGCCGATTTTTGGCTGACGCTACAGCTCCGGTGGGATCTCTACCAGGCGCAACAGGAGGAAGCTGAAATCTTGGCCCAAATTCATCCCTACCAAGCCGCTTCTTGATAGACAAAACCCTGATTTCTCAATGTTATCGCCCTCCAGCACGCAACAGAGGAAACGCTATTTTAATCCACCAAAAATGCAGCGGGTGGGGTCACTCATCGTATCCCCGGCTTTCTCGTAAAAGGGTGACGCTGTCAGGGGCGATGGTACTGGTGCGATCGCGAAACATCGTTTTACTCAGGCTGTTCCATAAGAAACTGGCTGGGCGTTACGACGAGAATGCTTTGAAGCACCTTGAGTACAAGCAGATCTTGATCGCCAGTGATGAGGTAGGTTGCCCTAGACGTGATTGCAGTCGCCGCAATTTTTAGATCCGCTGGATCTCGTAACTCAGGAACGCTGACTGTAGTAAGGTCAACGGTTTCGGAAACCGCTTGGGCGATCGCAACTGCCCTGACTGGCGTAAGATTGCGGAGTTGGAGGCGATCGCTAAATTTTTTGCGTTCCAGGGTGGTTTTTAGCTCTAGCAACAGCTCATTAGAAACGCAGCTTGTGATTTGCTGGGCGTAGGCCATAGTCAAGACTTGCCCTGGTGCGCCGCCCCAAAGTAGACCCGATACCCAAACATTGACATCAATAACGACCCTCATTCCGCTGGCCAGAGATCGCGGCGTACCTCTTTAACTACGTCACTGATAGCCTCTAGTGAGGGTTGTTCGAGATCAGGCGGCAGCGTGCTCAAGGTTTGGAAAAACTGCTCTAGCTCAAATTGACCAGGCTGCTGATTCTCGGCACCTAGATATCTGAGCTTACGCCCTAACAGAATCTGCTCTTCGGCACTCAACGCCAAAATCACCTGGGCTAACGAATCAATCAGCTTAGTATTAATCATGGCCATGGGCGTGTTTATCACTTCCTATAGGCTACATCACCCGATTTTCTTGCACGCAGCGGGCATACCAGTGGTAGCTGGCCTTGGGAATGCGCTGCTGGGTGGCGAAGTCGACATAGGTAATGCCAAAGCGGCGATCGCGCCCGTAGGCCCATTCGAAATTATCTAAAAAGCTCCAGAGAAAGTAGCCCATTAGCGGGTAGCCCTCCTGCACGGCGCGGTGGGCCGATCGCAGGTACTGTTGCAGATACTGAATGCGATCGAGGTCGAGCACCTTGCCAGCGGGCGTCAGTTCATCCTGGGCGGCGCAGCCGTTTTCGCTGATGAATACCCGCAGTTCAGGGCGGTTGAGGGTATTGCTGATGTGGCGCACGCCCCAGTAGAGGCTGTCGGGCACCACGTGCAGCCAGGGCATGTGCAGGCGCGGGTAGCCCTGGGGAAAGGGCAGAATTTCGAAGCCTCGGGCATTGTCCGCAGCACGCACGTAAAGCCCGGTGTAGACGTTAAAGCCGAGGGAATCTAACGGCTGATGGATCGTTTCTAGATCGCCAGTCTGGATGTCGGGGGCGTTTTCGCCTAGATCGTCCAGCAGTTCAGGACTGTAGCTGCCCGTCAGGGCCGGATATAGAATACCGCCGTTGGTGCCCGCCAGGGGAAAGGCGGACTGGGCGGCGGCGATGTCTTCAGGCGTATCGGTGAGGGGGACGGTGGCGAGGTAGTTATCTACCAGCGAGACTTGACAGGGCTGGGGGGAGGCGGCGCGAATAGCCTGACAGCCCAGGCCGTGGGCCAGCAGGGCGTAGTGGGAGGTCTGCCAGACCTCTTTGGCGGTTTTGACCACGGTGCCGGGGGCCATTTCGGGCACGTGGCCAATGCCGTAGCCCAGGTGGGTGAAGCAGAAAATTTCGTTGAGGGTGATCCAGTGGGTAACGCGATCGCCCAGGTGCTTTACCGCGATCGCCGCATAGTCGGCAAAATCCTGCGCCATCTGGCGGCTGCGCCACGAGCCGTACTCGTCTTCCAGCGCCTGGGGGCTATCCCAGTGAAACAGGGTGGCGTGGGGGGTAATTCCAAACTCCAGCAGGGTATCGACCAGTTCGCTATAGAAGGCCAGCCCGGCCTCATTCACCGTTCCGCGCCCGTTGGGAATGATGCGGGGCCAGGAGATGCTAAAGCGGTAGTGGCGCACGCCCAGATCCGCCATTAGCGCGATATCGTCGCGGTAGCGGTGGACGTGGTCGCAGGCGATCGCCCCGGTGTCGCCATTCAGCACCCGCCCTGGGGTCTGGCTAAAGGTATCCCACACGCTGACTCCGCGCGAGTCGGCAGCGCCCTCAATCTGGTACGACGAGGTGGCAACCCCCCACTGAAACCCCGACGGAAATGCGTAGACCATAGCCTCGTCCTCAGTGCCTTCGTCAGTCACGGTACTCAACTAAGGGAGGCTTTGCAAAGCCTAAGCGTCAGCCGTGAGTCGCTAGCGCTGGCGATCGGTCGTGTCAAAATCAGGGCTGTAGGGCTGAGGGAAAGGCAATGGATATACTCAAAATTGCGGCGTTTTCTGATGGCGAGACCGGCGGCAACCCAGCTGGAGTGCTAATTACTGAAGCTCACCCCAGCGAAGCCGAGATGCGGCGGATTGCAGCTGAAGTCGGCTTTTCAGAGACGGCGTTTGCGGCCCCCACTGGTGCTAGCTGGCGGGTGCGCTACTTTTCGCCTGAGTCTGAGGTGCCTTTCTGCGGCCATGCCACGATCGCTCTAGGGGCTGCTCTGGCCCTTCAGCAGGGCAATGGCGTTTTTCCTCTGGTGCTCAATGACGCCGAGATTACTGTAGAAGGCCACCGCGAAGGCAACCTGATGGCGGCAGCGCTACAATCGCCACCCACCCGCAGTACCGCCGCCCCGTCGCCCCTGGTGGCCGATGTGCTAGACCTTTTTGGCTACAGCGAAACCAACCTTGACCCCAAGCTGCCGCCTGCCCTGGCCCACGGCGGTGCCGACCATCTGGTGCTGGGGCTCAACAGCCGCGCTGCCCTGGCCGCTATGCACTATGACCTGGCTGCCGGTCGCGAGCTGATGAACCGCGCCGGGTTAGTCACGATTTGCTGGGCCTATGCCGAGACACCGCAGCAGTTTCACACCCGCAATCCGTTTGCGTCGGGGGGTGTGTACGAAGACCCGGCGACGGGGGCGGCAACGGCAGCGCTGGCAGGCTACCTACGAGATCTCGGCTGGCCACACGGTGGCTCGATCGAGATTACTCAGGGCGAAGATATGGGGATGCGATCGCGCCTGCGGGCCGAAATTTCGCCTACCCCCGGCAGCTCAATTCGGGTGTCGGGCACCGCTCGAATGATAGAGGGCTAAATTGGCTATACGCCAGCACCCACGAAAATGCAATTGAAGCTGCCCTTCAACGGCAAGCGGCAGCCTGAGCATGGCTCGACTCTACGCCGATGAAGGATATCCTCGCTAAGTTAGCCGCCTGAAGAACAGTCTCTCGTACACTAGAAACACCCATCCGTTTGGGTCATGCCTGTGACCACAACTCTTGCTATCAACCTGCCCAATGCTCTGCGCGTTAGCGACGAGCAATTTTTGCAGTTCGTCAAAGCCAACCCAGATTTGCGTTTAGAGCGCGCTGCCACTGGAGAGTTAATCATCATGGCACCCACGGGCAGCGAAAGCGGCAGCTACAACTTTGAGCTGGGCATTGATTTGGGCAACTGGAATCGCCGATCTAAGCTGGGTAAAGCATTCGACTCGTCTAGCGGGTTTCGTTTACCCAACGGGGCTATTCGCTCCCCCGATATCGCCTGGGTCTCCCTAGATCGCTGGAATGCCCTGCCACCCGATCAGCGTCAGGGGTTTGCTCCCCTATGCCCTGACTTTGTGATCGAGCTGCGCTCCCCCACCGATGACTTAGCCACTCTTCAAACCAAAATGCGAGAATACCTCGACAATGGCTGCGAGCTGGGTTGGCTAATCGATCCGCAACGGCGTTTAGCTGAAATTTATCGCCCTGGTCAATCTGTGGAGAGCCTTCCGTTCTCAGCTTCCCTTTCTGGAGGCCGCATACTCCCAGGTTTTAACCTAGATCTACAAAGCATTTTTCCTAGGGGTGAATAGCACCTTTAGGCCAAGAGTGTTTTCACCATAAATGAGTCGTGGGGGGCGTCGATGTACGGGAATGAGGTTGGAACTTTATTAATTTTCGAGTCCTTTATCGATAGCTGCTATTCACCGTTTGCATCGTTCAACTTGGGCTGTCGTGGTAGGCTCAGGTTTTTCCAAACCGCCTTGATGATGACTTCTGCGAGATCTCAGGTTGCCCTGCTGGCCCTTTGCCAGGCCCTGGCCATGACCACCAACACCGTCTTGATTACAACGGCGGCGCTGATTGGCTATGCCCTGGCCACCGACAAAGCCCTGGCCACCGTGCCGCTGGCGGTGCGCCAAATTGCCACCATGGCCACCACTGTACCGGCTTCGCTGCTGATGCAGCGCTTTGGGCGGCGCAGTGGCTTTTTGGTGGGCACGCTGGTGGGTATCGTTGGCGCGGGCATTGCCATTTACAGTTTGGCGATCGCACACTTCTGGCTATTTACCGTAGCGATGGGGTTCTTGGGCGTCGCCAATAGTTTCGTGGGCTACTACCGGTTTGCCGCTGCCGATGTGGCCGATGCGGCCTGGCGATCGCAGGCAATTTCCTGGGTGATTGCGGGGGGCATTATCGCCGCTATTCTAGGCCCGTGGCTGGCCACGGGGTCGCAGAGCTGGTTTAATAGCGAGCTGTATATCGGCGCAATGGTGGCGGTGCTGGTACTACAGGTGGTGACTAGTGCTCTGCTGCTGGGGTTGCACATTCCCCCAGTGAGTGCCAATCACCAGGCTCTCGATACCCGGCCCCTGGCGCAGATTATGCGTCAGCCTCGGTTTTTGGTCGCGGCGCTGGGCAGCACCGTCAGCTACGGCATTATGGTCTTTGTGATGACGGCCACGCCCCTGGCTATGGCCGCCGAGCAGCATTCCTTTGGCCAAACCGCATCGGTGATTCAGTGGCATGTGTTTGGCATGTTTGCCCCCTCGCTAGTGACAGGCTGGCTGATTCAGCGGCTGGGGGTGTTGAGCATTATTCAGTCCGGGGCGGTGATGGCGCTGGGCTGCATGGGGCTAAACCTGGCGGGCACAAGTTTTTGGCACTTTGCGATCGCGCTTTTGCTGCTCGGCATTGGCTGGAATTTTATGTACGTCGGCTCGACCACGCTGCTGACCGAAACCCACACCGCCACCGAAAAAGGCAAAGTGCAGGCCGCCCACGACTTTGTGGTGTTTAGCTTTGTGGCGCTGATGACGCTGCTCTCGGGGCGGGTGTTCGATCGCTTCGACTGGATGGTGCTAAACCAGATTAGCTGGCCGCTGGTACTGGCAACCTTTGGCGCGGTGCTGTGGCTTCAGCAAAGCCAAATCCGCCGCCCGCGCCGCGTGGGCTAGAGGGTTGCCGCCCTAGACCAGGCCGCTGCCCTTGGCGATCCCCAGCTCAACCGCTGGCGATTCCACCACATCGCGTGCCACATCGTGCGCCACATCATGCGATAGGTTGCCGAGGGTCTCTAAGGGCGGGGCGACAGCGACGGTTTGCCGCTGAGTCTCGCACCAGCTAACGGCTGTAGAGTAGTCGGGCAGAACGTTGTCGCCAGCCAGGGCCAGGGTCTGGCTTTTTTGCAAGAGCCGCATTCTGGGGGCTGCCAAGTGGCAAAACACCAGCGTACAGTCGTGCTTTTGGGCAAGTTTCGCTACCTTCTTTAGGCCCATGGCAGCGGAGCAGTCTAGGCCTATCACCTGCCGAAAATCGAGAATCAGGTACTGCAACGGGGGAGAGTCTGGATCGCGGTGCAGAATGCGATCGCCTAACTGCTGGCATAGACCTTTTGCCGTGCCAAAAAACAAAAACCCCTGCAATTGCACCGTGTCAATAGCGCCGATGTTGCGGCTCAGGGCATTGGTTAACGCACCGCCTACAGCGGCAGGAGCGATCGCGGCGGTCTCGTCTTCGCTGTAGGGTTGTATCGAACCTAGGGGGCGCTGATCTGCGATCGGGGTGCTCGCTAGATCGGCCTTGCGCTGCCCTTTAATGCCCCCCATCTCAACCACTGTGTTTAGGCGGCTGCACTGTACCAAAAACTGGGCCGCCGCCAGGGTAAACCCCAGCCCAATGCCTGGAATAAACCCAGCGGTGTTGATTACAATTAGCGTCACCCAAATGATGGCGTAGTCTACCAGCGGCAGCTTAAACCAGGCCCCATAGAGCCACTGCCACAGCAAATCTAGCCCCAGAAACAGCAGCAGACTGCCCAAGATTGGCTTCGGGAAATAGTCTAAAAACGTTGGCCCCAGTACCAGCACCAGCCCGCAGGGCAGCGCTTTGAATATCCCCGTCAGGCGATTGGCCGCCCCCAGCCGATGCGCCAGCAGCGTGCTGGGCAGCGCCTGATTTCCGGCCATGGTGCTGCCCAACCCCGCCACCAGGTTAGCCAACCCGATCGCCTTCAGCTCCTGGTTTAAGTCCAGGTCTTTTTCGACTGCTAGCTCAATGCTGCCGTTGGTCAGCACCAGCGAGAGCAAACTGACAAACACCAGCAGCGCCAGAATGTGGCTCGACTGCGCGATCGCCCCCCACTGCACCTGGGCAAAACTGCCTGTCGTCAGCGGGTGCCACAGGCTGCCCTGGGGAAACGGCCCCAGCAGCCAGCCCTGCGATCGGGCCGCCGCGATTGGCAGGTGGGTGCCCCAGATGGTGCCATAGAAGATCAGCGTTGCCAGCGCCAGCACCCCCGGCATTACCAGGTAGTGGTGAACCCGCTTAGTGGCCCACAGCAGCACCACCGCGATCGCCAACCCCGCCAGCCAGCGAAAAAATTGATCCCCCTGACAAAACCAGGCGATTCGGCCCAGGGTCAAGTCTTCGCCGAGCATCACCTTAAAGGCTCCCCGCACCAGCAGCAGCCCCGTACCGGCCATAAAGCCGCCCACCACCGGGTAGGGCAAAAACTCCATGCCCCGGCCCCAGCCCAGCTGCCCCAGACCCCACAGCACCACCCCGGTCAGCAGCGAGCCCAGGGCAATGGCGGCCACCACCGTCAAAACTCTGGCTTGGGGGTCGGCCAGGGCCAGCTGCTGGGCAATATTCGCCGCCAGCACCGTCAGTACGACCGTCGGAGCGGCCAGGGGCGTGGCAATCATGCCCGGCAGGGTGCTGGTCAGGGCCACGACCACGCTGATTAGCGCCGAGCTGCCGATCGCCATGCCCACCCCCACATTTAGCTCGCTGGCCAGCGGACCTGAAAAAATTAGCGCCGCATAGGAAATCGCGCGAATGACGCCAATCATGCCGGTAATGCCCCCGGCAATCAGGCTGGGAATCAGCCGTTCGGGGTGCAGCTCAGCGCTCAGGGCTGATGCGGCTGGCGGCCCCTGTCGGAAACCGAGGAAAGACTTGGACATGATCGGCAAGGGTAGAAACGGTGTTGGCGGCAATACTGGGCAAACCTGCGATCGCCCGGCTGACTGTAGCGCGTTACTGCATAATGCGGAGCTGCTCACCCCGACGAATCAAGCCCTGGCAGAGAATTTCGACGATGTGCCGCTGCAGCGCCTGCACCAGGTCTGGGGCCTGCTGCTGCATGCGCCCAAAGGCCGCTTGCGAGAGGGCATAGACTTGGCTAGGGGTATCGGTAACCACTGAGCTGGAGAGGGGCGTTTTATCAAAAAACCGCATTTCTCCCAAAATATGGCCCGCCGAGCAGGTCTGTAGTCGCTTAGTGCGGCCATCGTCTAGATCTAGCAGCACGCTGACCTGACCCGACTCGATAAAGTACAGCTCGGGGCGCTGCTCGCCGGGCTTAAAAATGGCGTACCCAGCCGGGAGTGTCTGGGGTTTTAGATAGGTCATAAACTGCTCAGCCTGCTCTGCGGTCAGAAACAGCCGGGCCAAATGACTCACCAGGGCCGGGGCGCTGGCTTCGGACTGAGCAGTCTGGCCCCAGGCTTGGCTCGGAATTGGGCACGAGGTTTGGCCCAAGATTTGGCCTTCGCACCACTCTAGGCCCCGGTCTAGATCGGGAAATACCTGGCAGCGCTGACTGCTTAAATCTAGCCCCTGCCCCCGCTCCAGAGCGGCGGCCAGCTCGGGCAAGAGGTTGGTGAGCACCAGGGCAAAGTCGTACTTGTTGGCCAGCTTGAGAATTTTGTTGAAGGTCAGCACCGCCGACGAATCGAGCCCGCTGACCTGGCGAAAGTCAATGACGGCGTAGCGCAGCGGCTCAGTGGGGCGATCGGGTTCAGCTTTTTCGGGCAGCTGGGTGGGGGCCAGAGCGCGATCGCGCACCTTAGTCAACAAATAGTTAGCGGTGCCAAAGAACAAAAACCCCTGCAGCTCTAGGGCGTAGATCTGGCTGCCTTTTTGGCTCAAAATCGCCTCTTCTGCGCTGCTGCGCCCCACATTGCTGCGGCTGGTGGTGCCCGAAAACACCTGCTTGGCCACATCGACCTGGCTATAGCGCACCATAAACAGCACCACGGTAATCACAAAGCCCACCGCAATGCCCTGCAAAAACCCCACCGCATCAATCAAAATCAGGGTGACCCACACCGTCAGGTAGTCGCTTAGGGGCAGCTTAAAGTAGGCCTGATACAGCCACTGCCACAGCAGCGACAGACCCAGGTACAGCAGCAAACTGCCCAGCAGCGCCTTGGGCAAATACGACAAAAACGACGACCCCAGCGCCAGCACCGCCGCCGAAGGAATCAGCGCCACCAGGCCGGTGAGGCGATGGTTGGCCCCAATGTCGTGTACCAGCAGGGTGCTGGGCAGCGCCTGGTTGCCTGCCATGCCGCCGCCCAAACCCGAGGCCAGGTTAGCCCACCCCACCGCTTTCATTTCGCTGCTGAGATTGAGGTCGCGCCCCACCACCAGCTCAATACTGCTGTTGCTCAGCAACAGCGACAGCAAACTGACGAACATCACCGTCAGCAAACTACTGGTTTGATGAGCGATCGCACTCCAGTGAACCTGGGGCAGCATGGCTGGGGTAATGGGCTGCCAGAGCTGCCGACTCTCGGGGAACGGCCCCAGCAGCCAGCCAGCGGCCCGCGCCTGATCCAGCGAAATGTCGGCTAGGCCTAAAACCGCAAAAAAGCTGGCTGCACAGACCAGCAGGGTCAGGGGCATCACCCAAAACGGCTTCCACAGGCGGGTGGCCAGCAGCAGGGCGATCGCAAACCCCAGCCCCGGCAGCCAGCGGGCCAGTAGGATGGGCTGGGCCAACTCGGGCAGCGCGGCCCAGGTTAGCGACGTATCGGTAGAGACCTGAACAAAGCCTTTGGTCAGCAGCCAGCCGGTTCCGGCCATAAAGCCGCCAATTACCGGGTAGGGCACAAACCGAATCCGCTCCCCCTGGCGCAGCAGCCCCAGCCCCAGCAGCAGGGCTCCGGTGAGCAGGGCGCTGAGCGCGATCGCCACCATCACGGTCGCCAGTACGTCAGCCGATGGGGCCGCCGATAGTTCGCTGGCGATCGCCGCCGCCATAATCGCCAAAATCGTCGTCGGTGCCGCCAGAGGGGTGGCAATAATGCCCGGCAGGGTGCTGGTCAGCGCCACCACCAAAATCGTGATGCCGGTGCTGACCACGGTCAGGCCCAGGCCCGTGGGCAAGTGCACGGCCAGCGCCCCGGAGAAAATCAGGCTGGCGTAGGAAATCGCTCGAATCACCCCAATAATGCCGGTGACTAGCCCCGCCGCCATACTCGACAGCAACACCTGGGGCTGCAATCCCGCCTGCAATCGCTGTAGCACCGAAGTCGAGGCGGGGCGGTCAATCAACGATTGCATCATAGTGGGTTAGAGAAATGGAAGGCAGAATGCTAGCCGCCGCAATTCACGACAAAAAGGCGAAAACTGCGCCTACAAGCGACAATTCCTATCTATTCACTACCCCACAAGGTATTCCAAAGAATGTAGCCTTACAGACACTTTTCGCTCCCGCGATCGCGCCCTGCTGCTATTCGGCCCTCGACTTGAGATTTGGCAAATTTCCCCTGGGTAAACAGCAGCCCTAGCCCAGCAGTGTTTTCTCCATAAATGAGCTATTGGGGTCGTCGGTGTAGTCGCCAAAGGGGCCACGGTACTCAAAGCCGTAGCGCTGGTACAGGGCGCGGGCGGGTTCAAAGGCGGGGAACGCGCCCGTTTCTAAATACAGATGGGTGTAACCCCGCTGCCTGGCAACCTCAATAATGTGCTCCAAAATTTTGGCGGCAATACCCCGGCGGCGGTGGGCGGCGGTCGTCCGCATCGACTTAATTTCGCCGCTGGCCGGGTCGAGTTCCTTCAGTGCGCCGCAGCCCAGCAGGTCGTCACCGTCCCAGGCCGTCCAAAAGGTAATATTTGGCGATCGCAGCCTCTCTAAATCCAGCGCGTGAACGCTACCGGGAGGCGTAATCTCGTGCATATTCTCCAGGTGCTCGCGCAGCAAGGCAATGATTGGCTCGCCCGTCAGGTCATCTTCGCGGATTTCCATAGCGATCGCCTCTAGCTGTTTGATCAAAAATTTGCTCGAATTAAGCTCCCATAATGGTGCATTGCTTCCCGTTGGTGTCACGTACCTAGCCCGAGCGATTGAATACAGTCTGAACCACCTACCGATCCATTGTCAGAACAAAGGTTTAAACCGATGATCAACTAATCCTTTCCGTGAGGTCAAGGACGACGGAACGTCCTTGTTGATGGGGGTCTGGGGCCAGCAAAATGGCCCCAGCGACAAATTTGGCCATTGACCCAAATTGTGCGCCGCAACAACCTATAGCGAATATCAGTTCTTCTAAGCTAAGTGCCCACTACCAGGAAACGGTGCATTGCTTCGCGAATGCACCCTTGTATGTAGGGGTTGGCCCAAAATAGACCTAGGAGTGACTCTGGATGCACCCTAAAGCCTCTTAGAGCTTGCAATGTAGAACAAGAGCCTCCCCCATGTTGCCGTCGGATCGC
>JBARVV010000075.1:0-99289 GCA_049646445.1 Nodosilinea sp. | reverse complement strand
TTCCATGAGCCTGGCCTTGAGTTGGGGAATTCAAGCCTCTCATGAAATGCCCCGCTTTATCCACACTGTCTCATTTGAGACTCCTTGCACAGCAACCCTTTCAGAACTTTTCTGCACCACTAAGGGCCTGCGTCTATGACTTCCGAATGGAGGTTGTATTCACGCAGAAGAAGATCTACTGCTTCAGGCTAGGAAGCAGTCTTTGAATCATTTTTTGTCCGGAAGCAGTTTTCAAGGCCAGATGTGCAATTTGTATTGGAAAAAACGAAGTATAAAGCTCTGGTAGCTTAGCCATAAATAAATCGAGCCAATAATCAAAAACATTACAAAAGCCTTCCCACCATGTTGGCTGGCGCTTTATAATTTCTGTTCTCAACTGATGAACTTGGTCATCTAAAATTATTCTATTTTCCCAGTAAAATTGCTTGTCAAAGAAGGAAAGCTGGTCATTTTTTATCCAGTTTTCTACATCATCACCTATTTTTCCCACAACAGCATCAATTTTGGCAAATTGTGGAGACTCCAATAATTCATTCACGCTAAAGGAATGAGCTTGAAATATCCAAAAGCCCTTCTTTTGAAAAGCCATCAGCTTGAGATACTCTAATTCTCGAAATGCAGGTTGAAACTTCTTGTCAAAAGCTTTTCTCGATAAGACTGATCTTAAAGTCGGTAGTACTTCCATTAGTCTTGCAGCAATGGGATTGTCTATCGTTCCATAGAGTTCCCAAAAAGGTTCTGCAAATTGATCCAAAATTTTAAGATTTATTTTGGATGCTGTGAGATCTATTTCGTAGCTGTCTCGGCACCCTAGGCAGCCAACTATGACGTTGTGTGTTCTAGAGGATAGCTCCTCTATTAAACTTCCGCCTATAAAGGCAAAAACTGCACGCCATTAGCAAACTCTTCGATCAAGCCCAGTTTAGCGATCAGCTCAAGATCTTTAATGCAGGTGCCAATTGAGACTCGCGATTGATGGGCAAATATAACTCCAGGGAAAGGACTTGCTGACGTTTGCCTAGACTTGGCTTCAGCCAGCAGGTCATCATCTTGGGAAAACAGCACCCGCCGTAGTTCAGTGGCCCGATCTAAAACTTCGGGATCAGCAATTCCGCTGCGGCCATCCTCTTGAACAGTTAAGACATCGACTTGCCGCTGACGTAAACCATTGGTAATCGCCCCATGAACATTTTCATCCATATAGAGGGCAAGGCTCATGGCAAAAGGCCTTGGGCCTTAAGTCGAGCTACAAAGGGTGACTCTTCCGCCTGCTGTTCTAGCTGAGCAACGTAAGCTTCCCGCCGCTGAATATCGGTATCTAGGGCTTCACGGTGATCCCAATAGTAGGCCAGGGCGGCATAGATTTGGCCCATGTTCAGGTGGCGATGGTTGATGTGGATTTCTTCGGGTGTCCAACCATAGGCCCGTTGAGCCATCACTAGCTCAACCACCTTCATCGTCGTACCCATAATCAAAGGAATATTGTCTTTACTGAGGGCGATGTGGGGATACTCGGTTGGTGTCAGGCTTTGGGCATCGATCATGGGAGGAAAGGCGATCGCAATTATCTGTCATGGTAACAAGCCCGTTGGCAAGTCCAAGCTTTTCCTCTTAAAACACAAAGAAGCCGGATCTCTTAAAGAAACCCGGCTTCTACTCGCTATCTTTGCTCTACACTTTCGCTTCTTCTTTCACCAGCTTCTCCCAGCCGAGGTCTTTGAGGTTGTTGTTGCGGCGTAGGGGTCGCGTCACCAGCTCTAGAATGTCGCGGGTGTTGCCAAAGCCGTGAATTTGGGCAAAGGTAAACTCCACCGACCACTTGGTGCTAATACCGCGTGCCTCCAGTGGGTTAGCATGGGCCATACCCGTAATTACCAGGTCAGGGTGCAGCTCTTGAATGCGGATGATCTGGTTGTAGTTGTCGGGCTTTTCGGTAATTTTGGGCAGCGGAGTGCCCATTTCGTTGCAGGTTTTCTCTAACAGGGCTAGCTCTGCCGCCTGGTAGCGCTTATCCATATAGGGGATGCCGATTTCTTGCACCGTCATGCCGCAGCGGGTGAGAAAGCGGGCCAGGGATATTTCCAGCAGGTTGTCGCCCATGAAGTAGACCGACTTGCCGCGAATGATTTCCAGATAGTCTTCGACCGACTCCCAGATTTTGGCTTCGCGCTCGTCCATGCCCTGGGGCTCGATGTTGAACACCGAGCAGATTTTCTCAATCCAGGCGCGGGTGCCGTCTGGGCCAATGGGGAAGGGTGCACCGATCAGCTTGCACTTGCGGCGGCGCATCAGCGTGGTGGCGGTGCGCGAGAGGAAGGGGTTGATACCCGCGACGTAGTAGCCTTCGTCGACGGTGGGCAGGTCGGTGTAGAGCTTGGCGGGCAGCCAGCCAGAGACCTTAATGCCCTGCTTTTTGAGTTCCAACGTCATTTGGGTGACGATGGGGTCGGGCACCGAGCCAAACAGCACCAGGGGCGGGTGGTCGTGGTAGGGGGTGTCTTCGGTGGCGGTGTCGATCGCCTCTTCTTCTTTTTTGCGGCCCAGGCCCAGCAGCTTTTGAATGCCGCCCTTGGCTTCTTCTTTGGGTTCGGCTTTAGCGGCAGCGGGCTGCTTGGCGGCGGCTTCTTCTTCGGTGGGGCAGCGCTGGGCCATGGCGGCGAGCACGGTGTCTTCGCCCTGGGTAAAGGCGTAGTCGAGGCCGTTGGCGCGGGCCACCACGATGGGGATGCCAATTTCGGCTTCGAGGCGAGGAGCTAGCCCTTCGAGATCCATTTTGATGATCTCGGTGGTGCAGGTGCCAATCCAGACGATCACCGAAGGGTTGCGATCGCGCTTAATGCCCTCACACAGCCGCTTTAGCTCTTCGTAATCGTTGAGCTGGGCCGAGATATCGCCTTCTTCTAGCTCAGCCATGGCGTAGCGGGGTTCAGCAAAAATCATCACCCCCATGGCGTGTTGCAAAAAGTAGCCGCAGGTCTTGGTGCCAATAACTAAGAAAAAGCTGTCTTCAATCTTTTGGTACAGCCACGCCACGCAGCTAATCGGGCAAAAGGTGTGGTAATTGCCGGTATCGCAGTCAAATTCGAGCGCGGAAGGTTGGGGTTGGGCTGGGGCCATGGTCATCGTCGGGGTATCTCCCTAGTGAAGGACTTATGGCCTGGGTCTATCGTTGTCCCTGCCGCCTGCGCCGGAGCAGGCTTCGTCGTCGTGGGCGGGGGAAAGCGGTGGCGGAGCGTCGATGGTGACTGTCTCGGCTGGGGCCAGAGAAACCTCCGACGGAGCGCTGCTGGGCAACATCTTGTGTGCCGCTTCCAGCGCTTCTAGCTCTTTCACCGGGCTGATATCTAAACCCAGGGCAGAAATAATGCGATCGGGGTTGCTGCTTAAATCCACCACCAGGGGGAGCAGGTTGGTCAGGTCGGGTTCTAGGGTGGCTAAAGCCCCCAAAATAAAGCCCGACGAGGGTCGCCTGTGCCCTTCACTGGTTACCCAAATACCCAATTTGTCGATCCACTCGCGGTTGTCTCGGTAGTAAGTCAACCACTTAATTTTGAGCGATCGCCGCAGTTGTTTGCTGTTCACAGATGCCTCGGGCGGGTTTCGCCAACCTCATGTCCAGAGATTGATTAAACCAGAAAACCGCTACCCTACGGGTCTATTCACAGGTCTACATCTCAGGACTATCGGCCAAAAGCGGATGATCGTCGTTGGCATCGATGGTCTGCGGGTGGTCGCTGTTATCGAGTACCATCTCGGGGTCAAAGTTGAGCCCCAACACATCTACTAGCGCGTCTTCGTCAGAGTTGAGCTGGTAGAAGGGCACCATCAGGTTCGACAGCTTGGGTTCCAGAGCATTCACTACCCCCAACACCAAAAACGAGGAGGGACGGCGACCGCCATCAGGGGTTCGCACCGAGGTCTGCTGCATCTGCAGCGTCAACCAGGCTCGGTTAGATTGCACGTAGTCTAACCACTTTTGGCGAATGACCTGGGTAAAGTTCTCGAAAAAGGCCATAATCCTGACTCTTTGCTAAATCGCCTATAGGTAGCTGCCGATTTTGAACGGCTGCGTACCGATGATAATGCAGCGCTTCAGGATTAGAACTCGTTCGAGGGGGATTTTTGCAGCAAGAGATTAAGTAGGGTGGGCAATGCCCACCATTCGCCTAAACCATCATCAAATCCATCTCCTCCTTCTCTTGCTTGGGCGCATCGGCGGGCGGGTTGAGGTAGAAGTCAGACAGTAGGCTAAACAGCTCGCGATCGGCGGCATCTTCGGGCACGACACCCTCAGGGCGAGCCAGAATCTGGTCGGCAATATTGAGGTAGTACTGGCACACCGAATCCAGAGCAGGGTCGGTCTCAGCCATTTCAAATACCGTCTTGCCCTTCACCCGCGAGATGCGAATATCTTCGATTAGGGGCAAAATCTCCAGCACGGGCATGGGGACGTGCTCGATGTACTTGTCGATCAGGTCGCGCTTCGAGGTGCGGTTACCAATCAGCCCCGCCAGACGCAGGGGGTGGGTACGGGCTTTTTCGCGCACAGAGGCAGCAATGCGGTTGGCGGCAAACAGGGCATCAAAACCGTTGTCGGTGACAATGACGCAGTAGTCGGAGTAGTTGAGCGGAGCGGCAAAGCCCCCACAGACCACATCGCCCAGCACGTCAAAAAGGATTACGTCGTACTCGTCAAAGGCGTTGAGTTCCTTCAAAAGCTTTACGGTTTCGCCGACGACATAGCCACCGCAACCTGCTCCCGCTGGGGGACCACCGGCTTCGACGCAGCTCACGCCGCCATACCCTTTGTAGATCACATCATCGGCCCACACGTCTTCGTAGTGGAAGTCTTTTTCTTGCAGGGTGTCGATGATGGTGGGAATGAGAAATCCGGTCAGGGTAAAGGTGCTGTCGTGCTTGGGGTCGCAGCCAATTTGCAATACCTTGCGGCCCCGCTTGGCCAGGGCCACCGAGATGTTGCAGCTGGTGGTCGACTTACCAATGCCGCCTTTCCCATATACAGAAAGCTTTAAAGTCTGGTGAACCATAGGGGGAAATGCTCATCTAGGGCGGATAAAGCCAAACCCAGTCCAGGGGAGGTTTTTTGGATAGGAACTCTACCCGCTGGACCTGGCTCGACTGTTAAACAAACTAGGGTCTACGCAGTTGCCCACGTGCCCAGGGTGTTTCGGCTGTTTGGATTATGACGATACCGGCCAGGCATTGGGAAGGGGGATAGAGAATAGGCAGCCCTGAAATACCGAGCTAAAACCTGATGGACTTACAACAAGAATACTCTGACCTCAAAAAAGGTTATTGGAGCCCTTCAAACCATCAGATTATATTTTAGGTTTCCCTTTTCTTTAATTTGGAACAATAGCAAATACGAGAATCTTAAATCTTCTGGGGCAGTAGGCGTTTTGAAATGCCTGTCTGTAGGCAACTTTGATCGCCAAGAAGGTGCCCGGAGAGCGCTGAGAGACGGCTAAATCTAAGACGATCACCTGTTGGGAGGGGCACTGGGGTCTAAGCGAAGAGTGCAGGACGGTAAACAGGCTCCAAAAAGCGCCGCCCCCGCAAAACCCCAGACGAGTTTTCTATACATTCGTAAACTTTCTCTCTATGCAACGCAATGTAACGATTGCTGCATGGAGTTCGGTAGGCGGGGCCTCTTTACAGGGCTTCGCTAGTTATGTATTCAGCGAGTGATGTGATCAATAACTTCCTGTACCAGATCCTCGATCCTGGGCGGTTCTGCGGCAACTATCTTTCCATCAGCTTGATGCTTATGATCCTCAAAGCCTGAGTCAGGCTTATGCCTAGTGCTCTGTCAGCACTAAGAATTAGGGTAGTCAGTTTTTGAAACTCTTGTTTGACAAGCTTTTCCAGAGGTGGTAATCCTAAAATTTAGACTTGACGCTGCACTAGCATTGTCATAACGAAAAATTAGAGTGCCATCAGCTTGCTGATATTGATAGGCGTAGCTGAGCAGCGTGTTAGCTCTGCCGCCCAGATAAAATATCCGAATGTAAAGCTCAGTAGCATCTACAAATAACACTTTTGCTTTGAGAACTGCCTGCTCACCAGAGCGAAGGTCTGCCGAAACGTCTATGTAGGTTGACAGCCCGTAGTCATCAAAAGTTTGCAAGCCTGACGTGAGCCGCGTAACAGCGTAGTCATTCAGCGACATAAGTAAGGCTTTTAAGGAGAGTCAGGTCTTGCAAGAGGTGCTGAAATAGCTGGTACTCTCCTATCCATTCGACATACTCCAGATCTCCACCTTGGAGATCTTCCGCGGTAAAGCGCTCAGCAAACTCTGAAGATGGTGTGTTGTAGAGCACCTCAAAGTGCTCAAGACGTTGTCGTGCATAAACTATGCATTGCTCAATGCGAGCAACTTCTTTCCTCACAGCGTCGCTGATAGCAGCTATAGCGTGAGGAGCGTTAGCAGACCTTAGGACCACTTCTGTCAACAGTCCACTATTCTCTAAATCACTATTATCCCGAGCCGTAGCAGTGGCAGTAGTGAAACCATCTACAGGCTGAGCGGCGTTGACCTGCGGCAAGTTTGTGGGATTGTCTTTGATTGACACCGGTAGCTCACCTCATCACGCTAGGGCTATCCCCATTATTGCTAAAAACTCGACGCTTTCTAGCGAACGCTATGCTCTCTAGCCTTACTTACCCAGGAGGATGGCAGCGAGGTCACCGATGCGCTCGAAGTCGATCTGAGAGGCGATCGCCATTACCCGCCGACCATCGACCTGTAGGGTGCTGGCTTCGATAGTGCGCAAGACATCTATCATTGTCAGCTCACCGCTGGCGGCGGTGTCTAAAACGGCGTTGCGCAGTAGTTCCCAGGCGGGGCTATCGTTATCGGAAAAGGTAACAGTGGTAGCCAGCAGCCGCCAGAAGAACTGCCCAGCAAACGTGTCTGAAGCGTCTCGCAAGTTATCGACATCGACCAGAACATTCTGGGTGAGCGCCTGACGGGCCTGTTCTTCCTCAATGCGGAGAACGTTGAGCAGTAGCTGCAGATCGCGGCTGGGGATGCCGGTGCGCGCAAAGGATTCTAGATCGCTGACGGAAATTGGGGGCGTTTCTAGTGACCCATAGGTAATTTGAATATCTTCTGCAGCAGTAGCTTGGGGAGCAGCTATAGCAAATCCGGTCATGGATGCAGCCACTAGGGCCAGTGTAGTAGTGCTACGCCCTAGGCCGTGAAGCCGCGTCGCAGACGATGAGGATAGCTGGGACATGACCGTCAAGAATGGGTGCATAGTGTTTTGCTCACTCCTACTCCAAGATAATTAGGGATGACTATCCCATTTCAAAAGTGTTTAATGTAATGACCACCCTTCCACCCACCATTGGTTTGATTCCTGCTGCCGGGCAGGGTACGCGCATTTCACCGCTGCCGATGAGCAAAGAATTATTTCCGGTTGGTTTTCGTATGGTAGCGGGTAAGGTAGGGCCGCGCCCCAAGGTAGTGTGCCACTATTTGCTGGAAAAGATGCAGCGAGCGGGGGCAGCCCAGGCATTTTTCATTTTGCGGCCTGGCAAGTGGGATATCCCCAATTTTTTGGGAGACGGAGCCGATGTGGGCCTGCATCTGGGCTATCTGACCGTACATGTGCCCTTTGGGGTGCCCTTTAGCCTCAACCAGGCCTATCCGTTTTTGCGAGGGGCAACGGTAGTGCTTGGGTTCCCAGATATTTTGTTTGAGCCGGAGTATGCCTATCAGGTGCTGCTTGAGCGGCTGCACGGCGGCAAGGCCGATGTCGTGCTAGGACTATTTCCCACCCAGCAGCCTGAGAAGGTGGGAGTAGTCGATTTTGACCGGGCTGGGGTAGTGCGAGGCATTTACGAAAAGTCTGGGCTGACTCACCTGCCCTACATGTGGGCGATCGCCGCCTGGCGACCCACTTTTTCAGACTTTTTGCACGGGTTTGTGCGCGATCGCACCCAAGCCCTGATCGGCAGCCAAATTCCTCAGCATCTCATCACGCTGCCGCCCTATGTCGAAACGCCCATTGGCGATGTCATTCAGGCCGCGCTACAGGCGGGGCTGCGGGTAGAGGCAGAGCCCTTTGCCCAGGGCAGCTATTTGGATATTGGCACACCAGAAAATTTAGCTAGCGCTATTCAACAGCACCCATTCTCAGGGGTTTGAACACTGCGATGGTAGACCGGCTCAGTAGCCCGAACGTTTGCCAGGGCTAGTCGTCAAAATTGATGTCGTCAGGGCCAAAATCGCTGCCAAAAACAGAGCCAGACATCGTGTGTTCTAGCTCCATGCGCTGCTCCATTTGGCGCAAGAAGTAGCCGGTCATCATAGCGGAGGCTAGCAGTCCAGCCAGATTTTCGCGATCGGTGGTGACCTGGACGTTAAAGCCTTCGCTAGGCAGTACGCCGACTAAACCTTGCACGTTGTGGGCAATGATTTGTTTAATTTCGCCGCTCACGGATTGAGCCACCCGAGTTAACACCTCCGGCGACTGGTGCTGGAGATATTTGAGCAACTCATTGACTTGCTCGCTATTGGGAGACATGCCAATGAACTCAGCGTCTTCAGGGTTAAATACCATGGAATCTTAGAGACCTCTGGTCACAACGTAGGCGACGGCGGGTACCGAATGTTGGGGGGGTTGGATTGCATGAATCCAATCTAATCAAGGCAACCCCAGGCCTGCCTATACCTACTTACTCTTCCCGATAATAGCGTAACGAATCGTGAAATATTACGTTGATCCGATGGTTTAGGCCAGCTGTTCTGGGCCAAAACCCACGCTTATAGGCCATCAGAGGCGCGCCTACTACCAATTATTCTCTTTACAATATCTTGATGAAACGAACCGTTGCTCTAGGCTAGGAGGCCGATTCTACCTCGGTCACCTCAGGCTCACGTTCGTCTTCATTCTCAAGAGCTACATCGTCGGCTTGGGTGGGGGCTGTGCCCTTGACCCGCAGCTGGGGCAGCTGATCGATTTCAAAATGCTGGTAAAACTTGTCGGTGACCTGCACCAATGACGATCGCCCTTCGGCCTGGCGGCGCTTGCGCACAAAGCCTTGGGCGACCAGCTCTGGTACGTGTTGGTAAACTCCTGAGCCGCGCAGTTCGACCAGATCGGTCTGGCTAATGGGGCCTTTGAGGGCGATCGCGGCCAGGGTGCGCAGAGCGCCTACGCCTAGGTCGATTGGAATTAATAGATCCACTAAAAACCGATAGCGCTCTTTGAGCTGGAGGCTGTAGCCATCGACGGTTTCAACAATTTCGAGGGCACCGTCGCGGTGGGCATATTCATCTATTAGCTCGATTAGCCCTTCTTCAATGTCTTCGCGATCGCAGCGGGCTAGTTCGGCCAGCTTGCTAAGGTCGAGGGGCTGCCCCTTGAGGTACAAAATTGCTTCGATGGTGGTGGCGAGACCAGGCATAGATTTTCAGTACCGGGAGACCATTCTCAAGCCTAGCGCTGATTGTCGGAAACGGTTGATTGGGGGAGGTAGACATTGTGTTAGGGATGTAGGGGCAAACGGCGTTTGCCCTGACCGACCATTACTTGAACAGGGGCGGCGCGGCGCACAATCTGGATCGAAAGCCAGATCTGCCGCTGGGGCCAATTCGCTGGCCCCAGACCCCCATCGAGAAGGACGTTCCGTCGTCCTTCACCTCGCGGAAAGGACTGGCTGATCATCGGTTTAAACCTATGTTCTGCAAATTGGCTGATGAGTGACTTTAATTTATCCAGTTAGAAATTCGTAGGGTGCATTCGCGCAGCAATGCACCATCCTAGAGAACCGCGATCAATCGAGATTGCGCCCGGTTAGCTCTACGAAGATGTCTTCCAGGTTGGAGGGTCGGGTCATCATGCCGGTTTTGTCGGGCTGCTGGTCGAGGTGGGCGTTGGCGGCCTCCAGGGTGGGGAAGAACCGGTAGTCCCAGCGATCGCCGCGCTGGGTCATCAGAATGCCTTCGCCGTGGCGCTGGCGAAACTGGTCGAGGGTGCCCAGCTCAATCAGCTGGCCCTGGTCGAGAATGCCGATGCGATTGCAGAGATACTCAACCTCTTCCATGTAGTGGGTGGTGAGCAGCATGGTCATGCCCTGCTGGTTGAGGCCACGAATGATTTCCCAGAGGCGGCGGCGGGTTTGGGGGTCGAGGCCGACGGTGGGCTCGTCGAGAAAGAGAATTTTGGGGTTGTGCAAAAGGGCGCGGGCAATTTGCAGTCGGCGCTTCATTCCGCCGCTGAGGGTTTTCACTTTGTCGTCGCGGCGATCGGCCAATTCAACGTACTCTAGCCAGGTGTCAATGGTGGTGCGCCGCTGGGGATTAGGAATATGGTGCATACGCCCGTGGAATTCCATGTTTTCCCACACGGTCATATCGCCGTCGACGCTGGTCTGCTGCAGTACCACGCCGATCTGGCGGCGTACGTCAAGCTGCTGGCGGTTGACGTCGTACCCGGCGACGACCACATGGCCATCGCTGGGTCGGGTGAGGGTAGTTGCCATGCGGATGGTGGTCGATTTGCCTGCACCGTTGGGGCCAAGCAGGCCAAAAACTTCCCCGGCTTCAATATTCAGGGAAAGGTCGTTGACAACAGATACTCCGTTGTAGACTTTATGGACGTTTTGCAGACAAACCGCAGCAGACATGGCAGGTTGATGGGCTCCAGAGGTTAAGTCACTGTGACCGGGGGCTGAATCTAACCAACGTGGCTTTGGCCCAGGGTCGTCTGTAACTTATTGTTAATAGTCTTACCGTATCACTCATCTACTGTCAGTCATCTAAGTTCCCCTTGCTGTCGGGTGTGATGGATTACGCCGTCAAGGTCTCAGGCCAACTGTGGGCTAATCTAAAATCGCACATCCAAAATCCAAAACTACCCATGCGCGCTCGCATTGACCACGACATTCTCTACCTCCACCAGGAGGATGTGCCTGCCTATAAAAAGTCGGGTTCGGTGGTGCGCAACAGCTATTTTTGGGCGCTCAGGTCGATTGCGGATCGGGCGGGGTTTAACCATGACTGGGAATTTGCCGATGTGGTGTGGCCAGCGCTGGGGCGGATGCTGGTGTCGTTTGTGGAGTCGGGATATTTGGGCTATCGGGAGACGGTGCTGGAATTTACTGACGATGTGGAAATTCCCGAGGCCCTGCGCCCTGCCAGCACCTGGATCGCTGCTGATGAATACGATGAAGAAGATCAATCGTAGGGTGTCATCCGCGCAGCGATGCACCATCCTATCGTAGGGGCGAACGGCGGTTCGCCCGGTGCAAGGTCTATGGCTCACATCAACCGCTGTAGACGAGGATTACGGGTCTACAGCCAAACCCACCGCTGGGGGCGTTTCGATTGCCCCCAGACCCCGTCGAGCAGGGCCGTTCCGCCGCCCTGCACCCAACGGAAAGGAGCGATCGACCATCGGTTTAAGCCTCTGTTCTGCAAATGAGGTTGTAAGTAGCACTCAACCCTACGGTTTCAATTCTCTGTTTTCTTGTCCAGCCCTACTCATCCCCCCCGCCCCCCCACTCCTTTACTCCAGCGACTCTCGATAGCGTGCTAAAAGTGGCTGCAGGAAGTCGTAGCCATCGACGCCGATGACGGCGAGGAACTGGCGGCGGTGGTCGGCGAGAATACTCTCGAAGGTGTCGGGGCCGAGCTGGCCGTAGAGAATGCTGAGCAGGGCGGCGGGCTGTCGCCATTCGGGGGAGTCGATCTGGTGGAGCAGGTACATGCCCAGGCAGCCGGTGAGAACGGCCTGTTCGAGGTTGCCGTCGCCCTGGTGAGCGGCGGCCATATTGGCGAAGTTGGATGCCATCAGAAAGCGATCGCCGATCGCCTGGGCCACCTGTAACCCCTGCTGGAGAGAATTAATCGCATCGCGGTACTGGCCAAGTTTGAGTTGGGCGATGCCGAGGCTGTTGGCGCAGAGGGCCTGGCTGGGGCGATCGCCCACCTGTTCTGAAAGCGCCAGTCCCTGTTCCAAGTAGGTGAGGACGGTTTCGTACTGTTCGGTTTCGAGCAGTTGCGACTGACCCTGGGTGACCTGGCTGTAGCCGAGGTTGGCCAGGGCGTTGGCCTGACCAATGCGATCGCCGCTCTGGCGAGCCAAAATGAGCGCCCGCTGGCTGTGGCCCTGGGCGGTTTCAAAGTCTTGCTGGGCTACGCAGGTGCGGCTGAGGTGGTTGAGGCTGGCGATCTCGCAGGGCACGTCTTTGGATTCGCGGGCCACCTCCAGGGCCTGCTGGTGAAAGCGCTGGGCCTGACGGTAGTTGCCCAGCGCCCGCTGGGAGTAGCCCAGCAGCGTGAGAATGCGGGCCTTGACGGCGGTATTAGCCACTTCCTGGAGGGGCTGATCGAGATAGTCGAGCAGGGCGCGCAGGGGTTCTCCAGAAAGCGCGGTGAACAGGCCGCCGTAGAGGGGAAAGTAGCTCTGGTTGGCAAACTGTCGCAGACCCTGCAGCGCCAGCTGAAACGACCCCTTGGCTAGGGTGCGCTGGCCCTGTTCGCCTAGGCGGCTAGAGATTTGGCCCCAGACTACGGCGAAGGTGAGAAAGGTAGCGATGGAGAGGCGCTTGCCGGACTGGGGGTCGTAGGGCTGGCGATCGAACCAGTTCACCAGGGCGAGCTGCAGCCGCTGCAAAACCACGCCCCAGGCCACCCAGTCGGACACTCTCAGGGGCACCGCGACCCCAGCGGTGGTCACGGTTTGGTGCAGGGCCAGGTCTTCAAACAGGCGCTTGAGGGCTGGCTGGCTAACGATGCGGCCCCAGTGCTGCCAGGGGCTGGGGCGATCGCCTGGCTGACTAAAGCCAATCTGCTGCCCCTGGGCGTAGATCCAGCCGACCACATCGCCTTCGAGCTGCTGCCAAGCGGCTAGGCCCTGCTCTAGGCCATCGGCCAGGGTTGCCAGGGCGGGTTCGGCCTCAGTGGCCGGGGCCGCTTCTGACGGTGCAGGAGCCTGCTTCAGCGCCCGAGCCAGCTGCACTAGTTGTTCTCGCGCTAGGGGGTGATCACGGTTGGGGTCGAGGGCCGTCACCAGCTGAAATAGGCGTTCTTCGGGGGGCGCATTTAGAATCTCTACCTCTACCCCTGTAATGACCGCTGTGGCCTGGTTGTCGGCCTGCCAGCGCTGCCATTCACCCTGGATGGTACGCAAGGCCCGGTGCTTGCGCACGGCTTTTGCATGCTTAAATTCGTCATCGCCGGGGGCCAGATCAGGCTCTAGGGCCGCCAGGGTAGCCTCTAAAGCTCGCTCAAACAACTCACCGCTGCCCGGCTCTACCCCGGCCTGAAGCAGACGGTACACCTGCTGCTTCGACTGAATTTTGCCCTTGAGGGTAGCGGCAACAATGTCATCAATGAGGGTTTGGTACGGTTGAGCCATAGGTCGCCATGCCGTGCAAAGGTTGCAGAAGAAAGGGGGGCAGAGAAAAAGGGGTGTGTAGAAAAGGTGCTGTTGCCCAAGTGTGCCATAGATTTTTGGGAGATTCAGCCCTAATCCAGCCGGGCTGAGGCTGTTACAACCTGCCGAACCGACTGGGGTGGGGTAGTCTGGAAAGCGTGCGTTCAATTCCTTAGATTGGCACTTGAGTTGGCTCTTGACTTGGCCCTTAGATTGACAGGTGGAGCATGGGCGGAGTTGCCTGGAGTAGCATTCACGCCGGGGTGCATCGGCGACTGAAAGTTCGCCCCCTGCTGCCTCAGGGATCAGCGGTTTTAGCGGCGGTTTCGGGCGGGCAGGATTCGCTCTGTCTACTCAAGCTGCTGGTTGATTTGCGGCTCAAGTGGGGCTGGTCACTGCGGGTGGTGCACTGCGACCACCAGTGGCGAACCGACTCGGCTGCCAACGCCAGTTTTGTGCAGCAGCTGTGTGCTGAGTGGGGTGTCTCCTGCCAAGTCGCGCTCGCCGATGCCGATTACTCTACCGAAGCTGCCGCCCGCCAGTGGCGCTATCAGGTCTTTGAAGAGATCGCTACTCAAGAACACTGTACCCAGGTGGCGACCGGGCATACGGCTAGCGATCGCGCCGAAACCCTACTCTACAACCTGCTGCGCGGCAGCGGCACCGATGGCCTGCAGGCCCTAGCCTGGCAGCGTTCTCTGTCTCAAGCAAGCGCCATTACGGTAGTGCGCCCTCTATTAGATCTAACCCGCCAGCAAACTGGAGAATTTTGCCGCCAGTTTAATCTCCCCGTTTGGCAAGATGCTACTAACCAAGACACCCGCTACGCCCGCAACCGCATTCGCCTGGAGCTGCTGCCCTACCTGCAAGATCACTTCAACCCCGGAGTAGAGTCTACATTGGCGAATACCGCTGAGCTGCTGACCGCCGAGGTGGAGCTGCTAGAAGCGATGACCCAGGAGCTGTATGAGCGGGTTGTTTCTGCCCCTGAAAATGCCGCCCAGGCCTGGAGAATTCAGCGATCGCCCCTCAAAAATTCTCCCCTGGCCCTACAGCGGCGCGTGCTGCGGCGCATGCTGCGGCAGCTGATGGTGGCTCAGGTGAGTTTTGAGCATGTCGAAAAGCTGGTAGCGCTCCTGGCTGCCCCCAACGGCAGCCAGAGCGATCCGCTGCCTGGCGGGGCGATCGCGGTGGTAGAAGGGGATTGGATCGTGGTGACGGCGCGCGCGCAGGTATCTGGCCCAGCCCCACCAGCCGGGGGCTAAGATAAAACTACCGCAGACCTGGAGTCTCCCAGACCATGGCCCTTCCCCCGGCTTTGCACTATCGCCTGGTGCAGATCAAACCCATCAGCCGTCAGCTACGCCGTCCGCTGGTGTGGGGTACTGTGGCGGCGCTGGGGCTGGGGGCGGTGGTGGTGCCACAGTATCTACGCCATCCTGAGTGGCGCAGTCAGTACGATCCGGCGGTCGACAGTCCGGCAGTCGGCCCTGGCACCGATCTGGGCGCTCTGTCGAATGAAGACCTGGCCGATTTGGCTGAAATTGACAACCTGGCGCTGCTGCTCAACCAGCTACAACCCACCACATCTAGCGCATTAGACGACATACCCACGACCGACTCAGACCGTTTGGCCCTGCCCCAAGCCACGCCAGCAGAGGAAACGGCCAGCCCCTTTGCTCAATACCTGGAGCGCAACCGGTTTCGCTTTAGCCCGGCCCCTAGCGGCGAGGCGGGTGGAGAATCGGCCATCGCCACCGACAGTCGACCGTCAACTGGTGCCTCTGATAGTGCCTCTGGCCAACGCCAGCCCTTTTCTGCGGCAACGGCCACCGAGGCGTTGTCCCTCAGCCCCCTACAGCAAGCCCTGAACGAACGGCTCAATTCGCGTTCCGATTCACCCAGCGCAGCCCCCTCCTCAGATCCCAGGGCAGCAGGCAGCAGCCCTGGCGAAGCACCCGGCAGTGGGTTAACGCCCCCACCCTGGATGGTGGAAGGCAGCCTGCCTGGCGTAGATCAGCGCTTTATTCGCACCACTCCGCAAATGTCGCCGCCGCCTGGTACCACGGGCTATACGCAGCCGCCAGGCTTGTCGCCTAGCCCAGTAATACCAGCACCAGCGCAGAGGGCGATCGCGCCAGCGGGGCTAAATATAGATTTTGGCTCTCCGGCAACGGCACCGGCTAGGGGCGGGCAGGTGCCGCAGCCCGACCCATTCAACAACAGTCTCAGCGCACCGCTGCCCCAAACCGCACCGTCGCCCTTCTCGGCTCCCAGGCCGCCCGATGTTTACACCGGCAACGGCTACATCAACACTTTCTCAGACCCCAGTGGGCCGCCAGCCAACTAGAGCCGCGAACTTTTCGCCGGGGCAGGGTCAATAATGGGAGCAGGGGGGCAGGGGAGAAAGGGGGCAAACCAGTATCCGCACCAAGGTTAGCGCTGAAACACTGGAGTACTGCATGGCAGAAATGCGCCCAACGGATTGGTTCGCTTGGCTTTCTGGCCCCCTGCCTCCTCGCTTTCAGCAATAGTGTCTAAACGTCCGCCCTGAAGGACTAGTCTGCGTTTGACTCTGGGTAGGGGTCGCTCAGCTGCTCGGTCTCGGGACAATCGTCAGACACGTTTAGCTCGACATCGCCACGGGGTACAGATGCCAGGCGCTTGGTGACAGCGCCAATGCTCTCAACGCGCACCATCTCCTCCCAGGAGCACATCTCGTCTTCTTCTTCGGTTTCGTAGCGGAAGGTGACCAGATCGCCTTCGATATCTAAAATCTTCGCCCGCTCAATCCAACGCTGTTGATCCCGTAGAAAAATCCACACATCTTGACCATCACAACAGAGTTGATAGATCTTGCGGTGTAGCATAGTCGCGGCTCCTTTACAGGTAACATCAGCGCTGATTCGCTTGGCGGCAGCAGGGGGCGTTTTCCCTTGGCGAGCTGCCTGCAATGACAGCACTATGGTCTTGAGTCTTGCAATCAGTCTGGAAATCGCTCCTTATAAGCAATGCGATCGCAGGGTGCGTAGATTATCACCACCTACGATTTTAGCTAATCCTGGGTCTATACCTAACTATTTACCCCTGCCTACCTCTGTCTTACTTATCAGCGCAGCTGGTCTAGCAGTGTAGCAAGTCATACAGTGGCTTGCCCACGGATGCGTCGGCAGAGCCTCCAGGGCAAACGCTATAGTGAGAACTCAGCCCCGTCCCCCACTCTGCCCTATGCTGCTGCACCTCTGCACCTGGCCTGAAGTCGAAGCCTACCTAAACGAATCGACGGGCATTATCCTTCCGATTGGCTCGACCGAACAGCACGGCCCCACCGGATTGATTGGCACCGACGCCATTTGTGCTGAAGTGGTCGCCAAAGGGGTAGGCGAGGCCGCCCACGCCCTAGTTGGCCCCACCATTAACGTCGGCATGGCCCTGCACCACACCGCCTTCCCCGGCTCTATGACCCTGCGGCCCAGCACCCTGATTGCGGTAATTCAAGACTACCTGACGCCGATGGTGCGCTATGGCTTTACCCGCTTCTTCTTTATCAACGGCCACGGCGGCAACATTGCCACCCTCAAAGCCGCCTTTGCTGAAACCTACACGGCGCTCGCCACCGATCGCATTCCCAACGCCGAGCAGGTGCGCTGCAAGACGGCCAACTGGTTTATGGCCAAGTCGGTTTACAGCCTGGCCAAAGATCTCTACGGCGATCAGGAAGGCTCTCACGCTACCCCCAGCGAAGTGGCGCTAACGCAATATGCCTATCCCGACTTTATCAAGCAGGCCCCGCTAGAGCCGCAGGTGGCTCCGCGAGGCCACGCCATATACAGCCCCACCGATTTTCGGCAGCACTACCCCGATGGCAGGATGGGGTCGAACCCGGCGCTGGCCACCCCCGAGCACGGGCAGCAGCTCTATGAGGCTGCGGTGAAAGAGCTAACCAGCGACTATCTTGAGTTTTTGGCGGCGGAGTAAGGCGGAGTCGGCAGGCTGCATTCTATTGCACGCGATCGCATGCAATAGAATTGCGATCGCGTGCCACAACCACCCTCTGCCTAGCAATGCCACCCTGCGCCACGCTAGAGCCAGTGGATGACATAGCAATGCAGCACAGCGATGTAGCAATACGGGGCATGGCAATCTGCTGCTGCTGAAGCACCTGTGGAAGCAAGTCTGCAAACGGCTGATTGCTAAGGATGATTGGCAGGTTATCAAGGCCAAGCCCAATGCCGAGCTGGCCGACAACATCACTCGGCTGAAGCCGCAGGTGTGCTTCGCAGTGCCCACGGCGTTTTTGGATTTTGGTGTAAAACCGCTGGGCGATGCTCAGCCGCAGGATCGCTTTTACGGCCTATTGACGCTGCGCAATGACCTGGGCGAGTCGACCAAGGGCAACTACTCGCTGCCGTTTCGGCGGTTTGACTTTTCCTGCGTATGGTATCTCCACAAAAAAAGAAACCGCCCGATGCCATCAAAGCATTCTTCCCGCTCGACCAAGCCAGCAATTTGGCATCAGTGCTGGTGGATGTGCTGACTAAAAAACTTCCCCCTGATACGCGATCGCTCCAGATACTCCTGGGGTTTTTTTGGAAGCATCCTTGGACTACGGTTCCGGTATCTGCCAGTGAGGGTTGATTAGACTGGTCATCACGTGGTCTTGCCACTGGCCATTGATGAACAGGTAGTCGCGGGCGATGCCTTCGATTTGAAAGCCCAGTCGCTTGAGCACATTGGCACTGCGATGGTTGTGGGGCAGGTAGTTGGCCATGAGTCGGTGCAGGTTTAGCTCATCGAAGGCGTAGGCAATCAGCCGCTGGCCCGCTTCGGTCATGTAGCCCTGGCCCTGGTGCTGCGCCGAGAGACCGTAGCCGAGGGTAGCCCCATACAGCGCTCCGCGCACAATCGTGTTGAGGTTAATAGTGCCAATCAACGGCTTGGGGTCGGCCTGAAGAAATATCAGCAGCTTTACCGCAGAACCATAGCGAAAGTCACTTTCCCGAGACGCCAGCACAGTCTGCCAAAATTCGTGGGTGTAGAAGTTTGCTGGGCGCTGAGGCTCGAAGGGTTCTAAGTAAGCGCGGTTGATCTGGTAATACTGCAAAATTGTCGGAATATCGTCTGGCCTGCCCAAACGCAGCAACAGTCGCTGAGTTGTTAGCTTTGGTTGTCGGGTTACCATCGCTGCCCATAGTAGTGGCCCACCCAGGTTTGAGTTAAGCAAGGAGAAATCATCCTGTAGTGAGGAAGGCATTGCTATGGTGCCACAGGAAGGGAGCGACGGGGAATGGATAGATGGGTGAGGGGAGAGAATGGCCTTTTTCGGTATAGTAGGGGTCTGCAAAATCAAGGAATAGAGAGCGTATGGCGCGCCTGGCACTGTTGAGCGTATCCGATAAAACCGGGCTGGTAGAGCTGGCCAAAACCCTGGTAGAGGAGTTTGGCTTTGACTTGATTAGCAGCGGCGGTACGGCCAAGGCGATCGCAGCCGCCAATCTCCCCGTCACCAAAGTTTCCGACTACACCGGCTCCCCTGAAATCCTCGGCGGTCGTGTCAAGACGCTGCACCCCAAAATCCACGGCGGCATTCTGGCGCGGCAAGATTTGCCAGCAGACCAGCAAGATTTGGCCGATAACGGCATTCGCCCGCTAGATCTAGTCGTGGTAAACCTCTACCCCTTCGAGCAGACGATCGCAAAAGACGGCGTCACTATGGCCGATGCGATCGAGAACATCGATATCGGTGGGCCAGCCATGTTGCGGGCAGCGGCGAAGAACCACGCTTACCTGACGGTGCTGTGCAGCGCCGAGCAGTATGGGCCATACCTCGATGCCCTGCGAGCTAGCGAAGGACAAGTACCCTTAGAATTTCGCCAGGCCTGCGCGCGGGCCGCATTTTGGCACACGGCCAGCTACGACCAAGCGATCGCGACCTACCTCACCGCATCCACCAGCGACAGCGATGCTTTGCCTCAGCAGTGGGCAATGACGGGTCGTCAGCAGGCCACCTTGCGCTACGGCGAAAACCCTCACCAGTCGGCGGCATGGTACAGAACCGGCTCGATCCCTACCGGCTGGGCCGGGGCCGAGCAGCTCCAGGGCAAAGAACTCAGCTACAACAACCTGGTGGATCTCGAGGCGGCGCGGCGGATTATTGCAGAATTCCCTGCTGACCGCCCCGCCGCCGCCGTACTCAAGCACACCAACCCCTGCGGCGTAGCGATGGGCGACACATTAGCTACCGCCTACCGCCGCGCCTACGATGCCGACGATGTCTCAGCCTTTGGCGGCATTGTGGTGCTGAATCGCGCCATCGATGCCGACACCGCCCAGCAGCTGACGGGTACGTTCCTGGAGTGCATTGTCGCGCCGGGGTGCGACAGTGCGGCGCGAGAAATCCTGGCCAAAAAGCAAAACCTGCGGGTGCTGGTGCTGGAGGATTTGCTGACCGGGCCAAAGCAGGTGGTGAATGCGATCGCGGGCGGCTTCCTGCTCCAGGCCCCCGACACCTACCGCGACGACCCCGCCACCTGGCAGATCGTCACCGAAGCTCAGCCCAACGAAGCCGAGCTAGCCGAAATGCTGTTCGCCTGGCGGGTGGTCAAGCATGTGAAATCAAATGCGATCGTCGTCACTCACCAGCAGCAGACCCTCGGCATTGGCGCAGGGCAAATGAATCGGGTCGGCTCTGTGAGCATTGCCCTGGCTCAGGCAGGCGCAAAAGCTCGGGGTGCCGTGCTGTCCAGCGACGGCTTCTTCCCCTTCGATGATTCAGTTCGCACCGCTGCCGCTGCGGGCATTCGCGCTGTGGTGCAGCCCGGTGGCAGCCGCCGCGACGACGATTCGATCAAAGCCGCCAACGAGCTGGGCCTGATCATGGCGATGACCGGCGTGCGGCATTTTCTGCACTAGAGAATTGTCTAGTGGTGCATCGCTGCGCGGATGCACCCTACCGATCCACCCACTTATTCTTGAGGTAGCTCGGCCTCGGCAGCAGCTCCCTCAGGCACCGGGTCGTAGCCGCCAGGGTGAAAGGGATGGCACTTGGTCACGCGCCGCGCCGCTAGCCAGCTGCCTTTCGCCGGGCCAAACCGCTCGATCGCCGTCAGGGCATACTGCGAGCAGGTGGGGTGAAACCGACAGGTGGGCGGAAACAGCGGCGAAATCAGCCGTCGATAGCCACGAATAAGCACCAGCAGAACTTGCTTCATAGCTCCATTCTATCGGCTGGCGTTGGCCCCAACTCTAGTAGTCCAGCGTCAGCGTGTTGTAGTCTTCGGGGGCCTGGCGGCTGTTGCGCTCGGGCAGATACACATTGGCGCTGGGCGCAAAGTTCATGCCCTGGGGCTTGGCTGCAGGGCGAACGGTTGGCTGGCGCAGGGTAGTGGCCTGGGTGTCTAGGCCCTCGGTTTCTCGCTCAATTTGGGCTAGTCGATCGCACAACTGCTGGCGACGTTCTTCCAAGTACTCTAGTTCTTGCTGGACACGACTTTTCTCAACAGCCAGCTTGTACATGTCCAGGTGCTGAGCTGCCTCAGTCCGAGGCCGTGGCATGGTGCTCACTTTAGGAAAACTTCTGCGCGGGGCGCGTTTGCTGGTCATAACAATCTCCGGGGGCTAGCCTAGCGTCCACAGCGTTAGCTTGCCCGCTGGGCGGCGCGAACTCCCATCTGCTGACAATTTGTAGCAATGGGTCACGCCTCAGCCAGCACTCGCGCGACAGCATAGACCACATCCACCCCCACATTGTCGCCCTCCTGGTTAGTTGCGGCAGCAATGGTAGTCGGGCAACCCGCCAGGGCTGAGAAGTGAAAGGCCGCGATCGAATAGCCTGGCCCACCGCCGCTGTGCCCAGCCACTTTACCGTAGGGCGAGTCGGCGGCATCCACAAATAGGCCTAAACCACAGCCGACGTTCTGTAAGGGTGAATGCGGCCCCAAGCTATAGACCGGCTGAGCCATCAGATCCACCAGCGACGAGTCGAGTATTTGCCCCACAAACAACGCATCTATCATGGCGGCCAGCTCTGAGGCTGTAGACACGACCACCCCATGAGACACCCAGCCAGGATGGTAGCGATCTACCATATTTACCCATTTGTCGCCGCCAAAAGCCTGGGTGTAGCCAGGAGTCAGGTCTGCTACATCTACTAAAGACGTGGCGACAAAGGTTTGGGCTAGCTCTAGGGGAGCAAAAAATAGCTCACCCAAAATGGCCTGGAGCGATCGCCCCGTAGTTTGCTCTAGCAGCATTTTCAGCACCAGGTAGCCAATGTTGGAGTACGACCAGCCCCGGCCTGGTTCAAACAGCAGCCTCTGGCTGCGGGCCACATTCAAGTAATCCTGAACAGACCAGGGAAAACCAGGCGATTCTTTCACCGATTGGTGGTAGGCCGGTAGCCCGCCGTAGTCGGGCAGGCCGCTGGTGTGACTCAAAATCTGGCGTAGGGTAACGGGTGTTGCGACCACAAACCCAGGCCAGTAGTGCTGAATCGGTGCGTCCAAATCAAGCCGTCCGCTCTGCACCTGATGCAGCACCGCCGCCGCAATCAGGGTTTTGGTAACGCTGTAGATATAAAAGCGGGCATCTACAGGTAGCGGGACGGTCTGCTGAAAGTCGCGATCGCCGATGCTAGTTTCGAGAATCAGCTGGCCGTCAATATAGGCGGCGATCGCCGCCCCCGGCAGGGCTGAGTCGGCCAGAATCTGGCTAACGGAGGCGCGAATCTGTTCTAGGCGATCGCTATTCATTAGTGATTACGCAAGGGAATGGCCATCAGCAGGTTAGAGTATGCGATCGCCATCGCTAGCGCAAACCAGTAGGAAGCGCAAACCAGTAGAACACCGTCAGGGTGATGCGCCGCTGTAACCTTGCTCAGCCCGTGGTGCTAAAGCTGGCCAAAGCCCTTCTTTTTCTTCTGGCTCTTCTGTTTTTTGTTGCCGGGAGGGCGAAAACCTGGCTGAGGCCCGCCGCCCATGCCGGGTAGTCCCGGCATACCGCCGCCCATACCGGGAAAGCCACCCTCCATGCCGGGCATACCTCCGCCCATCCCAGGCAGGCCGCCACCGCGACCCATCTGCTGCATCATCGTGCGCATTTTGGTGAAGTCGCTGACCAGCTTGCCCACGTCTTTTTCCTGATGGCCCGAGCCTTTGGCAATGCGGCGGCGGCGGCTGGGGGAGCTAGAGAGCAGATTAGGCTGTTTGCGCTCCTGGGTGGTCATAGAGTTGATCATGGCCTCGGAGCGTTTGAGCTGTACTTCGCCCTGTTCCAGCATATCGCCGGTAATTTGCTTGCCTATGCCTGGAATCATCTTCATGATGCCGCCGAGTGAACCCATGCTTTTCATAAAGCGCATTTGCTTGAGAAAATCGTCGAAGTCAAACTCAGCATCGAGAATTTTTTGCTGCAGCTTTTCGGCATCGCCAAAGTCCACCGCTTCCTGGGCTTTTTCCACTAGGGTGAGCACGTCGCCCATGCCCAAAATGCGGGAGGCCATGCGCTCGGGATAGAAGGGCTGCAGCGCTTCTACCTTTTCGCCTACCCCGATGAACTTGATTGGCTGGCCCGAAATCTGCCGCACGGAGAGGGCGGCACCACCGCGCGAGTCACCATCCATCTTGGTTAGAATGGCCCCGGTAATCCCGATCTCGTCGTGGAAGGTGCGGGTCAGGTTGGCGGCTTCCTGGCCGGTCATGGCATCTACTACCAGCAGCACCTCGTCGGGCGCAATGGCGGTCTTGATGTCGGCCAGTTCGCCCATCATTTTAGGGTCAATCTGGAGGCGGCCTGCCGTGTCTACAATCACGGTGTCAATGCCGTCGGCTTTGGCCTTTTCGACCCCCTGACGGGCAATATCGACGGGGTTGGCGTCGGTGCCCAACTCAAAGACGGGCACATCGATCTGCTTACCTAGGGTAACCAGCTGATCGACCGCTGCGGGGCGGTAGATGTCGGTAGCGACTAGCAGGGTGCTGCGGTTTTCTTTGCGCAAGTGTAGGGCGAGTTTGGCGGTGGCGGTGGTTTTACCCGTACCCTGTAGGCCCGCCATCAGCACCACGGTGGGCTTAGTCGGCACGTCGGCCAGGGGGGCATTGGTGTCACCCATCAGCCGCACCAGCTCATCGTTCACCACCTTGATGAACTGCTGGTCGGGGCTAACCCCTTTCACCACCTCAATACCCAGGGCGGTTTCTTTCACCTGGGCAATAAAGTCTTTGATCACCTGGAGGTTGACGTCAGCTTCTAGCAGAGCGCGGCGCACCTCACGTAGGGCGCTATCAATGTTAGACTCGCTGATTTTGTCCTGGCCACGCAGGCTTTTCCAGGCAGATTCAAGGCGGTCAGATAGAGCTTCAAACATGGTTTAACGGGGAGAATAATCCTGGGGCGGAAATTCTATTCTAAAGGGTGAAGGCCCTAACCAGGAGCAAGGCCCTTGTCGATAGGCCTGCGCCGACAGGCCCACGCCGACAAGAGTGACGCACCGTCGTTGGTTACCATAGGGGCAAGCTAAAAATCTAGCCCCGAATAGGTAAGTACGAGTAGTAGCTTAAAGTTGCACCGCAGAGATAACGTTTACCGAATCTCCTTAAACTCTCACAATTCCGCAAAGATATGAGTGCTACTACGGAATTTTACCGGGTTGCTTTGTAAGACTTTAGTGAAGGGCACACCAAGAGCAACTATGGCTAACGAATTGTCTCGCTGCATCGACACCAACCGCACAGCCGACCATGAGGGGGACTTACTTCTAAATCTCTCTTATACTTTGGGCGATCGCAGTGAATGTTGCCAGGAGGGTGAGACCCCTGATCCAACCATTGCTCGGTCGGCCTTGCCCTGGCTAGAGCTGATTCAGCACTATAGCCACCTGGTAATGGCGGTGGTGGATGTGGCCACGACGATCAGCGCCCCGACCCAGGCCCACCCGGTACTGTTTGCCAATCGGTACTTTTGTCGCCTCACCGGCATTCGCCCCGAAGAGGGCCATCTCGACCTGAGTTTCTTTAACCGCCTCTCAACAACCGATCAAAAGGCACTGCAAGAGCGGTTTCGGCGACACTTTCTAAGTGCCGTGTTGCACCACACCTACGGGCAGGCCGATCTGGTGTCTAAGCGCCTGCTCCACGAGCCGCTGGTGGTGGCCCTAGACGACTCTCAGACGGGCCAGGTGCGCAAGATTGAGCTGCGCCTGCGCACCGCCGATGGCGGCTTGCAGGTGACGGCGATCGCCCCCGAACTCCAGACCAGTCTGGTCGCCTGCTGGGCTGAGCCTCCCCGCCGCGAGCAGGTCGCCACCCAGATCTTGGGCAAAGACCCGGTTTTTAAGCAGCTGCTGTCGGCCCTGAAGCCGGGCAACTACACCGCCACAGGCCAGATTTTAATTGAGGGTATTGACGTTACCGAGCGCGAGATTTCCAAGTCACTGATTGAACTGCTGGTGGGCCATGAGTCGGTATTGGGAACACGCCGCTTTGAGCAGGCTAATGGGCTGATGAAACAGCTGTTTCGGGCGACCGATAGCTTTTTGCTCAGCGCTGAAAACAACCAGGCCCAGCTATTTACTGACATCGACCAGCCCGAGTGGCAGACCGCGATTTATGGGGTAGACGACCTCAAAGGGTCGGCGTTTTTGCGGGCTACCGAGCGCCGTGAGGTCGTCAATGTGCCCGACCTCAGCCTCGACTGCACCACCCAGGGCGAGGTCGATTTGCTCAGGCAGGGGGCGCGATCGCTCCTCCTGATTCCCCTGGTAATGCGTACTGCCCGGTTAGGGGAGAGCGCCGCCCAAATGGTGGGCCTAGTGGGCCTGACTAGCGCTAAGCTCCACGCCTTTGACCAGGCTGACTGCAGCCGCGCCACGACGCTGATTCCGGCGCTGACGGCAGCCATGCGCCACAGCGTGCAAGACCGCTTTACCAATATTCACCCCTCGGTGCGGTGGCGGTTTGAGCAGGAGGCCGAGCGCCTCAGCCTGGGTCTGCCCTCTGCCCCGGTCGTGTTTGAAAACGTATATCCGCTCTACGGCATCTCTGACATTCGCGGCTCGTCAGATGAGCGTAACCGAGCGATTCAAAAAGACCTGCTGACTCAGTTCCGCCTGGCTCTAGATGTTGTTGAAACCGCTGGCCAGGCGGTAAACAATGCCCTGGTGGGTCAGCTAGCCCTAGATCTGGCCGACCACATTGTCAATTTAGAAGAGGGGGTAACGGTAGATTCTGAAGTCACGCTGCTGCGCTATCTGCAGCGAGAGGTGGAGGGGCATTTTCCCTATTTTGCCCAGCACAGTGCGGCAGCCGAAGGGGCGATCGCACAGTACCAGGCTGCCATTGATGCCGACCATAGCTGCGTCTATGCTGCTCGGGCCGTGTACGACGAAACCATTGAGCACATCAACGGGCTGCTGCGCGACACCTGGAACCAGTGGCAGGAGTCGATGCAGGCGATCACCGCCCACTACTGCGACCTAGAGGCTACCGACGGCATTGACCATATGATTTACACGGGGCAAGCCATTGACCCGACCTTCACTGAGTTTCAGCTCAAGTCGCTGCGCTACGAGCAGCTGCGGGCGGTGTGCGACTGCGCTCGCCAGGGGTTTGCCCTCAAGGCCGCCTACGACACCGATATGACGATTACTCACCTGGTGCTGGTGCAGGCTTTCACCGTCGATATTGTTCATGACGATATCACCGAGCGGTTGTTCGACGTGCGGGGCACCCGCGATACTCGCTACGAAATTGTCAAAAAGCGCATTGATAAAGCCTGTGACTCGGAGACGGGCGATCGCATTACTCAGCCTGGCATGCTAACGGTGGTCTACTCCACCAACGAAGAGTGGCAGGAGTACGAGCGCTACCTACGCTACCTACACCGCGAAGGCATTGTGGATAGCTCCATAGAGCAGGGCACGGTAGAGCCTCTGCAGGGGGTTAGCGGCCTCAAGTTTGCTCGCGTGCGCGTCAATCCTGAGTAGGGGCTTTAGGAATAGATCCAGCCACTCGGGTTAGGACAAGGCAGAACCGTCATTCCCGTAGCAACGGGAATCCATTCGAGGGCTGTTACTCTAAGGTGGATTCCTGCCTGCGCGGGAATGACGGCCAAGAGCCATCCCGAATAACGCGTCCCAATCATGATGGCTACGGCTATAGAAAAGACTGGGCTTTGAAGATTCATATAAACGCAGGAACCGGGTTTCTCGTGGAGTGCCACCGCGCTGGTGAACCGACCAAGAAGCCCAGTCCCTGAGCTGATTCTTTGAGTGATCGCTTTGGCAACTTACCGATTCAATCCAGGGGGTAGATCACGGCCCCTATATACCTGGCGCTGTAAGCCAGAGGGCAGGCCCCGCCTGTTGTCAATTCGACGCTGAAGGCCAGACGGCAAATTTTGAGGGCTTTCGGCAGAATCTTGGGCTACAGAACCATGAAGAAGAAGGCTCTCCTGCTCCTCTGTGGCAGAGGTTTCAACCGTGACTTCAGGCGTGTCGACAGAGACGGCGGCAGACCCCACCTGATCCACCTCCTGGGCCAGCGGCGCACTCGGTTGAGATCGAGGCCCCTGCCCTTGACCAGGGCGGGCGCTAGCGGCGGTAGAGGCAAGGGCAGCGGTGGTCAGAACACTGAGAACAACCAGGGCAAAGTGCGATCGCGTGGCCATAACAGTCATCCTTTTGCGGATCGAGGGGGTGGGCAGTAGGCCAGTGTAGGGTGGAATACTGCCTATTTCTCTAAAGTACTCAGCGCCTGATAGCCCCTGCATCTGTGGATATACGCTATCGCGCCGCCACTCTCTCAGCGATTTCTCAGCATGCGCCAAAGCGATGAGTGAAGGCAATTTGGCTTCGGTTGATCTCCGCGTGTGGACGATTGTCGATGGCAAGCTCTACCTGAACGACAGATCCGAGGTGCAGCAGCCGTGGGTAGAGGATAGTCCTGGCAATATTGTTAAAGGCGACGCCAATTGGCCTGGCTTACTAACCGTGAAAACCTAACCGTGAAAACTTTTTGCGAAAACGTGGTGGCTTGGGCGCAGTAAACCCCAGTCCATGCAATGCTTGCCACTTGCCTGACGACTCCCTCGTCCCCGGCAGCAGATGCTCAGTCTGGGCCGGGGTTACTAGTGCATAGGCCGGCTGGAGGGAATTATCAGGGCTGGTCAGCGACTCAGCCACAGCGCTGGTCGTCACAGAGGGGATAGGTCGAGTCGTAGCGACTGGGGCGCTTGCCAAACAGCTCATAGCGGCGATCGCGCACAAAGGCATAGACCTGGTCACCCGCCTGCTTAGCCCCCGGTAGCGCACGATAGGCCTGCACAAAGGTATCGCCCAGAGGCAGCAAACGACCAATTTCTTCGGCAGCATCGCTACCCTGCCAGCGGCGTTGAGGAGATTGCAAATCGATTAGCAGCATGCCGGCCTCGCAGTCGGCGGCGGTAATACCATAGCGGGTCAACGCTGGCTCATCTTGCATGGGCACGTACTGAAACTGCGCACCTCGATCGAGCGACTCCAACAACCGCACTAGACTGACACAAAGGTTACAGTCACCGTCATAAATTACACAGTACATAGTAGTATTGCTGCTGATGGGTCATTACCCTTATCTTAACTGTCCGGTCTTTGGGTTTCACCCGAAGGGGTTAATGAACCTATTGCTCCTATTTTCCTGAAGTTGACGCTACAACTAAAGAGAGCCACAACAGCTGTTTCTTGCCCTATTCTTGGGGTTTTGACCGCTGTGCCTAAGGCTCTGAATAAACAGATAATGGCAGCAAATTAACGCTTACCTAGAGTAGAAGGTTGTTTCAGCAACCTCCCCGGTGCATTTACCTCGGCAAATCTGATGGTTGTGAAAAGACTGATCGATGGACGATTCCAGTTCATCCGAGTTGTCAGTACTAAGGCTTATACCAAGACTTACCTGATGACCGATCATGGCAGCTTGGCTAAGAGCAAGTGCATTGTTAAGCATTTGCAGCTGCCTGCCCACAATACCATTACGCTCAAATTTCTCAACGATTTGCTCGCTAAGCGGGTCAGCTTGCTCAAGCGGATAGGTGAGCATGATGCGATCGCCAAAAACCTATCAACGATTCAAGAAGGTCAAGATTTTTACTGGGTTCGCGACTATGTATCCGGCCATTCTTTGCTGACTGAGCTGGCGGAGCAAAAGCCCAAGTCCGAGGCCGATGTGCAGGGCTTCTTAAGAGAGAGCCTGAGCATTTTAGAAATTATTCAGCGCCACGGCATTGCCCACCAAAACCTGCATCCCAACAACCTGATTCGCCACCGCGATCGCGGCCATTTGGTTCTAGTTGACTTTGGCCTGATTCAAGATACAGGCGCTCCTGAGCCTGGCCTCAGAACCAACGGATACTCTGTCAGCCTCACGACTGAGTCGGCCTACTTGCCACAGGCCAGGCAGCGGCAGTACACGCGCTTTGCCGCCGACCACTTTGCCCTGGGCATCATTGCTATACAAATGGCTACAGGACTCTCCAACGAAGCCATTCCGCGCCTGATTCAAGCGGATTTTTCAGCCCAGATTAAGCTTCAGATCGACGAATGCTCGCTGTTAAGCAACGCTCTCAAAGAGATTTTGCTGAGAATGGTGTCGCCCCAGACTGAAATACAGTTTCAGCAGGCTAAAGATATTTTGATCGCGCTTTCAGCCCCAGAGGCCGTCTTGAACTCAGCTGCGGCAGCCGCCGCCAGCCCCCTGCCCCAAGAGAACGGTGCGGTGGAATCTGAGCCGCGATCGCCCGCTGCCCCACCCCCCCCGCCTCGATGGAAACCCAGCCTATCTCGACCAGCACTGCTTTGGTTAGGAGCCGGGACTACCTTAGCGCTGCTAGGGATCGCAAGCATTTTATGGCTGCGTATTCCTCAAACCCTAACGGTAAATCATTTGCTTCAGCAGGCCGAAACGGCCAGGCAAATGGGCCAAAACAACGAGTCACTAAACTATTTAAATCAGGTTTTAGAACTCAGGCCTAACAATAGCGATGCCCTAGCCCAGCGATCTACCCTGCTGTGGGAGAATGGCCAGTCAGAAGAGGCTCTGCAAGATTTGACTAACGCCATTGAAGCCAACCCCGAACGGGCCGTTTTCTACTATCAACGGGGCAATCTGCGCTTTCAGCTAGGCGATTTGCAGGGGGCGATCGCCGACTACGGCGAAGCCCTCCAGCGCCGAGATTCCTACACTGACGCCTACGTCAACCGGGGCAATGCCCGTGCTGAACGGGGCGACGAAGCCGGAGCCATACAGGACTATACCGCCGCAATCAACCTATCAAGCAATCCAGAAAGCAAGGCCGATGCCTACCTCAATCGATGCTTATCGCTGTCAAATCTCGGTGATCATGCCGCTGCTCTAAACGACTGCACCGAAGCCGTCAACCTGCGACCTAACAACAGCCTGGCCTACGAAAACCGGGGTCTGGTCAAGCGCCGCCTCAACGACTTTCAGGGGGCCATTCAGGACTTTACGATCGCCATTCAAATTGATGCTAGCAGCCCGGAGCCTTACTACAATCGCGGCCTGACGCGCCAGGACTTAGGCGATTTTGCCGGAGCCATGAGTGACTTTGATCAGACAATTCAGCTCGATCCCAACCATCCCTTTGCCTACTACGACAGAGGATTGCTCCATGCGGAACTAGGGGATCTTGAGCGCGCGATCGCTGACTTAGAAACTGTGGCCAGCGCCTGTCTAGATGTCAGCCGATTAGGCTGCTTCGACGACGCTCAATACCAGCTTGAAAAACTCCGGGCTGATCAAGGGGGCTAGACCTAGCTGCGCATGCCGCGCCGACCGCTACCGGAGCGCTTTTTATCTTGTAGATAGGTAGCAACAATAGGATCAGATTGAACCTCAGTAGATTCAACGCCTAGGGGTGACGGGGCAGAGGCCGCCTGGGGAGATAGAGCCAAAGAACCCAGCCCCCCTACGCTACCAGCCGTCAGAAGAGCAAACAATACAGGGAAACGATGCCACATGATGGTATTCCAAATCGGGACAGTTACCTTTTCTTGCTCCAGCAAAAAAATCCAGCCATTTCTACGTAGTCGAATTAATGACTTGGTAAACTATTTGACAGATTTTTGAAGATTAAGCAGAAATATCGCTGAGCAGACTGCGAGAATTGACGTCGTTAAGCAAAGAAGTTAACCAGCCCGCATTAAATGCAATGTGCACTGCATACAGCTTTTTCTTTATAGTGAAAGCATTGACGCCACGCCTCTGGGCTAGCCCAAAATGATCGGATAGCTTAGAAAATGTGCCCAACCATCGCAGCAGTTAGGAGCAACCTATGTACAACCTGAAGGTGGTAATTGTCGGTGCCGGAATTGGCGGCTTGACCACGGGTATCGCGATGCGGCGCGCAGGCTACCAGGTAGACATCTACGATCGCGCTCAGGAACTGCGCCCGGCGGGGGCCGGTATTTCTTTGTGGTCGAATGGGGTTAAGGTACTCAACTATTTGGGGCTGGGCGAACAGCTAGCGGCCATCGGCGGCGAAATGAACGCCATGGAGTACCGCAGCCATACCGATGAAAGCCTCAGCTACGTTGACCTGCGCCCCCTGTTTGAGCGGGTGGGTCAGCGCCCTTACCCAGTGTCGCGCACCGATTTGCAGTCAGTGCTGCTCGACGCTTTTGGCCCCAAAGACGTACACATGAGCATGAACTGCGTCGGTGTGGATCAAGACGAGCACAGCGCCACCGCTATCTTTGAAAACGGCGATCGCGTTAGCGGTGACTTGGTGATCGGGGCCGATGGCATTCACTCCGCCGTACGAGCCGATGTAGTGGGGCACTGCGTCGATCGCCGCTACGCCCGCTACGTCAACTGGAATGGGCTGGTTAAGGCTGACCCCGAACTCTGTGAAAAAGACCTGTGGGTGCTCTACGTGGGCGACAGCAAGCGCGCCTCGATGATGCCCGTGGGGGGCGATCGCTTTTACTTTTTCTTTGGCGCGCCAATGGCAGAAGGCACCCAGGTTGACCCCACCCACCGCCAGGACGAACTGGCTAAAATCTTTCAGGGCTGGCCCGACAAAGTGCAAAAGCTAATTCAGGCCATCGACCCAGAGCAAACCAACCGCCTGGAAATTGGCGATATTGACCCACTCGAACGGCTGGTCAAAGGCCGAGTCGCCCTGCTGGGCGACTCGGCCCACGCCACTACTCCCACCCTGGGCCAGGGTGGCTGCCAAGCGATCGAAGATGCCGAAGTGCTGACCCGCTACCTGACCACCACCAATATCAGCATCGCCGATGCCCTCAAGCGCTACGAAGCCGCTCGCAAAGAGCACACCGCCGATCTATTGCTGAAGGCTCGCAAGCGCACCAGCACCATCTACGGCTACGTGCCCGAGGCCACCCAGCAGTGGTATAGCGATCTCAAGCAAGAGCCACCCGAGGCCGTGATCAACGCTCTGGCCAAGGTGATCTTGGCTGGACCGATGGGGTAAGGGATACCAGCGTTTGCCGCTCTCGCTAACCTCGTCGCGGCTGAGGGCGGTAGGCCAGTTGTGATTGCCCTGGGCAATGTTGCCTGCAATATCGGCCAAGCATCCTGAACTCAGCAGGGCCGAACCAGGCGAGTGCTTTTATATCGACGCAGTACGCGGCAAACAGTGGCTGTCGCCAGTGACTGATCCCCCCTCTGCCCTGGTGGCGGATGGCGATCGCGCTAGCCTAGCAAAGCTCCCGATACCAGGTTCGCAGGGCTTGTACAGCCGCGATCTCGTCATCCTTGGCCGTGGTCAAGAACGCATAGAGACACTCTTTCGGCACCTGGGGAAAGGTGGGGCTGCTCTCGACCTCCTGGTAAACACCTTCTCGCAGCACATACACCCGCCACATCTGTCCGTTGAAGCGCCAAAACTCTGGCACCCCCAGGCTGGCGTAGAACTGATTTTTGGCAATATCGGTGTGGGTGATATCGACCTCCACCACCAGGTCGGGTGGGGGGTCTTCGCCAAACACCACATTTCGCCCCTTTACCAGGGGTTGGTTTTGAATATAGTAAGCGTTGTCGGGCTCGGCCCCCTTTCGCAGGTGGGGGTAGGTCAGGGTGGTGGAACCCATAGTTTTGATGGGCAGACCGATCAGCTCCACTAGGGTTAAGATAAAGCGCTCAATTAGCCGCCCCAAAAACTCATGATCTTCTAACGGCACGGTAATTTCTAATACCCCATCGTCGTAGGTGAGCCGCGAGCCGCGAGATGGGGGCAGCGCATCTAAAACTTGCAAATACCCCTGCCAAGATAGACCTCGCAGCACTACCCGCTGCTCCCCCACCGGGCGCAGATCAGATTTGGGTTCGGTGGCAGCAACAACCATTGGATGCAGCAATACTCTGTGTTTTCAGTGTAGGCGATCGCCTCGATCTAGGGCAGAGCGCCGCTCTGTATATCGAGCAAAGGCAGCCCGAGGAGAGTTAAGTTTTCCTAAACAGGTCGAGCTGCTCTGAAGGATCGCAGCTGGCAGGGAGTTCCTTCACGCGGCGGCGGGGTTTCGTGGATTTCGGCACCTCCCCGCGCAGCCCCACGGCGATCGTGCTGTTGCGCTCAATTTCGCGCATCACGTTGCGGGCGCGCTGAATGACCGAGGTGGGTAGCCCCGCCAATCGGCCCGCCTCGATGCCGTAGGATTTGTCGGCTCCGCCGGGCTGCACCTGGTGCAAAAAGATAATCTGGTCAGGCATTTCTTTCACCGTGACCTGGTAGTTGGCGACATTGGGGATCAGTGCCGCCAGCTCATTTAGCTCGTGGTAGTGAGTGGCGAAGATGGTGCGGGCCTCAATCTCGATCGCCAGATATTCAGCTACCGCCCAGGCGATCGAGAGGCCGTCAAAGGTGGCGGTGCCGCGACCGATTTCATCCAGCAGCACCAGCGACCTGGGCGTGGCGTGGTTGAGAATATTCGCGGTTTCGTTCATCTCGACCATAAAGGTGGATTGGCCACTGGCGAGGTCATCTACCGCGCCGACGCGGGTGAAGATGCGATCGCACACACCCAGCATTGCCCCCTTCGCGGGCACAAAACTGCCCATCTGCGCCATCAGCTGAATCAGCCCCACCTGGCGCAGGTAGCAGCTCTTGCCGCTGGCGTTGGGGCCGGTGAGAATGATCAGGTCTTGGGCAGTGACAGCGTCTCTGTCCTGGGGGATCGTCCCCATATAGTTGGAGTTGGGCACAAAGAACCCGGCGGGGAGCAGCTGCTCGACCACGGGGTGGCGGCCTTCGGTGACGGCGATCGCGCGGCTATCCTCCATCTCAGGGCAGCAGTAGCCCTGAAAGATTGCCACCTCCGCCAAGCCGCACAGCACATCGGCGGCGGCCACGGCGGCGGCGACTTTGCGGATCAGCTCCACCTGTTCGCCCACCTTCTCCCGCAGCTGGTTGAAGATCTCGTACTCCAGCGCGTTGATCTCAGACTCCATGTTGAACACCCGCGTCTCGCGCTCTTTGAGTTCGGGGGTGATGTAGCGCTCTTCGTTGGTGAGGGTCTGCTTGCGGATGTAGTCATCGGGAGCCTGGTCAGAGCGGGCGCGGGAGATGCTGATGTAGTAGCCAAAGGCTTTGTTAAAGCCGACTTTGAGGGTGGAAATGCCGGTGCGCTTGCGCTCGGCAGGCTCCAGTTCAGCGATCCACTTTTGGTCATCGACGGCCTGCTGACGCAGGTCGTCGAGCTGGGCGTTGACCCCATCGCGAATCAGGTGGCCCTCGGTGAGGTAAAGGGGCGGGGTTTCGACCAGGTGCGATCGCAGCGTCTGCCCTAGCTGCTCTAGCTCTGGCGGTACGTACTGCAGCGCTTGCAGATAGGGAGATTTCGCCTGCTCGGCCAGGGCCGCCAGCTCGGGCAATCGCAGAAATGAATCCGCCAGGGCCACCAGATCCCGCGCGTTGGCGGTGCCGGAACCCGCTCGACCCGCCAGCCGCTCCAGGTCGTAGATTTGCTTCAGCTTGTGCTGGAGCATCTGGCGCAGGTTGCCATCCTGCAAGAGTTCGGTAATAGTCGCCTGTCGCTGTTGGATGCCTTTGACATCCAGCAGCGGCTGCAGCAGCCAGCGCCGCAGGGTACGCCCGCCCATGGCCGTGACGGTGCGATCGAGCGCCCAGAGCAGAGAGCCGTTGTAGGTGCCGTCGCGGGCAGTTTGAGTGATTTCTAAATTGCGACGGGTCTGGTGGTCGATCACCAGGTAGGCGGCCAGGGTATAAGTGCAGAGGGGTTGGAAGGGTGCCTGGACGGACTTCTGGGTTTCTTCCACATAGTGCAGCAGGCCGCCCGCCGCCCGCACCGCCAGGGGCAAATGGTCGCAGCCCAGCCCTTCCAGTGATCTGAGCCGAAACCGCTGCAGCAATCGCTGTCGGGCCTCGCTTTGGCTATAGGGGCCTTGAGGCCGCAGCGTGTAGCAAAACTGGCGCGGCAGGCAGTCCGGCAGCTGGTCGGAGGTGTCCCCCGGTCTCAGCATCGCTCCCAAATTGGGCGCATCCACCGGAAACAGTACCTCGGCGGGCTGGAGCCGCAGCAGCTCCTGACAGAGCTGATCGAGGTCTTCCCCCTGGGTAGTCAAGAACTCTCCGGTGGAAACGTCTGCGTAGGAGAGGCCCCAGTGGTGCCCGGCCACCACCACCGAGGCCAAGAAATTGTTCTGGCTGGCGCTCAGCATGCCCTCTTCGAGCACGGTGCCGGGGGTAATCACGCGGGTGACTTCGCGCTTGACCAGGCCCTGGGCCACCGCAGGGTCTTCCACCTGGTCGCAGATGGCGATCGCGTAGCCCTTTTCCACCAGCAGCGTGCAGTAGCGATCGAGGGCGTGATGGGGAATGCCCGCCAGGGGCACTCGGCCAATGGCCTTACCGGCGTCTTTGCTGGTCAGCACGAGTTCTAGCTCGCGGGCGATCGCGATCGCATCTTGAAAAAACGTCTCAAAAAAATCGCCCACCCGGTACAGCACCAGGGCGTGGGGATACTGCTCCTTCATCTCCACGTAGTGACGCATCATCGGCGTCAGGTCGTCCCAGTTGACCGAGCGATGGTCGGCGTAGCGCACCGTGTGTTTGGCCAGCCGCTCAGGAATGGGAGGTGGGCTATCGGCAGAGGAAGATGAACCGGACATAGAAATGTGTCAGATGTTACGCACCGTTAAGCTTCGTTGCATGGGCCGCAGTGGGTACAGGGCCTATGTTAACTTCGATATCGTTGCACGTTTTATCGATGTTTAATAGAAGAGAGGTTATTCCCGTGGCCCTGGCAGATAACGTAGCTCCAGCCCTGACCGAAACCCGCGAAGACTTTTCCGAATACGTCGCCCATCTACAACTCCACATGGCGCTTCAGGCCCGCAACCTGGTGCCCTCCCTCAGCAATACTGGCGACAGCCGCAATAACCTACTGCACCAAACCCAGGCCGATATTGAGAAATTTGTCTCCCGCCAAGGGTTTTAGACCCGCACCTCAGGTCTAGGCAAGCATTACCGTCAAGATACTGGTTTACAGCCCTGCTCAGGTTTCTTCCTCAGCAGGGCTAGCTTTTGGAACATAGGCAGTGCCATAACTTAACAATCCCCCAAAAAGCGGGCAGATACATAGCCGTCTATGGGCTGAGAAATGGGCAGCCAATCGTTCACTTCAGTCCCTGCTGCGGTTACATTGGCACCTGTGGGTAACGCCCCTACCCGAGCAGAGTAAACCGTGGGTTCAGATCTCACATTCAGCCCGCTTCTAACTATCACCTGACGGCATACCCCAGAGGCATCGGCAACTGGAGTACCGCTGACGGAGCCTGTCGCCGCTGGGCTGCAGTAGACCAAATAGCTGGTAGACACGTAGCCATTAAAGGGTTCTGTGATCGGAGCCCAGCCGTTTTGGCCAATATTATCCAGCGTGACAGTGTTACCGCCCGGCACCACGCCAATCACATTGGCGGTCAAGGTAGGGCCCTGCCGCACGTTTAGGCCATTAATATTGGTGGTGACCTGTCGGCAGCTATCAATCTGAGCTAGCAGAGGGGCAGTTTGGGGTGAGTCAGTGGCAGTCACACTGGCGATCGCTGCAACTGGTGCCGCACTCAGGCCAAGCGTGACAAGCACGGTGTTGGTCAGGGCAAATTTAGAATGATGTCCAAGCATTGTAGGTGTGGCTCCTTAAATCAAAGTTTAGCTAGATTTCAGCCTTTAGCCGCTCTTGCAAATTCAGCGCTTAGAGCAGTAAATATGCGCTAATGGCATCCCAGAGCTTTAGCAAAGATGGAGTGGGCAAGGCCCAAAACCAGTCGTGAGCACTTCAAGAAAAACCTGTTGAGGCCATGCTCATGAGCAAAAGCACTGTAAAAATAGAATCAAATTAGCTGGCAAACAACCACCCCCACAGGGCAGAAATTGCCTAAAGGGAGGGCTATACCGCAAAATTCCGCAATCCTGTGGGCAGTGCCTACTACAGCTTCAGCAGGGTAGGCATCAGATTGCAGAAAGGAGGCTTTGTACCCTGCCGCATAATTACCCTGCCGCATAACAATGTTGGCCCTAGGCAAGCTTGAGGCCAGCGAGTCATTGTCAACCATTAGCACCAGGGCCACGCCAGTCGCACAGGCCAGAGTATCGTTTTAGTCAAAGGTGGTGCCGAGGATGGTGGCGAGCAGCTGGTTAGCTTGCAGCCATGGGCGATCGATAGATTGAGGTGTTGCAGTCTTTCAGTCGGGACATTGCACCGCAATGTCCCGACTAGATCCTTGTTTTGAATCAGGGTTTCTCAATGCGGATTTCGTACAAGTTCGTAGGAGACAGGCTCAGGCAAAATAAATAGAGGAGGCACCGCCCTAAAAACCGTTGGAAATACGCCCAAAAAGGTTGGGCAATCCATTCCTGGTAGAGGATCCCTTAACCCGATGGAGTTGCCATATTGAAAATATATTGCTGAATTCTACTCTCTGAATTTGCCTAATTCTACGATCGCAACCGCCCCTACTATTCCCACCACTCAACCGGCCCCTGTCGCTACCGCCTACTGCACCCGGCGGTGGATGCCAGAGCAGGTGCTATTTACCCCCGCCGCTCTGGACGAACCCTGGGGCCAGCAGATTTTGCAGCGGGTGCAGGCCCTGAACCTGCCCGTCGAGTACCTAAAGCAAAACCGCATTACCGGCCTGCGCGGTGAAACCGAGCGCGAAACCTACGCCATTGCCAAACGCACGCTGGCGGTGGTCACCGCCCCAGCTGGGCAGTTCAAGCTCACCCCCATTCCGCCCTCGGCTGATTGGCAGTTTCATTTGGCCCAGGGGTGCCCGGCCCACTGCCAGTACTGCTACCTGGCCGGTAGTTTGCAGGGACCGCCCGTGATTCGCGTCTACGCCAACCTGCCGCAGATTTTAGATAACCTGGCCCAGTATGAGCAACCCGACCAGCCCACCACCTACGAAGTGAGCTGCTACACCGACCCCCTGGGTATTGAGCACCTCACCGGCAGCTTGGCGGAGTGCATTCGCTATTTTGGCGATCGCGATTCTGGCTATCTGCGCTGGGTCTCAAAGTTTGACAACGTCGATGATTTGCTGAACCTGCCCCACCACGGCCACACCCGCTGCCGGTTTAGCATCAACGCCGCTTCGGTTTCACGCTTTTTAGAAGGCGGCACCGCCCCGGTGGCCGATCGCTTGCAGGCGATTCGCAAGCTGGCGCTGCCGGTTGAGCAGGGGGGCGGCGGCTACCCGGTGGGTTTCGTGGTCGCGCCGATTATGCCGCTGGAGAACTGGCGCGAGGAGTATACCCAGCTCCTAGACGATGCCGCTGCGGCCCTCGACTTTGACTGCGACCTCACCTTTGAGCTGATTTCTCACCGCTTTACGCCGGGGTCTAAGGACGTGCTGCAGCAGTGGTACCCCAGCAGCAAGCTGGATTTAGATGAGGCCAACCGCACCACCAAGCGCAACAAGTTCGGCGGCATCAAGTACGTCTACGACAAAGACACGATGAAAGCGCTGCGGGGCTTCTTTGAAGAGGCGATCGCCCAGCGCTTTCCCAAGGCCAAAATTTTGTACTGGACCTAATCGCCTAATGTTGTCCCCTGCAAGGGCAAACGCCGTTTGTCCCTTGTATCTTCAGAGGTAATAGCTTGGTCAGCGTAGGGTGGGCGTGTCCACCAGCCTCTTCAGGGCTATTGCGAATAAACCCCCGACCATTAGCCGCTGCCGTTCCCAGAAGCCACGCGCAGAAATAGCGCCGGTTTGCGCTAATCTGTGACAGATGCATCGTGCGCAACACTTAAAGAGTTTGGCAGTACGCGGCTATGGCTGAAACAGGACAGGGAGAACGGTTGCTGGGCAAGCGCTACCGGGTGCTACGGCAGCTTAGTCGGGGCAGTTTTGGCGATACTTACTTAGCTGAAGACAGCCATCGGTTTCAAGAACTCTGCGTGCTGAAAGAGTTTAACCCCCAGGTACCCGGCAAGCTGGCCCTCGATAAGGCCCAAACCCTGTTTGAGCGCGAAGCCAACATTCTTTACCAGATCAACCACCCCCAGGTTCCCCGGTTTCGCGAGCTGCTGCGCGATGGGGAACAGCTGTTTTTGGTGCAGGACTATGTGGAAGGCCCCACCTACCGAGAACTGCTCGATCGCCGCCGCGCCTACGATGGTCGTTTTAGCGAAGCCGAAGTGGTGCAGTTTCTAATCCAAACCCTGCCGCTGCTGCAATATCTACACAGCATCGGCATTGTGCATCGCGACATTTCGCCTGACAACTTAATTCAGCGCAATGCCGACGGTCGCCCGGTGCTGATCGACTTTGGCGGCGTTAAGCAGCTAGTGGTGAATGTGCGCCACCAACTCGGTGTAGTCCAGCCCTACCAGGCCGCTGACGGCACCATTATTCGGTTGGGCACCGTGGGCTACGCCTCCGAAGAACAGATGGAGTCGGGCCAGGTTAGCCCCGCCACCGATCTCTATGCGCTGGGGGTAACGGCCCTGGTACTGCTAATCGGCAAAGACCCCAAAGAGCTGTACGACGATCGCCGCGATCGCTGGAGTTGGCCCGAGCAAATTGAGCTATCTGATACCCTGCGCCAGGTGTTGACCCGCCTGGTGGCCCACAACCCCGAAGACCGTTATCCTTCGGCGGGGCAGGCCCTGGCAGCCCTAAACCTGGCCCACCCCGACCCGCTCTCAGCCACCTGGGCGCAACCCATGCCGGTGCGAATGCAGCCCACCGTGCCGCCACCGTCACCCGAACCCACGGTGGCGGTGGCCCCCGCTCGCCCCTACTCGCCCGTGGCCTATGACCCCACCGCCACCGTGGGCCCGCCGCCGCGCGCGGTACCGATGCAAAAAACCTCGCCGGGGTGTTGGCCTGCCCTGGCCGGTCTGCTGCTGACGGTGGCAATAGGTGGGGGGCTGTGGTGGTGGCTTGACCCGCTGAGCCTGTTTGCTGGCAGTGGTTCGGAGGTGGTTTCGCCCGACGGCAGCGATACTAGCAACCCCAACTTGAGCCAGGCCGAGCGCGATCGCAAGCAGGCTCTGCGCGATCGCGCCGTCGCTCTCGGCGTTGACTGGAGCTATCTCACCAGCCTCACCGACCAGCTTTTTTACGAGCAAAACCCTAACCTTCAGGGCACCCAGCTCACCGACCAGCCCGAAGATGAGCCACTGCGGGCCGAGTGGGACGCGATCGCAGCCAGCAATCTCGACCTGCTAGAAGCTAACCTCAGCACCGAGGCCCGCAGCCGGTTGGGTCGCTACAACCCGACCGACAGCGATCGCTGGAAACGCGAGGTCAACGAGCTCTACGTAGGCAGCAAAGCCCTCTACGACCTCACCGATGCCCGCTTCAACCAGCTGTCTCCCGGTCGAGTCAGCGAGGACTTTGTCGAAACCCCAGTCGATCAAATCTGGTTTGCTCTGGCCCAAGACCAGGTCAACGCGCTAGAAGGCGGCGACAATCTGACCGAAATCAGCTTTGATCAGGGCAGCTTTAGCCAGCAGCAGCAGGGCACTCTAGACCCTGGACAGGGCCAGATCTATATTTTCAACCTCAGCGCCGAGCAACTGCTGCGCCTCAACCTCCAGGCCCCGCCCGACAGCACCCGTCTGTCGGTTTACGTGCCGGTGCCCACCGAAACGCTGCCCCACATTCTTGCCGACAGCGATCAAAACACCTGGGCTGGCGAGCTGCCCCAGTCGGGCTACTACGAAGTGGTGGTAGTTTCTCGGGCCAGCAATCCGATCTCCTATAGCCTTACCGTGGCGGTCGACAACGTGACTAACGACATTATTAACCGCCCCGCCCCACCCGAAAAAGACAACTAACTGCAACAGAGAATGGGGATCTGCTCTTGCAGTTTGTTGGCAGTTTGTTGCCTATTGCAACACCTTGGGCAATTTAGAAGGTAACGTTTGCTCCACGCTAAAGCACTCCCTAGCGCCATGAGACACCCGCTTCTAGACTCTATTCAGCAATCTGACGGACGCTACCTGAGTGATTTGGAGCTGCGGCCCCTAGCCCAATTTGTCACCTCCTTCGACTCGCGCTCTAAGACCTACATGCAGCTCAAGGCCGAGGGCAAAACCCTGGTGATCAGCGCCCTGCGGCGGCTTATGCTCACCCACCCTGAGGCGGTGCAAGAGCACGGCCCCAAGTGCCAGCGCGATATGCTGTACACCCTGGAGTGCATTGCCAAGGCCATTCTGCTCGATAACCCCGACAGCTTTATGGAAGAGTACGTGCTGTGGATGCAGAATATTACCCACGCCCTGCATAAAGAAGACTCTGCGATCGCGGCCTACCGTAGCCTACAGAGCGAAATTATAGCCATCCTGCCCACCGAAGCTGCCCAATGGGTGAATAGGTATCTCGACAAGCTAATCACGGCCCTTGCCGATGGCCTCTAAACCTGTAGCCTGACTTAACCAACTTCATGCCTGAGGCTGGTGCTGAACTCGAACGACTGGGCAGACTATAAGGTACTGGTGCATTCGTGGTTACACGCTCATGAGTCTACGCAGTCAAGCCCATACCCTAGTCGCTTCGAGGGCAGACACATTGACCCATTCCACTACCCCTAGAGCCTATTTAGTTGGGCTCTCAATATTTCAAGCGCAGCCTCTGCTAGGTGACTACGAGCAGGGTAGCCTGCGCCTCAACGACTGCGGTCTGATTGTGGCTGACGAATGGGTACGATCCGCCGCCAACCGCAAGGGCATTTCCATCGACGTATGGAACATTACCCCCAATCGGCTGCAAAGCATTGTCTTTTTGCAGGTACCCATCGCCCCTTCAGTCAGCGTAGTTAGCCTGGCGGGAAGCTTAGGCGAAGGCTTAACCGGAAGACTGGATAGCCAAAAGCCCTGGCTGCTGTCATCATTTATTGCCAGCTTTAAAGCAGTGGCGGCTAAGCGCATTAACCTCCGGCTTAACCAGATTGGTCAGTCAGTGTGGCAGCGCAACTACGACGAACACCTGATTACTGACGAGGCCAGCCTATCCCAACTACGCCACCAGCTACAGGCCGTAAAGCGCTAGTGCTCAACGGCACAAGCTGGGTGACTCTGGAATAATTGGTTTGTTTCAGCCATGCGGTACTAGCCGCCCAGCTTGGCCTTCACCAACGCCTGCACCTTACCCCCGTCGGCGCGACCTTTGAGCTGCTGCATAGCAGGCCCCATCACCTTGCCCATATCTTTGGGAGATGCGGCCCCGGTCTTGGCAATCAGGTCGTCGATGACGGCCTCAACCTCGGCATCGCTGAGCTGCTGGGGCAGGTATTCTGAAAGAATTTCTAGCTCTTGAGCTTCCTGGGCCGCCAAATCTTCGCGCCCCGCTTTTTGATACTGCTCGATGGAGTCTTTGCGCTGCTTGGCCAGCTGGGTCAGCACCTCTAGCTCCTGCTCAGGGGTGAGCTGGTCTTGGCCACTGGGGCGCACCAGCGTTTCTTTTTCGAGAATGACTTTTTTAATGCTGCGAACCGTCTCCAGGCGCACTTTGTCTTTGGCCTTCATGGCGGTTTTAATGTCGTCGCTAACGCGATCTTTCAGGCTCATGGAGGGATTCCTTACGCTTGCCGCTGTGCATCATTGGATACTTCTTACTTTACCGGGTGATTGATGAAGTGAGGAAGGTGAGGACATGGGGAATGCAAGGAGGATAAGAACCTCAAAAATCCCCTTACCCTCTCATCCCGGCTCAGCCTCTGGCTGCTCCAGCTGCTGGTTCAGAAAAATGACCAAGTCGGCGCAGGTGAAAAACTGGGTTTCGTCGAAGTATTCGCTAATGTCGAGGCCAAAGGTGGCGTGAAAGTCTTCGCAGAGGGTCAGGCTCCAGTCAAACCAGCACACGGCTGGAAAGGCCAGATCTTCGACCAGGCGATCGCTGGGCTGAATGCAGCCAATCTCCAGGCCCGAGTAGGCGTGCAGCTGCTGATAGACAAAGTCAACTAGGGGCTTGGGCAGGGGACGAGGCACTGCTGGCGGCGTCCAGTGGTATATGTACCACTCGTCGCAGGTGCGGCAGGGGCGCGATCGCAGCCACTGATTGACCCGTTGTCGGGCCATCATATCAGGGCTGAGAGCCATGTAAGTGGTGAGGCTATTGACAAAGTTTTTCAACGGTTGCCACATCAGTTTTTGAAACGTCGAGCCCTCAGATTGCCTCTGGGGCTGGGCCTCTAGGCTTGGTTAGAGTGTGCCCAAGGTAGTGGCTCAAGTCATGGTTTGGGGACGAATTAGCCTAAACCGCAGAGCCGCGCTAGCGTAGCCGCAAAACCGGGGTAGGAAACCGCTGCCGCTTCGGCCCGCTGAATTTGCAGGATACCCTTGGTACGCAGCGCGGCGATCGCCAGGCTCATAGCGACCCGATGGTCATTGTAGCTATCTACAACCGCACCGTTCAGAGGGGTGCCGCCATAGATGTCTAAGCCATCGGGACGTTCGTCAATGCGGGCACCCATTTGAGTCAGCTGGCTGGCCATCACGGCAATGCGATCGCACTCCTTGACCCGCAGCTCAGCCGCATCGGTAATCGTTGTAGTGCCTTTGGCAAACAGGGCCGCCACGGTCAACACCGGAATTTCATCGATCATGCGGGGAATCAGATCGCCGCTGAAGCGGGCGGCTTTGAGCTGGCTGTGGCGCACGCGCAGGTCGGCAACGGGTTCCCCGGTTACCTCGCGGCGATTCTCTAAGGTGATGTCAGCCTCCATGGCCTGCAAGGCGTCAAGAATGCCGGTGCGGGTAGGGTTGATGCCCACGTTCTCAACCACGAGGTCGGCACCGGGGGTAATCGCCCCGGCTACCAGCCAGAAGGCCGCCGAGCTAATGTCGCCGGGTACCACAATGGTTTGCCCGCTCAGGGTAGCGGGGCCTCGCACTGTGACGCTACAGGTGTCAGGATCCACCACAATATCGGCCCCAAAAGCGCGGAGCATGCGCTCGCTGTGGTCACGCGACAAGCTGGGTTCAGTTACCGTAGTTTTGCCCTCGGTCATCAACCCAGCCAGCAAGATGCAGGATTTGACCTGGGCTGAAGCGACAGGAGAGTGGTAGTGAATGGGTTTGAGGGCTTGCCCCCGCACAGCCAGAGGCGCGAGGCGGTTGTTCTGCCTGCCCCAGATCGCGGCTCCCATTTGAGTCAGGGGGTTAATCACCCGGTCCATGGGGCGCGATCGCAGCGAGCCGTCGCCTGTAACCGCAAAGTAGCGATCGGGGTGAGAGGCCAGAATCCCCAGCATCAGCCGCAGGGTGGTGCCAGAATTGCCGGCGTTGAGCACATCGACGGGTTCCTGCAAATTCCCTAGTCCTACCCCCTGCACGGTCACCCACTCGTCCTCTAGCGACGACAGGGTGACACCCATAGCCTGAAAGCAGGCGGCGGTGCTGCGCGGGTCTTCGCCCAGCAGCAGACCCTGAATGCGGGTTTCGCCAGTGGCGATCGCTCCCAGCATCAGCGATCGGTGCGAAATCGACTTATCCCCTGGCACCCGCACGCGGCCAGTCAGCGTCACCCCGTCCTGGGGCAACTCCAGAGTCATAATTTGGTGCGGGGCAGCGTCGGTCAGCTCAATGCGGGCGGTCATGGCAGCGGTAGTAAAAGCCGATGCTGATCGTACCCCATTGTTGGGCGATGGATTTTTTCGGGAGTGATGTTCATGATGAACATGATCCTAGCGTTCAAAGTCACCAGCGCAGAGATCCGCAGCATCAAATTCAATAGTGCTTAGGACGATTCTGAAAACGAAAATACCCGAAAATGTTGACTCTTCTCAAGGGCGCAGCCCTGCGCTCCTACATGAGGGTATTTTCTTTCTCGAAAATCACCTTAGGACGCCACCATCGAGGTTTTGGGGCGAGCGAAGATCATGCGCCCGGCAGAAGTTTGCAGTGACCCGGTCACGACGACCTCTAGCTCTACGCCAATATAATCGCGGCCTTCTTCGACCACCACCATGGTGCCGTCGTTGAGATAGCCCACGCCCTGGGAGGGTTCTTTACCCTCTTTGAGAATCTTTAGATCGATATCGTCGCCGGGCAGGTAGGCGGGGCGAATCGCCTGGGCCAGGTCGTTGATGTTGAGCACCTGAACATCTTGAAAGCTGGCGACTTTGTTGAGGTTGTAGTCGTTGGTGAGCAGCATGGCGTTGAGCTCCTGGGCCAGCTTCACCAGTTTCGCATCGACGGTGGGAATGTCGTCGTAGTCGACGGAGTTGATCAGCAGTCGGTTGGGGTAAGCCTCGCGGATGCGGTTGAGCACGTCTAGGCCGCGCCTGCCGCGATCGCGCTTTTGATCGTTGCTGGCGTCAGCGACCTGCTGTAGCTCTTGTAGCACAAACTGCGGCACCAGCAATTGCCCTTCCAAAAAGCCCGTACCCAGCAGCCCCTCAATGCGGCCATCGATAATGCAGCTGGTGTCGAGCACCTTGGTTTTGCTGGGCTTGAGCGTGCCCTCGGCCACCAGGGTGGACTCCAGCGTGCTGGGGCTGATCAGGCGCAGCAGCGATCGCCCGTGGGTATCGGCCAGGTTCATGCCCGAAACCGCAAACAGCACGCTGCCCAGCACCGCTGTCATCGGTTTAATAAAGCCAAACTCAGGCGGAATCGGCAGCAAAAACAAGGGGGCCAGCATCAGGTTGGCAATCAGCAGACCCAGCACCAGACCCACAGCGCGGGTGAGAATGCGATCGGGCGGCAGTTCTTTGATCTGGCGCTCTAGGCGGCGGTAGCTGGTTTGCATCACCAGGCCCAGCCCAGTGCCAATGAGCCCGCCAAATACAGCGGTGACTGAGCCCAGGGCCTCAATATTCGTCACCTGCTGCAAAATTGGCTCAGGCAGCAGGTCAATGCTGTAGAACCCAATCCCCGCTCCAGCCAGGATGAATGAAAATACAATAAGTGCGTCTAGCATGATGATCTGCGATCCGGGCTGTTATTTTGCAGCGGCTAGAGGCTGAGCGTATACCTCTAACACAGTGTACTCCGCCAGATCAAAAGCGACTGGGAGAGCCAAGGCTGGCAAAAGTATACCGCTAATGCCCGTTCCCCTAACCGGCCTGTGGGCTCTGCAATAATGGTGAGGTTACTGCACTTGCATTCTCCATGTCTTTGCCCTTTCTGCGATCGGCGGTAGTTCAGCTGGCGGCCTACACCCCCCATGTTGAATCCGCAGAGCATTCATCCCCTGACGCTCTAGATATCCTCGATACCAACGAGTGCCCCTACGACCTACCCGAGGCGCTGAAGCAAAAGCTGGCCTGGCAGCTGCACCACGACATTGCTGCCAACCGCTACCCCGACGGCGGGCACGGGGCGTTGAAACATGCGATCGCCCAATACGTCACCGAAACCGCAGCCGGAGCGGCCTTTAGCGCCGACCATATTTCAGTCGGCAACGGCTCTGACGAGCTGATTCGATCGCTGCTGATTGCCACCTGCATCGGCGGCGAAGGCTCGGTACTGGTGGCTGACCCCACCTTTTCGATGTACGGTATTCTGGCGCGCACCCTAGGCATTCCGGTGGTAACAGTAGGCCGCAGCGAAGACACCTTTGAAGTCGATCTGGCGGCGGCACAGCAGGCGATCGAGCAACCCCAGAGCGCTCCTGTGCGAGTGGTGTTTATGGTGCACCCCAACTCGCCCACCGCTAACGCCCTCACCGCCGCCGAGATCGCCTGGCTAGAGGCTCTGCCGCCCGACATTCTGGTGGTGGTAGACGAAGCCTATTTTGAGTTTAGTCAGCAGACCACGGTCGATGCCGTGGTGAATCATCCTAACTGGGTGGTGTTGCGAACGTTCTCCAAAGCCTTTCGACTGGCCGCCTACCGGGTGGGTTATGCAGTGGCCAATCCAGGCCTTACCCAGGCGCTCGAAAAAGTGCGCCTGCCCTACAACCTGCCCAGTCTGACCCAGGCGGCCGCCCAGCTGGCCCTGGCCCACCGGCAGGAATTGCTGGCAGTGGTACCCGAAATTCAGCAGCAGCGTCGGCAGATGGCCTACGCGATCGCCCAGCACACTCCCCTGCGTCTGTGGCCCAGCGATGCCAACTTTCTCTACGGGCGGCCATCAACCCAGCCCGGCCAACCGATTAAGGCCGACCTAGAACGCTGGTTCAACCGTTTGCGGGTTCAGGGCACACTGGTGCGCCACACGGGCGGCGGTTTGAGGATCACGATTGGCACTCCGGCTGAAAATCAGCGAACCCTGGCTCACCTACAGCAGGTGTAGACCTCCTGTAGGGGCACTGCATGCAGTGCCCCTACGGCATGCAGTGCCCCTACACCAGCGCCCTGGCCCGCCGCACGGTGTAGGGCAGCACCCCCACCAGCAGGGCAAAGGCTTCGTCGGGCACTTTATCGACAATGCTCTGGTCGAAGTAGCTCTTAAACTGCTCTAGGATCAGCTGGGCGCGATCGATCGGCACCGGTTTATCGGTAAAGTTTTGGGTTAGCCGCACCCACTGCAGGCGAATTTTGAGAGCCTTTTGCTGAGCTTCGGCTGACTCAGGTGAAACCAGCGACAGGCTACCGAGGGGAATAACCGCTCGACAGTCGGTGTCAAGGCCTCCACCTACGGCTGCCCCGGGGCCGGCAAACTCGGTGTAAAACTCTTTGTGAATAATCAGCCCGTTGCGGCGGCGGCTGTTGACGACCCATAGTTCACCACCCCGGATTCTGGCCAAAATATCATCATCTTCTGACAACAGCAGATTAGACTCAAAAAATGGGTTTGAGAGACGACTCACTGGGTTCACGATGGGGGGCCGGGCTGGTTGAGATGCCTCAAACAAGCCAGGAAAACCTAGGGAGTTTCCGGGGCCAGGCCCTGAACTATTCTGCTCAAAATTAGAGATCATCCCCGCCACATCATAGCGACAACGGCTCGACCAGCCACGAGTTGTACCGATTTCTTCGATCTATGGGCTACTCAAGAGCCATAGCACCTCAGGTACTCATTCTAGGGTAAACAGCTAGCTGCCTCGCCTAGAAGTATTTAGCTGCGCTGAAGGAGGGATAAATTTCTACCCCAAAAGCTTAAGGTTTGTGTGAAGTAATCCGGTTGAGGCAGCTAGGGCCAGGGGGCTGGCGGCGTCAGCGTCTTGCGCAGCAGCAGCCGACGCGCCTGTAGCCCCACCCAGGAGGCCGGAGTATCCTCAGTTTGAAATACCCCAAAGCCAGCTTTGCGGTAGAGCGCCTGAGCCGCTAAGTTATCTTCCATGACGTGGAGGCGCAGCTCATAAACACGCCACTGTTGCGCTAGCTGCTCGCACGATTGCAGCAGCGCGCTGGCTATACCCTGACGCCGCCAGTCTTGACCCACTGCCAGGTTTGAAATGTACACGTGGCGATCGCCCTGCCAGGGCCAGGGCTGGCGCAGCGAGGCTTCGATCGTACCTGCGATCGCAGGATCATTCACGGAGTCATTCTCTCCAGGCGCAGCCTCAGCCAAAGACATCGCCATGAAACAGGCATACCGAGGAGACTGGGCCTTGAGCCGCTGCTTCAGGTCTTCTTGAATACCTAGGCGAATGAAGGGGTACACCCAGTAACGCCAGCCCGAGCAATCGTAAAAGCTGGTGGTGAGTACCTCGGTGAGCCGCTCAACATCTTGCAGTCGGGCCGGGCGAATCAGCGGCTGGGCCGTGGCCATAGCTGGCAAGGGCGGCGAATTTGAGTCAATTTGTACCATAAACCCCGGCGGCAGATTCCCAGAAAAGATGCCCGGCATTGGCAAAGCCTGGGCGTTAGGATAATCGCTCTTGCAGTCAATATACCCTTCTCCCCCCGGTCAGCGGGTAGGATCAAAAGGCGATTTTTCTCCATCACCTTTCTCGCTTCTCCTCATCTCTGTCTCCCCGCCTTCCCCTCCCCCCAAGCCACCCTCCCATGGCACCCTCCCCCTTTTTGACAAGCTTTATTCGCCACCGCGATCCCAAACTGCTGTGGCCGGTTGCAGGGGTAGCCTCAGTCGTGGCCCACGGGGTAGCTCTGGTGCTGGTTCGCACCTTGGTCATTCAAACCCCAGCCTTGCCAGAGGGTGCAATGGCTCCGTTGCCTATTCAGCTTCTAACGCTGCCCACCGACCTGCCGGCCCCGGCTGAGCCAAGCGCCAGTAGCCCCGACTTGGCCTCTAGCGATTCAGCCTCTGTAGAACCTGCTGCCGCCGCACCACCGACTCCCGTGGCGGCCCAGGCCACGCCAATTTCCCCTGCCAATTCCCCTGCCAATACAGAGACCCTCCGCCCCCCGCTAGAACCGTTTATTACCTCGGCCCCGCCCCAGGCTGTCGCGCCGTCTGTGGCCCCAGCCCCCCCGGTACCTGTGGCTCCTGCGCCGCCGCGCCCTGCCTCCCCTGCGTCAGAAACACCTGCTGCAGCCCCGGCCATGCCTGCGCCTGGCCCACCGGCTGCGGCCCCAGTCCCTGAAGCAGCGTCGGGTCAGGGGGGCCAGGTGGTGCCCGTGGGCATTCGCCTTAACCCCAATGGCCGAGATATTCCTGACGTGGCCCCTCAGCTGCTGGGCGCTACGGCGATCGATATGCAGCCTCTGGCCTCTGGCTGTGGCTTTGCCAATCTGGAGGCGCTGCTAGTAGGTGTGGTAGATACGTCGGTGCAGCTACAGATTCGGGTGGAGCCTAGCGGCGAGATTTCTCAGGTGAGGCCGCTACAGGGTAGCGGCAATGGTGCTGTAGACGATTTGGTGAGCTGCGTGGTTAGACAGCGGCTGCAGCTGCAACCGGCTAGCTCGGCGGGGGTACCGCAGCTCACCGACGCGTTTATTCTCGATGCCCAAATTCAGTTTTGACCTTCAGATTTGAGGCAGTGAGTGGTGTCGTTAAAGCGCTTGATTTGCCATAGCTCGGTATTGAGACGGTTAGGGCCGCTCTGATACCAGCGATCGCGGTCTAGCCAAAACTCAAACCGGGCGGTGTTGTCCATCGGCATGCCCCAGGCGCGATCGCAGCCCAGCAGGCAAGCGATAACCTGCTGCAAAATCCAGTGGTGGCCAATGACGAGAATGCGATCGCCGTTGCCGTGCCGGTTGAGGACATGATCCAAAAACTGCTGCGCCCTGGCCTGGCCCTGCTCCAGAGTTTCGGCCTCGGGGATGGGCTGCCAGTCGAGGCTGGTTACGAGCTGCTGGCAGAGATCGGGGTAGCGATCGCAGGCTTCGGCCCAGGTTAGGCCAGTGAAAACGCCAGCGTTGTACTCCATCAGCTCAGAGCATAGATCAATAGATACCGTGTGGTCGGAGGCAAGGGTAATCGGGCTGACGATACTTGTATTACCGAGGAATTGCGAAGCCTTGACCCATGAATCGGCGATAGTTGACTCTGAGCCAGAAAATCCTTTTACCAGCATAGCCAAGGTACTCGTAGCTCGCTCTAGGGGGCTGCAATAGATATGGGTGGGGTACCAATTCGCCGCGGCTAGGTGCTGCCCCAGCTGCCGCGACTGCTCCATGCCCAGGGGGGTAAGCCCGGTAGAACGACACCCCTCCATGCGGCCTTCGGCATTGCCCACAGACTGGCCGTGGCGGACTAGCAGCAGGTTGAGAACGGTCATCGGCTCAAATTCAACGTTAAGCTATCTCTACTATCTCCAATTGTGATCTTAGATTGGCAAGGCGATGGGTTCTGGCCCTAGAACGTCAAAATTGGCTGGATTTTCTATTCTTTAATAGTTTCCTATGGTTGGTGAGTTCGTCAAAACCATTAGCAGCCAGCTGAAGACGGTTCTACTGCGAGCTCAGTCAGCCTCTCAAATCTCCGAAGATCAGCTCCAGCCGCTGCCGCCGGCCTGGGAGTTGGACGTATGGCAACGATTGCAAGCCTTACCGCTGCCGGATACTTACCTGGCCGCCGTGGCCGATCGCATGGCCCAGGCGATAACAGCTTGGCAAAAAAACCTCGATGCCCCCAATAGCCTGGTGCTGCTGGGTAGCCCAGTGGATGATACGGCGGCGGTGCTGACCGCTGCGCTGACCTCAATCGATCCAGAAGCCAATCCAGACGTAGATCCAGAGCGGGCTCAGCGCTGGCAGACGTTGCGCCCCCTAGACTGGATGACGCGGCCAGCGGATCCGATGTCTATTAAGGCACAGCTGGTCAAGGCTCTAGAACGGCTCAGCGAAACCGATGAAGACGATGGAGAAGACCACCCAAACGATCTCTCTCGCCGCCTGACGGTGATCGTGCTGCCGCCGCTGGAGCAGTGTTTCTTGCGCTGTATTGGTGGCTGGCAAGGGGTAGAGTGGCTGCGCGATACGGCCGGTGCTCAGCGCAATTACTTTTGGCTGATACCGTGCAATGCTTGGGCCTGGGCGTTTTTGACTCGGGTTTGCCAGGTAGATGCTTACTTAGATCAAACCGCTGACCTACCCCATCTCGATCGCGACGGCCTCTGCGACTGGCTTACCCCGATTGGCGAGACCCTGGCGAACTCCCCCGCCGAAGACTTATCCTCCTCAGTATTGGGAAAGATCTCCTGGTCCAACTTTGCGGAGATGTCGGAGGATAGCCCTGAGATAGCTCGGCTGCTGTGGCTACGATCGCTGCGGCTACAAGCAGCAGATCTGCCCGAGCAGCCCCAGCCCCTGAAGCCGGATGACGTGCTGCCCGTGCCCCTCTACCAGGTGCAGCCGACCCTGCCTTCGCTACCCGATCTCGAGGCCCTAGACTACCATCTGGTGCACGCTCTGATGATGCATGGGGTGACGCCGCGATCGCAGCTGGCCCTGAGTTTGGGCCAGCCCGAAAGCATTGTCCACGTGCGTGGTCAAACGCTTCGCCAGGCAGGCGTTCTGCGTCTGAGTCGCCAGGGCTTGAGCATTCAGCCGATTCACTATCCCCGGCTGGCCAGCGAATTTGCCAGCAATAACTTTCTCACCGGAGACGATCGACGATGAGCAGTTTGGCCTGGCTCTCCAGCCGCCTGGCCCAGATGGGCACCCTCGACAACGCCGAAGATACAGTTGACGACCTGCTGCGAGAGCTTTCCATTGACCGCTTCTTCAGGGCTGCCCTCAGCGTGCTGCTGGCCTACCTGCTGCTGACGGGTATCCAAAGCCTGGCCAACTGGCTTTCAGAACAGGTACCGCGCCGGTTTCGGCTGACGATTAAGCAGTCCATCCCGTTTTTGAAAGGGCTGATTCTCCTGGCCCTGATTGCCTATGTGGTGAGGCTGTTTATCAATGTATCTGGACCAAACCTGGTGGCCCTAACCGGCACCCTGGCGGTGGCACTGGGCTTTGCGTTTAAGGACTACATCACCTCGATTATTGCTGGGGTTGTGGCCCTGTTTGAGGCCCCCTATCGAGTCGGCGATCGCGTTACGATTGACGACCACTATGGCGAAGTGGTGAGCTACGGGCTGCGGGGCATTCGCCTACACACCTTTGACGATGACCTGGTAACGATTCCCCACAGCAAAACCTGGACCGATGCGATCGTCAACGCCAATAGCGGCAGCTTAGAAGCCCAGGTGGTGACCGACTTTTATGCTGACCACGAGGCCGATCTCGAGGCCATTACCGATGTTCTCTATCAGGCGGCCTACAGCAGCCGCTTTATTCAGCTCAAGCTGCCGGTCGTGGTGGTGCTGGCCGAAATGCCCTGGGGCACCCACATTAAGCTGCGCGCCTACCCGATGGATATTCGCGATGAGCCAGCCTTTCGCAGCGATATCTTGCGCCGAGCCAAAGCCGCCCTGGCTGACCACCCGGTGGTATACCCAAAAATTAAGCCACTGATCAGCAGTCGGGACGGCGAAGCGTGAGGCAACGGCAGTAGACCAGGACGCTAGCCGTCGTCATAAAACTGTCTACCAATACATCCGCAGCCCGCAAACTATGCCAGAATGCGGAAGCAAATCGTCCTTTTACAAACGAGTGCATTCCTTGTCGATCGTGTCTCCGGTTCATCCAGCCTCGTCTTTGCCCTGTCGCTGTGGCCTAGATGCTACCGATCGCAAGCGGCTGGGGCTGTTTCTCACCCTGGTGCTGGGGTTTGCGGTAGTAGAGTGGCTTGTCGGCAGCTACAGCCATAGTCTAGCTCTACAGTCTGATGCGGGTCACATGCTCACCGACGTGGGCGCGATCGCCCTGGCGCTGTCGGCTAGCTGGCTGACGCGCCTAACCCTGGCCCAGTCTAGACCCGGCCAACTGCACCTGGAGGCGATCGCCGCGTTGATCAACGGCATTGGGCTGCTGGCGATGGCGGGGCTAATTTCCTTAGAAGCGTGGCATCACCTGACGGTGCCCACGACCACGCTAGTCAGTGGCCCCATGGCCGGTACGGCTTTGGTCGGGCTGGGCATTAACGGGTTTGGGGTTTGGCTACTCCACGGCCAGGGCGACGAGTCGCTGAACCGGCAGGGGGCCTTTTTGCACGTAGTGGCCGACCTGGCCAGCTCGGTTGGGGTGATTATCGGAGCGCTGTGCATGGTGCTGTTTCACTGGTTTTGGGTGGATGGGGTGCTGAGTTTAGCGATCGCCCTCCTGATTAGCAGCAGCGCCCTGCCGCTGATTTACCACAGCTGGGGGCAAATGACCCAAATCCAAACTGCCCCACCCTCGCGGCCCGATCTCACCAGCCTGGGCTTTCTCGAAACTGGATACACCGACCTGAGCACCCTGTTGGGAGTATCTTCCACCCCACCTACAGTCAACCAGCCCAGTTTAGGTAACAAACCTGGAGTATTAGGTCACAAAACTGCGCCATATCGGCCATTCGATTCTAATATTCATAGCTAGGTGGCCATCTCTGCATCGGCCAGCACTGCACTGTGTCTACGGGAGTCAAACATGGGTACCTGGGTTAAGGAAACCGATGAAGCTTTTTACCTAATGCAGGGAAACCAGTGGATCTCTCGCATTCAAAAGCGTCCCTCCTCCGGCAACCCCAAGGAGCAGGTGCTCAACGTTGAGGGCATGCGGGACTGGTTTTTGCGATCGGACTCTCCCCTGGCCATGACGGTGGCGATCGGAACGGATGCGCCAGAGCCAGAAAAGATTGGCAGCGGATCTGAGACAGCGCCCCCGCCTGAAGAAGTAGTGACGCCGCCCAAGGAAGTAATTCCCCCACCGACGGGCGGCAGCGAACCCAAAGCACCTAGCTCCGGCCAAGAGCCTGCCCCCGAACCAGCTAAAAGTCTGACGCTGCGCGTGAAAAGCACCACTTACTTTAAGCTGCAGCCCAAGCTAGCCAGCGAGCTGACCGATGCCGAAAAAGTGCTGGTTACCAACGGCACCACCTTCGACATTCAGTACTACATTGACGTGGGCAAAAATCACTGGCAGATTCAGCTGCTTGAGCCCACCCTGGGCGACAAAACTAACCGCACCTGGTTTGTCTATACCCCAGACATTGACGTGCTCACCGGCGTTCGACTGCGCGTAGTCAGCGATACCCTCTTCAAAACCGAGCCCAAAATTTCCTCCCAGCTGGGCGAGTCTCAAAAGGTATTTGTTAAAAACGGCACCCAGCTGAGTCTGCTGGCCTTTAAGCCAGCGGCGGGCGACCACTACGAGGTCGAACTGGCCGATGCTGTTGTCGGGGCCGAAGTTAACACCAAATGGTACGTCTACAGCCCGGACACCAAGGTAGACGGCAACCGCCAAACCCTAGAGGTTTCCGGCGACACCATCTTTAAAGCCCGTCCCGTACAGTCGAGCCAGCTCTCCGACGCCGAGAAAGTGCTAGTAAAAAAGGGGGCGGTGTTTCTGCTCAATTCCTATGCTCAACCCGAGAACAATCACGTGCGGGTGGCCCTACAGGGAGCCTTTCTAGGCTCTCAAAATCGTACAGCCTGGTATGCCTACGTGCCCGACATTCAGATTTCTGGCACTGAAATTGGCAACCATCCTACCGATCAGGGGCCAGGGCAGCCTGCTAACCCGGCAGATCGAGGCGTGGCGCTCACCTTTCCTGGGTTTTCGGGGACCTATTACTCCAACTACCCGATTCAGCCTAAAAACCGCTACGGAGTGCGGGGTAACTTTACCTGGGGTGAGGCTCTGCACGTCAACCCCAGCACCGGCAGGTATCGTCGCCCGGCCAGTGCCGGAGTGGTCTACAACATTTTGAAAGTGGCCGACGCCATGGAAGAAATTCGCAAGATATACGGCGATAAGCCGCTGCAAATTAACTCCTGGTACCGCGACCCGGCCACCAATAGGGCGGTGGGAGGAGCGTCTATGTCGCGCCACATGTCGGGGGATGCGGTGGACTTTGTGGTACCCGGCGTGCGGTGCTCTGACGTCTACGCGCGGCTCAACGGCTGGTGGGGCCGCCGGGGCGGGCTAGCCAGTTCTTCTGTGTTTACCCACATTGACGTGCGCGGCTACCGAGCCCGCTGGAGCTACGGCTACTAAGTCAGACCTGCAAGGTTGGATGGCTCGGGGGCGGGAGAGATTTCGCCCTAGCGCTGTTCGATGCCGGTATCTGCTCAGCTTGAATCGGCCTGCCCTCCCCGTCACCAGACACAAACTCCCTGTAGGGGCGCAGCATGCTGCGCCCCTACGGATCTGGAGTGTTCAAATTAGATTTGGGCTTGCGATCGGAACCAGACAGTTTCTGGCGCTGGCCGTGCTGACGCTGGCGCTGAGCCTGGGGAGCAACCTAGGGCCGGGGCTGGCGTTTACGCCACCTCCCGATGCTGCACTTACCCCCAATCTGGCCGATTTTCCCCTGGTGAAATCCTACGACTTGGGCATGGCCAGCCTGTCCCAAAGTGGGGCAGAAGTTGATACCATGCCGCTGGCGCTGACGGGGGCGATCGCGCTTCCCCCCGGCAACACCCCTGTACCCTGGGTCGTGGTGCTGCATGGTCGCCACGCCGGGTGTCACTTCAGCCCTGATGCTACCAGCCAGTGGCCCTGCGCCCCTGAACCTCGCTTTGACCTGGGCTTTGCCTACCTGGCCCAGGCCTTAGCCGAAGCGGGCTACGGCGTGATTATTCCTAACCTGAATGCGGCCTTTAGCGAAACCTACGGAGCCAATGCCGACAATCGCAACGAGCTAGCTGACCAGCGCAGTGGCCAAATTATCGATGCCCATTTAACCCGTCTGGCCCAGGCCGATCGCGATGCTGCTGCTGGCTTTGGCCTGTCCCTGACGGGACGGGTTGATCTAACCCGGCTGGCAATGGTAGGCCACTCCATGGGCGGCGGGGCAGCAGCACTGAGCGCTATTCAGCGATTGAATGTAGACTCGGCTGCATCGCTTCAGGCCAAAATTGCGGCTGGGCTCGGCCCGATCGCAGCCCTAGTGCTAGTTGGCCCTACCCGCAGCTATCCGATCGCCCAGCGCCCCGACGCCTACCAGCTGCCGGATGTGCCAACGGCGGTGATCGCAGGAGGGTGCGATCGCGACATTTTTGACCTCAGCAGCCTGTATTACGTTGAAACGGCCCGACAGCAGACCCGAACAAGCCCTGCTGTCGGCATTCTGATGCCCGGAGCGAACCATCACTATTTCAGCGCTGCCGTCGCGGAGGATGACTACTACCGCCAGCCCAACAATGGGCCGCTGTGCAACCCCCAGCGATCGCGCGATCGCCTGTCGCGAGTGGCCCAAGAAATCTTTCTGGCCCAGTACACCACAGCCTTTCTGCAAACCGTCTGGTCGATGCCGGGGGATGATTTGGCCCTGGCCCCGGTAGGACTAGCGGCCAATCGAGCCGCTCCAGCGACAATATCAGGACAATCGGTGCTCACAACTCTGGTATCGCCTTCGGCCCAGCGCTACACCCTTTTTGAGGCCAAAGAGGCTCCGACAGCTCTGCTCACGGCTGGCCTGGGTGCAACATTCTGCCCAGCGCTGACGGCCTGCGATCGCCCAAGGTCGGTCTTTGACCAGCGATCGCCTCGGCCCTATCCCCACTTTCCAGACCTGCTTACCCTGGAGTGGAGTGCTACCCCCCAGCAGCTGCAAGTGTCTCTGGAGAACACCAACGCCAGCCGCTTTAGCAGCCTTGAGCTACGTTTGGCCCCCGACCTATCCTGGCCTGTTCCCCAGGGGCAGCCGGTGTTTGCGGTGGTGCTGCGCGACCAGCAGGGCCAGGCAGCACGGGTTGAAATTCTCTCAACGGTGCCCGCCCTGCGATCGTTTGAGGCCGACCCGACCCACGGCCACACGGCCCCCCTCTACCCCAGCGCCCTTCGCATTCCTCTGGGGCAGTTCTCTGGTGTTGACCTGACGGCATTGACCAGCCTGGAGCTGGTGTTTGACCAGGCTGCTCAGGGCAGGCTGCACTTGGCCAGCATTGAGTTTGTGGGAAAAAATCCTTAGGTTGATGGTGGGCGTTGCCCACCCTACGCTGGTTGTAACCTGTTGGGCCAACGCAACCAATCCCAAATGCTCCTAGATTCCCTCAAAAGTACCGTGACAAAATTCATAGCCCGCTGCCTTGAGCTTTTGGTTTGATACCCGCACGTTGTAGGGTCGAGCGCTGGGCTGGGAAGGGTTCCACTGTACTGGGTCTAGGTGGTTGGCCTTGCAGACGCGATCGATTAGCTCGCGCACGGTGGGGATTTCGTCTTGAACCAGGTTGTAGAGGCCGCTGAGGTGGTGGGTTTGGGCATGGGCGATCGCCCCCACAATGTCATTCAAATGCACCCAGTTGCTGGCTTCGTGCCCAGAGCCGGGGCGGGTCTGCCCAGCGGCACGGCTGTAGATTTTGGCCAATTCTCGACCGGGGCCGTAGATGCCGCCAAGACGGAAAATGCAGACGGCGCGTTCACTCGTGGCCGCATTCAGCAAGGTTTGCTCGGTTTCCAGCATAATTTGCCCATTGTCGGTAGCAGGCTGGGCGGGGTCGTCTTCCCGCACCCAGGCTCCCTCATAGTTGCCGTAGACCGAGTAGGTGCTGGTAAAGATGAGTTGCTTAAGGTGAGGAGCCTGCTTTAACGATTCCACTACGGATTTGGCCGTATTCAGGTAGATCTCCTCATAGTTGGCGTGGCGGCCTGCCGCCACGCAGATCAGCAGCGTATCGTGGTCTTGCAGTAGGGTGGCTATTCCCTCTGTGTCTGACCCGTTTACGACCTGTACTGCTGCCGCCACCTGCCGCAAATCGTCCACCCGATCGGGGCTGGTGGTGGTTGCGGTCACCTGGATGCCCTGCCCCTGCCACAGCTGAGCTACCGCTTTGCCGACATAGCCACAGCCCAAAATTGCTGCCTTCATCGTTTTAGTCTCCTCAAGGCGTCAATAGCCGCATTCTTACGCGCTTCTTTTTTACTTCGCCCTTTGCCGATGCCATAGTTGGTTTCGCCCACGTAAACTCCCATAGAAAACTCTTTAGCATGATCAGGGCCAAACGTTTCTTGTAACCGATATTCTGGCAAAACTGATCCCCCAATGTGAGCTTGCACATACTCTTGAAACTCGGTCACTGGGTCGGTGAAAGGACGATCTAGGGCGCGATCGAATAGCGGGCTAAAGAGAGCCTCGACATAGCTACAGGCGGCTGCCATACCGGCATCGAGGCGATAGGCCCCAATCACCGCTTCAAACATATCGGCCTGCACGCTGGGATTGTGGCGCTCGTGCTGTGCCCCAGCCCCCAGCCGCATGTGGTCTGGAATACCCAGCTTGACAGCCTGTTCAGCCAAAGTAGGCTCCTCTACCAGTCGATCGCACCGTTTCGACATCTCGCCTTCGGCCATGGCGGGGTAGCGGGCAAACAGCAAATCTCGCACCACAAACTCTAGAATGCTGTCGCCCAAGAACTCTAGCCGCTCGTAGTCGGAGCCATCGCTCGGGTGTTCGTTGGCGTAGCTGCTGTGGGTGAGTGCCTGCCGCAGCAGGGCCGGATTTTGAAAGGTTGGTAAACCCATGATTCAGGTAGCCAGGGATTGAGCGGGGCATCGGTGCCGTCCTGTATCCTAAACCAAGTCAAGCCTCCGCTCTAGCCCCTTGTACCTCACCCACCTCTCCCTCCGGCATTTTCGCAACTATAGCGAGCAGCAGATCGACTTTGCCGCTCCTAAGACTATCTTGGTGGGCGAAAATGCCCAGGGCAAGTCAAACCTGCTGGAGGCGGTAGAGCTGCTGGCGACGCTGAAATCGCACCGGACGAGCCGCGATCGCGATCTCGTCCAGCAAGACCAGCCCACCGCCCAGATCAGCGCCTCCGTCCGGCGAGATCTGGGCATGGCCGATCTATCACTGGTGCTGCGCCAGGCAGGGCGGCGTACGGCCATTCTCAACGGCGAAAAGCTGCGGCGACAGCTTGACTTTCTCGGTGCCCTTAATGCCGTGCAGTTCTCCAGCCTCGATCTTGACCTGGTGCGGGGCGGGCCGGGGGAGCGGCGCACCTGGCTCGATACCCTGCTGATTCAGCTAGAGCCGGTGTATGCCCATATTTTGAGCCAGTACAACCAGGCGCTGAAGCAGCGCAATGCCCTGATTAAGCAATCCTACAGCGGCGACGATGGGGAAGCTGAACCCGCTGACGCGACGGAGTTTGCCCTGTGGGATGCTCAACTGGCGGCCCTGGGTACGCGGGTGATTCGGCGGCGGGCCAGGGCGATCGCGCGGCTGGCCCCGATCGCGCACCAGTGGCACCAAGCGATCAGCGGCCAGCGGGAAGACTTGCAGGTTCACTACCAGCCCAACGTGCCGATGGCAGAGGATGACCCGCAGGTGATTCAGGCCAGCTTTTTGGAGAAGATCCAGCAGCGGGCGATCGCCGAACAGCACCAGCGCACCAGCTTAGTTGGCCCCCACCGCGACGACATCGAGTTCGCCATCAACGACACCCCCAGCCGCCAGTACGGCTCGCAGGGGCAGCAGCGCACCCTGGTGCTGGCCCTGAAGCTGGCGGAGCTACACCTAATCGATGAGGTAGTGGGTGAACCACCCCTGCTATTACTCGACGATGTGCTGGCTGAGCTGGATTTGAATCGCCAGAACCAACTTTTGGAGGCGATTCAAGATCGGTTTCAAACCATCATCACCACCACCCACCTGGGCGCGTTCGGCAGCCAGTGGATGACCTCATCGCAGATTTTGACCGTCAAGGCTGGACGCATCGAGAACAGCTAAGCAGTATTGCAACCTGTGTTCAGTCATCTGTGTGCGTGAACACTCCGTTCAAGCTTGTTCTGTTGGCTTTAATGTAGCTGAGGAATAATCATGATGAGAGAAAGTTTCCCATATCCAAACTTGATCAGGTGATCGAAGCATGGTTGAACGGCAGCAAGCCTCATCTACCACGGCTAATGGTCGTGCCGCTGCCCTACAGCGTCGCGCAATCTTGAGCCGAGGGAGTTACTTTAGCTTGCCCAGTCTGGGCAGCGCGGGCAGCATTCTCAGCATTGGCAGTACCGGCAGCATTCTCAGTATTGGTAGCGCAGGGAGTATTTTAAGCATTGGCAGTGCGGGCAGCATTTTGAGCGTTGGCAGCGCCGGTAGCGTGCTGTCGGTGTTGAGTCTGGACAGCATTCTCAGCGTCTTGAAGTTTTGGGCAATTCGTCAATAGAGTTGTTGTGAATTAAGCTCAAAAATCCTTGAAATGCCCTCTAGCAAAGGCTTTCAGCGTTTTGATAGAAAAATCCTTGAAATGCCCTCCTGGACTGGCTTTCAGCGATTTTCGACGGTATTTCACAACAGGTCTAATTTTGAGGACGCTTGGCCGTCGAGCAGATTGATAGGACAGTTTCTTCCCTGTTCAGATTCCGATCGCTATGCCGTCTGTGGCAAAGGCGCATAGTAAAGCTGCATCAGGTGATTAGCGTTAAGCGTCTCGACTGCATAGGTTTTGCCGCTGAGGTCTACAAACTCAACTTCAAACACAGTCGGCTCATACACTTCAATAATGGTGCCAACCTGGCCTTTGTACAGGTCGAGATTTGGTAAATTTTGAGTAAGGGCCACTACATCCAAAAGTTTCATGAATCCTTGCCTCGTATTCAGGGAATGTAACAGGTCACAAGTCGGGGAAAGTTCTCATCTCGTCTAACGATCCAAACGCTTCTAACCAAAGCGGTTTTATCATTGCGGGTCATGGCAAACTCAATTTGGTACTTTTGCCCATAAGCATTGCGTTTGGTGGGCATTGCCTCTTGGGTTTCGAGAGCCTGACGCAATGCTGCCCGCAGTTCTCTAGCGTTCTCTAAGTTAAGCCCCAAAGCCGACTGAAAGACGATAGCTTTATGACGACCTTCAGAATGATTAGGATTAAGCGAATAGCCCTCCAACTTATCTAAGGGAAGGACAGCCTGATCGGGATTAGGCAGTTTCAATTGTAGATCGTTAGCTCCTGTAGGTAGGGCTGCTGCTCTATTGGGGGCAAAAACGACGCTTTGAAGGAATTTTTGGCCAACTGCACCAGTTGCTCCGGCGTTAGCCCCAGCGCCGACTCCACCGCGTCAAAATTTTCGCCTACGTAGCCGCCAAAGTAGGCCGGGTCATCAGAGTTTACCGTTACGCACAGGCCCAGATCCATCAGCTGCTTGAGGTTGTGCTGGGCCATCTCGTCAAATACGCAGAGCTTGATGTTCGACAACGGGCACACCGTCAGCGGTATCTGGTGCTCAACCAGGTACTCCACCAGGGCTGGGTCTTCGACAGAGCGCACGCCGTGATCGATGCGCGACACCTTGAGCAGGCGAATCGCTTCCCAAATGTATTCCGGTGGCCCCTCTTCGCCCGCATGGGCAACGGTCAGAAAGCCCTCGGCCCTGGCTCGATCAAACACGGCCTGAAATTTCGAAGGCGGATGCCCCAGCTCTGAAGAATCTAGCCCCACGGCGATGATGCTGTCGCGGTAGGGCAGGGCTTGCTCTAGGGTAGCCATGGCGGCTTCGGCGCTGAGGTGGCGCAAAAAGCAGAGAATCAGCGCTGAGGAAACCCCGAGCTCAGTTCTAGCATCTTTAAGCGCCTGGGTGATGCCGCTGTGGACGACCTCGAAGGGAATGCCGCGATCGCAGTGGGTCTGCGGGTCAAAGAAAATTTCGGTGTGGCGCACGTTTTGGGCGGCGCATTTTTGCAGGTAGGCCCAGGTGAGGTCGTAGAAGTCTTGCTCGGTCTGCAAGACCTGCGCCCCGGCGTAGTAAAGATCAAGGAAGGATTGCAGATTCTCGAACTGGTAGGCAGCCCGCACCTCTTCCACAGAATCGTAGGGGAGTGCGATACCGTTGCGCTGGGCGAGAGCCACCATCATCTCGGGCTCCAGGGAGCCTTCGATGTGAATGTGAAGTTCGGCTTTGGGCAGGGTAACGAGGGGCGATCGCATAGTCAACCAGCACTTTTGGCGCTATTATGCCGCAAATCTCTGGTCAACGGAAAAGCCTACTCAGGGTCGTCAAACATCAGGCTATCAAACCCGCCAAGACCGGCAACGAAGTCAAAGTTATCGGCACCTACATTGGCTTCTAGGGTTTTGATCACCTGTTCGGCATTGTCGTAGGGGCCACTCATGAAGAACGGTTGACCATCTTTGCCAAACTCAATGGGAATCAGCGTTTCGGGACGCAGGCCGAGGTGTATTTGGGCCTTGGTATTAAAGTCGCGGTGGGGTTCAAATCCGAGGCTGCGGGCGTAGTCAACTGCACCATAGACAATGGACTGGGCCTGTGCGAGGGTAATTTCTACAAACGCTTCCTCAAATCGTTCTTGGCAGCTTTCGAGGAACAGTTGGTATTCACTGCGACCCATAATGCGAGGCGGCATCATGTTCTTGATGCCCAAGCACCAGTAATCAATCAGGTGACTGCTCACTAGGAGGCGTTTACCCTCCTGCCGGGCCACAATAACTTGGCACATTCCTTCAGGCCCACTGTTTTCCTCTCGTTTTTTTAAGCCAAAAAGGTTTCGCTTTTTCAGGTCAAGCAGATTTCGAGCGGCCCCTTGATTAACTCGGCACTCCTGAAGCGATTGAAGATTGCCCGATCGCGCCTTTTCCAGATCTGCTTCCTCGGCGTGGTCGCGAATAAACGCCGTTACCTCGGCGGGCCTTAGCCCCAATTTGCGGGCAATTTGCTTAGGGGCAACGTTGGCTTCTCTCAGCCGGAGAGTTTCGGCAGCTTGGTCAGGCGTCATCGGCATCGGAACAATCTACATAGTTTAGATTTTAGGCTAGGGTCGGCTACCCTTTATTCGGTAGTCTAGATCAAAAATCTTTGTAATCAATTTTCCAGGTTCTAGCCTACGACAAGTCAAAGACGATGGGGTAACAACTGAGGCGATAAGACCTGCTGGGTGAAGCGAGCCATGCCGTAAAGAATGAACGTTTCTCCCAGGAGTTCGCCAAATTCTTCGAGTGTGATTCTGAGGTGTTCGCCCAGAAACAGAACTCTGGAGGAAGTATGCGTGGCAAGCTCTGAGTCAATCGCACTCTTAGCCACCTCTGCCCCAAACCCGCCCAGCAGAAAAACTCCCAGCCCCGCCAGCACCCACAGCACCGAGGCGCGGTGCTGTCGCCAGATCCAGACCAAATCTCGCCACCCCAGCACCGGAATGGCAATCAAAATGCCCAGGTAAATCAGCTTCCAGTCGAACTGGTTGAGGGACAGATGGAGTTTGGTCAATTCGTCTAAACCGCCGTAGAAACTGAGCACCGCCACGGCGCTGGGCAAAAACCAGGAAACCAGACGGGCCATCCGGTAGCGAAACTTAAGTAGCCCTAAACACAAGCCCCCGATGGCAAACAGATGAGCCGCCTGCAGCCAGGAGGGCAGCGATCGCAGACCATTGAGATCTAGCAGCGGCACCGCCTCACCCCGAAGATAAATCATGGCCAGGTAGGCCAGGGCTAGCCCTAGCTCAAAACCAACCAGGGCGATCGCGGCTCGCGGTATCCAGCTTTTTTGCGTGACCATAGAAATTAAGCGTAATTTGTTAGCCCCATCTTGCTCTTGTGCAGGGGTTAGCCGCCGCCAGATAAAGTCGGATTTAGGCGGTCAGTCAGATAGAGAACTATTTGATGATCAAATTAAGCCCATCTGCCGGGCGATCGAGCTGAAATAGCGGTATGACCGCTATTGAGCAGGATGAAAGCACCTCGCAACTGCAGCGATCCCTGCCTTCGGGATGCGAAGAAAGGCAATAGTTTTACGGCGAAAGAGGGAGGTTGACGATGGCTCCAATATTTTATGGTCTATGCAATAACTATCGAATGACAAGGAGAAGACTTTATGCCTTACGAAAATACAGACGCTTTGCCCCAGGAAACTCAGTCGCTGCCCCAAGAAGCTAAGCAAATCTTTGTGGCCGCATTTAATGCTGCTAGCAGCGATGGCATGAGCGAAGACGGTGCCCGTGAAGTTGCCTGGAATTCCGTAAAAAATACCTTTACTCAAAACAACAGTGGGGAGTGGGTCTTCAAGGCTGACAAAATTGACTCCCGCAGCAGAACCGGCGCGATGCCCGGTGGCTAATAGCGACTTGAGATGTAGATAAGTCCTAGATTTATATCTCAATCGGGCTGATTAGTTAGCTAATTTTCAGGTGGGTAGCGGTTGACTCATTCTAGAGCGATCGCTCATCCACCTGTTTTGTGCTGTGCTGAATGAGCCATTTAATTTCAATGCGCTAGTCGGCGTTCAATGCGCTAGTCGGCGAGTAGCCTCTGGCGCAGGCTTTCAGAGAGCGATCTCCCCTGCTGGCAATGCTTTCGGGGATGGGCGTTCCAACCCTAGTTGCGATAGGGATAAAGCAGCGTATCCCAGCTAGTAGAGGCTTGGGCATACTCGGCTTCGCAGCCGTCGGCCCGATCCTCTGGCAGCCAGCCCGACTCAATAAAATCGGCATAGTCCTCAGGAGCGCTGCCGTAAATCAGGCACGAGACATTGTAGACCCGCTGTTCGCTAAGGCTGTGCTCATCCCAGAAGGGCAGTTCGTCTTGCTCGGCTTCGTATTCAGCATCCATATCAAACTGCTCCATGCCCGCCACCACGGCATCTTCTTCTTCGGCTTGCAGCATGAGTACGGCGGCGAAGGCATCCACGGCATCTTCTTCCCGACCCACCACGGGCAGCTGGTACTGATCGACTAGGGCATGGCCTAGCTCATGGAAGAAGGTGAAGAAGCCAGCGTAGATAACCTCTTGGGTGTAGTCTTCCTGATATTCCTCTTGAAAGCGATCGGCGTAGGCCTTAACCAGCTCGTAGCACACGGTAATAGTGGCGGCTTCAGAGTCGTAGAAGGCGTTTTCTTCGCCACATTCATCAAAGCTAACTAAGACATCTACGGGCAGGGCAAAGGTCTCGTTTAAGTCGCTGAGCAAGTCGTCATAAAATCCATCCTCGGTCAGAATTTGGTAAACCTCTTCGTAGTCGGCATCCTGTGGCTCGACGTAATCCAGCACAAAATCACCGTCATCGGCAATTTCAGCCGAGCTGTATGACGCCTGATCGTCAACACTGTCGGCACAGCCGCTGAGCAGCAGCAGACCTGCGGCTACCAGACCCAAGGTTAAAGATTTCACAGCGCACATGCTCCAGAAGATAAGCCAACGGCCTGGAAACTCCAGGAATGAGCCTGTTGAACAAGGCGAGTGATCCCTGCTATGACGTTCTCATAGTCAAGCTTTCCCACTCTCAGGCACGTCCTTACCACAGGCCACAGGCTGGACAGACGGGAGCGATTCTACGTCTACCCTGTTGTCTAAGAGGTGATGGGAGAATAAAGGGTTTGCTTTGTCTGGGTTAATCGAGTCCTAGCTTTACCAGGAGCGCTGCAATCGCGGATTATCAAGACTGTTCCATACTCTGACGAAGTTGCTCAGAGAGCGATCGCCCCGTACCACCCCGCCTTACCAGAATCAGCTCGGCGCAAATACTGACGGCGATTTCCTCTGGCGTCAGCGCCCCGATATCCAGGCCGATGGGACCATAGATGGCATCTAGCTTTTCTTTAGGAACGCCCTCTGCGGCGATCGCCCCATAGACCTGACGCACCCGCTTTTCGCTGCCGATCATGCCGATGTATTGGCAGGGGGTGGGGCGCTGAAGTAAAGCTTGGAGAGCGGCGAGGTCGTAGGTATAGCCGCGCGTGACCAGGGCAGCGTAAAGGTTTTGATGGGTGGAAAGGGATGCGATCGCCTTCTCAACGCCGTCTGTCAGAATCTGGCTGGCCTGGGGATAGTACTCGGCGTTGGCCCATTCGGAGCGATCGTCTTGCACCGCGATTTGAAAGCCGATCAGGTGGGCGACCTTAGCCAGCTGGATGCCCACGTGACCTGCGCCGACAATTAACAGCGTAGGCGGCGGTTGTAGCGTTTCGACGAAGGCGATCGCAGGATCAATCTGAACCGTATCGTCTGCCAGGTAAGGATCATTGTCGCTATCTAGGGGCGTTACCAACGTTACCGACTGGCCCTTTTGGAGATTCTGCAAAATCTGCTGAACAAGGGATTTCGCCGCTTCTCCCTGCCAGCACTCTAGCCACACCCGCATGTGGCCACCGCAGACTCCCTGGGTTTGCCGCTGAGGTGCCCCCGAAAGATCAATATCTACAAACTGCTTTTCCCCGGTTTTAAGCACCTCCTGGGCCTGGCGCAGCACCTTCGCCTCACCAGCGCCACCACCGATAGTGTTGAAGGTTTGGCCATTGGCATCGACCACCAACCTGGCCCCTACTTCGCGAGGAACAGAACCTCTAACGCTGATGACAGTGGCTAAAACAGCGGGGCCATAGTTAAGCGCTTGAGCCAGTTGTTGAAAGCATTTCACCATGGAATAGGTAATCCTCACTTCAGCAGCGAATCATAGGCGTCGTGGGCACCTATCCATATCCAGTAATAGTCATCTCCCTTTTTTATGGCTAAAGCTCGATAGCCGCCGCTAATGCGAACAGACCAAAGCGCTTTGCAGACTTTTTTGAAATGTAGTGATGGATGGTGAGGATTTTGCTTCCAAAGCTGATAAGTCCTTTGCGCTTTTTGCCTTAGGGCTGGAGACAACTCAGCGTATGCCTTCCAGAAATCAACTGTTGCGAAGGACTTCATCCATATCTCTCACTTGATTTGAGGCAATCTCTGCGTCTGCTTTGGCAATTAAATTGTCGAGTTTTCCAGTTTCTAAGTCTTGCTCAATTTGCCTGTCCCACACTTCATCCAAATAATCTTGTAGCCAAATGGCGAGTTGGCGAGCATCCTGTTCTGGCAACCGAGTGATAGCAGTTTCAATCTCGCTCAAAGTAGTCATGAATTTGAATCGCAGAGGTTAACTAAAGTATGGCAAGAAACCGGGCTTCTGTTTAGGGGGCAGTCGCCCACAAGCAATCGCCCAAAAACCCGGTTTCTTACCACCAATTAAGACACCACTTCAACGGGCTGCCCCTGGCTCACGGCCGCTTTCACCGCCTCGATCGCCCACAACGTTGCCTCCGGTGTTGCCGGTAGCGCCAGGGGTACATAGTCGGCATTGCCGAAGGCTGCGACAGCGGCGCGGATCGCCTCCCGCACCGACATCGCCAGCATAAACGGCGGCTCACCCACGGCCTTGCTGCCGTAGATCACACCATCCTGGGCGGCGCGCTCCAGCAGATGCACCGTGAACTGTTCGGGCACTTCGCTAATGGTGGGGATTTTGTAGGTGCTGGGGGCAAAGGTGCGCAGGCGGCCTTCGCCGTCCCACACCAGTTCTTCCATGGTCAGCCAGCCCATGCCCTGGACAAAGGCCCCTTCCACCTGGCCCTTATCCACCAGCGGATTCAGCGATTCACCGACGTCGTGGACGATATCGACCTGGCGCAGCTTAAAGGTGCCGGTGAAGCCGTCGACTTCGACCTCAGAAACGGCGGCACCGTAGGCGAAGTAGTAGAATGGGCGACCTTTACCGAGCTTGGGGTCCCAAAAGATGTTGGGGGTGCGGTAGAAGCCGGTGGACGACAGGCTAATCCGTTCGCTGTAGGCCTGGGTAACGACTTCAGCGAAGGCAATGCGGGCGCTGGGGTAGGTGCGGCAGTAGATCCAGTCGTCTGCGAAGACCATGTCTTCGGGGGCGTCGAGATTGAGCATGCGAACGGCAACTCCGGCCAGGCGATCGCGCAGAATTTCGCAGGCATTCTTCACCGCCTGGCCGTTCAGGTCGGAACCGCTGGAGGCGGCGGTGGCCGAGGTGTTGGGCACCTTGTCGGTGCTGGTGTGCATCATGCGAATGCGATCGCTCTTTACCCCCAGCGCCCTAGCGGCCACCTGAATCATCTTGGTGTGCAGACCCTGGCCCATTTCGGTGCCGCCGTGGTTGAGCTGAATGCTGCCGTCGGTGTAGATCAGCACCAGCGCCCCGGCCTGGTTGTAGGTGACTTTGTTAAACGAAATGCCGAACTTGACCGGGGTGATGGCCAGGCCACGCTTTTTGTAGGGGCTGGTTTCGTTGAAGGCGGCGATCGCCGCCCGGCGGGCCATGTAGTCTGAGCCTTCCTTGGCCTCTTGCCAGACGCGGGCAATGCGGTTGTCAACGATGTCTTGATCGTAGTGGGTGCGGTTGGTCTCGCCGTCGCCGTGGTAGAAATTACGCTCGCGCACCAGATCGGGGGGTAGGTTGAGGGTGCGGGCAATGCGATCGCACACCTCCTCGATCACAATCATCCCCTGGGGGCCGCCGAAGCCGCGATAGGCGGTGTTCGACACCCGGTTGGTTTTGGCAATTCGCCCCTCGACCACCAGGTTGGGCACGTAGTAGGCATTGTCTACATGCAGCATGGCCCGGCCCAGCACCGGGGGCGACAGATCCAGGCTCCAGCCGCCGTCGGCGGTGAGAATGGCGTTCATGGCGGTGATGTTGCCCTCGCCGTCGAAGCCTACTTCGTACTGGCCCAGAAATCCGTGGCGCTTGCCGGTAATCAGCATGTCGTGGTGGCGGCGCAGGCGTACCCGCGCCGGTCTGCCGGTCTTGTAGGTGGCCAGAGCCGCCGCCGAGGCAAAAGGGTTGGCCTGAGATTCTTTGCCGCCAAAGCCGCCGCCCATGCGCAGGCAGGTGCAAACCACCCGGTTCTCGGGCAGGCCCAAAATGCGGGCCACAATGTGCTGGGTTTCGGTGGGGTGCTGGGTTGAGGCAAAGACCTGGAGGTTGCCCTCGCCATCGGGTACCACCCAGCTGGTCTGGGTTTCGAGGTAGAAGTGGTCTTGCCCGCCGATTTCAATTTCGCCAATGAAGGTGTGTTCGGCCTCAGCGATCGCCGCACTGGGTTCGCCCCGACGAATGAACTGAGGGTCGCTGTGGTAGCTATCGGCGGCGATCGCCTCTTTCACCGTTTTAATCGCGGGCAGCGGCTCATACTCCACCACAATTTTGGCGGCAGCATTCCTGGCTGCCGCCTCGGTTTCGCCCACGGCCCAGGCCACCACCTGGCCGTAGTAGCTCACCTCATTGGTGGGCAGCAGCACCTCGTCGTGAACGATCACCCCGGTGTTGTTTTCGCCTGGCACATCGGCGGCGGTCAGCACGGTAACACAGCCCTCCACCGCCAGCGCCGGAGCGATATCTAGCTTGGTAATTCTCGCCCTTGCATGGGACGAGAGCACCGGATACAGCGACAACATCCCCGCCGGTTCACGCTGGTCATCGGTATAGACGGCGGTACCGCTGACGTGGGCAACAGCGCTTTCGTGGCTTTTGGGCTTACCGACTGGGCTCATGGGGTACCTCGCTGACGATTTTGAATTAGGAAAGGTAGGGTGGGCATTGCCCACCACAGGCTTTGGGCAGAAACTAGGCTAATCAAGCGCTCTGTGGGGGATGGCCTACCGATTGCATGGAGAACGGTGGGCAGTGGGCACCCTACGGGAATTCCACAAAGAACTTTTCGAATAAATTCACCACCAGGCGCTTGCGGTACTCGGCGCTGCCCCGCAGGTCTGTCAGCGGAGTGAATGCCTCTTGCAGCAGGGGTTTCACCGCTTGCACTGTGTCCATCGTCCAGGGTTTGCCCAGCAGAAACTCTTCGACTGCGATCGCCCTTGCCGGAGTCGCCGCCACTCCGCCATAGCCCAACCGGGCGTAGAGAATAGTATTACTGCTATCTACATCCACCACAAAAGCCGCCGCCACAATGCTGATGTCGTCGGTACCGCGCTTGCCAATTTTGTAAGACTGAGCCAAGCGCCGAGTTGTCCCTGGGGCGGGTGCTTTGGGAATTTGGACAGAAACGATTACTTCACCCGGCTGTAGTTCAGTCTGACGGTAGCCGGTAAAAAAGTTGGCCAGGGGCATAGTTCTTTCCCCACTGGGGCCAGTCAGCTTCAAAATCGCATCGAGCGACAGGAGAACTGGGGGCAGGTCGCCAATCGGGGAAGCGGTGCCGATGTTGCCGCCCAGGGTGGCCCGGTTGCGCACCTGGCGGGCGGCAAACCAGTGGATCATCTCATCTAGGCTAGGAAATACCCCGTGGAGAGTGGTCTCGATGTGGCTGAGGGGCACCGCCGCGCCGATTTCAACAGAGTCCTCGGTTTGGTGAATCTGCTTCAGTTCGGCGATCGCTTCTAGGGAGATCAATAGGGGGTAGTGCTGCCGGTGCCAGCTCATCTCCAGGCCCAGATCCGTGGCCCCAGCAACCAGGGTGGCATCGGGATGCTGCTGCAGCAAGTTCAGCACTTCTGACAGCTGAGTGGGGCGGTAGAACTGCTCGCTGTGACCGTTGTTCTGGGTGGTGTAGGCCAGGGGTAAAAGCTGAGTGGAGGCAGAGACCAACTGTGCTGAAAACTGATCCTGCACGGTGGCGGCGGCCACCATTTGGGCGGCGCGGCGAATGGGGATGTAGCCCGTACAGCGGCAGAGGTTGCCCTCAACCGAGAGATCGTCGGGGGTGCCGTCGTAGTAGGCGGCAAACAGGCTCATGATGAAGCCAGGGGTGCAGTAGCCGCACTGGGAACCGCCGGTTTCCACCATGGCCGACTGCACCGGATGGAGCTGGTCGGCGGTGACAGGTTCTTTGACAAAGGCATCTTTGGCAATGTGGCCCTGAGCAATGCCGTCTGCGGTTAACACCTGCCGCCCCGCCACCGCCCCCAAAGGAATTAGGCAGCTGTTCACCGCCTGGTAGTGGGGTTGGCCATCGGCCCCTTCGTCAATTAGGGCTACGGTGCAGGCCCCGCAGTCGCCATCGCCACAGCCTTCCTTGGTGGCCGATCGCCCGCTCAGGCGCAGGTATTCGAGCAGGGTGATTGCCGGAGAAAAATCTTTGACGGAGACAGTTTCTCCATTGATGGCAAAGCTAAGCTGAACGTCGAGTTGTTGAGGCATAGGGGCTGATAGCGGCTAACAATACGTACCCACGGGCCATGAGATTAGTGCTCAACTTACCGGCAATTTAGTAAGCAAAATGACAATTTGACTAAATTTAATTTGCGCTGAGACTATCGTAACTACTGAGTCTGTTACCTTTGCCTTTGCCTTTGCCTTGGCCTTTGTCACCCAGCAGGCTGAGGTAGATGTGCTTGCGATCGATGCCGACTGGTCGGCCTCGTGATTTCAGCAGCTGGAGTTCATCTAGTCGATCCCCCACCCTGGGAAGCGGGCCATTGGCACTGACGGTAAAGCGCGATCGCCCTAGCCAGCAGGGGGCTTAACCACGGTTGCAGCCATACTCTAACTACTCTGACTAGAAGATGCGATCGCTTGACCAAAAGCGATGGGTTTCAAGCCCCGCCCTTTAGGGCGGATTCGCCCTCTGCTTCTTGGAGCCTATCAATCCAGTCCTCTATTAGCTGAGTCATCGTCTTCTCCCTCTGTCCAGAGATCCGCCTAAGCTTTTCAATGCGGGACTCGGCCAGCCTGATAGAAAAAGGTTTTTTCTTCATCTCTGTATAGTCAATGTATAGGCACTAAGGCTATAATAACAGGATGAAAGCACGATACCAGTACAGAATCTATCCTACCGACCAACAGCGCCAAGACCTAGCTAGGCTCTTTGGTTGTTGCCGGGTGGTGTGGAATGATGCGCTGGCGTTGTGCCGACAATCAGAGAAGCTACCCAGCTCCGCTGAACTTCAGAAAATCTGCATCACGCAGGCGAAGAAAACGGTAGAGCGGGAATGGCTTTCTGAGGTGTCCAATATCCCCTTGCAGCAATCTATTCAGGATTTGGGAGTTGCGTTTAGCAACTTTTTCAAGTCGCTGAAGGGAGAGCGCAAAGGGCCAAAGGTGAGGCCGCCCCGGTTTAAGAAAAGACTGAATCAGCAATCTGCCCGGTTCAGGAAAGGAGGGTTTTCACTCAAAGGGGCTAAAGTCTACCTGGCCAAAATTGGGGACATCAAAACCAAGTGGTCTAGGCGGCTGCCCTCAGAACCTAGCTCCGTCACGGTCATCAAAGACTGCGGGGGGCGGTACTTCCTGAGCTTTGTGGTTGAGATAGAGCCTATCCAAGTCGATGCTGAGAACCAAGGCATCGGAGTGGATCTAGGGCTCAAAATCTTTGCTGCACTGAGCACGGGTGAGAAGGTTCAATCCCCTGGCTATGCCCGCCTCAACCGCAAGATTCGCCGTGAACAGCGCAAGCTGGCTCGGCGGGTTAAGGGGTCAAATCGTCGGGAGCGAGTCCGGCTAAGGATTGCCAAACTCAAGGCCAAAATCAGCGACATTCGCAAAGACTTCCTCCACAAGTTGTCTACCCGCCTGGTGCGAGAAAACAGCGTGGTGGCACTGGAAGATCTGAATGTGGCTGGGATGGTCAAGAATCGCTGCTTAGCGCGCGCCATTAGTGAGGCGGGTTGGGGCACGTTCAGAACCATGTGCGAGGCCAAGTCCACGATGATTGAGGAACGGCAAACGGTGGTGATTAACCGCTGGGAACCGACTTCTCAGATCTGCTCTGAGTGTCGCTACCGTTGGGGCAAGCTAGATCTCTCTGTGCGAGAGGTGGTCTGCCTGAATTGTGGGACGGTGCATTGCCGCGATGGCAATGCCTCCAAAAATATCGAAACGGCGGGGCTGGAGCTAGCCCACGCCGCTAAACGGACGGGGAGGGTATGTAAGACTGGCTTGCCAGCAATGCCTGATGAACCGTCTACTTGTCCGGGTGTGGCTTGATGCCATGTCCGGCGAATCCCCGTGCCTTTAGGTCGGGGAGGATGTCAATTGATCGGTCATCCTAGACAAAAGCGGATTTTGGGCAAATCTATGATCAAAGCACCCTCCAATTCCCCCACCCTTGCCAGCGCTCTTTTAGAGGCCCTGCACTTTTCAGCTACTAAGCACAGCGACCAGCGCCGCAAAGACAAGGCAGCCTCGCCCTACATCAACCACCCCATTCGGGTGGCGCAACTGCTGGCCAGCGAAGGCGGCGTCACCGACCTGGCGACGTTGCAGGCTGCCATTCTCCACGACACGGTGGAAGATACCGAGACCACGCCAGAGGAGCTGGAGCACCTGTTTGGATCGGAGGTACGGCAGTTGGTAGCCGAGGTGACCGACGATAAAAGATTGCCGAAGGGCGATCGCAAGCGCCTGCAGGTGGAGCACGCTCCTCACCTGTCGCCCCAGGCTAAGCAAATCAAAATCGCCGACAAAACCGCCAATGTGCAAAACATCACCACTTCCCCGCCCGCAGACTGGTCGTTAGAACGAAAGCGCGAGTATCTAAACTGGGCCGATCGCGTGGTGGCCGGCTGCCGGGGCTGTAACCCAGCCCTGGAGGCGGTTTATGACCAGGTCATGGCCCAGGGACGCCAGGCGCTGGCGGCGGTAGGCCGCTAGTTCCATAGGCGTTTAACCGAGCTTCAGTCACAAGGGCCGCATACCCCTTATGCTTTTGGGCATGATTGGGTAAGTAGTAAGGGCGATAGAGTAATGGCGATATTTTCTAGCCTGAAACAAAATCCAAGTCCAGAAGTGAAATTTTGCTGGTGGGAAACCTACAGCTCCCCAGCTGGCCTTAGTATAAATCAGCATAAATCAGCTTCCGGATCAAACTGTAACGGCGGAACGTTTTGCTAAAGCTATATTTGCTAAAGCTATGTAAACCTCGTCTAACTGCAAACCTGGAGTTTTTCTCAGATTCCGGCTTCGATCGCCCGAATGGGTAGGGCTAGGGGTGAGGGCTAAAATTAAGCCTTTAAATGTAGCTTGGTTTAGATTATCGAAGCCTAATACAGAAAGGTTCTAAGCTAGCTTTTATAACCTTGGTTGCCAGTCTTATTTGCTAGTAATAACGGCTAACGACTCCTCTACTCGGAGTTTTTTCTTTACTAAGTTGAAATGGATAGCACTTCTAACCACAATCCCCCGCAATCGCTCAACAATGCCGACCTGCTGGCCCTAGAGCCCTGCGACGTCTATCCCATTCGCTTTATTGACACCATCCAACCCCACGGCATGGTGCTCTCCCTGGGGTATCCAGATTTGGAGATTTTGCAGCTCAGCGCCAACGCTGAGGAGCGCTTGCAGCAGCCCCTAGCAGAGCTGATTGGGCAGCCCCTGACGGCTGTCTTTGCCGACCTCGATGTTGAGGCGCTAAGGCACGGCCTAAATCAAAGCAAGGCCTCGATCTACCGGGTCTTGGTTCACCCCGCAACGGGGCAATACTTTACGGCTGGCGTCCATTGGCAAACAGACACGTTGCTCATGGAGCTAGAGCCTCAGGCTGTAGACGAAGGCGGGATGGACGACCTTTTGGTTCGCCTCCATGCGGCGATCGCGGCCTTTAGCACCGCCGAAAACCTGCAAGCACTAGTCGATATCTTTGCCCGCGAAACCCAGCAGCTCACGGAATTTGATCGGGTGATGGTCTATCGTTTTAAGCCCGATCTCAGCGGGGTCGTGGTGGCCGAAGCCAACACCAGCGATCGCGAGAGCTACCTGGGTCTTCACTATCCGGCCACCGATATTCCCCGTGAGGCGCGGGAGCTGTTTTACAAAAATTTTCTCCGGTTCATTCCCGATCTCAGCTATGTTCCGGTTCCCCTAGTGCCCGCTACCAGTCCCCTCACCAACGCCCCCCTCGACCTGGGTTCAGCCGACCTGAGGGGAGTTTCGCCGCCCCACATTGACTATCTGCAACGGATGGGGGTGGGCGGCTCAATGTCTCTCTCGCTCACCGATGGGCACGGGTTGTGGGGGCTAATTGCCTGCCACCACTACCAGCCCAAACCGCTGTCCACCATGACCCGCAAGGCGTTTACCATGCTGGCCAAGGTTGCCAGCCTGGAGATCACTCGTCACCAAGAGCGCGATCACAGCTACTACCAGGATCAAAACAAAGCCCTGCTGACCCAGCTGGGGGTCGACATCAACGAGACCGAAGATGCAGTGCTCAAGACCCTCACGGCCAATGCCCAGCTGCTGCTGGATATGTTTGAGGCCGAGGGCGTTGCCCTGGTTTTAGATCAAGACTACGGCCTGGTGGGGCGCACCCCCGCCAAAGCCGACCTTGAATCCTTTACCGAGTGGCTGTTTCACCGGAAATCGGATCAAGTTTTTGTCACTCAGTGTCTGTCTGAGGTCTATCCTCCCAGCCAGGACTGGTCCGTAAGCCCGGCGGGGGTGCTAGGGATTTCCATCTTTTTACAGCAGCCTCGGCCTATTTCGTACCACATTTTGCTCTTTCGTCCAGAGCAGCTGCAAACCGTGAACTGGGCTGGTGAACTCAGTGCCAGCGTCACTGTTGATGAGGCCGGTAGGGCAAAGCTTTGCCCCCGCAACTCCTTTAACCTGTGGAAGGAGTTGGTGAGCGGTAAGTCGCTAGCCTGGCTGCCCCAGCAGCTCGAAGCCGCCGCCGATTTACGCAGCACGCTGATGCTGGCGGTGCTCAACTTTTCCAATGTGGCCCTCGAAAAAGCAGCGGCCCGCGCCGAGGTGGCCAACCGGGCCAAAAGCGAGTTTTTGGCCAACATGAGCCACGAAATTCGCACGCCGATGAACGCCGTGCTGGGGTTTACCGATCTGCTGCAAACCACGATTAAAAACCCCGTCTCGCTAGACTACCTCGATGCCATCTCGTCTAGCGGTAAAACCCTGATGTCGCTTATTAACGACATCCTTGACCTGTCTAAAATCGAGGCCGGTCAGATGGATATTCGACCCGAGCCAACGGATATTGCGCTGCTGGTTCAAGATATTCAGCATATTTTTCAGCAGAAAGCCGCCGAGAAGGGCATTCAGATCCGGGTCATTTTGGCGACCGGGCTGCCCACCGCGATCCTGTTCGACGAAGTGCGGCTCCGGCAGATTTTGTTTAATCTGGTGGGCAACGCGCTCAAGTTTACCGACCAGGGCTACGTCGATATCGAGGTTTCTTACACGCTGCCACCCGATGGCCCCACCCAGCAGTCGGTCGATCTAAAGATTGCCGTTTCTGACACGGGCATGGGCATCGCGGAGGATGATCAGCAGCTCATTTTCAACGCCTTTACCCAGAGCTATAGCCAGAGCGATCGCAAGTTTGGCGGCACGGGGCTGGGGTTGGCGATTACCTATCGCCTCACTCACCTGATGGGCGGCACCATTGCGGTGCAGAGCCAGCTGGGGCAGGGGAGTACGTTTGTCTGTGAGTTTCATCGGGTGGCCATTGCTCCGGAGGACAGCCCCACCCCGGCCCAGGCCGAGGCGGAACCTGACGTAAACCAGGGGTCGCCGCTGACCATTTTGGTGGTAGACGATGCCAAATCTAACCAGGACTTAATTACCGGCTACTTTAGAAACACCCACCATCAGCTTGTGTTTGCCGAGAACGGGCTAGAGGGGGTGCGGCTGGCCCAGAGGCACCTGCCAGACTTGATTTTGCTGGATCTGCGCATGCCGCTGATGGATGGTGAGGCGGCGGCCCGCATTCTAAAGCAGCAGGACTCAACGCGCAAGATTCCCATTGTGCTGATTACGGCTTCCCTGAGCCATGATGACGAAACGCTGATTAACCACGGCCTGTACGCCGGGCTACTACACAAGCCCGTGAAGCGCCAGCGGCTGTTTAAGCTGATTCAGCAGATAGTTAGCCCGGCGCAGCCGCTGGCCACTGCCATCGCCACCGTCACCGCCGCCGCCGCCCAGGGCCAGGGCCAGGGGCTAGTCGCTGCCGCAGACCAGGCTGCCCTAGAACCCATGCTGCCGCAGCAGCTGTTGGAGTTGATTGCCCAGCTGGAGGCGATCGCGGTTTGCCCCTGGCAAACCCTGCGGCAAACCCTGGACATGCGATCGCTCGAAACCTTTCTGGCCCGCCTGCGGACTGTGGCTGCCGAGTATCCCGATGAGCGGCTCTCTAACTACATAGATACCCTGGCCAGGCAGCTAGATGACTTTGATTGGGAACATTTACCCTATACCGTGAATGCTTTTGTGCCTCTGATAGAGACACTGACTCACCCGATCACGGCTCAATTGTCACCCCCCGATCGCCCTTCTGATGCCTGAGCCCCTTGCCTTTGAGCCTGCGCAATATCTGATTATGGCTGTCGATGATGTACCCATAAATCTCAAAATTTTGCATGGGGTACTGGTGGCGGCGAACTATCGAACTACCTTTGCAACGAGAGGCCAGCAGGTTTTAGAACGCTTGGCCGATGTCAAGCCCGATCTAATTTTGCTGGATTTAATGATGCCAGAGATGAGCGGCATCGACGTATGTAATTGCCTCAAACAAAATCCAGCAACCGCTCATATTCCCATCGTTTTTTTGACGGCCAGCCATGAGGTTGGGCATTTGGGGCAGGCCTTTGATTGCGGAGCGGTGGACTACATCACCAAACCCTTTAGCGCCACCGAACTGCTGGCCCGAGTGCGCACCCATGTAGAGCTTAGCCAGCTGCGCAAACAGGCCCAGCATCAGGCCCAGTGGGCAACCGTCTCCCGGCAGATTGTGCAGGGCATTCATGCCTCGGTCAACCTGCAAGATACCCTAAACAATACCGTGCAGGCCATTCAAGACCTGCTGCAAGCCCGGCGAGCCCTGGTGTACCGATGGTGCAAACCGCAGCGCTACGAACTACTGGCGATCGCAGGCAGTAGCTTACCCCCAGACCTCTATGCCCGCGACCTAGGCTGCCCCTACCTTCAGCCCCAGCTGGCCACGCTGCCCAAGGCCATAGAACAACCGAGGCGGCTGGCGGCTGGCGCAGCGGCAGCCAGCCCGGTTGAAGACAGTAAATTTTGGATTACTGCCCCCCAAGACCTGCACCTACCCATTTATCAACAGGGCCGTTTGTGGGGCGGTCTGGTGGTGCAGAGTACCTCCGCTACCCATAACTGGGCATCGCAGGAGGTTGAAACGCTCACTCTAGTTGTGCAGCAGCTCGAAATTTCGATTCAGCATGCGGAACTGCACCAGCGCTTGAGTGAGGCCAATCAGGAACTAAAGCGGATCTCCAATACCGACGGGTTGACCCAAATTGCCAATCGGCGCTGCCTTGATCATCAGCTAGCGCAAGAATGGCGACGCCTACAGCGAGAAAGACAGCCCCTGGCGCTGATTTTGTGCGATATCGACTACTTTAAGCAGTTTAACGATACCTTTGGGCATCCCAGCGGCGATTGCTGTCTGGTTGCGGTGGCCCAGGCCCTGCGGAGCTGCCTCAAACGCCCCGCCGATTTCGTGGCCCGCTACGGCGGCGAAGAGTTTGTGGTTCTCTTACCCAATACTGAGCTGGCTGGCGCAGTGGAGGTGGTCGAGCAAATTCAAGACGCGATCGCAGCGCTTCAGATCGCCCACTCCTACCCTACCTCTACTAGCCAGATCACCCTGAGTTTTGGCCTTCACGTGGTGGTGCCCCACCCCTGTGTGCATAGCTCAGAGGCTATGATCCAGACCGATCAGGCGCTCTATACCGCCAAAAAGGCCGGGCGCAATCGATATGGACTGTCCCCCGACCTCTCGCAGTAGGCAAGTTTGCTCGCTGGCCGCTTATTTTGCCGTCAGCACATCGCGCAGCGGCTTGGTCATCCAGTTCAGCCCCACCCGCACCTGATGCGAGAAGGTGGGCATGCGGTAGAGGTAGGCCAGGCGACGAGCCACATAGGCTAGTTCGCCATCGAGCTGAATGCCCAAGCCGGTCAGGGTAGCGCGGCTGGTGCCCAGGGTCAGCATTTCGCCCATGTGGCGGTAGCGGAAGGGCAGCTGGGGGCGATCGCTCAAACTCGCCCAAATATTCCACCCCACAAAGTCGGCCTGCTGTAGGGCGACCTGGGCCGTAGTGGGCACCTGCTGGCCCTCGGCGTCGCGGCAGTCGGCGGCATCGCCCAGGGCATAGACACCGGGGCGATCGACCGACTCTAGGGTGGGCTGTACGGCCACCTGCTGGCGAGCGTTGTGCTTCAGAGGCAAACTGGCCATTACCTCGTTAACGCGGGTGCCCACGGTCCATAGCACCAGGTCAACCGGCAAAATGTCGGTCTGATCCCGAAACGTCAGGCTCATGGTGTCGGCGGCGACGTTATCGACGGCGGTTTCGAGATCGACCCATACCCCCAGGTCAGAGAGCGCCTTTTGGGCCACCTCACGGTTGTACTCAGGCGAGGTGCGGAGGATCGTATCGGTGCGCTCGATCAGGCGAATCCGACCCCTTTCACCTAAATGCTCGGCCACTTTGCAGGCCAGCTCGACGCCGCTGTAGCCGCCGCCTACCACCGCCACGCGGATTTTCTCGGCGTCGGAGGCCTCCAGCAGGCGCAGTCGATCTTTGAGCTGGTAGGCATCTTGCAGGGTGCGAAAGGCCAGGGCATGCTCGGTCACACCGGGGGCCATATCCATCGGCGTCGTGCCGCCCAGGGCCAGTACGAGGCGATCGTAGGCTAGAGTTATGCCGTCGCTCAGGCTAACCCGATGCTGGTCGAGGTCAATGGCCCCCACGTCAGCTTGCCTAAACTGCACCGAGGTACCAGCCAGCAGATCGACGTAGGGGGGAGCTACCTCCCAGGCTTGCAGCTCGTCGGTGACTAGCTCGTAGAGCAGCGGCAAAAACAAAAAGCGATCGTTACAGTCAACCAGCGTAATCGTGGGCGGGGTGTCTTCCCACGGCAGCTGGCTCAGGCGCAGAGCGGTGTAGAGGCCGCCAAAGCCGCCGCCGAGAATACAAATTTGCTGGGGAGCGTCTGCCATGTCAAAAAGCTGTGATACCTCCTCTACCTTCTAACTCAAAATGGAAAGAGTCATCCTGCTTTTCGGAGATTTCTTTTGGCTACAGCATCAGAGTTTGGAGTGCGTTCTCCTCGCCAAGAGGTGTTGGCTGGGGCGCGAGACATTTTTCCGCTGGTGGTCGGGGCGATTCCCTTCGGGATTATTTTTGGCACCCTGGCCCAGGGCAGCGGCCTTTCCTTTAGCGCCGCCCTAGGCATGTCGGTGTTTGTGTTTGCCGGGTCGGCGCAGTTTATTGCTCTGGGGCTGCTGGCGGCGGGCAGCACCCTGCCGCTGGTAGTGTTGACGACGGTGGTGGTGAACCTGCGGCATATGCTCTACTCCGCCAGCCTGCTGCCCTACGTGCAGGGGGCCTCCCAGCGGTGGAAGGGCGCGATCGGTTTTTTCCTCACCGACGAGGTGTTTGCGATCGCCATTCGCCGCTACCTGCAGCCCGACCCCAGCCCCCATAAGCACTGGTACTACCTGGGTGCCGCCCTGGCCATGTACATCAACTGGATTTTTTGCACCCTGCTAGGTCTAACGGTGGGCCAGCTAATCCCCAACGCGGCGGCCTGGGGTCTAGATTTTGCCATGGTGGCCACGTTCATCGGCATGATCGTGCCCTACGCCACGACGCGGCCAATGGTGGGGGCGATCGCCGTCGCTGGTCTGGTGGCGGTGCTGGCGAATGGCTTGCCTCATAAATTGGGGCTGATGGTGGCGGCGATCGCGGGGGTAGCCGTCGGGTTTTGGTTAGAAACGCGGCGGTTTGGGCATGATGGGGCGGAGCGATGAGGGCTTTAGATCCCTTAACCGGCGCTGTGGAGACTGGTTTTTCGCAAATTTGCCTTCAAGGGCGCTCCTTCTTGAAAATGATGGCGCTTGTGGAAGGCGCTGTAGGGCAGCACCCGCAGAATTTCTGACATGGTAGTGAGGCCGGTGCTCACCTTGGCGATCGCCGCTTTGCGGAAGGACTCTAGCCCGCATTTGTGCAAGTAGCGGTGGAGCTGGGTCAGGGTGCCTTCGTAGATGATCTGGCGCACGGTATCGTCGACATTGAGCAGCTCAACTACAGCCTCGCGGCCAGAGTAGCCAGAATCAAAGCATTTCGGGCAGCCTTTCCCCATTCGCCACTGGCTGGCGTTGGCCTGGTCGTAGGAAATGCCGAGTATTTGGAGGTCGTGGGCGGTGGGCTCGTGGGGCACGGCGCAGTGGGGGCACACCTTGCGCACCAGGCGCTGGGCCACAATGCCCAGCAGGGCATCGCTGATTAGGCTGGGGTCGGGGCCGATGTCTTTGAGGCGGGGAATGGCGCTGACGGCGTCGTTGGTGTGCAGGGTGGTGAGCACCAGGTGCCCGGTCAGCGCGGCACGCACGGCGGTCTCAGCGGTTTCGTTGTCGCGCACTTCCCCCACCATAATAATATCGGGGTCCTGGCGCAGAATGGCCCGCATTCCGGCGGCGAAGGTCATTCCCGCCGCCTCGTGCACCTGGGTTTGGGTAATGCGGGGCAGAATGTATTCCACCGGGTCTTCCACTGTCACCACGTTGACCTGCTGGGTGGCCACCCGCTGCAGGCTGGTGTAGAGCGTGCTGGTTTTGCCCGAGCCAGTTGGCCCGGTAAAAATAATCATGCCCTGGGGCTGGCGCAGCCAGTTTTCGTAAATTTCGAGGGCGGGCGGGGTAAAGCCCAATTCTTTAATGTTGGTGAACGGGTTTTCCTGGGGCAGCAGGCGAATCACGGCCTTTTCGCCATTGATGCAGGGCAGCGTGCTCACCCGCATATCCAGCTCGACATCGAGGTCGGATGTCTTGGAGTAGCGATCGCCAATCCGAGCATCTTGCGGGACGCGGCTTTCGGCGATGTTCATTTTGCACATCACCTTGAGGGCCACAATTACCCGGCGGCTAATGTCGGGGGGCAGCGTGGTGATGTCGTGCAAAATGCCGTCAATGCGGTAGCGCACCAGCAGCCCTTCCCGAATCGGCTCAAGGTGAATATCGCTGGCTCGGTTGCGCAGCGCGCCCGAAATAATCGTTTTGATCCGGCTGATTTGATCGACGGCCCTAGACAGAAACAGCTCGGTGATCTCGCCAATATCTTCCGATTCCATCTCCCCGGTGAGGGGGTTAATCACCTGCTCGGCGTCGATTTTGTTGGTGTCAAGTTTTTGCAGCCGAAACCAGGCGTGATAGCTTTTGACGCTAATACTAATCACGCAAATTTCGGTCGAAGTGCGATCGCTCAGTTGATCAATCTGCTCGGGCGAGAGCGGCGCGGGGCTGCCCAGGTAGTAGCGATTGCGCCACAGCAGCAGCGGCATAATCGGCGGCAGGGCAGGGTGATCCTGGCAGTCTCGAAAAAAGCGATCGCTGACTTCGCGATCCAGTAAGGCAAGATTTACTCGCCCCTGCTCGTTGACCAATAGCGATAGAGCCTGGTCTAAATCGAGTTTTTTGCCTCTGAGCTGTTGCCATACCGAGCCTGCTGTTGTCATGGATTAACCTCAATCAAAAAACTGTGCTGTCTGCCGCCCTGGTGCGGCTTTTCACTGATAGAAAAAATCGATGCTGTTGGCTAAGTCGCTCAGTTTCTAGACGCCGTCCTACCCGCCACCTGACAGGGTTTGCCATCGCTGTCTAAGAAATAACAGGGTTCACTGTTCTGAACGACAGTCTGGCCAGGGGGGGTGTCTGAGGCATCACCGCACAATGATGATAGGTCACGCACCTGACCATCGGTGGTGACCATATAGCAGAAGTAAGACACGGGTTCAGCCCGGCGCGGGGGCGCAGTCGGGTTGGCTATGGCGGGGGCGACAAAGGCGATCGCCAGGGGGAGGGGCATAATCCAGCGAGAAATGGGGGGCATGGTGTGCATCCTGTAAGCAAAGGGGCGTCAAATCGATTCAATTGGAAAGCAAAAGGGGGAGGGCAACCGCTGGTGACAGCCTGGGTCAGATCAGCTGCAAAATCGATCGGGTCGAAATGCCCAGGCCGATCAGGGTGATGCCCACCGCGCTAGCCAACGGCAGCCACTGCAACGCTCCCAGTCGAGGGATGGGCACCCGCTGAAACACCCGCTTGGCCGACACCATCAGCAGACCTAAACCGGCTAAAACGCTTGCCAGCCCCAGGCTAAACGCCACCACCAGCAACAACCCCGACACTGGGTTGCCAAAGGCGATCGCCCCCAGCAGCAGAACCAGCGCTGCCGGGCAGGGCACCAGCCCCGCTGACAGACCCAGCAGCAGCAGCCTGCGCCAGGTGGTGGTGCCATCGGCGGTTATGGGCAAATGGCTATGGGAGTGCCCGCCGTGGTGGTGGTGAGCAGAATCGGGGGCGTGGGAATGAGAGTGATGAGCGGAGCCGTGAGCGGGGTGAGTGGCGGCATGGGAGTGATGCCCGTGGGAATGGTGGGGGTGGTCATGGCCGTGGGTCAAGTGATCGTGGGTTGAGTGCTCGTGGCCGTGGGAATCTTTGTGGGCGTGAGCGTGAGCCAGTTCACCGGCAGAGTGGGCGCTGTGGGAATGGGAGTGGGCTTCGCTGGGGGCATGAGCATGAGCGCCGTGGTGGTGGCTAGAGCGCTGCCGCTGCGATCGCTGGGCAATCAGATTAGCGCCAATGCAGACAATCATTCCCCCTGACATCAGGCCCAGCCACGGATAGATTTGCTCGGGCAGCACGTAGCGGGCGGCGGCCAGGGTGATCAGCCCCAGGGCAAACACGCCGAGGGTGTGGGTCACAGTAGTCGTCAGGGCCAAAAACAGGGCGTGGCGCGAGGTCGCCCGTTCGCCCACCAGATAGGCCCCCACCAGGGTTTTGCCGTGCCCCGGCGACAGCGAATGCACCGCCCCCCACAAAAACGCGCCAATCAGGGTGATGAACCAGGCTCTGCTGCCCAGCGCGGCTGCATCGGTGGATTTTACGGTGAAGGTGGGGTTTTTAGGCGTAAAAACGTGGTTGGTGACCTGTCCAGATTCGGCAATGGTGGTCAGGCAACTCGCCTCGGGCGCATCGGCTGGGAAAAAGGTGTAAGCGATCGCCAGCCCCGACGGTGGCTCTGCCCAGGCGTACCGCAGCTGTAGGGTAGTGTGGCTGCTGGGGGCAATTCGCGCATTGGCAGAGACACTGTCTACGGCAGGCTGGATCGTGAGCCGGGGCGTTTGATTGCGGCTGTCGCTGAGGGCGATCGCGGGCTCAAGCTGTTCCGTCAGCGCCTGCCGATGGCGCATGAGTTCCTCGGTTGAGAGCCGCCCGCTGCCGTCGTCATCGGCAAAGGCCGTCAGTCCGGTGGGGTAGGTCAGCGTAATCTGGGTCTCTGTCTCGGCGACAACAATTTCAGCGGTGGCCAAATCTCCCCAGTGGGCGGTAGCCGGGGGGGCGATCGCCAGCCCCATCACCATACAGATCACGGCGACCAGAAGACTTAAAACACCGTATCGGCGTAGCTGGGTCATGGTAAAAGCCTCTCATTCTGGCTGACGAGTCCTAACCGTTGTCGGGTTTGGGGAGTAAACGTAGGGTCAATCTCGACCGCCTGGCGAAAAAACTGTTCGGCCTGGTCAGGACGGTTTAGAGCCAGCTCAATCTCACCGGCTCGGTAGGCCATCCCGGCGTTGCGAATGCCCGAGTCGAGTGCCTCCCGCATCACCTGCTGGACTGCCGGTAGCTGACCCGCCGCCTGCCGCGCCCAGGCCAGTAGGTGCAGGGTTTCGGCATCGCGGCGGTTGGCCGCTTCGGTTTCCATCAGCGTCACCGCCTCCGCCACATCTGCCGGGTCCCCACGTTCTAGCAGCATGTGGGCCAAATCGCGGCGGTGACCCAGGGCATTGCCTGTAACGCTGCGCCGCAGCTCAGTTTCGGCCACCTGCCAGGCTGCGGTTTTTGGCCGCCCCCGCAGGGCTTCAATTCGAGCCAGGCCGTGGAGTGCTACTGGCCCGCCGACCTCGCGGTAGTGGTGTTTGGCCGTGCGGTAGTGGCCGTTAACCGTGGCTAACTCGGCCATCTGAAGATGCGCTAGCGGGTGATCAGGGACAATCTGTAGCGCTTCGCGGTAGAGAGCTTGAGCGGTTTTGTGGTCGCCTCGCTGAGCGTAGAACCGGCCCAAAAACACGCGGGTCTGGGCCGAACCGGCGGTGTTGTCGGGTTCTTCTGCTGCGATCGCCCGTTGAAAGTCCTTGAGGGCTAGATCATCCCGCCCCTGAGCCTCGTAGGTCAGCGCCCGCAGCGTCAGACTGCCCAGCGACGGATATTGCTCGGCTAAAGAATGCGCCAGACTGGCGGCCTCATCAAGCTGTCCCAGTGCCAGCTGAGACGTAATCACCAGCCCCAGGGCATCAGGGCTACCGACACTTTCAGCCAACCCAACGGCAGTCTCAAAGTCGTGCTGGGCCTCAGCAATTTTGGCCAAAGCTAGCGTCGCCCCAGCATTGTCGAAGGGCATATTGGCCAGCGACTGTTGAGCGGTTTTTTCGGCCAGCAGGTACCAACTGTCGTTGCGGGTGGCGCGAGCCATTTGAATATAGAGATTAGCCAGCGCCGCCTGGTCAAGTCCATCCGTTGGATTTTGCTGAACTCGCCCCTGGTAGAACGACATCGACTGCTCTAGAGTCTGCTGATTTTGGCTGGACGCAGAGTCAGCAAACGCATAGGGGTAAGGCCCCTGGGGCCACCCTGACCAACGTTGCCAGTCGGATACTTGCGTTAGGGCAATGGCCCCCAGCGAGAGCAGACCCACGGCTAGCAGCCCAGCCGGATACCCTCGACCTAGGGGAAACGTGATTGATCTAATGGTTACCATGGCGATCGCATCCTGTACTAACCAGACATTGCTGGGGATTCGGGCGGCAACTGCACGGCTATTGACATGCCGCCCGAATCCCAAGACTTTGTGCTTTTACTTGCAGGTTGGGTGGCGCGATAGCAGAACCCAACAAGGCTGACTGCTGTTGGGTTCCGCTCCGCTGCACCCAACCTACGAGAACTAAAGCCGCTTTAAGGCCAGCCCTAGTTAGCCGGGGCCAGGTAGGGGAACGACGGCACCAGGGGATCGTGGCCCTGGGCCGGGTTGCCGGGTGTGCCTTGATAGGACACGTTGTCAGTGGTAATGCCGCCGTTGGTCAGCACGGAGAGCGTAATATCGATCACGTCATCCATCAGCAGGCGTCCAGCAATGGGGCTGCCTTTAGCATTCAGGGCATTGGCATAACCGCTGGGTCCGGTGGTATCGATCCGCATCACATCGGGCAAAAACGCCTGGAGCAGAGCATCAGCCCTGGCATCGTTATTGCCGATCGCCAGCAGGGTCTGTTTGGCTTCTCCCACAATCGGGGCCGCCGCACTAGCTGCCGGTTCTTGCCCCGCCAGAGCCGCCGCCTCAAAGGCAGGGTCGACGCTGTTAAGGGTGTTCAAAAAGTCGTTGGTGACAATCAAGCCCTCATTCACCGCCGGGCGGGCCAGTCGCTCGACCTGGTTAAACTTCTTGCTGCCCGGCAGCGACACCGTCATCCACACATCAAAGGTGGTGGCGTTTTCTGAACCCTGCAAGAGGCCAATGGGCAGCTGAACGGCGATCGCATTGACGTTGTAGCCCTGGGCAAAGTCCACCGCTTGGGCGGGTTCGCGAAACCCAACCGCTGGCCCTTTACCCAGTGCCCCGGCCCGCACCCGGAAAAACTGCTCCACATCAAAGAAAAACGGATCTTCGCGCAGCCCTGCAAAGACTTGAACAGTGGAACCATCGACGCTGCCCGTATTCAAGATTGGTGTTTCTCTTAGCGCCGTGGTTTGGCCTTCAATTACGTCGCTGCTGCCGTCTTTGGTCACGGTGAGGGTGTAGTCTTGACGGTTATTGCCGTCCGGTGGGCCAAACTCAAACTCTAGAACAACATCCGATAGCCCTTTCGGCGTAGCATCATTGTCGGCAACGCGAGAAATATTGAACTTGTACGACGCTCGGGTGCTGAAGTAATACTGCTGCCCCGCTATAGAACGAGGGTTCGTATTCATAATTAGAACTAGATTGTTCGATGCAGCACTGGGATTTTGATCCACTTCTCGGAATACATACAAATCGGTCAGATTCAGGTTGCGGCCTTTAATTTCTGACTCACCATCGTCGTGATCAGAGGCGTTAACGAAAAGAGCACCTGCGCCCAGAGTGGTCGCCAGCCCAAGCCCTAGGCCAGCCGCATACAGGGCTTTTTTGAAGGTTTTGTTGATAGTCTTCATGGTAGGTATACCCTTTGATTGTGATTAGGAAATACGGAACTTCAGCCTGGCATCGCAGCAGCATAAGCAGCTTAGATCACAGGGCTCATTCAGCCAGCACAGCAGTGGAAAAAGACGTGGTTTGAGCGATCGCCGAGTGATCAGTCAATACTAGAGATTGGGATCGTGGCTACTCCTAGGATGGCCTCTAAACGGCGCATTCTTCGCGGATGAACCCTGCAAAAATCCCTATTCTTAAGCCTGATAAACCACTAGCCCATCCCGGCGATGTCAGGGGTGAGGGTCACCACTAAATCGTTAAAATCAAAGTCTCCAGCATCTTCAAACAGCCAGGTATTGCCCTCGCGTTTGATCCGCGTTTGGCCCAGGGCCGCATCACCAACCGTCGCCAGGTTTTGCAAATTGCCATCAATCAGCAGTGCCGGTGCATAGTACGTGCCGCCGGGGAGGCTGACGGTGACATCAGTGCTCTGGTTGTTGTTAACGAATAAGGTGATGCCATCGATCAGGTTGGCAGCGGCAGCGGTTTCATAGCCTATATCTCCCGGCAGCAGGCCATCGACTTGACCCAGGGCATCGGTCTCGTAAAAAGACAGCACATTGTCAAACAGGGCTTCCCGTGAGAGCCGCCTAATCACGTTGACCGCTACGTTGCCGTCAAAGCCGGTCAGGTCAAACAGTTCGGGTAGAGGATCAACGTCGGCCATCGGGGGCGCAGCCGTCAGCCCCTGAAACGCGATCGCATTGCCATCTCCGATCGCCCCTAGGCTGGTCGCAACGCCAGTTTCCAGGTTGAGGGTGTACAGCATTGCGTCAGACACCGCAAACGCTGTGTTGTCTCCCGCCGAGGTCGACACAATCTCGAACCCGCCCAGAGTCTCAAGGTCAAACCCCAAAGCTCCCACCGTTTGCAAGGTGCCATCGTTGGGCGGGCTTTGCAGCAGCAGGCTATCTAGAGCATTGTCAATGTCGTACAGCTGGGTCGCCGTGGTGCCTGCAAAGGAGTTGGTGTAGGCCGCCCCGGTCACGCTCGGGTTTACGCCCGCATTGATATCCTCCGGCGAGAAGGCGAGGTCGCCATCGACAATCACCGCCCCCGTATCCACATTGATGCGAAAATCCTGATCGTTTTCGCCCACCAACCGCAGGCGATCGGCCACCGGGTTAAAGTCGAAGCCCGACACAGCGCCGCCCTCAAAGGGTTGAGACAGCGTGCTGACTAGGGTCGCCGCAGCCCCGTCATCACCGAGCGCAATAGTGTAAATCTGGTTGGTGGTCGTCAGGCCGTAAATCAATCCGTTGGCCGGCCGCACATCAATACCAATCAGCGTGCCCTCGACTCCGGTCACCGCAAGCGTTTTGGTCTGGGCCGGATTACTCGTAGAAAATGCCACGATCTGATTGGCGTCGGTCAACCCCAGCAGGTCGAAGGCCGTGGGCGGGGCAACAGGCTGAATGGTTTGAGCCCCCGTGAGAGCAATGGTGTAGTCGCCGCTGCTGGCAAACTCCCCAGCAAACCCGGTCAGGGGCAGATCGCCCCCCGGCCCGGTGGGCAGCAAAACGCCATCAAAAGATTCATCGGGGAAGATCTCTCCACCCGTACTGATGGGGTCGTAATCGAAACCAGAAATGGCCAAATAATAGATACCCGGAGTCAGCGGGCTGGCCATAGACGGCAGGGTTGCCTGCGCTGAACCAAATAAGTCGTCATTGCCATAGATACCCTTACCTGTGGCATCGAACAAAAATAATTGCGGGTCTTGCAGCAGACTGGTGGGAATACCTAGCGTGTTGTCGATGGGTAAGCCCAGCAGCGTGGCTGGGCTCAACGTTGTTGCCGAAAAGGGTTGGTCACCGGAAATAAAAATCTGGAAGAGGTCGGCATCTCCAGACAGGGTGCCAGAGATAGCCGTTAGTGGTTGGGCTAGGGCAGAAACAATGGGGATGGCCCCATTGATCTGCTCTCCAGCATCATCCACTTCAACGAATGAAAAGTTAGCAACGGGGGCTGTGGAATCGGAAGGGGGCATGTAAAAACTCCTGGGCTTGGCACTTGAATCAAGCCGCCAGCTGTTTAAGGTTTTCATGCCTATTACGCCTGAGTTTATGAAGCAGATTTAAATCAGGACAGCTTTATCAAAGCTTTACAATCTGTGGGCAAGGCACTGTCTTTTGGCGCTGAGACTCAGGTGTTGCCGTTTCCATGACTCCTTTAACGAAGCCAAAAGCCCTGTCACCAGGCACTAAACTAGGGGCATGGCCGCCCTTTCAGGGATTTGCTGGTCAACATCATCGCTAGGGGAACTGGTCATGAACGACTGGCTTTTGGTCGGGGCAATGGCCCTGGTAACGTTCTCAATTCGCTACAGCCTGCTGGCCTTTAGCGGACGTATTCAGCTATCGCCGACTCTGGTGCGGGCGCTGGGCTACGTGCCCCCGGTGGTGCTCACCGCGATCGTGGTGCCTGCGGTCGTGCTGCCCGATGGCGATCTGTGGCTGGGGTGGCAGAATGCTCGGCTGGTGGGCGCGATCGCCTGCGTTATCCTCGCCCTCTGGCGCAAGAATCTGCTGCTCACCATCGCAGGCGGTATGGCTGTGTTCTGGAGCTGGGGCTGGCTGGTTCGCTAGCCACCTAAGCTAAGATCGAGAGGCCCGGTACAGCACTCACTTACCTATCAGGAACGTCAACTATGGCAACCCGGCAGATCGTCATTGACGTTCCCGAAACAGTCTTTTTACCTGAAACCCCTGACGAAGCTGCCTTTGCCCGTGAGCTACGAATGCTGGCGGCAGTCAAGCTGTACGAACTGGGTCGGTTATCCTCCAGCCGGGCAGCGGAACTGGCCGACATGCCGCGCGTTGAGTTTTTGTTAAACCTCAAAAGCTATGAGGTTTTTCCCCTCGCGTCTGAGCTAGCAGACCTAGAGGAAAGCCTTGCCTGAAGCGATTTCTAATACATCGCCTTTGCTCTATTTGTATCGCATACAAGCCTTAGACTGGCTACCACAGCTTTTTGATGACGTTTGGATTCCGAACGCCGTTGTGCTCGAACTCGAAGCCGGTCAGAAGCGGGGCTACGATGTGCCCAGTCTGAAGCGCTATCTCTGGATCAAGGTGGTGGAACCCAGAGTTATCCCACCTGATTGGCAAGCCTTAGGTTTAGGCCCAGGCGAACTGGCAGCAATGTCCTTGACCCTTGAGCATCCTACAAAAATTGTGCTGTTGGACGACATGCTAGCCAGGCAAGCAGCTCAAACTTCTGGTCTTTGCGTCTGGGGAACGCTCAAGATTTTGCTAGAGGCGAAATCACAGGGTTTGACTACAACTATCAAACCGCTGGTATATCGGTTGGGAAATGCCGGAATGTGGCTGTCTGAGGAGATTGTGCAGCGGGTTTTGGCTTTAGCCGATGAAACCTAGCCTGAGGTCTGGCTCAGGGCTATTCAGCAACGTCTGGGGCTTGTTTTCCCGCAGAAATTCAGCCTTTCTGTAGACGACAGCGCCCTTCTCCTGCGACTACCGTAGGCATGGAAAACGATAGGTTAAGGTAGAGAAAGTACTATGGCTTGGCAGTTTAAAGTACCAACCCTGGGCGATCAGCAGTCAGAGCAAGAGCTTAAGAAACTGATTCTTACCTCTGAACCCGATGCCAATATTGACATTAACTCTCAGGCCAAAACGGTCACCATTAGCTCTAGGGCTTCAGAAGAAACGTTTAAGGAACTGATTGTGGCGGCTGGACACAACATCGCCCCCGCTTAACGCTTTTCTAGACGGCTGCCTGGAATGGAAGGTGTGTATCGCCTGAAAGCTTACCGTCATTGCTCTGCGCTACTCTAGAGGGCGTTGGCCTTGGGGCCAACGTTAACGCTCGCATTCTTGCTTGAGTACATGACCACTTCCATTCCAGATTCGGGCATTCCAGATTCGAAGCCTCTGCCCCCCGGCAGTTTCGGTCTTCCCGTGGTGGGCGAAACCCTCAGCTTTTTGTTCGATCGCGAGTTCGCCCGCAAGCGCCAGGCCCGGTATGGGGCGATCTTCAAAACGCGCCTGCTGGGTCGCCCCACGGTGGTGATGATGGGGCCAGAGGCCAACCAGTTTGTGCTCTCAAGCCACATGGACTGCTTTTCGTGGCGAGAGGGCTGGCCCGGCACTTTTAAAGAACTTTTAGGCGAATCGCTCTTTTTGCAGGAGGGCGAGGAGCACCGCCGCAACCGCAAGCTGCTCATGCCCGCCTTTCACGGCCCGGCCCTGGCGGGCTACGTTGACACCATGCAGACTCTCACCGATCGCTACGCCCAGCGGTGGGAAGACCTGGGCCAGTTCACCTGGTTCGACGAACTGAAGCAGCTCACCTTTGATATTGCCAGCACCCTGCTGCTCGGCAGCGAACCGGGCGAGCAGAGCGCCCAGATGTCGCAGTGGTTTGCCGATTTGACTAACGGCCTGTTTTCACCGCCCATTCGCTGGGGCTGGATGCCCTTTGGCAAGGCGATCAAAGCGCGCGATCGCCTGCTAGAGCATATTGAGCAGGTGGTCAAAGAACGCCAGGCCTACCCCGCCCACGATGCCCTGGGCCTGCTGGTGCAGAGCGAAGACGAGGCAGGCAACCGCCTCAGCCTAGAGGAAATTAAAGCCCAGGCCCTGCTGATGCTGTTTGCGGGCCACGAAACGACGACTTCCATGCTGACCTCGCTGGTAATGTCGCTGGCGCAGCACCCCGATATCTGGGCGCGGGCGCGGCAGGAGCAGGCGGCTTTAGCTAATCTGGACACCCCGATCGACCTAGAGCAAATCCGGCAGATGCCCTACCTCGACCAGATCGTCAAAGAGGTGGAGCGGCTGTACCCACCCGTGGCCGGGGGCTTTCGCGGCGTAGTCAAGCCCTTTGAGTTCAACGGCTACCGCGTGCCCGAGGGCTGGATGGCGCTGTACAGAATTGATGCCGCCCACCGCGATCGCCGCATCTACACCGACCCTGAACGCTTCGACCCCGATCGCTTTAGCCCCGAGCGAGCCGAGCACAAGCGCTTTGACTTTAGCCTGGTGGGCTTTGGCGGCGGCCCCAGAGTATGCCTGGGTTTGGCCTTTGCCCAGCTCGAAATTAAGCTGGTGGCGGCCCATTTGCTGCGCCACTACACCTGGGAAGTGGTGCCCGACCAAGATCTCACCATGAACCCTATTCCGACCCTCAGACCCAAGTCGGGCCTCAACGTAGTCTTTAAAAAAATGGAAATGGCGTAAGACCGAATCCTGCCTGAATACCCCCGGTTTGTAGGGGTGTAGCATGCTACACCCCTACGGGGCTCCTGATTATGAATCGGAGTTTACCAAATTGGATTTCCTGTAATCTGCCAATTCTCAATTTCACCAAACCCTTAGAGACAAAGGCTGAACCATGGTGCGATCGCTGCTGTTTTTTGTGCTGGCTGGCCTGTGTGAAATTGGCGGCGGCTATTTGGTTTGGCTGGCCCTGCGGGAAGGCAAAAGCCTGTGGCTAGCGGTGCTTGGTGTGATCATTTTGGGAATATATGGAGCAGTGCCGACCCTGCAACCGACCCATTTTGGCCGCGCCTACGCAGCCTATGGCGGCATCTTTATTGTGCTGTCGATCGCGTGGGGCTGGCTGGTTGACCAGGTAAAGCCCGATCGCTTTGATCTGCTCGGCGGCTGGGTGGTTTTGCTGGGCGTTTTGGTGATGATGTACGCGCCCAGGCGCTAGGACGCCGCGATCCTAGGAAGCTTTAAGCGATCGCCCCCGCCAGGTCCAGCCCCAACCCGTTTTGGTTTTGACGATGGAGGTGAGGGCGATCGCCAGCAAAGCGCTGCCAAAATTACGTGCCAGGTGCTGTGAAAACAGCCTAATCCAACAACAAGCCAAGGGCTATTGTTGCTGCAAGAGCAGATTTGATTCCCCTCTTGATCACCAAAGAATAAAAGTCCTGGCTCAACTACCCCGAAGAACCAGGACTCTTGAGCAGCGGAGAGTCTCCATCCGTCTCAAGCTCGGGAGATGGCCAAGGGCGATCGCAGAGAGTCGCTCACCACCTCAAACTATTTTTTGTTTTTCTGTAGGGTGGGCACCGCCCACCAGTGACTAGGGCTTTTACTAATAAATTGTGTTGATTATTTTTTCTCTCCTAAGCAGAGGGCTTGGAGAGCGGGGTGGGTTCTACCAGTTTGGATAAACCCACCCCAGCCCCTCCGAGGAAGGGATTTTGCTACGGGGGTGTAAGTAAGGTGGGCAGTGCCCACCCTACAAGGGGATTTGGAATCCCTGCTAGCCAAAGCGACTGGAGGTTGACGCGATCAGGAAGGCGGCGTAGGTGAGGATGTAACCCACCGTAAAGTGCGCCAAACCTACCACCCGACCCTGGATAATCGACATGGCAACGGGCTTGTCCTTCCAGCGAACCAGGTTCGCCAGGGGAGTGCGCTCGTGCGCCCAAACCAGGGTTTCGATCAGCTCCTGCCAGTAGCCCCGCCAGGAGATCAAGAACATGAAGCCGGTCGCCCAGACCAGGTGTCCAAACAGGAACATCCAGGCCCAAACCGCCAGATTATTCATGCCGTAGGGGTTGTAGCCGTTGATTAGCTGCGACGAGTTAAGCCACAGATAATCTCGGAACCAGCCCATCAGGTAGGTCGAGTTTTCGTTGAACTGAGCCACGTTGCCCGACCACAGCGCCAGGTGTTTCCAGTGCCAGTAGAAGGTCACCCAACCAATGGTGTTGAGCATCCAGAACATGGCCAGGTAGAACGAGTCCCACGCCGAGATGTCGCAGGTGCCGCCCCGACCGGGGCCGTCGCAGGGGAAGCTGTAGCCGAAGTCTTTTTTGTCGGGCATCAGCTTCGAGCCGCGGGCATCCAGCGCACCCTTGACCAAGATCAGGGTGGTGGTGTGCAGACCTAGGGCGATCGCATGGTGAACCAGGAAGTCGCCAGGGCCAATGTTCAAGAACAGCGAGTTAGAGCCGCTATTGATGGCATCCAGCCAACCGCCGAGCCACACGTTGCCGTGGTTGGGCCAAGCCGTCGTAGCAATGCTGTCGGGGTTAGATAGGAGAGTATCCATACCGTAAATCAGCTTGCCGTGGGCCGCTTGAACCCACTGGGCAAACACAGGTTCTACCAGAATTTGCTTTTCGGGGGTGCCAAAGGCGACCACCACATCGTTATGAACGTACAGACCCAGAGTGTGGAAGCCCAGGAATAGCGACACCCAGCTTAGGTGCGAGATAATCGCTTCCTTGTGCTCCAGCACTCGGTACAGCACGTTGTTGTAGTTGGCTTTCGGGTCGTAGTCGCGCACCAGGAAGATGGCTCCGTGGGCAAACGCCCCCACCATAATGAACCCAGCAATGTACTGGTGGTGGGTATACAGAGCCGCCTGGGTGGTGTAGTCCTTGGCGATAAAGGCGTAGGACGGCAGCGAGTACATGTGCTGCGCCACCAGCGACGTCACCACACCCAGACAAGCCAGGTGCCAGGCCAGCTGGAAGTGCAGCGAGTTGTTGTAGGTGTCGTAGATGCCCTTGTGACCTTCGCCCAGCATGCCGCCAAAGGGGGTGCCTTCGGGGGGGCGGTGGGCATTCATGATGGTCTTCATGTCGTGGCCAATACCGAAGTTAGTCCGGTACATGTGGCCAGCCACGATGAAGAGCACCGCGATCGCCAGGTGGTGGTGAGCAATATCCGTCAGCCACAGCGCGTCGGTTTGAGGATGGAACCCACCCAGGAAGGTGAGAATCGCCGTCCCGGCCCCGTCGCTGCTGTTAAACACGTGGTTGGCGGTGTCTGGGTTCTGGGCATAGACCCCCCACTGGCCGGTAAAGAACGGCTTCAACCCGGCGGGGTGAGGCCGTACCGACAGGAAGTTATCCCAGCCCACGTGCTGACCCCGCGCTTCGGGAATCGCCACGTGAATCAAGTGACCGGCCCAGGCCAGGGAGCTAACCCCAAACAGACCAGCCAGGTGGTGGTTCAACCGCGATTCCGCATTTTTGAACCAGGCCAGGCTAGGCCGAAACTTAGGCTGAAGGTGCAGCCAGCCCGCAAACAAAAAGACCGCCGACAAAATCAGCAGGAACATCGCCCCGCTGTAGAGGTCGGTGTTGGTGCGCATGCCAATGGTGTACCACCAGTGATACACCCCCGAGAACGAGATGTTGACCGGGTAGCTAGCTCCCGCCTGGGTGAAGGCATCCACGGCGGGTTGGCCAAATTGCGGATCCCAAATCGCGTGTGCGATCGGTTTCACGCCCAGCGGGTCTTTCACCCACTGCTCAAAGTTACCTTGCCAGGCGACGTGGAACAGGTTGCCCGACGTCCACAAAAAGATGATTGCCAGGTGGCCAAAGTGCGAAGCGAAGATCTTTTGGTAAAGATTCTCCTCCGTCATGCCATCGTGGCTTTCAAAGTCGTGGGCGGTGGCAATCCCGTACCAGATCCGCCTTGTGGTCGGATCGGAAGCCAGGTCCTGGCTAAATTTAGGGAATTTAGTTGCCATGAATCAAAACAGGTTTGCTGTACGAATGGGTCAGAAAACGCAATTCGTCGATATTCGGTGGTTTGGATTGTGGTACGGGGGCAAACGACCGTTTGCCCCTACGGGGAATGGGGCATCAATTGATTCGCCCATCCCCACCGGGAATCCCATGACCAAACGGGTCATCCCACCGAAATGATTCTTGCCAAGAAGAAGGCCCATGTTGTGGCAATCCCTCCCAGCAGGTAGTGGGCCACACCCACAGCCCGACCCTGAGTGATGCTCAGAGCGCGAGGCTGAATAGCGGGAGCCAACTTCAGCTTGCTGTGCGCCCAGACAATGGACTCAATCAACTCTTGCCAGTAGCCGCGACCGCTAAACAAGAACATCAGGCTAAAGGCCCAGACAAAGTGCGCACCCAGGAACATCAGGCCGTAGGCCGACAGCGCCGACCCGTAGGAGCCGATCACCTGAGAGGCCTGTGCCCACAAGAAGTCGCGCAGCCAGCCGTTAATGGTGATGGCGCTAGCTGCAAAGTTGCCGCCGGTAATGTGCGACACTCCTCCATCGGGCGAGACCGTACCCCACACATCCGACTGCATCTTCCAGCTGAAGTGGAAAATCACAATCGAGATGCAGTTGTACATCCAGAACAGGCCCAGGAAGACATGATCCCAAGCAGAGACCTGACAGGTGCCGCCCCGACCGGGACCGTCGCAGGGGAATCGGAAGCCCAGTTCGCCCTTGTCAGGAATCAGCCTGGAGCTGCGGGCAAACAGCACGCCCTTCAGCAGAATTAGCACCGTGACGTGGATGGTAAAGGCGTGGATATGGTGCACCATGAAGTCGGCTGTCCCCAGAGGAATCGCCGCCATGGCTACCTTACCGCCAACGGCCACCAAGCCACCGTCAAACACCGGGCTAACGCCAGCCAAAGCATTGGGCGCAGTATTGCCCGCCGCCGCTCCGTGAATACCTTGAATCCACTGAGCAAACACCGGTTGGAGATTAATCGCCGTATCGGAGAACATATCCTGGGGACGACCCAGGGCCCGCATGGTGTCGTTGTGGATGTATAGCCCAAAGCTGTGGAAGCCGAGGAAAATACAGACCCAGTTGAGGTGCGAAATAATCGCATCCCGGTGGCGCAATACGCGATCGAGGTTGTTGTTGACGTGTACCGAGGGTTCATAGTCACGCACCATAAAGATGGCCGCGTGGGCTGCTCCCCCCACAATCAAGAAGCCGCCAATCCACATGTGGTGGGTAAACAGCGACAGCTGAGTGGGGTAATCCGTCGCGAGGTACGGATAGGGAGGCATCGAGTACATGTGCTGGGCCACGATGATGGTAAGGGACCCAAGAAGGGCCAAGTTCCACCCCAGCTGAGCATGCCAGGAGGTCGTGAAGATCTCGTACATGCCCTTGTGGCCTTCGCCTGTAAACGGCCCCTTGTGGGCCTCCAGCACTTCTTTGAAACTGTGGCCAATGCCCCAGTTGGTGCGGTAGAAGTGGCCAGCCACAATGAATAGAACGGCTAACGCCAGGTGGTGGTGCGCCGTATCCGACAGCCACAGGCCGCCAGTGACGGGGTTTAGACCACCCTTGAAGGTCAAGAAATCGGCGTACACGCCCCAGTTGAGGGTAAAGAAGGGCTTCAAACCCTCCGCAAAGCTGGGGTAGAGGTCAGCCATCAAGGCCTTGTTGAGGATCCACTCGTGGGGTAACGGTATCGCCCCCACCGAATCGATCACTCGACCCCCAATGGTCAAAGGCTGGCCCGCATCGATCGCATCCATGCAGGCATTGATCGGCAACGACACGTGGATTTGCTGCCCGGCATAGCCCAGGCAACCCAGACCCAGCAGCCCGGCCAGGTGGTGGTTCATCATCGATTCCACGTTTTGGAACCACTCCAGCTTGGGGGCCCGTTTGTGGTAGTGGAACCAGCCGGCAAACAGCATTAACCCAGCCATCACCAGCGCCCCAATAGCGGTGCAGTAAAGCTGGAAGCTGTTGGTAATGCCGTTGGCCCGCCACATCTGGAACAACCCAGAGGTGATCTGAATGCCGTGGAAGCCGCCGCCCACGTCAGCATTTAGGATGTCTTGGCCAAAAATAGGCCAAACCACCTGGGCACTCGGTTTAATACCCGTAGGGTTGGTGAGCCAAGCTTCGTAGTTCGAAAACTTAGCGCCGTGGAAATACATGCCACTAAGCCAGACAAAGATGACGGCTAAGTGACCAAAGTGAGCACTGAAGATTTTTCGGGAAATATCTTCTAGATCACTGGTGTGACTGTCAAAGTCGTGGGCGTCGGCGTGCAGGTTCCAAATCCAGGTGGTGGTTTTGGGACCCTTGGCCAACGTGCGGTCGAAGTGGCCCGGCTTGCCCCATCGCTCAAATGAGACGGGCACCGGGTCTTTATCAACCACGACCCTGACTTTTTGTCCCGGTTCAGGGGGACTTATGGTCATGGGACTCTCCTCTCTTCTACTCGAAAATACAGAGCGGATAAAGGCGCTTCCTACTCAATAGACGGATATAACCTGAGTCTATAGAAAGCTTAAATAAGCCGTTACAGGCGTGAGAACTGATCCGATCGCTCAGAGCTTTTTCGCTGGAAGGCCAAAGAAGAAGCCTGAAATCAGGGAGTTCAGCATTTAACAGCTCAGCTATGGGATACGCAAACTGCCTAAAGAACACCTCAGAAAGGCGTTGTATCCCTCAAATCAAGGCAGGTTAAGTAACAAACTACAGAATCGCAGCCGTCATTGGTAAGCAAAATTTTCACAAGTTAATAACTCTGGATAAATTAAAATGGGCGACTGCCTGGATTACTCAAAAACATAGATTTGGTCTGGCCTTGAGCTAAATTATTCCTCAGTTGAGAGAATTTTAGGACTAAGTAACAAACCGATCGCAGCTCGGGATCTAAAGATTTTCCACAGGCAAAACTCTACCTCTGGACTTGGATAAGGTTTAGGCTAATAAATAGCACTTGGAGAATTAGTAAGAACTGGGTGAGGCTAGGAGAAAAAATGCGGATTAGGTGTCCTGCCTGTCCCACTATGTCTCACCAGGCCATCAAAACTCCCGGAAGCTAGGGAACCAGGCTTCGACGTGGGGCTCAGCTGAATGGGGCTGAACCAGCTGGCTGATAATCAGCTACAGGGTAATCGGCTCTGGATGTAGAGTTGTTCTCTCAAAATGGCAAGACGGCAATTTTCGCTATCTGCATGGGCCTTGAACTCAGGCTAATGCAGTCACGCTGGGATCGCTTTAGGGCTGATGGAATATGGGGTTTAGGCGGGTTCTCCCGCTTCTGGATCAAGCCGTCTGTTCTTTTCAGCGGGTCTTGCCCTAGGGGCAAACTGTCAAATATCTGCGCCTGCGATCGCCCTATGTGGTGTAAATTATGAGAAAATTGTGACAAGTGTTTAAGTAAAACGTTTTAGGAGGGCATGCCCGATGGACTGGCGAGTCGTTGTTGTTTTACTGCCGATTGCTGTAGCCGCAAGCTGGGCTGTGTTTAACATTGGTCGGGCTGCTCTGGGGCAACTGCAAGATTTCCTCAACCGTGAGGCTTAACCCGAGAGGCGCAGGCTCTAGCCTGTTGGTTTAATCTGCTTTAATCTGCACTGCCCAAGCTGGGCTATAGGGGGGCGATCGCGGTAC
>JBARVV010000074.1:0-10144 GCA_049646445.1 Nodosilinea sp. | reverse complement strand
GCAGTCGGCCAAGAGGTCGTCCAGCATATCGTCGATGCGATTCGGTTCTTTCTTCTTGCGTACCATGATGCGGTCTCCTCAAGTATCGGGATTCTAGACCGCTTACACAAAATTCTGATCAGTCTCACCCTGGGCCAGCAGTGGCTAGAGGACGCCCCCCCGCCCGGCAGCTCGATTCGGGTCTCAGGCACCGCTCGAATAATGGCAACGGAAGAATAAGACGCCTGCTGTCTTGCGGCCCCGGTTTGATGAAGCAAACGCTCTGCGTTCTGGGCAAAGAACGCTGTCAGAACGCTTTGGTAACGCCTCATTTTTTATGGTTAAACCATGCAAATTCGGCTGGCGACAAAAACGCTAACGGCCAACACTAACAGCCATCCCTAGCCACCGATGGCTGATTTCCCTGGGCGACGGCTCTCAGGCTAAAGTTTTCGATTTGATTGCGCCCACTATGGGCCTGTTTTGCGGGCGATCGCAGCCAAAATGTACAAAAACTAGTGGAAAATTCCTCAAAGGTCAAGCAGTTCAATGTGGCCCAGCGCCAACAATCTCCCATCGAATTGAGCTTTATGGGTCGCCGCTAAACCCGCTAATGAACGCTTTTAGTTGACTACACCGCTTCGGTTCTATTCCCCAACGACTTAGGAAATTGCCCCATGAACACCACTACCCGTGCCCAGCGTCGTCAAGCTATCCAAGTGCAGATGCTGAAAAATCGCAACCTGCTGGGCAAAACTGAATCGATCCAGCCCTCTGGAGTTTGTACAAAAAAGGAGAGACCTACAACATCGTTGCAGCCCACGGCTACTTCGGTCGGTTGATCTTCCAATATGCCAGCTTCAACAACAGCCGCAGCCTGCACTTCTTCTTGGGTGCGTGGCCTGTGATTAGTATCTGGTTCACCGCCCTTGGCATCAGCACGATGGCGTTCAACCTGAACGGGTTCAACTTCAACCAGTCGATCCTTGACTCTCAGGGACGAGTGATTGGCACCTGGGCAGACGTGATCAACCGGGCCAACCTGGGCATGGAAGTGATGCACGAGCGCAATGCTCACGACTTCCCCCTCGACCTAGCTACGGCTGAGGCTCCTAAAATCATTGGCTAGTCTCTAGTCCACTGATTGAGTAATGAAAAGTGCTCCCGACCGGGGGCGCTTTTTCATTACTTCAACGGGATATTTCCAAAAGGGGCCGTAGCCCCATAAACCTACTGCTCAAGATGCACTGGACTAGACAAAAACGCCTGATACTCAGCCCTGAGCGGCTGCCCCAAAACCAAATGGTCTGCTATCTCAAGGCGATTCGAGCGATAAACCAGGCCGCATTGGAGTAGGCTTACCAGGGCATCAACAACGCGATCGCTGCCCCAACCCTCTACGGCTGAGCTTTTTGGCGCTAGCACTCACTAAACGACCTGGACATCGGCCTAGCGGCAATAGACAGACGCAGCGCAGATGCTTACGATCGGCAGTAGCGACTCTAAAGTTCACGCCCAATGCCCCCAACACTGAATGAACCCCTTTCCCTCGAAATTTCTGAACAAATCAAAAGTAAAGCAGGCGCTCCCTTTGACAACACCCATCGAGCTGTGCTGACACTGACTGGAGCGACCTACGTTCAAGGGTTTGTGGTTTTGAATAACGGGCAGTATGAGCCTATCGAACACGCCTGGATTGAACTGGGTGAAGATATTATCGACCCGACGCTACCGCATATAAATAAGGCCCGGCAAGAAATCTACTACTTTCCCGCCCAAAGCCTCAGCACCAAGGCATTAAAAGCCTCTATTGCAGAGGCCCGGGAAGATTACCCAGACGATCCTCCGCTGCCGATTTATGGTGCTCCGCCCTACGAGTATTACGGTGACGTGATGCTAGGGGGAAAAGACTACGTGAATGCTTATCAAGCAGCCGAATTAAAGAGCAGAGAACTCAAGGCAGCTAGAGCAGAACGCAAACAAAAAACCTGACGTTGTTAAATCATTTGGGAATATCTGAGGTAAATAGCGATCAAGCCGAGTGCTGAATGGCCTTAACCTGATGAAGGCTTGTGGGTTGAGTAGTTGCCTCCCGGCACAGCCATCCAGACAATACAAAGGAACTAAATCGCCCCGAATCGCAGCTTCGCTACTTTAGGGCTTAGACGTAATTGCCAGAATAGTGACGAAGAGATCCTTTAGCTCCGCTTTTTTCTTTTGCATCTTGCAGCATTTGAAGCAGCTTTTCTGAAATGTTTTTTTCAGCCATTTTTAATTTAATTAAAAGGTGTCAACACTTTAATTTTAGCAAATGGAGCTAATGGGAATTAAGGCCATGTTTAGCATGGCCTATTGATGAAATTCTTTTTGAAAGGTGCAGAGATGGGGCAAGCCTATAGGGGGTAATGCCAAAGGTCACAAACGAATGTCGCTAGGCTTTCGACTTCTAATTTAGCTTTTTCTCGTAGAAAGGCTGTTTTATAAAAAAAGGAAATAGCGTTTGCCAACAGTTCAAAGCTGATCAACTCTGATGGGCCAAGAATAAGATCAATATCTCTAATCTTTCTGCATCTTGCATGCCATGCCCCACGGTTATCCCTTCGCATCAAAAAATATGGTAATTCACACTCATCCCATGGATGAGGTGGGCTATCTACATAATATGCATTGGTATCAGTGTTCCTCAATCTATTGCAGGCATCCTTTGTCCCCAAGAGCAAATTACTTTTTTTGCCATTAGAGTTTAGAATCAATGCCTGACTCTGTCCGTAATCGATCTCTATATTTCCTAAATAACCCTGAGATATTGAAGATATTGAATGATTTGCTTCAAAGTGAAATTCAATATCCTCAATATATTTGTTTTTATCATATGGGTATCTTTTATCCGTTCTTAGCCTGTAAATTTTCATAGAATTTCTCTTGCTTTAGAAAATAATTAATTTTGTGTTTCTCACATTAAAGCAATAGCTGATATCCTGCACAACTTAACTCTAAAAACTTACATAGCCTGGGGGCAGTGATTCAGCCTTAGCAGACATTGAGGGCACAAATAGAGTCTGCTGTGGGGCGTTGTCAATTTCCGGTATCGGTTCCCATGGGATTAGAACTGCTGGATCAACCACCATATTTTGTCTTGTAGAAAACAACGCGGTATAAGGGGTTCAGGGGATTGGGGCATCAGGCGGGCCGGTGTCTCAGGTGAGACCGCTGGAAACCCTTGATTTTTCGTTGCAGCGTCTCAGGGTTGGAATAATGAGACAGTAATTAGATTATTTGAGTTTCATATGTATTGCGTCAGACGTTTAGATGTCTAAATGTTTAAGCATCTAGATTTTTAGATGCTTAGGATACTAGATGTCTAAACATCTGATAGGCTCACAACAGCATTTAGGAGTTGAGGCAGTGATCATAACCGTCGTCAGCTTTAAAGGTGGAGTGGGCAAGACCACAACCGCCATTCATCTAGGAGGATACCTGCAAGGGCTAGGGGCAACGCTGGTAGTCGATGGCGACAGCAACCGCTCTGCTCTCCAATGGGCTGCTAGCGATCGCCTCCCCTTTACCGTGGCTGATGAGCAGCGATCACCCAAGTTGCTCATGTCTGGCAAGTTTGAGCATGTTGTTATAGACACAGCCGCTCGGCCATCGTCTGATGAGCTAGCCAGCCTTGCCCAGGGGTGCGACCTACTGATAATTCCATGCAGCCCCGATGCCTTGAGTATGGGGGCCATGCTCCAGATGGTGGAGCCACTGCAAGGGCTTAAGGCAGAATACCGGGTATTGCTTACCATCATTCCCCCAAAGCCCAATGCAGCCGGAGTAGAAGCTAGGGCATCTTTGAACAGCGCTGGGCTTCCTCTATTCTCTGGCGGCATTCGCAGGCTGAACGCTTTCCAGAGGGCTGCACTCGATGGGTGCTTAGTTAAGGACGTGAAAGGTGATAGCTACGCGGGTATCGCCTGGAGTTGCTATGCCGCGATCGGAAAGGAGATATTGCCGTGAGTGATCAGAACCGATTCGCTAATCTGCTCAAAGCAGTCCAGCAGCAGCCTGAAATAGAAGCACCTGCCCCCCCTGACCCCTTGCCAGACATCTCAGCATCTGAGCATTCAGATGCTGAGATGTCTAAACGTTTAGACATCTCAACATCTAAAGCTAAGAGCAGCAGCAGCGATTACAAGCGCACTACTGTTTATTTAACTCAGGAGCTGCACCGCCGATTGAAGCGGGCTAGCTTTGACGAGGGGATGGAGATGAGTGATATTGCCGAGGCTGCGATCGCAGCATGGCTTGATAAACATCCAGACGTCTAGATGTTTGGACATCTAAGATGTTGAATTTGTTGAAGTTTAGGATTTGCTTTTTACTTATTGAGCCACCTTCACCTGGTGGCCGCCGGGGATGGTTTAGGCTGTTACGGGCCATTGGCATTTGCCGTCGGAGTAGGCGGGCCTCATACTGCCACATCCAGTACCGCAAGGTCGACTAGGGGCACCGTGAGCACTGTCTGAACGATAGGGTTCTGTAGCTGAATGGTGGCCATATCACCATCAGTGGCCAGCACGCCCCAGGAGCCCAGGGAAGCACCCCACCGCACTAGTAACCCAACCCACAGATTGTCCGTTTCAGGGGGCTTTTGGGTGTAACACCCCCCTGAATTATCCACATTAATAGGGGGGGGTGTTACAGGCAGCGCATACCTCTCTTCGGTAGCTTTGCGCCGTTCTGACCGCCTAGCTAGGATGTCGAGGGCCTGGGCTTTGCTGGTCTGGTCGACCTGGTACAGTCTGCACGCTTTGCCATCCTGCCTAATTTGCCTGGACATGGTTTTAATGCCCATCTGGTCGAGTAGCTGCCCCAGTATCTGCTGGAGGCTCATATCGGGCCTGATGGCCACATTGAGTGCGGCCTTTATCTGGGGGGCCAGGTCGAGGGCAGTAACGGCAAAGGCCATCAGGTCGTCATCGTTGCTAGTCCATTCGAGATCGCTGTCGATCCACTTCTCAATCCCTAGCTGTACTCGCACCTGTCGCCGTAGCTCTGCCGTTGAGATATCCCAAGGGCAAATCCCTAGATTGTGCTGGGCCTGCTTCTCAACCGAGCGGGCATCGGTGCTGCTGGCCAGCTTGGGGTGAATGAACGCCTCAAGCTCTTGCAGTTGCCCACGATAGCGCCCATCATTGTCGAGCAACACCAGGTCGGCGGTGACCTCGTCGAGGGGAATAACGTAGAAGTCAGCTAGGTGCCATTTCTGTAGAGCCAGCCGTTCGTCGGGATCGATTGCTTCGGCCTTCTCTAGTGCTTTAACTTCGCTGAGGCTGAGGTTGGCTGCACCTGCGATCGCTCGTGCCTCTGCCTCTTTAATCTGCAGGCGAACGGCCGCCATTTGTTCTCTGGCAGCTAGGTCAACGTCGAGTTGTTCAATGGTTAGCTGGTGGCCCTCGTGAATCAGCCGCACCTTAAGCGCCGACCGCAGCGACAGCATCGAGCGGTTGCGCTGGGCTTCAATCTTCGCCCATAGGTCGACGTGGGGGTTTAGCCAGTCGTATCCGGTGATCTCGGCTCCCAGTGCCCCCAGGCTGGCTGCCGTGAGCTGGGCTGTGGCGTTGGCTTTATCCTGCAGCAGTTTCTTTAGGCGTAGCGGGTTGGTATCACGGCCAATTTTGGAAAAGTTACGCCCGTGCTTAGCGCACCAGACGATGCGGGGAACAGGTTGCCGTACTCTGGCCAGCGCCTGGGCCATATCGGCATCGGTGCTGCTGGCTCCCCAGAATAGGCCGCGTACTTCGTCGAAGTGCTGTACCTCGATGGATACGCCTGTGGCCATCGAGGGGGTCGCGATAACCACCGGGTAGTCGGTGATGTGTTGATTTGGATTGGTGATAACGGCCTTCTCAACGTCACCACCGCTGGTGTCGCTGTTGAGCAGGAGCACCCGCAACCCTGCCGCCTTAATCTCTCTAATTAGGCGATCTAGGCGCTTGCTACCGGCTTTAGAGTCGGTAACGACTAGCACCCGTTTTCCTGCTTTCACAGCTTCCACTAGCCGGGCCGTAGCGGCGCTAGCATCGGGGGATTCGATGAAGGTAATGGGCCAGGGTTCGACCTTGGCCTCGTTCACCAGCAGCCAGGCGGGGGCACCATCGCCCCGCAATACGCCGATGTAGTCGAGGAAAGTTTTATCTAAGTCGGCATCGGCCACAATGACGCGCCGCGCCGCCTGCACCAGTTGAGTAAACCGGGCCAGCAGCACGGGCCGTGCACCATCTTTATTGCAGGTTGAGCTGGTGAGCAGGTGCCGCATTAGCTGCACAAACTCGTCGAGGATGAGATCGCAGCCCCTAAACTTATCGGGGTCAATCGCTAGCAGGGTGCCGTCGACGCAACCACCGACCCGCAGGGTATAGCCTTCGCCGTCGATAAATTCCCCATTGAGCCGGTCAATGTCGCCGCGATAGTTAACCCCTAGACGGCGGCATAGGTTACGCATCAAAACGATGCGGTGGCCCAGGGCAAGGGTGTCGTCACCGCCGGATACCAAATCTACGATTAGATTAGTTTTGCCGGTGCCCTTGGCAGACCTCAGGGCAATGATGCCGGTGTCGGGAATGGCGGCGGTGTCGAGGGTGGCCAGGTCGCGAGTGTTGACCCGCATCGAGGGGATAAGCCCCCCCAGGCAGTTGTCGAGGGCCAGCTTTAGCCGCCATTCGTCGAGGGTAAGGGCCAGGGCGATCGCCTGGTGCAGGGCATCGGGGCCATGATTTGCAACCAAATCGTCTAAGCCCTTGCCCTGCTCCGCTGACCATTCAACGATCCGAACGATGCAGCCCGCCGCCGCCAGCAGCCCGCCAAACCGCATCAAAGCACCCAGCACCCGTCGCCGGGCCGTGAGTTTAATGTCTTGGTCGAAGGCGAGGTAAACGGGTCGCCCTGGGGTCGCAAAGACCTTAACATCGTCGACTAGCTCAGGCTTACAGGGGTTGCCCAGTGTGTCTTTTACTCGGTAGCCAGCGTTAACGCCCACGAGCGCGATCGCAGCTAAGCCCAGCGATAGGCCACAGCCTGACTTCTTCGCCCCCTCAGTTAAAAGCACCGGAGCGGCTGGGTCTGCAATGATGCTGGGCCAGTAGTCGGGGTTGCCGGTGTCGAGGTATAGCGCCCTAGGTTTGGTGCCCTCTGGCGACGTATATTTTTTGGGCTTGCCCTTACCGTCGAGGTCTGAGGTGTCTGCTTTGAACTGCCCCCACTCCATTGGTCGCCAGTCGTTCAGGGGGTCTAATCCTGTTACCCACCAACCGCCTTGGGTTGAGTTCTCGTAGCGCTGTAAGATGCTGCCAACCGCCCCGGTAACGTACTGGCTACCCCAGCCACTGATAGCGCCTAGTTTGTGCCCCGCCAGACGCTCGATGACCTCCTGGTCCTCGATGCTGCTGACGTTGGCTTTGATAATCTCGGCAGCAACTTGTGATTGCTGCCACTCGTTGAGGTGTGCTGTTTTCATCGCACCACCTCCCCGGATTGCGCGACGGCGACAAATCCCTCAGCGGGTGGGTGCAAGGATGAGCCAGCGCCACAGCGCCGTAGTGAATAGTGGGGGTTCCCTAAAGGATTGTTTCGTTTGCCTTTAGAAGGGCATGGTAAAGCCACGCTAGGCTTTAGCAGAGCGCGGTTATTTTCGATAAGTAGTGTTAAAGCTGCGATCAAACGTAAAAACATGGAAAACCTACGGATTACCCCGGCTGTAGCGTTGCCGGGCACAACAAAACGGACGCACTATTGCGTCGCTGATTTTCATCAGCTATCCTGTAGGGGAATTTGATTTTGACAAGCGAATCCCGTCACGTCCCCATGGCGTGTTCTGGAGTGGGGCAAGGCGATAGCAACTTCTTGGCGGGAGAGCTATCGTTTTTGCTTTTTAAAGGGTTCGCTCAGGCAGACTCACATAAAAATCACCTCCTGGATGGGGCTAGTTTACAGGATCAATCAAGAGGGTGGAAATCCAGGCTGTTTTCCAGGCTGGCCGCCCAGTTCCTGCACCTGTTCGCGCAGCACTTGGTTCTCAGTCCTCAGGCGCTCGTTATCTTCTATCAGCACGTCTGGGAGCGAATAAGCTTCCCCTAAGACTGCCAGGTCTGCCTCGGTTTGCTGGAGCCGCTGGGCGAGCAGGGCATTGCGATCGCTCTCGCTACGCTCCACACCAAAGGCAGCATCAAATCGGCGTTCTAGGGTTTCGGTAGCCAGAGCTATACAGAGTTGCAGGGCCTGCTTATTGCCCCGGTGCGATTGCCAATGCCAGTAGGCAATGACCACTTCGAGGGGAACGGCATTGATCCGAGCTTGGCCTCTAATCTGCGCTGCGCTTTCAACTTCTATCTCAAAAATCTGACCCGTATAACCCTCGCCTAGCAAGGATTTGATGGCCTTCGAGCGCAAAAAATCTGACACGTTCTGCCGCCCTAGGCCGACAGAATCAGCTGCACTTGTTTGGCTCATCCGATAGGAGCCATCGGGCATCTGGAAACCATCGACCGACAGCGAGCCGATCGCAACCGTAGTTCGTTTGGCTTTGTCGCCAGTGGTCATCCTGCCACCCGTTGCCACAGCCGGGTAATCTCAGCTAGCAGCACCTGAATGTTTTGGGTGAATGCCCGGTGCTCTGTGGTATTAGCCTGGGCCTCTAGCTGCCACTGCTCGCGCGCCGCCCGCATCTCTGCCCGGTCTGCCCTGGCCTCAGCTAGGAACAGCTCAAAGCGTTGATCGGCCTCTGCTTTAAGCTGTTCAGCCCTCTGTCCGGTTTCCTGCTGCTGCTGCCCCATGTCGGCAATCATGGCTACGGTGTCGGCAATGGCTGCCTCTAGCTGGGTCTGAGTCTGTTGGTCGCCCTCCTCAATGCGACCGCCCCACGCCTCGATGGCTCTGGCATTGGATTCGGTGATTTTCTCGGTGCGAGCAAGATTTGCCTCAGTTTTGGCCTGGCTCTCTGCCACTTGGGCCAGCAGGGCTTCCACACGGTCTAGGCGATCGCTGCTCTGGGTCACTGTTTTGCCTCCGATGGAATTTCCCCATTCTCCTTAGCAGCCTCAATAGCCCGCTCAATTAGCACAGCTATCATCTGCGACATAGAGCGCCGTTCCTTATCGGCCAGAGCCTTAAGGTCGTCTTTCAATTCTTCTTCAATGAACGCCGTAACGGTGACTTTGGCCATTTCAGCAGAGTTATGGTCTGCAAACATCATACTCACCTATTAAAAATTAAAACACTTCTAACTAATAATAACTAAACCTATTGCAATTCTAACAAAACTTGTTAGGATATGCCAAGTTACGAAACGGCATAGGTACAGGGCTGGGCCTAGTTGGCCCACTGTTTGCCGTGCCGTGCCGCGCCAACCCCGTACCCGCAAAGGTCCAGAGGAATTTTTAGCCATGACCGAACCCGTCAGCCTTCATTCGTTCTGCAAAGAGAACGGCAACCTGCCCAAAACCTCCGTGCGCCGCTGGCTCAATGACAATGGCTACAGCACTAGCGATGGCCTCAGCCCCGCAGCTGTAGAGGCGGCGATCGCCCAGTTCTGCCCAGCAGCTGCCCCCACCGCACCCGTCGCCGGTGGCCTATCCATTCATACCGGCAACCACTGCACTGCCCTTGAGCTGCCTGGGTTTGAGGGCCTGACTATCGACCTGGGGCAGTTTCGAGATTCCGAGGCGCTGGTGATAGATGACCCATTAGCCGTGGCTGAACAGTTCTTGCAGACCGCAGACCTGATTCAAGGGGCGCTGGCCAACGACATTGCCGACCGTGAGCAGCGCCTCGCCCGCACCAAACAGGCTCAGGCCAAAGTCGCAGCCAAAGCCCAGCAGCTCGCCTTAGAGCAACGCCTCTACCGCCTGCAAGCGGCCCAGCTCGACAGCTCTACCACCGACGAAACGACCGCCCTGGCCGAGGCCCTGGCGCAGCTGCAAAGCCTGGGAAAGCCCGCCGAGACCGAATCCGAATCCGCTGCCTAATTTTGTTGGCCCTGGCTGCTGCTGGGGCTGTAATCGCAGTTTTATTCACTCACTGATCACACTCAGCGAGTGCCCATTCATTCCTACCTGACAGGGTGTCATCATGGTTTTTCGAGCCGCCCCACTGGGGCAAGCGTGGCAGAAATATCGATCGC
>JBARVV010000073.1:0-3533 GCA_049646445.1 Nodosilinea sp. | reverse complement strand
TATGGGCCGACTGGGCGCTCCAACTGATAGCACTTAAACCCCACAAACAGCGCTATTTTCAGCGAGGTTTCTATGCTCTATCTCTGATGCAGCAAGCGCTTTAGGTGCGTTGTCACCCGTTAAGCTTTAGTAGTAATAGGTAGCCGCGACCAAGCTGAGCAGTTTCCTTACGGTTACTTCAAGTGGTGGCAACTAGACAACCGCGCTGGTAGTTTCAGCATTCTATAGGCAAGCACACGAGTCTCATGGCACTTAAACCCTGGTACAAAGTTGACGGCATCGAACTCCGCCAGGACATTCGCGAGAGAAAGGCGTTTGACTCCTCGGAGTTTGCGGTTCACCTCGACCAGGTACGCGATAAGCGAGCACCCGCAGACTACCGCATTCCAGAGCGGTTCTTTGAGCGCACCTACCTGACCCGCAACCTCACAGAGTTTTCCGCCCAGGTGTGCCGCAGGTTGTCGGGGCAAACCGCTGAAACCTCTGCCGTGTTTAACCTGTCCACCCAGTTTGGTGGCGGCAAGACCCACGCCCTCACCCTGCTCTACCACCTGGCTAAAAACGGTGCCGCTGCCAATGGCTGGTTTGGGGTAGAAAAAATTCTTGATCGGGCTAAGTTATCCACCGTTCCAGAAGCCAACGTCGCTGTCTTTGTCGGTACCGAGTTTGATTCCATTACAGGTCGTGGGGGCGACGATGGCACCCCCCACCGTCAGACCCCCTGGGGCGAAATTGCCTACCAGTTAGGCGGAGAGGCCGCCTTTGCCGTTGTCGCTGAGCACGATGAGCGGTTTATTGAGCCCAAGGGCGATGTGATTCGGGCCATGCTGCCCAAAGATCGCCCCAACCTGATTTTGATCGATGAGGTGCTGAACTACGTCTCCACCTATCGCAGTCTGGAATATAACGATCGCCTCTACAACTTCCTCCAATCCCTTTCAGAGACCGTCAGAGGCGAGACCAACACCGTTTTAGTGGTCTCCATCCCCGCCTCAGAGATGGAGTACACCGAAAAAGACGAGGCCGACGAGCAGCGCTTTAAGAAAATGCTAGATCGCCTGGGCCTAGCGATCATGATGTCAGCAGAGTCTGAGACATCCGAAATCATCCGCCGTCGCCTGTTTGATTGGGATCCAAAATACATCAGCGCAGGCGACAAAATTATGTTGTCGCGGGATGCGATCGCCACCTGCAACGAGTACGCCGATTGGATGGTTGAGCATCGCCAGCAGCTCCCCAACTGGTTCGACATCGACAACGCCCGTGAGGTCTTTAAGGCCACCTATCCGTTTCATCCCACCCTGCTGTCAGTCTTTGAGCGCAAGTGGCAGGCCCTACCTCGCTTTCAGCGCACCCGAGGGGTGCTTAGAATGCTGGCCATGTGGCTCTCTGATGCCTACGACAAAGGCTTCACAGGTGCCCACAAAGACCCTTTGATCACCCTGGGCACTGCCCCCCTCGACAATATGGACTTTCGCTCGGTCGTCTTCGAGCAAATGGGGGATGGCCGATTGGAGGGTGCCGTTACCAGCGACATTGACGGCAAGAAAGATGCCCACGCCCCCCGGCTAGACACAGAAGCCGTGGCTGACATTAAGAAAGCTCGCCTACACCGCAAAGTCGCCACAGCTATCTTCTTTGAGTCCAATGGCGGTTGCACCCGTGCCGAGGCCACCATCCCAGAAATTCGCCTAGATGTTGCGGATCCTTCCATCGACATCGGCCACATTGAAGGGGTTTTGGATACGATAGCCACCGAGTTTTACTATCTATCGATTGAAAAGAATAAATATCACTTCACCCTATACCCTAACCTCAATAAAATCCTGGCGGATCGGCGGGCTAGTGTGCAAAGGCCGCGCATCGACGAATACGTCAGAAGCTACGTCCAAAAGGTATTTACATCCGCCCAGGGCATTACCCCAAAATTTTTCCCAGAAGAATCAACTGCAATCCCAAACCGGCCAGAGATAGCGATCGCCGTTATGGCCCCAGAGCGGTCTATGCAAGAAGCCGACACCCTACCGCTGATGGAGCGACTTATCCGCGAGTCTGGCGGCTCTGATCGAACCTTTAAGAGTGCGATTATTGTTGCGATCGCTGAGTCTAACGCCCAGATGCGCGAAGAAGCCCGCAAGCTCCTAGCTTGGGAAGACATTCGCGACGAAGAACCCGAAGGTCTTACCGAAAACCAGCAGCGACAAATCACAGAGAGCATCGCCAAAGCCCAGCGAGACCTCAAGGAGTCAGTGTGGCGCTCCTATAAGTACATTGCCATGCTCGGCAAAGACAACACTGTTCAAACCACAGACATGGGGCTGATCACCTCCAGCAGTGGTTCATCCATGACCAGCTACATTATCCAAGACCGACAAAAAACCGACGAGATTCTAGACAATATTAGTCCTAGATTCTTAGTGCGCAACTGGTCGCCCGCTTTTGTAGAATGGAGCACCAAGTCTGTTCGCGATGCCTGCTTTGCCTCGCCCCAATTTCCTCGCCTGCTAGACCCCAACTCGATCAAAGACACCATCGCCAGGGGCGTCTCCAGCGGTGAGATCGCCTACGTTGGTAAGGCAGGGGATAAATACGATCCCTTCAAATTTCAGGTCAGCCTAGCCCCTAACGAAATCGAAATTTCAGACGACGTTTTCATTATCAAGGGAGCAGAAGCGCAAACCTACGAAGAGCGTAGCAAAGAGCCACCAACGCTCACGACTCTGCGCATCATGCCTCAAACCATCGTGCTTGAGCCTGGTTTCAAGCAGGCTTACACCCTCCAGGGGCTCGATCAGTGGGGTACAACAATAGATCCTGGCTATATCACATGGAGCACCACCGGAGGCGATATAGATGCTGCTGGAGTGCTCACTGCGGGTAAAGACTCAGGCAATTTCACAGTAACGGCTAAATCTGGTGATATCAGCACCACAGTCAATTTCACCGTTCGAGCTAAATCTGCTAACGACGGTGGTACCGGGTCGTTTGACTCAGGTTCCGGAGTTACTATTCCCCCAGAACCAGTACCCCAAAGTACATCCCTAAAGTGGAAAGGCGAGGTACCCACCCAAAAGTGGACAAACTTCTACATGCGGGTTCTGTCGAAATTTGCCAGCGATAAAAGCCTCAGCCTAAAGCTCACAGTCGAAGTTGAAGCAGAGGGTGAAGTATCTGAGCAAAAACGCCAGGAAGCCGAAGCAGCCCTCAAAGAGCTGGGCCTAGATGGTGACTTCTTTGAGTAGCAGAGGGACTACCCTGGTCGCCTGGCTGTTATCTACTACAACCATACGGTAGACATCCTGAAAACGGTAGACACCCAATAGACGCCCCTGTCTACCGCTTCAAACCTTTATCTTGCAAGCACTTTGGCGATTTCGGTAGACCGGTAGACACCTAGCTAAAATTTCAAGAGAGTGTTCAGATTTTTGTGTAAGCCTGTAACGGTTCAGAGTTTGAAGCGTTCTGGGAACAGGATAGCAAAATGTGACAGCGCGGCTCTCCAGTTCTTGATGGGCCGAGTCCATCGTTTGGCA
>JBARVV010000072.1:0-22603 GCA_049646445.1 Nodosilinea sp. | reverse complement strand
CCTAATAGGTTTTGCCGCCACTGTGAAGTTTAGTTAGCTATGGCAAGGGCTTGCCTAGCTAGCCTAATTGACAGCTCTGAAGTCGGCAGGGCACAGGGGCTCTGTAACACCGACAGTGGCTTGTGTAATCTCGCCGGCTGCTAGCGCTCCACCAGATTGAACAGGAGTTTCATTAGACCGGCAGAGAACAGCTACTGTGGTAGCTTCACCACCAACGGCACCCGTGGTGCTGGCGATAGCAGCTCCACCAACAAAGACTAGCAACGGAGAGGCGGGATCGTAAGCGCCAGCACCATCATTAGGCTCTGCATAAACACTGGCAGATACTGTTGGGGTTGGGCCTACGATTGTATAAACATAGTTTTCTGTGTCATTCGCAATCCCTAAGCCAAGTGCCCCGAGGGCCGTTGGACTGTCGGTGATGTTAGGGTCACTGCTAGCAGGAGTAGAAAATTCAGAGTTTTCCAGGTAGAAAGCTTGCTGAGCGCGGTTAACAGAACCAGCGTAGGTTTGGGCTTCAGATTGGCGAGCTTTGTTGGCCTGGTTGAGGAAAGAAGGTAGGGCAATAGCAGCCAGAATACCGATGATGATGATAACAACTAGCAGCTCAATAAGGGTGAAGCCGCCTTCTTCTTTTTTGGCGATGAAATGCTTGAGCAGGTTGGCTTTAAGAGAAGTTTTCATGAGTAGGTGTCTCCTTGGGGAAGCAGGTAAGGTGTTCTGCGCTTCTGGATTTAGATTACCCACCGCAATCATTTTCCATATCACCCCCCTTAAAGTTTTTTTTGAGACCGCTCTGCAAATACATCCTGTTTTGCAGCCTCGCCCCAACGACCTCTCTTATAGATAGAGCGTTTGGGCCTAGCTAAACCTGGCTGGGCAGGGGTCTCTAGGGCTCGTCTCGTTTTGCATGCTCTGCTATACCCTCGTGAAGATCGTCTACGTAAACTTTTCTGCGATCGCTGTTGAAAGCGGCTGCGTAGGGCGATCGCAAGACTATTCATTAGCACCAGCAGCACCAGCAGCACCATAATGGCGGCGGCTCCGTTTTCGTAGAACTCCTGCTGGGGGCGGCTAATCCAGTTAAAAACTTGAATGAAGGCTGCGCTGCCCTGGTCATTCTTACCAGTGCTGTACCTCAAATGAAAGCCCCGCCAGCACCAGGGCAGCGGCCCGAGTTTACCTATGCCGAGGGAGGCAGGCCAGAGCAGGTCAACTACCAGGGGCAGATCAACCAAATTGAGGCGGCTCGGGCTGCCGGGGTCAAGCACATTGTCTTAGCGGGTTCTATGGGCGGCACCCATGAGCAGCACCCCCCTCAACCGCATGGCCAACGGCAACATCTTGATCTGGAAACGCAAGGCGGAAGCTCACCTAATCGACGCTGGCATCGACTACACCATCAGGCGCGCCGGAGGGCTACAGAACCAGCCCGGCGGGCAGCGAGAGCTACTTGTCGGCAAAGACGACGCGCTACTCGCTAATCCTCCCGAGGGCATTCCTATCTCTATTTCTCGCGCCGATGTGGCAGAGGTCGCCCTGTTTGAGCAAACGACCCCAGAGCTGTAGCCCTCTAGAACAGGCTGCCCATCGCGCGCATCATGTTCTGCGGCTGTAGGGCAGCTTCTGCCGCCGTGGGCTCGTAGCCACAGTGCACCATGCAGTCGGCGCACTGCGGGTTGCCGCTTTTGTGGCCATACTCGTCCCAGTTGGTATTGTCGAGCAGCTCCTGAAAGGTCTCGTAGTGGCCTTCGTTGAGCAAATAGCAGGGTTTTTGCCAGCCCAGCACGCTATAGCTGGGGCTGCCCCAGGGCGTGCAGTCGTAGTCTTTTTGGCCGGTTAGAAAATCTAAAAAGAGCGGATTGTGGTTAAACTCCCACTTTTTTTTGCCCGCTGTAAACGGGGCCAAGATTTCTTTGAACAGCGCTTTGGTTTGCTCGCGCTTGAGGAAGTGCTCTTGGTTGGGAGCCCAGTCGTAGCTGTAGCCCGGCGACACCATCATGCCGTCTACTTTGAGCTCGGTGAGATAGTCGAATAGAGACTGAATCTCCTGCGGGTCGGTGCCTTCAAACACGGTGGTGTTGGTGGTGACGCGGAAGCCTCGCGCCTTGGCGGCTCGAATGGCGCTAATGGCAATATCGAACACGCCGGAGCGATCGACACAGCGATCGTGAAGATCTTTCATGCCGTCTAGGTGAACGCTGAACGAGAGGTAGGGCGACGGCGTAAATTTATCGAGGCTTTTTTCCAGCAGCAGGCCGTTGGTGCAGAGATAGACAAACTTTTTGCGATCGACGAGTCCCTGCACAATTTCGTCAATTTGAGGATGCAGCAGCGGCTCTCCACCAGGGATTGAAACCACCGGAGCGCCGCATTCTTCAGCTGCCGCAAAGCAGTCTGCGGGAGAAAGATTTTGCTTCAAGATTTCTTTGGGATGCTGAATTTTGCCGCAGCCAGAGCAGGCCAGGTTGCAGCGAAACAGCGGTTCTAGCATCAAAACCAGAGGATACTGCTTACGGCCTCTGAGGCGCTGAGTGACCAAATATTGCCCCACGCCCAGGGCCTGCTGCAGACTGATTGCCATGTCTCTTCACTCCTCGGTTGGGGAGGATCCGAAAGCGGAGCCGCCTAGCCTAACGCCTGCGCGCCTAGCTGCGGCTGTTGCCGATGCTTCGAACCCTGATTATGAATACCCAACTACCGTAATTCATTTTGGCCAAAACGGTGGTCTCCAGCCCAACTGAACCGCCTCTGATGGCTGGTATAGCCGTCGTTTGTAGCTTTGGCCTCTGGCATCCTGTCGGTTCTGACGTTGTAAGATGCGTGTGCCCCTGCTTCTGACACTAGCTGCGGGCAGTTCACAGATGCCCTAGATATTGGTAGCTTCAGGTACCATCTATGCAATTCTATTCATCGTTAATGATCTATTAGTGCTTACTGGGTGAAATTCAACCAGTATGGTTGAAAAATCAGGCAACGTGAGGAGAAAGCAACGTGAGGAGATCGATTAATGCCGTCTATTAAATCTGCGTTGGACTTGCTGAGGGAGACTAGCCGAACGTTCTTTATCCCAATCAGCTTGCTGCCAGCCAAGCTCCAGGAGGCGGTTGCCTCTGCATACCTGTGCATGCGGGCGATCGACCAAGTTGAGGATCATCCGACCCTAGATAGCAGCACAAAGGCCAGGCTGCTGCGCCAGATTAGCCTTAACCTGCAAGCGGGCACTGAAGCTTCAGCCGTGGATGATTTTGCGATCGGGCTGGGCGGCTATGCGGGGCAGCTCGACGAAGTGACTCTCCGGATTGGCGAATGGGCCTTGCTGGCTCCCGATACGATCGCCCCCCGCATCTGGGATGCCACCGCTACTATGGCCGATCGCATGGCCTACTGGGCCGAGCAAAACTGGCAGATCAAGACTGAGGCCGATCTCGATCGCTACACCTTCAGCGTGGCTGGGGCCGTGGGGCTGATGCTGTCTGATCTGTGGGCCTGGTACGACGGCACCGAAACCAGCCGAATGGAGGCGATCGGCTTTGGTCGCGGCCTGCAATCGGTGAATATTTTGCGCAACCACCTGGAGGACAAAGATCGCGGCGTCGACTTTTTCCCCGAGGGTTGGACGGCAGATGACATGCAGCGCTATGCCCGCCGCAACCTGAAGATGGCCGATGCTTACACCCGCGCCCTGCCCAAGGGGCCAGCCCTGCTGTTTTGCCGCATTCCGCTCGCTCTGGCCACCGCCACCATTGATGCCCTAGCTCAGGGCCGAGAGAAGCTCAGTCGGGCTGATGTGATGGCGATCGTGACGCCGCTGCTCGGCGTTGGCAAATCGGTCGAACTTATGACTAAAGTCTAGTTAGACCCCATACTGCCCCTCTCTACCCCGCTAGTGCATGAACATTTTGGACCAGCTTGCCGAGCGTCAGCGCGATAATTTCTCGCTGCACGCCCAGTACCTCAACCCTCAGATGGTGAACGTACTCAAGACGATTGGGTTCGATCGCCATTACGTGAGAGCCGAGGGGCCTTACTTATTTGACGACCAGGGCGATCGCTATCTCGACCTGCTCAGCGGGTTTGGCGTATTTGCCCTGGGCCGCAACCACCCCAAAATCGTCCAGGCGTTGCAGGACGTGCTGACCGCCGAACTGCCCAACCTGGTGCAGATGGATGTGTCGCTGCTGTCGGGGCTTTTAGCGGAAAAGCTACAGCAGATCACGCCGCCGGGGCTAGACCGCATCTTTTTTGCCAACTCTGGCACCGAAAGCGTTGAAGCGGCGATCAAGTTTAGTCGCTATGCCACCGGGCGCAGCAAAATTGTCTACTGCGCAGGCGGCTATCACGGCCTCACAATGGGGTCTCTATCCGCCACGGGTGACCCCCACTTTAAAGAGGGCTTTGGCCCCTTTTTGCCCGATTTTATCGAAATTCCCTTTGGTGATTTGGCTGCGCTGGAAAAGGCTTTATCTCGCAAAGATGTAGCCGCTTTCATCACCGAGCCGATTCAGGGACACGGGGTGTGGATTCCTGAGGCTGACTACCTGCCGGGGGCGGCGGCGCTGTGCCGCCAGTACGGCAGCCTGTTCATCGCCGATGAGGTGCAGACCGGACTGGGCCGTACGGGCAAGTGGTGGGCGGTGGAGCACTTTGGGGTAGAGCCCGATATGCTCTGCATGGCCAAGGCGCTGTCGGGCGGGTTTGTGCCGGTTGGGGCCGTCGCCTGTCGGCCCTGGATTTTTGACAAGGTGTTTAACCGCATGGATCGCGCCGTCGTCCACGGCAGCACCTTCGGCAAAAACAACCTGGCTATGGCCGCCGGGCTGGCCACCCTAGAGGTGCTCGAAACCGAGGGCTGGATTGACCACGCCGCCCAAATGGGGCAGCAGATTGTGGCCGATTTGCAGCCTTTGGTGGGCCAGTATGACTGCCTGAAAGCGGTGCGGGGTCTGGGTATGATGATGGCGCTGGAGTTTGGCGAGCCCCAGAGCCTGAAGCTGAAGCTGTCGTGGAAAATGCTGGAGGCCGCCAACCGGGGTCTGTTTTCTCAAATCATTACGGTGCCGCTGTTTACTCGCCACCGAATTTTGTCTCAGGTGGCTGGCTACGGCATGAACGTGGTCAAGTTTATACCGCCCCTGACGCTACAGGAGAGCGATCGCCGCTGGATTGTCGAGGCTGTCACCGATGTGGTGGCCGATGCCCACCGCATACCGGGGGCCGCCTGGGAGTTTGGCAAAACCCTGGCCACCCAGGCGATGAAGACCAAAGCCGGAGCTCGGTAGCCGCAGATGGCAAGCCTGTTTCATCCGCTCTGCGGCAGCAATCCGCCCACCCTGCTGAAGCTGTTTTTAGAAAATGGACTACCTAGCCGCGATCGCTGCCCCCAGGCGGCTCTAGCCCTGGCGGTGGCGCTGGCCCGCTGGCCCTTTTCGACAGTAGAACAGGCGGTATTTGCGCTATCGCCTAAACAGCCGATGCCAGACCCCGTATTTATTGTGGGCTATTGGCGATCGGGCACCACCCACCTGCACAATGTGATGGCCCAGTGCCCTAGCTTTGGCTACATTACCCCGCTGGCGACGGGGATGCCGTGGGATATTTTGGGGATTGTGCGATCGCTGGAACCGCTCCTAGAGAAAGCCCTACCTCAGGACCGCTATGTGGATAATGTAGCGGTGACCCCCACCTCTCCCCAGGAAGACTCTATTCCCCTGGCGACGATGGGGGCGGCTTCGTACTACCACGGCCTGTATTTTCCTCAGCGCTTTGAGGCGCACTTTCGGCGGGAGGTGTTTGGAGAGGGCGGAGAGGCCGATGTTGAACATTGGAAACGCCTGCATCGGCACCTGCTGCGAAAAGTTTCGGTGCATCAGGGGCACCGACCGCTGCTGATTAAAAATCCGGTCTATACGGGCTATGTTCGCCATTTGCGAAAGCTGTGGCCCCAGGCCAAATTCATTCACATTTACCGCAACCCCTACCGGGTGTTTCCGTCGGCACGGCACTACTTCACGCGGCTGCTGCCCGAGCTGGCCCTGCAAGACTACGGCGATTTGCCGATTGATCAGCTGGTTTTAGAAAGCTACCCATTTCTGTTAGACGCGCTCAAAGCCGACACGGCAGATTTGCCCCCGAATCAATTTGCTGAACTCAGTTTTGAGGCTTTGCAAAGCGATCCACTGGGGGAGTTAAAGACTCTATTTGAGCAGCTAGACCTGCCCGGTTTTGAGGCGGCTCATCCCTATTTTGAGGCTTATTTAGCGGATCTAAAAGATTATCAGCAAAACCAGTATTCTTTGGATGCTAAAACGATTAGTACAGTTGAGGATAAATGGCAGCCCTACATTCAACGCTGGGATTATAGCCTAGAGGCTGTATAAAGCAAACTACAGCTTATTTGATTATCGCGATGTAGCTTCAAGCCTCAAATAGCGATCGCGGCAACTGAGACTGGCGAATGATGGACTGTAGTGTGCCTGTTTTTAGTTGTGTGTGATTGGGGACAGGAACCGTGATGGTCGTTTCTTCTGTGCGCTTTTGCATAACGATGTGGCTACCCCGTTGCCGCACCTGAAGAAATCCATTCTGTTCTAAAAGTTTGCAAATTTCTTTTCCAGAAAAGGTTTTCAGCTTACCCAACAGTGACCTCCAGCCGAGTGATGAAGATCTCAGACTTTAGGCGGGTAGAGATTTCTGAAGGGTCAGCGGCTTCAAAAAATAGCTCGATTGCTTCAATTAAGTTGTTTTTGGCCTCTTCCACAGTGTTCCCTTGACTAGCGATATCTAGTTCAGGACATAGCGATACATAGCCGTCGTCATCGCGTTCAATGACTGCAGTAAATTGCTGCATCTGTTTCATAACGGTTCTGCTTCGGGTAAAGAGCTTTCTAAATATACTGATTGCTTGAGATTTTAAACGTGAGATGTCCGTTTCTTCGGACATAAAAGATATGGTACGGATGTCTACCATGCCATCCACATTGAGGTCTGGCTGCGATAGGGATGCTACCACTATGGTACTGACAGAGAAGATAGATTTGCTGCGATCGCGCCTCACCTTAGCCCCAGTCCAAAGTCTTTCCTATTATCGCCTACTCCGACATACCTCCGGACTGCATCAACCCGAGCGTTGTCGGTGCGGAGTTTTGCTCAAACTCGATCTGACCGTAGTTAAGCTTGAGGATGCGATCGCCCACGTGAAAATAGTGATCGTCGTGGCTGATCACAAACACCGTTTTGCCCTGAGCCTTTAGATCGGGCAAAAACTGGGTGTAAAACACGTCTTTAAAGGATGGGTCTTGATCGGCGGCCCACTCGTCGAAGAGATAAATGGGTCGATTTTCCATGTAGGCACTGAGCAGCGCCAGGCGCTTGCGCTGGCCCTGGGAGAGATCGATCGTTGAAAACTTGCCCTGTTCAATGCGAACTTTGTGGCTGAGATTTAGCTTTTCCAGATAGGTCTGGGCTTTGCTGTCGTCGGCTTTGCCGCTGACCCCCAGCAGCCGATCAAACAGGTAGAAATCTGAGAACACTGCCGAAAAATGCTGTCGATACCACTCCTGATTTTCCTCATCAATGAGCTGCTGATCGAGCCAAATTGACCCCGCCTGGGGCTGGTAAAGCCCGGTGAGCACCTTCGCCAGGGTCGATTTGCCGCTGCCGTTGCCGCCGATGATAAAAATTAGTTCGCCGGGCTGCACGCTCAGATCCACTGGCCCCAGGGTAAATTCGGTGGTATCCAAATCGGTTCGATAGGTGTGGGTGACGCCCTTGAGTTCTAACTGCTGCCAGTTCTGGACGGGCGGCGGGGCTGAGGTTGCAACCGGCTGACTGATTGTCAGCCCCAGGGTTTCGAGCTTGTCGAGGGCCACGCTGGCCTGGCCCAGCAGCGGCAGCTTATTGACCAGGTTTTCCATTGGCCCCAGCAGGTAGGTAAAGGTGAGTACGTAGGCCACCCGAGTATTGGGGCCAATGCCAATCCAGTTGGGCAGGGCAAATAGCACCAGCCCCACCGCAAAAAAGTAGATGAACTTACCCCAGCTATCGAGGATGGCAAACAGGCTCAGCCCCTGCTGGTTGTATTGCCTGACCTGGCGGGCGGTCTGTTGCAGGTCGATCGCAAAAAAGTCTTGGCGGCCCAGGTAGTGCAGCTTTAGCTCTTTGATACCGGTGATCAGGCTGCGGAAGTGCTGAAACAGGCGGTCTTGGCTCTCTCGGGCGGCAGCCAGACCGCGCCGCCCCGCCACCAAAAACCAGCGGCAGCTAAACGAGGCCACCAGAGTGATTAGCAGCACCAGGGCCAACACCTGCCACGACAGCCACGACACGTAGACCATGCAGCCGACGGTGCCCGCAATGTTGATCATCAACACGGGCAAGATGCTGGCGGCGGCGGCGATCGCACCAATATCTTCCGTGAGAATGACCAGCAGGCTGGGCAGCCCCAGCGTTTCTAAAGACTTTAGCTCGGCGGCTAAAATCTGGCGGCAGAGCTGAAGCTGCAGCTCAAATACTGCCGCCTGAGAGAACCTCACCAGCAAAATACGCGACACCATAGCTGTGGTCAGGGCGATCGCGCCCAACCCCACAAAGGCCGCCACCACCACCGCTCCCACGGTCTCCTGGGCGATGGAAAAACTGATTAGCGCAATCAGAGCTGCACTGCAGCCGCCGCTGATTAGGCCTGTGGCCAGGGCGATCAGCAAGGCTGGCCCCGAGGTCTGCAAGAGAAACAACACTAAGCTCATGAAAATTCCGCGCTCATGGAAATTTCGCCAGTCGGTTATGCACCAGGAATATCAGGCTGGTTCAGCGAACGTGGCGCGATCGGCGATCGGCACTGGCACTGGCGTGGGCTGAGGAACCTGTTGAACAAGCTATGATATCTGCGTTTCTCTTCGCCAACTAAATCGATGCCCCGACCCGACCTTAGCCAGCTTCGAGAACGGTTGAACATCTCCCGCCTAGCCATTCAGAACGGCGGGCTAACGATTTTTTGCTGGCTGGTGATTGGGGTGGCCGGGCTGTTTGCGCTTAGCTCCCTGAAGTACGCCTTGTTTCCAGATATTACGTTTTCGGTGGTGCTGATCAATGCTACTGCCCCGATTGAAACGGCGCTGGAAACCGAAGCTCAGCTCACCATTCCCTTAGAAAATCAGCTGCAGCCCCTGCCGGGGTTGTCTCGGCTCAATTCAACCACCTCTGCTGGGCAAACCATCATCAGAACGGGCTTTAGCGTCAACCGGGGCCTGGCAGAAGCCGCCGCCGCTGTAGAGCAGGCGATCGCCCAGGCCGAACTATCCAGCCAGGCCGATTACGACATCATTCCCCTCAACTTGAATGAAGCGACGGCGATTAGCTATGCCCTCGCCAGTGACGAGCTGAGCTTGGCAGATCTGGCAGATCTGGCCGAAGCGGAAATTTTGCCCTTCCTGCAAGACCTGCCCGGCGTGCTGCGGGTTGATTTGCGGGGCACAGGCGCTCAATCTACCCCCGCCGCCAACGCCACCGGGAGCTTTCAAGCCGAACTGCAAAACCCGCCCACCCTGATTCGCTTCAACGGGGAAGCAGCGCTGGCGGTGCAGGTGATTAAGCAGGGCGAGGCCAACACCCTGGAGGTGGTCGATCGCGTCGAAACCGCGATCGCGCAAATTCGCGACCAGCAGCCCCAGGTCGAGATTACCCTGGCCGCCACCCAGGCCGACTTCATTCGCTCAGCCACCCAGGCCACGATTGATGCGCTGGTGGGAGCGATCGCGCTGGCGGTGCTGGTCATTCTCGGCTTTTTGCGCAGCTGGCGGGCCACGCTGATTACGGCGCTGGCGATTCCGCTGTCGCTGCTAGGCACGGCGATCGTGATGGCGATCTACGGCTTTAACCTGGAGACGATTACGCTGCTGGCCCTGGCGATTGTAATTGGCATCATTGTTGACGATGCGATCGTCGAAATTGAGAACATTACCCGCCATCTAGAAGCCGGGGCCACCCCGCGACAGGCGGCCCTGCTGGCAACCGATGAAATTGGCCTGACGGTGTCGGCCTCGACCCTGACCATTGTGGCCGTATTTTTGCCCGTGGCGCTGATGGGCGGCACAGTGGGGCAGTTCTTCAAACCCTTTGGCCTAACGGTGTCGGCGGCGGTGCTAACCTCGCTGCTGGTGGCGCGCACGCTGACGCCGGTACTGGCCGTTTACTGGCTGCGGGCCAAACCTGACGCTAGCTCGCCCCAGCCGCTGGCCAGTTCTGATCTGCCTGATCTAAATGACGCGGGTACGCTGATCCCAGATGCGGTGCCTAGCTCCTGGCTGGAGCGGGGCTATAGCCGAATTTTGGCCTGGTCGCTGCACCATCGCTGGGTGGTGGTCGGTCTGGCGATCGCCAGCCTGATGGCCGGAATCGCCATTATTCCCCTAATTCCTCAGGGGTTTATTCCCCAGCTCGACCAGGGAGAGTTTTTGCTCAACTACAGCGCCCCGCTGCCCCAGCGCCCCGCTCTAGGCGCAGGTTCCGGCGCAGATCTAGCTCAGCTGCAAGCTCAGCTGCCGCCGGGACAGTTGTCCGCCCCCACCGCGCCGGTGGCTGGAGATGTGCGATCGCAGCTCTTGCAGCAAACTCTCCAGCAGACCGACGACCTGGAAGAAACCGTGGCCCAGCTGCCCGAAGTGGAGTCGGTGTTGACCACCGTGGGCGGGCGGGGGCGGCCCAACGAGGGCAGCCTGTACATCAAGCTGCGGGACGATCGCGATCGCGACACCGCTGCCGTGCAGGCTCAGCTCCGCCAGGATTTACCCGATCTAGAGGGCGTTGAAACCAGCGTTGAAGACATCCAGTTTGTCGATACCGGCGGCGAAAAACCGCTCCAGGTGGCGCTGCTGGGCGACGATGTGGCGGCGCTACAAACTGCCGCCGCCGAGATTCAGGCCCAGGTGCAAGCGCTGCCCGGTTTTGCCGACGTGCGGATCTCGGGGGCCGACAATACCGCCGATGCGATCGTCGAAATCAACCGCCAGGGTGGGGAGCGGGTCGCCACCATCAGCGCCAACCTGAGCGACGGCAAAGCCCTGGGCGATGCCACAGAGCAGGTGGTGGCGATCGCAGAAGCTGTGGTGCCAACCGGGGTGCGCATTGATCTGGCGGGCGACTCGGCGCGGGCCGGTGAGGTGCTGGGCAGCTTTGGCCGCATCCTAATTTTGGCCGTAATCTGCATGATGATCGTGCTGCTGGTGCCCTTTGGGCGGCTGCTAGAACCAGCGGTGGTAGGCCTGTCGCTGCCGCTCTCAATTGTGGGGGCCATGCTGGCGCTGCTAGTTACCCGCAGCGACTTTGGCATTGTCTCGCTGCTGGGCCTGCTGTTTTTGCTGGGCCTGCTCGACAAAAACGCGATTTTGCTGATGGATTACATCAATCAGCTGCGCCGCGCCGGGCTGAAGCGCACCGACGCGATTATGAAAACGGGCCTGGTGCGGCTGCGCCCAATTCTTATGACCACCGCTTCGACGGTGCTGGGCATGGTGCCGATCGCGATTGGCTTGGGGGCTGGCGCTGAACTGCGACAGCCCATGGCCGTGGCAATCATTGGCGGACTGCTAACCTCAACCCTGCTGAGTCTGCTGGTGGTGCCGGTGCTCTACACCCTGCTCGAAGACGGCTGGGATCGACTGACGAGGCGGTCAACCTGATGCCTATTCAAGTCATTTTGGTGCCCGCCGGGGCCGAGTATCAGGCGGTGATGCGGGGCCTGAAAGGCGTTCCCGAGGCCCCTCTGGCGATCGCAGTTCCGGCGGGGCCAGCGGCGTTTCGAGCCTTTTTGGAAAGCTGGGAAGGTTGCTCGCGCTTTGCAGATCGGGAAATTTTGTTGATGGGTCTGGGCGGCAGCCTGTCGCCCAAGCACTCAGTGGGTAACTCGATCCTGCTTGAACGAGTGTGGAATGAGGATAGGTCACAGGGCCGCCAGTGCGATCGCGCCCTGACCGACGAGCTGGCCCAGCGGCTCAAGCTTCCTGTTGGGGCGGGGGTAATGTGCGATCGCGTGATCACGACAGTGGCGGAAAAGCGGCGGCTGGGCGATCGCTACCAGGCCGATGTAGTGGATATGGAAAGCGCCGTGCTGCTGGACGCCCTGCCCCAGGCTAGGGTCGCCATTTTGCGGGTGATTAGCGACGACTGCGGCCATGACTTGCCGGATATTTCGGCTGCGATCGGGCCAGACGGCAGCCTGCGCGCCAATACCCTCGCCCGCAGCTTTTTGAAACGCCCGATCGCAGCTCTAAACTTTATCAGCGGCTCTCTTCAGGGGCTCAAAACGTTAGAACAACTAACGCTTGTTCTCTTCAAACCAGAGAAATAATATTTTTCAAGTCAATTTTCAAGACAATTAACAATTAATTAGGCGCTTGTCTGCGCCAGTAACCGTTTGACGAGGTGCTGCCGAGGAGAACTTTCCTTACCCCATATCGCTATAGACCCGCCCTTTCCAGGCACCGCCCTGTCCCATCCAGTGCTGCCGTGCCGAGTCGAGCGTCATTAGTGTGTAGAGCAGGGCAATCAACGGTAGCGCCAGCGCTAGCAGCGGGTTGCCGCCATAGAGTCGCAATGTGGGCCAGTAGGCCAGAGCCATTAGCAGCCATCCCGCCAGCCCCGTCAGTGCCAAAATTGGCTCTCCCCAAACTAGCCCCAAAACCACGCCCAGGGGAGCGACTAGGTAGACCAGCAGCATACCTAGCACCGTACCGACCAGCAGCCAGGGCGAATAGTTGAGCTGCGTATAGGCGCTGCGGGTGATCATCGTCCAAATGCTGTGCAGGTCGGGGTAGGGGCGCAGGCTGTGGATGGTGGTGCTGAGGCCGAGCCAGATGGGGCCGTTGGCTTTGACCGCCGCCCCCAGCGCGCAGTCGTCGATCAAGGCTTGGCGAATGGCCTGGAGACCGTTGATGCGCTGAAGGGCGCTGAAGCGAATCAGGGCGCACCCTCCGGCGGCAGCAGCGGTTCGTTTTTTAGGATCGTTCACCCAAGGGAAGGGGTAGAGCAGCTGAAAAAAGAAAATAAACGCTGGAATCAGCAGCCGTTCCCAGACGCTCTCGCAGCGGAGCTGCACCATCAGCGACACCAGGTCGAGGCGATCGCACTCGGCCTTGGTCACCAGCTGCTGGAGGCTGGTGGTATCGTGCTCGATATCGGCATCGGTAAAGAGCACAAAGTCGGGTGGGGAGGGCTGAGCTAACAGGTAGCGAAAGCCTTGCTCCATCGCCCAGAGCTTGCCAGTCCAGCCAGCGGGAAGGGCTGCGCCCGAGAGTACCGTGAGGTTGTCGGACTGATTTACCGCGATCGCACTTTCTCGCGCCACCGCCGCTGTGCCATCGTTACTCTGGTCATCCACTAGCACCACGCTCAGGCTGCCGGGGTAGGTCTGGGTGAGATGCGATCGCACCGCCACTCCAATCAGATCCGCCTCATTGCGGGCCGGAATTACCACCGCGATCGTGGGCCAAGTAGTCAGTGGCAAGCTTTCAGTATCAAGCCGCTGGTCAGCCCGCCAAAACTGACCCCAAAACAGCAGCATCCCGATCCAAATCAGGAGGGCCAGACTCGTCAATCCCAGCGCTAAGGTCGCCATTGTCATTACTGCGGAACTGCGGAGGATGCTTTCGCATCATAGAGGCGATCGCGCCAACTGACGACGCTAAGCCAAAGCAAAGGCCACCCCACTCCCCCACTCCCCTGACACTTTCCCTGATGGAAGCATTTGCCGTATGCTGCCTCAGTGACCATAGATGTCTGGACGTGAGGGGTGGCTATGCAGACTCAAGAACCGCAGCAGGTAACCGGGGTAGACCAGGCGATTCGCGAAGCGATCCCTGCGGGAATCGCCGCTGCCCAAAACTACCTCTTGGCTCTACAACACCCCGATGGCTACTGGTGGGCAGAGCTGGAGTCGAACGTCACCATCACCGCTGAAATTGTTCTGCTGCACAAGATTTGGGGCACCGATGGGGCTCGCCCCATGGCCAAGGCCGAGACGTATCTGCGATTGCACCAGCGACCCCACGGTGGTTGGGAACTGTTTTATGGCGACGGTGGCGACCTCAGCACCTCTGTCGAGGCCTACACGGCGCTGCGGGTGCTGGGGGTGCCCGCCAGCGATCCGGCTCTGATAAAGGCCAAAGACTTTATTCTCAAACGCGGCGGCATTAGCAAGACCCGCATTTTCACCAAGCTACACCTGGCCCTGATCGGCTGCTACGACTGGCGCGGCCTGCCCTCGCTGCCCGCCTGGGTGATGCTGCTAGAGTCGCCCTCGCCCTTCACCATTTATGAACTCTCTAGCTGGGCTCGGGGCAGCACCGTGCCGCTGCTGGTTGTTTTTGACCAAAAGCCGGTCTACAAGATTCAACCGGCCATCAACGTCGATGAACTCTACGCCGAGGGCATCGCCAACGTGCGCTGGGAACTGCCCAAGGCCGGAGACTGGAGCGACATCTTTATGTGGCTAGACGGCGCATTCAAGCTGGCAGAATCGATCAACTTTACCCCCTTCCGCGATGAGGGCATTCGCAAGGCCGAGCAGTGGATTTTAGAACGCCAGGAGGCCACTGGCGACTGGGGCGGCATTATTCCCGCCATGCTGAACTCGATGCTGGCTCTGCGCTGCCTCGGCTACAACGTCAACGACCCGGTGGTGCGGCGGGGCCTGCGGGCGATCGATAACTTTGCGGTAGAAACCGAGGACACCTACTGGGTGCAGGCCTGCGTTTCCCCGGTGTGGGATACGGCGCTGGGTATGCGATCGCTGACCGATTCTGGCCTCTCGCCCGACCACCCCAGCCTGGTGCGGGCGGGCGAGTGGCTGCTAGAAAAGCAAATTCTCGACTACGGCGACTGGATCGTCAAAAATCCCCAGGGCAAGCCAGGAGGGTGGGCCTTTGAGTTCGACAACCGCTTCTACCCCGATGTGGACGATACGGCGGTGGTCGCAATGGCGCTACAGGATGTCGCTCTGCCCGACGAGGCGCTGAAGCGTGAGGCGATCGCCCGCGCCGTGCGCTGGGTGGCCACCATGCAGTGCAAAACCGGGGGCTGGGCCGCCTTCGACATCAACAACGATCAAGACTGGATCAATGCCGTACCCTACGGCGATCTCAAGGCCATGATCGACCCCAGCACCGCCGACATCACCGCCCGAGTGCTGGAGATGCACGGTCGCCTCTGCCGCCAGCCCGACCTGGCCAGTCGCTACGCCAGCGACCTCACCGCCCACCGGCTGGAGCGGGGCCTCACCTTTCTGCTCAACGAACAAGAACCCGACGGCAGCTGGTTTGGCCGCTGGGGCGTCAACTACCTCTACGGCACCAGCGGGGCGCTGTCGGCCCTGGCTTTGATGGCGCCAGAACGCTGCAAAGGGGCGATTCCCGCAGAGATCGCTTCGCGAATCGCGCGCGGTGTCAACTGGCTGGTGAGCTGCCAAAACTCCGACGGCGGCTGGGGCGAAACCTGTCGCAGTTACAACGATCCTACCCTCAAGGGGCAGGGACCGAGCACGCCCTCACAAACTGCCTGGGCGCTGCTGGGGTTAATCGACGCTGCCGAATGTGGGGCTGCCACCGCCGCCCAGGCCATGCAGCGGGGCATCGATCACCTGCTCAGCACGCAGACGCCCGAGGGCACCTGGGATGAACTGGAGTTTACCGGCACGGGCTTTCCCGGTCATTTTTATATTCGCTATCACCTCTATCGGCACCATTTCCCGCTGATGGCGTTAGGCCGCTATCAAACCTGGATGAGGACGCTCTAATGTATGCCCGACCCGTAGGGGCATAGCATGCTACGCCCCTACGGGTTCCTGTCCAAGCACAACGTAGCCTCTACTTTTCCGTTGGCTGGCTTGATGAGACGATCCAGCTGTTCGCGGTATTTTCTCATCAAAACTCTATGGTATGTAGGCCGATCAATCCAGCCGTGAAGATTCAGAATCTCATCTAGAGAGAGGCCCGTATGATATTGGTCATACAGCGCTACGCTGACATGGCTGGAGCATGCCCCCAGGCCATGAATTGATGACGGGACTGCACGGTGACACCCTCAGATGTTTTGGTGTACCGACAACCAGATGGCCTGAGGGTTGGCCCAGGGCTCTGTAGAGGAGCCCTGGGCCTTTGCGCTTAAACCGAACCGGCGGTAGCGGCCACCGTCTGCGCTGTTTCATCATCCAGCCCCACCAGTCGAGCGCTGAGATCCCACAGTTTGCGGGCTTTAGCGTCGTCCTGAGCTTCGTTCGACACCTCCTGGGCAAAGGAGCGGCGACCCGGCTTTTGGCGGTTGCCCCAGCTCCAGTACATGCCCGACTCCTTGAGTTCGCCATCGGTGACCACGTCGGCCACCCGCTCGCCCGCCAGCTTTTGAGTCACGTAGCCGCCCGTGACGTTCTTTTGGAACCAGGGGAAGATGGTCTGGAAGGCCTTGAAGTGGTTGCGGAATAGAGGCGTATCGGCCACGCAGCCAGGATATAGCGAGCTAAAGGTAATGCCGGTCTCGTCGTGATAGCGACGGTGCAGCTCGCGCATGGTGAGCACGTTACACAGCTTGCTGTCTTTGTAGGCCTTGCCCGACTTGAATTTTTTGTTGTTGATCATCGAGATTGGGGCTTTGAACCCGGCCTCAAAGCCTTCCAGATTGCCGAGATCGGGGGGCGCGGGGATGGGAATTTTGCCGCCTAGCTCTTTGGGGTTGGCGGTGACGGTGCCGAGGATGATCAGCCGCTTGTCGGCAGCAGGGGAAGCCTTGAGATCATCCAGCAGCAGGTTGCACAGCAGGAAGTGGCCCAGGTGGTTGGTGGCCACGCTGATTTCGTAGCCGTCTTCGCTGTACATCGGTTCTTTGAGCAGCGGGTAGTAGACCGCTGCATTGCCCACAAACGCCTCTAGGCTGCGCCCCGTCGCCCGAAAGTCGCTGACAAACTGGCGCACGCTGGCGAGGGAGGCCAGGTCGAGACGAATAATGCTGTAGCGATCGCTCGGCATCCCGATTTCTTGAGCGACCTGCTTGGTTTTATCAATATTGCGGCAGGCCATTACTACGTGCCAGCTGCGATCGGCAAGGGCCTTGGCGGCGTTTAGCCCCACCCCAGAGGAAGCCCCGGTAACAATGACTGTTTTCTGCTGTTCCATAGCTATCTTTAAGACTGAAAAATCGTTTCTAGACCTTCCAGTGTTAAGGATTGCATGGACAGTGATGCAGTATCTTAATGTTTTTTGAGGTGTTGTTACACGGAGTTATGGGATGAGGCTGCGATCGCAGCGTTATCCCACAGCGTTTAGCCAAACGCACTCGCCCAATCCTTGGCCCAGTGCAGGTGCTTGTGTACTTCCTCCAGGGTTTTGGCTTCGCTGTAGAGGCGCAGCACCGGCTCGGTGCCGCTAAAGCGGATCAGCAGCCAGCTGTCGTCGGCCAGGGTGAGCTTGTAGCCGTCAATATCGAGAATGTGGGTCACAGCTTTGCCTGCGACTTCGGTGGGCGGTGCTGTGGCCAGAGAATCGAGCAGCTTGGCCTGCACATCCATGCTGGCCAGGGGCAGATCAATGCGATCGTACTCAGAGAAGTAGCCCACTTTCTCCTGCAGGCTGCGGTAGTAGTCGCTGAGATCTAGCCCAGAGGCGACGACGGCTTCTAGCACGTAGAGGGCCGACATCAGCGCATCGCGCTCGGGGATGTGGTGGCCGTAGCCAATGCCGCCCGACTCTTCGCCGCCGAGCAGCACTTTGGCCTCCTGCATGCGATCGGCGATGTACTTGTAGCCCACGGCGGTTTCGTACAGCTCCAGACCGTTGAGCTTGGCCACCGCCGGAATCAGGTTGGAGCCGCTGATGGTTTTGACAATTTCGCCGCTGTAGCCCCGGCGCGACTTGAGGTGGTCGATCAAAATGGGGATGAGAATCTGGGAGCTGAGGAAGTTGCCCTGGCCGTCGACGGCGGCGATGCGATCGCTATCGCCGTCAAACACCAAACCCACCTTGACGCCCTGCTTAGCCGGATACGCTTTGACGGTCTCCAGCATTTCGCCCAGATACTTGGGCAGGGGCTCGGGTGGGTTGCCGCCAAACAATGGGTCGGCCTCGCTGTGCAGCTCGTGTACGCTGGCTTCGCCCAGCAGGCGGGGCAGACCGCTACTGGCAGAGCCATACATGACATCCGCAAATACCGTGAGCTGGCCGCTCGAAATTGCCTTTTGAATCGCGGCCACATCGACCTCGGCCTGGAGCGCTTCGCAGTAGGCGGGCCAGGGGTCAAAGGTTTCGATGCTGCCGCGATCGCCTAAGGGAGCGGGCGGATTGGGCAGCAGCGCCTCAACCTGCTTGGTCACCTCTGGCGAGACCGAGCCGCCAAAGGCTCCTTTGATCTTGAGGCCTGAGTAGGTGGGGGGGTTGTGGCTAGCGGTGATAACAATGGCCCCCAGCAGCCCCTGGTGCTTGGCAGCATAGCTAAAAGCAGGCGTGGGGGCGTAGTCTTGGGAGAGCAGTACGTCAAACCCCTGAGCCGCGATCGCTTCGGCAGCGGTGTGGGCAAACTCAGTCCCCAAAAAGCGGCGATCGAAGCCTACCGCCACGGTGCGGCTGCCGGTTTCGCCCCCAAAGCAGCGGTGCAAAACATGGGCCGATATGGCTGCCACCTGAGCTACACGCTCGAAGGTGAAGTCGGCGGCAATAATGCCGCGCCAGCCATCGGTGCCAAACTTGATGGGCTTTGGGGTCGCTGGAATGGGGCCAGAGGGTGCTGCCATAGCAGATTCCAAATGTCGGGGGTAAGGAGCAAGATTTTCTCTGAGTTTACTCGCTTACTTCGGCGGTGACACGACCCCGGCAGCGGCACTACCGACAATTTACCCAACCGCCTCGTTTTGCTGGAAAGGGTTGAAAGATTGGCGAACTGTCCTGATGCGATCGCGGCTTTGGCGCAAATGCTAGATGCGTTGGAAGCCAGCGCGGCTGCTTTAGAGCAATGGGTGCCGTTCTGGGCCTGCGGCGCGGCCAAGATTGGGGCTGAGTGGCGGGGTGCCGCAGGCTTTAGACGCTGTGAATTGCCACTGCTGAGCTAACTTTTGCCAACGGTGGAGGTCTGCTGTGCTACCCTAGTCAAGTGAAAACGGGATGTAGCGCAGCTTGGTAGCGCACTTCGTTCGGGACGAAGGGGCCGTGGGTTCGAATCCCGCCATCCCGATTCTTCTAAATGTCGAGTAACGGTTTAGTTGTCGTCGCTAACACTTTAGTGTCGCCTTAACTAAATCCGTGACGCCTTCACACATTTGTGTCGTTAAGGCTTCCTCAATGATCGCTAACACTTTAGTTGTCGTTTCTAGCCTTGCTAAGGCTAAATTGCACGTTGTAAGGGAAATCCCGAACGAAGTGCGCCTTTCAATCCACCTAAGCCAAGAATAGCGCAAAACCTTATAAAACAGTACGACTGTCCTAAAGAGTGTCAAAGCACCATCTGAGGACGTTGTGCATCATTTCTGGTGTTTTTTCAATCGTTCCCGTGCCTCGAAGGGTGAGGCAACGCTGCGGCTCCCCTCCGGGGAGAGCTTGTTTATATTCTTTCAATCGTTCCCGTGCCTCGAAGGGTGAGGCAACCCGGGCATCGACCAAAGCTTCTGCATCCCATCGCACGGCTTTCAATCGTTCCCGTGCCTCGAAGGGTGAGGCAACTAGACGCCGATGCCATAGTGAAGGTCGCAGCTTGGGGCTTTCAATCGTTCCCGTGCCTCGAAGGGTGAGGCAACATGATAAGGGCGTACTTAAGAAATCCATCAAGCGAAGCTTTCAATCGTTCCCGTGCCTCGAAGGGTGAGGCAACATCTAACCACTACCTAAAACTATGCTCCACTACTACTTTCAATCGTTCCCGTGCCTCGAAGGGTGAGGCAACCCTTGTGAACTGTAACCCTTGTTTTACGGGCTTTCTAGAGACCTTTTTGGCAAAGGTAAGTCTGCCAGAAAAATCAAGTGGTTTTGTGAACTGCTTGAACTACAGCTGGTAGGCTAAAAGCCCAGCACAGTAACCATTTCACGCTTTTGGCAAACCTCCCAGGATTTTTGCCCTTGCTTAGGTTTGCCAATTTTGGGTTTTGGGTGGATTCCTCCTTGATCGGAGGTGTATTTGGCAACCATCACTACGGAACCCGTGCCCTCTAATCGCTAGCGCACCAACGACCTTTGGGTGGACAGTCACCTGAGCCAGAAAGCAAGACTACTTAGCAGGTAGTCAAACTAGCTCGCATTTAGCACAACACATTGGCCATTACTGGCATGAGTTGCGGCGCTGAAGACAATATACTAGTACCCCTGAACTTACGTCGACAGTTTAGCTGACCTTACGGGATTGAAAGCCTGCGATCGCGACCTCTCGTGCTTTATCCTGAGGACTACCTGCAAGGGGTTGTTTGATCGTTTCTACTGATAGCCCTTCTTGCAGGGCTTTGCTTTCGATCTTTTGGGCTAACTGGGTGTAACTCCAACGGTGAATGCTGGTGCGATAGTCTCGGGCATATTTAGCCTGAATTTCCTTAAGGGCAGTCTTTTGCTCTGCCTTAGCCTGTACTTCGCTCTCGATGATCTCTCGGATGTTGGCTAGCTCACCGAGCACTATGCTACTGGCATTGTACTGCTGAGCAATTTGGACAATAGCTTTAGCGATTAGCGAGTCAATCTGACCTCCTAAGCCTCCCTCAGAAATACGGTTTGGGGCAAACTTTAGCTGATTGCTACGTCGTCGCTGAGCTTTTTGCTGTTGACGCTGCCGCTGTCGATTAAGCAGCTTATAGTTGTCACCGAGCAGTTGCCGAATGCTTCGATAGGCAATGGCTTTGCCTGTGGTGACATCCACGATAGCTAAAGTGGCGGGTTTATCTAAGCCAAAGCTGACACCAGCAAGGATTGCTGGACTTCCCTCATAGAGGGGGCGGCTAGGACGGGGAAATGGGTTCTGAAGTAAGGCTAAGGTCTTTTCCCGCTTACGAACAAAGTCTTCCTGCTCGTTGGTCAAATTACCTTTAGCCTTTGTACCAGAAATCACCTGGGCGATTTTGGAGGCTTTTTCCTGACCAGCTTTTTCCGTACCTTCCTTTGTCCAGAGTAGCGTATCGACACTGCAAAACAGAACCAGACGGTTCCGATCCCAAGGGTTATCTTTGCTAGAGTCCAATCGCCAACTGATACGACCCGAACGGAGCGTTAGGGCACCAGCAGAGTGTAGGTTGCCTCCCTGCTTTTTGATGGTTTGATCGTCTAGGAAGCGTTTAAACCAGTGGAGCTGACGGGTGTCGCAGTAGACCTCAAAAGTGTGCTCAGCTAGTCCGTTGAATCTCACACAGAGCCGCCCCTTGGAATTCTGAGACCAGATCAAGTCTTCGCTAGTCTCGTAGGCTATGGGAAAAGGTAGTGGGCTGGAGTCTGTAAGAAGATCAGCTTGCCATGCAGCGGCCTCGGCTTCGTCTTTTGGGACTTGCTGAACGGCCATCTGGAGGGTGTCGAGCCATTTTTCGTTGGTTAAGTCGCGTCCTTTGGGCAGCCGCGTGCGGGCTAACTGCTCAATAATCCGTTCCACCCGAATCTCTGTTTTACGGCGACGTCTCTGAAATTTTTTGGGATTCTCTGATTTGGGAGGAATCTGGCAGTTATTTTTTAGCAGATAGGCAATCGCACACTTAGACAAATCTGTCTCTGCGGTTTTATATGCCTCAAATAGCCAAGGATAAAGGGTTTTACTGGGCTGCGCAGGTTTTTGCTTCTGAGACTCTTTCGGGAGCGGATGAGCTTTTTTTGATCTTTTAGCACTGGGGCTGACAGCCGCTTCAGCTTCAGCCTTGACCAAAAGTGCTGCCGCTTCGGCTCGAATAACCCCTAAGTCTTGATTACAGACGGCTATGAGTTCGTCATCACTCTGGAGGATATTGAGCCAGTGAGTTTGACCAGCCAACTGGCTGTAAAGACGCCGCCGTTTGGTGAGCCATGACTTGTAGATTCGCTTGACCAAATCTCGGCCAGCGTAGTACCAGCGCCCTGGAATTCCCCTGAAAGCCGGATCCTCTTTCAGGGTTTTGCGCAGGTCTTCAAAAACATCGGCAGGAATTTTCCCTTTTTGGTTCCACTCTTCAAAATTTGGGTGCTGCCCTACTCTAGCCAACATCTCGTTGATGAAAGGAGTGTAAATATTGGCCATAAGCTGCCAGAGGTATTGGCGGGTTGCTTCGCTAGCGCCGAGGCAACATTGGATCGTAATTTGACTCATAGGTACTGCAAATGAGGCACGCATTGAACGCGATTAGTTCAAACATACTATCGCAAATTGCCTTTGAACATCGGTTATTTCAGTTACCCTTTGGACAATGTGCACAGATTTAAGCCAGCTCTCATGCCCTCAGAGGGCTAGTAGTGCGTCATGAATTTTGACCATTGCCAGTGTGTCTTGGGTGCAGTATTCCTTCAGGCTCTCTATAGAGCCCATTTGAGATCTTTTGGCGATTGCGGGAGAATTGAGTAGACGTCTACCCCCCGTGACTATGGCTTATTCAAGCAGTCTGAGCGATGCAGAATGGGACATCCTTGAGCCTCTGTTGCTT
>JBARVV010000071.1:0-41583 GCA_049646445.1 Nodosilinea sp. | reverse complement strand
CCCCTGGGGTCTATCGATTCAATCAACACAATCCCATGCAGGTGGTTGGGCATGATTACCCATTCATCAAAGTCAATTTCTTGACGAATCTCTTTGGAATGCAGCCATTCTTCAGCCGCCATCTGGCCAAATTCGTTTAGTTGCATTGCACCATCGACCACCTGCCCGAATAGGCAATGGCGTTGGAAAGCGCAGATGGTAATGAAATACACCCCTGCGGAGGAGTAGTCGTACCCTTTGAGGCGAATGGAACGACGGTGGTGTTTGTCGGGATTGTATTTCATCGGGAGGGCTGAATGCCGATGAGTTGAGCGTGCCCTAATAACCTGTGTTAGTTGCAAACGCAAGGATGATGAGGGCAAACAACCGTTTGCCCCTACAGGGGGCCGTAGGGGCAAACGGTTGTTTGCCCCCTCGGGGTCTACCGCCTGTGGCAACAAAACCTGTTCGTTTGCCCGCGCAGGGGCGATCGATTTAAATAGCGGGCTAGGCGCAGGGCTGTGTCGGCGGTTATGCGCCGCTTGCCGTGAACGATTTCATTGATGCATCGGGCTGGCACTCTCAGGGCTAGGGCCATTTGATTTTGGCTCAGGTTCATGGGCTTGAGAAATTCTTCTGGCAAAATCTCGCCCGGATGCACTGGTTTTAGCTTGTCTTGGCCCATGAGGTCACCTGTAGGTTGGGCGACGCGCTATTGGGACTCAACGCCTTAGCACTCAAAATGCCTGTCTAACAAAGCTTTCAGTCATTCACCTCCTGTTAACGAGCCAGTGCCGATGTTAGGTTACGCCTCAAACCAACTAACCAATCCATAAAAATTAGTAGTTTGCTTGCACTATCTTATTTTTTCGATATACTAGATTTAAGAGCTTTTGAGGTTGCCCTGCATGGATCAAATCTTGGATGTGTTTTCGACTCCCCCTCAAGGTATGTCAAGAGCCAATGATTTTGCTGCTTGGCAGATTAATTCTTCAATCTTAAGAAGACTTCGGAGTATTAAGTGGAGTAGATCAATCTCTGAGTTCAGGATTCATTCTATTAGTGCTTTTCACCCAGTGTACTACCGTTCATTTTCTAGGAAAGGAAGTTTAGAAGAAGAGGATTTTTCGTTTTCTAGTACTTTCTTTCACGAGTTCTTCGTCACTCCCTTTGCAAGATGCATTTCTGTCTCAAATTTATTCTTGCTAAATCTAGGATATTCGAATATTTGGAATGATCTGATAGCTTCTTTGTCGCCTCCGCCAGCGAAGGAGGATGAGCTTAATTCTGAGATTTCCCGCAGTTCGGACTGTGGAGATTGCTCAACGTATTTGGTCGGCAATCCTTATTGGCGACCAGATAAATTGACTAAGCCAGTCTGTTTTGTCATTGATAACGCAAACTGGTCGATTCGCTTTTCTCTATTGTCTACTCCTCTAGTGCATGCTTTATGCCTAGGCTCTAAAGATTTACTTCAAGCAATTTAGTCATTTTTAGGCTCTCCCATGAACACAAAAGAACAAGTTAGATCTGATCCCAACACAACCACTGGAAATAACAATGGAAAAGAAATCCTGCGGAAAGCAACCCCTAGAGAAAAGCTCGTTCTTTTCGCTATCGGATACCACGAAAGATACGGACTGGAAATCCAGCGAGCTATCACAGAATGTAGTGGTGGTACAGAATCAATCAGCATCGGAACGCTCTACCCCACGCTTCACAGTCTCGAACGAAAAAATCTCCTTGTCTCAAGATACAGTGACGAAGCCACTGACGAGCGTGGAGGAGCAAGAAGGCGCTATTACAGTCTCACAAGCAATGGATTGTCTTGTATCCAGGCAATCCAACAATACCAAAGTGATCTCCTCACCTGGCAATCCACCTAGCCTGGATTTTAGTCGCTCCTGTTGGACTATTAAAAACTTGGCCCCCATCGTTGCTTATTGTCTTCCTTCCGAAAAAGCAGAAGATTGGCTGGGTGATTTAATTGAGGTCTGCGATGGTTTAATGCAGTCAGGGACTCCTCACTGGCAACTTAATGCAATTGCACTCATCAGGATTCTCCATTTAGTTTGGGCAGCTTACAAAGTAACTTGGTCTGACTTTATTGGTATTGATTGGGATGATTGTAGGTAGATAGGCAGTTCAGGATGTAGATGCTGTGGGTTGAGGTGTCGCCACAACACAACCCACAGCCGGGCTTAGCTCCTTATATCTTTTTACCCCAACTCGTCAGGCAATTCTTCAATCGACCATTGCAACATTCGACACAAGGCTTTTACTTGGGGCAACGTTAACTTTGCCTCTTTATATCGCCCTGTTTCCCAATTGCTCACTGTCTGCACTGACACATTTACAGCAGCAGCTACATCTCGCTGGGTCAAGCCTAGCTCTTCGCGCCGACGTTTCAGTACAGATTCTTGAGAGGATGGGTGTTCAGGCATTAAAATCAAGCAGCTTATATAAGCTGCTTGATTTTTTATTATAAGCAGCTTATAGTTTGAGTTAAGTTACTGGGACATCTTTAGACCACTAGCCCTATTAGGGTCTCGTCTTAAGAGTCTTTTGGTGTAGCACTAGCTCAGTTTCCCATCTCGCGGAGGGTTTCGCACCCTTCGTTGGCTGTCTTGCGGCAAAAGACCTCCGAGTTTTGTAAAAACTCGGAGGTCTGGATCCCCTTCTGTCCTCTTATCCACCGATCGCCATGTCAGACTTCATCCCCAACAGCGAAATCTATAGCCAGCCGCCCTCCGACAACCCGCCCAGCCCAGAGCCCACCGACCCCCGCGAACCCGTGCGCGTCATGCTGATCGGCACCGCCAGCGGCATGGAACTCGTCATCGCCCACTTGCACCGCATCGGCTTTGCCGAACCCCGCGCCTGGAGCAAACCCCAGCTCGACCCCACCAGCGGCCAACCCATCCGCATTCTCACCAAATGGATACGCCACTGAACAGGGCAAACAACCGTTTACCCCTACAGCGTTCTGCCGTAGGGGCAAATGGTTATTTGCCCTCCGGGGTCTCCCGCCTGTGGCACATAACCCTGACCTTTGCCCAGTCAAACAAGTGGATAGCCCGGTATAGTCAGTGCATTCGCCGCGTACTATCGTAGGCCCATGAGTACAGACATTCCCCCACCCCCCGATCGCCGCAGCGAGCTGGTGGAGTTTATTTTGCTGGCGCGCGATCGCGGTGCCACCGACGAGTTCATCAGCAGGCTGCTGCGCGACTACGGCTGGCCCTCCCGCGAAGTAGAGCGGGCCTTTTTTGAGGTCTACGAGGGGCTGGTAGGTCGCCCAATTCCCACCCCGCGCGGCACCTCGGGCGAGCTAGCCCGAGATGCCTTCTTCTATTTGCTGGCCTTTGTCACCCTGGGCGTTTGGATTCAGGCGCTGGGGGAAATGGCGTTTATTTTCATCAACCACCTAATTCCCGATGCCCTGAACAACTATTACGGCGACCCCTCGTGGCAGGTGGCTTTTGCCCTGGCCCGGCTGCTGGTGGCCTACCCGGTGTACCTGGGGCTAATGCGGCAGATCAATTACGACCTGGCGGCCCACCGCGAAAAGCATTTTTCGGGGGTACGCAAGTGGCTAACGTATCTGACCCTGCTGGTGGCAGCGCTGATCGCGATTAGCGCGGTGATTGCCTTTTTGACCTCGTTTTTGCGGGGCGAACTTACACCGCGCTTTTTGCTCAAGGTGCTGGTGGTGCTGGTGCTCGACGGCGGCGTGCTGTGGTACTACTTCGACTGGATTCGGCGCAAGCCTGCCCCTAAGGTGCTTCGGTTAAACCAAGATTTGGCCCATGAATAGCAAAAACGTGAGTCACAAGGCGTTTGATCGAGCCTTTGCCGGAGTAGCCATGGCGGCGGTGGTAGTGGCGATCGCGGCAGGTTTTTGGGTGCTGGGCACACCTGGGCAACAGCGCCAGATCGCCGCCGATCGCCAGCGGGTGCAGGATCTCGCGGCGATCGCCCAGGAGTTCCACAATCGCTACCTCAATGCTGGAGAAGACTTTCAGCTGCCCCCGGCCCTAGAGGCAACGAATGTTCAGACTGATCCACTAACCAACCAGCCCTACGAATACGAGCGGCTGGGCGATCGCAGCTTTGAACTCTGCGCCACCTTCGACACCGACAGCAGCACCCACCGGCTCACCGCTCGGCGAGCCAACCCCGACGCCGAGCGCTGGCAGCACCCAGCCGGAAGGCACTGCTTTGAATTTGACGTAACGGTGTTTCCGGCGACGGGGTACTAACGCAAGGAGATTTCCGGGAAAGAAGATACCCGCCCGTAGGGGCACAGGGCCTGCGCCCTTGAGAGCAAGCAAAAGACTCAGGTATTTTCGTTGCCAAAATTGCTCTAACGGGCGGCTTTACCTAGCGGGCGAAAGGACTAATGTCGCGCTCGATGCGGCACGATTACCTAGCTATTCGCGGCGGCGGCTTTGCGGCCCGGCCAGCGCATTATCGCAAATAGCGTCATGATGGTCAAAACTAACGCCTGAGCTGCCCTATGAAACTTGCTGCGATCGACATTGGCACCAACTCCATTCACATGATTATTGTGGAGGTGCTGGCGCAGCGAAATTTTGACGTAATTGAACGCGAAAAGGAAATGGTAAAGCTGGGTTCTGGGGTATTTGCCACCCATCGCCTCAGCGATCGCGCCTTTGACAGCGGCATAGAAGTGATCCAGCGCTATGTTCAGCTGGCCGAACAGGTTGGGGTGGATGAAATCATTACAGCGGCGACCAGCGCCATTCGAGAAGCGCAGAATGGAGAAGCATTTTTGAGCCAGGTGGTCCGACGCACCGGCCTAGCCCCCAAGATTATTTCTGGCCGCGAAGAAGCCCGGCTGATCTTTTTGGCCGTGCGCAATTCTATTGCCTTTAAGGATGAAACCGCTGTGGTTTTCGACATTGGCGGCGGCAGTACAGAAGCCGTAATCGGCGATCGGCGAGACGTGCTGTTTAGCGATAGCCTGCAGCTGGGGGTGCTGCGCCTGCTCGATATGTTTGAGGGCAAAGGCTCCGTGGGCCGTGAGGGCCGCCACGTGCTGGAGGCTCACATCGAGTTTGTGGCCCAGCAGACCATCAACCGAATCCGCGAGATTGGCTTCGATCGGGTGATCGGCACCTCTGGCACCATTCGCACCCTGGGAGAGGCAGCCTACCTGGAAGCGGGAGGAAAATCTCTGCAATCGGTCAATGCCGAAACGGTGCGGCTGAAAGACATCAAACACCTCACCGACGATTTGCTCGACACCAAGCTGGCCAATCGGGCCAAGTTTGAGGGCATTAGCGACAAACGGGCAGACGCCATCCATCTGGGCGGCATTTTGCTGGTCAAGCTTTTAGATATGGTCGGGGTCAAAGAGATCACGCTCTGCGATGCGTCCCTGCGCGAGGGGATGATTTTAGACTATCTGGAACGCCATTCTCACGAGGTTCCTTCATTTCCGGCTCAAACCAATTTGCGCGATCGCAAAGCGGCTCAGCTGGCGCAGAAATATGAGTCTGACTGGCAGAGAAATGAGCACGTAGCGGCACTCGCCCTACAGCTGTTTGACCAAACCCAATCCCTGCACGGATACGGTGAGTTCGAGCGTGACTTGCTTAAATTTGCGGCACTGCTCCACGATATTGGGCAGTTTATTTCCTACCGAAAGCACCACAAAAACTCGCGCGATATTATTAGCCGAACTATTCCACGCGGCTTTACGGACGAAGAAATTTTGTTGATTGCCACCTTGACCCGCTACCACTGCAAGACGGCTCCAACTAAAAAGCACAAGCGCTTTAAAAAACTATCCAAGCCCCACCGCCATATTATTCAAACTCTCTCAGGCCTGCTTAGAATAGCGGTCAGCTTAGACAAAACGAAAAACCAGCGCGTTAAGTCATTGACCTGTCAAATTTCGCAGCACGCCTTAGAGATTGAAGTAGTCGGCACCGGCAACCTCGACCTAGACATTTGGGCTGCCCAGCGCGATCGCCACGTACTAGCCAATGCTCTAGATCGCGACGTTGACGTTCACTATCTAGCCTCTGCTTCCACTCCGTCTTAACGGAGCATAATCTGCGGCCCTAGTTTGCTTAACTACACAGCTCGGTGGCCCACTCTTGGGAGCCGCGACCCAATTGGCAGCGCACCTGCTGACCGACCCAGTCGAGCCGCCACTGGTCGCCCTCGGGCACAAACTCCAGGCGATAGCGCATCCCGTTGACCGAGTCATCGGCCAGGCCGGTTTGGGTGAAAATGACCAGCGCCTGGTCGTCGGTTTGCTCAATTAGCTCGGCCTCTTCTTCAAAGTTGCCTTCGACCGGCTCGGTGCTGCCAAAGGTCTCTAGGGTAATGGCGGTGGGCTCTGCGCCTACCGCGCCTTCGGGAACGGGTACTTCGCGGTAGGCCGAGCGATCGCCTACAGCATCTCCCCCAGCGTCAACTCCCGGTGTTTGAGCCGGGTCTTCTGTCGCGGGTGGAACGGTCTCTGGGGTGGTAGCAGAAGGTTGACAGGCGACCAGCGCCATCATCAGTGCGCCTGTGGTTAAAGCAGAAAGCAGGTACGTTTTGAGCATGATTTTTTTGCGGTAAAAGCTAATTAATGTATACAAGACAACAGAAAATCTGATTCATTCGCACCATACAGGCAAAATCTATACTTTTGCTATGGCTTGGTTCATTAACCGAAACCTTTAGCCTACTCAACCACGGCGTGATTCACGACGCTGGGGCCAGGGCAATCGCCGCCGCTGGGGAGAATGCCAATACGCTACGTGTTGTCCGGCGGGTTCTGACCGGGCCAGTCGCCCTTTCGGCCCCCTGAGCGATCGCACCGACGGGCCACCGTGTATCCTATAGAGTCAGCTTGATCACAGCACTTGCCCAACCCCAAGGAGACAGCCCTATGTGTGGAATTGTGGGATACATCGGCACCCGTCCCGCCGCCGACATCTTAATGGATGGCCTGCGTAAGCTCGAATATCGCGGCTACGATTCCGCCGGCCTCGCCACCGTGCTCGAAGGTGAGCTGCACTGCGTGCGGGCCAAGGGCAAGCTGCAAAACCTGCAAGACAAGATCGACGGCCAGGAGAATCCAGCCCGCCTGGGCATTGGCCACACCCGCTGGGCCACCCACGGCAAACCCGAAGAGCACAACGCCCACCCCCACCGCGACAGCTCGGGCCGCCTGGCCGTGGTGCAAAACGGCATCGTTGAAAACTACCGCGAGCTGCGCGAAACCCTCAAAGGCAAAGGCCACCAGTTCACCTCTGACACCGATACCGAGGTAGTGCCCCACCTGATTGCTCAGTACCTGAGCCAGCTCACCAAGGCGGATGCTCAAGGGCGATCGCCCCTGCTAGAGGCCACCCGTCGGGCCGCCAAAGACCTGCAGGGGGCCTTTGCCCTGGCGGTTATTTCCGCCGACTACCCCGACGAACTGGTGGTGGTGCGCAATCAGGCCCCCCTGGTGATTGGCTTTGGCCAGGGCGAGTTTTTCTGTGCCAGCGACACCCCGGCGATCGTGCCCTACACCCGCGCTGTGCTGCCGATGGACAATGGCGAGCTGGCCAGCCTCACCCCCCTGGGCGTCGAGGTGTACAACTTTGAGGGCGATCGCCAGCGCAAGCACCCGATTACCCTCAACTGGAACCCCATCATGGTCGAAAAGCAGGGGTTCAAGCACTTCATGCTCAAGGAAATCTACGAGCAGCCCGGCGTAGTACGCACCGCTCTAGAAACCTACATCGACAACAGCTGGACTGCCGACCAGGCAGACCGTAACCCCATTCAGCTCGGTCTGCCCGACGACCTGCTCAACGACCTCGACCACGTCCAAGTCGTCGCCTGCGGCACCAGCTGGCACGCCGCCTTAGTCGGCAAATATCTAATCGAAGTCCTGGCTAACCTGCCCGTGATGGTGCAGTACGCCTCCGAGTTTCGCTACTCGCCCACGCCGCTGATACCCAACACCCTCACCGTTGGCGTTACCCAGTCGGGCGAAACTGCCGACACCCTGGCCGCCCTAGAAATGGAGCAGACCAGACGCGCCGCCCACCCCGACCTTCGCTTTGCCCCCCGCATGGTGGGCATTACCAATCGGCCCGAAAGCTCGCTGTCGCGGCTGGTGCCCCACGTCATCGACACCCACGCCGGTATCGAAATCGGCGTCGCCGCCACCAAAACCTTCACCGCCCAGGTGATGGCCTTTTACTTTTTGGCCCTCGACCTGGCCTACCGCCGCCAAACCCTAACGGGCGATCGCATCGAAGCCATTCTCACCGGTCTGCACCAGCTGCCCGCCTACATCGAGCAGGTGCTCGCAAGCCAGGAGCGCTATATCGAAGAGCTGGCCCACGAGTTTAACGAAACCCAGGACTTCATCTTTTTAGGCCGAGGCATCAACTTCCCCATTGCCCTGGAGGGAGCGCTGAAGCTCAAAGAAATTAGCTACATTCACGCCGAGGGCTACCCCGCTGGCGAAATGAAGCACGGGCCGATCGCCCTGCTCGATGCCAAGGTGCCTGTCGTTGCGATCGCCATGCCCGGCAGCGTCTACGACAAGGTACTCTCGAACGCGCAGGAGGCCAAAGCCCGCGACGCCCAGCTAATCGGCGTGGTACCTATGGGCGATGACGATGCCGCCGAAACCTTCGATCGGCTGCTGCCGGTGCCCGTAGTCGATGAGCTGCTGTCGCCGATTGTGGCGGTGATACCGCTACAACTGCTGGCCTACCACATCGCCGCCCGGCGCGGTCTAGACGTTGACCAGCCTCGCAACCTGGCCAAAAGCGTGACAGTAGAATAAGCGTGATTTGTAGAGTGAAAAAACTGTGGAGTGAAAAAACGGTTGAACAATTAAAAAAGCGATCAAACAACTTATAAAACGGTTGAACAATTCTTATTGGTTCAATTGTTCTATATAGAGTAAAACCTCTGGAATAGTGCCAGCTAGCCTTGCTGTGCAACCGTTCCAGAGATTTTTTGTGCGACTTTCAGGGAAGCTAAATAACCTATGAGTGCTAGGCATGCCTGGACACAGGCCAAGCTAGAACGCTACATCAAAGAAGGTCGTGGACAAGGAGAGGGCGCAAACTATCAGCCCTGGCTAACTGTCCGCGATGTTTCTTCCAAAGGAAGGTCACACCGAGAACCAGGTTGGAAGACCAACCGAGAACATCATCTCCTATCCGATCAGGAAAGGAGAGTGTTCTATCTCTTTGAGTGGTCTCCCAAAGTGGTTGATATTAGAGAGCAGTATCCGTTAGACGACTTAGAACTTGCTATGAAGATAGCAGAAGATATGGGATAGAAATATCACTTATATGTGTTCAATTTTAGAGACCGTTATAATCAAACCTATTTCTAGCGATAGATGATATTTAAATGGTTTCACCTTAATATTAAAAGATAACAAACAATCAATAAAAAACTTAATCATGCCTCCAAATAAGTTGAATGATACTAATAAAAATATTAGTTATCCTATTCAAAAATATTCATCAATCCAAGTTCCATCTGGCTCTGGTATGTTGATGCTGAAAATTTATCGTAATGTTCTTCCAAGAGTTCGTAAGTATTTAAATTTCTGGAAGAACGAAGCTGAACAAATCCCTAATCGTGAATTACGTAAACAAGCATTATTAAGTCATTATTAAGCATAGAAACCAAAGCATTTCACTGTGAAGGTGGTTCCATCTATGGATTACTTGCCAAAGGAGAGATTGAGCAGACAATCCGCTTTATTGTAGCGTAGCTTATCAAACAATTAGTGATTATTTAGATAACCTATGCGATCGCAGCACTTCCCAAGCTCCAGAAGATTTCCGTACTCTCCATCAAGCCTGCCTAGATGCTTTGACACCTAACGCAAAATGTATTAATTACTACCAGTTTCGTCAAGAACAAGACGATGGCGGCTATCTTATAAAACTAGTCAAAACTTGTCAGACTGTATTAAAAAGACTGCCATCCTATCAAATAGTTGCTCCCTACTTATATGAACTGGCTGATTATTATTGTAATTTACAAGTTCATAAACACGTCAAAGTTGAAGAGCGAGTTCCTCGTTTAAAAGCATGGTTTGAAGAACATTGCCACAAAATTCCGCAAATGAAGTGGTATGAATTTTTTGTCTTGTAGCCTATGCCTCAGATCCAAATTGTTCTAAAGAGCTAGCTATAAAGGTTAAAAACAGCTACTTGCCTTGGGTTCAAGGACTTCATATTCTCCTTGACTATTTGACTGATCAAGAAGAAGACAGGATAGGTGGTGATTTAAATTTTTACACTTACTACAATAGTGAACAATAAATATCTGAACGATTTATTTATTTTCTAAAGGAGGCTGATAGAGCCGTTTCTCAGTTACCAGATAAAAACTTTCATCGAATGATTAATCGAGCTTTACTAGGTGTTTATCTAGCTGATAAAGAAGTGAATGAACAAATAAATGTGAAAAAACTGCTAGACAAATTCTACATTCATGTGATGGATCAGCACTCTTTTTTCTTTGGAATGGTCTAATTATGGCTCGGATTCGGTATCAACAAATATTTGTATGATTTTGCACTCTGACTGTCTTATTGTCATATCAATAACGAAAATGCTGATCAAACTAGCAGCCAGTTGAGCGATCGCAACAAGCTTGTAAAAACAGCCCTATGTGACGCGAGAAAGTCTCTTCAGAAGAAAAGCAAGGAAACACCATGAGCACTGCAATTGACAACTTCACAAAAAAGCTTCACGACAACCTGGAAGCCGTTGAAGACCGAGCAAAAGCGCTGAAGAAGAGCATTCAATCGGCACCCAAAAAGACTCAAGTAGAAATTCAGGCAAAACTTGACGAAGCGAAGTCAAGTCCGGACGCCAAGAAACAAGAATTTGATGAGTACCGGGCAAAACTCAAAACTCAATTTGAGGAAAAAGAATCTGAGATAAAAGCGGATGTGGAGGAATGGAAAGTCAGTCGTGAAGTCAAAAAGCTTGAGCATCGAGCTGAGCAGGCTGAGAGCCATGCCGATACGACAATCTTTTTAGCGATCGCCATGCTCGAAGAGGCCGAAAAATCAACCTTAGAGGCGATCGCCGCCAGACTGGATGCTGAAACCGCTGCGGGCACTAGCAATCAGTAAAACACACTTAACCAGAGGCATCTAGACACACAGTAATCGCTGAGACCAGTAATCGCTTGCTTGGCTCATGACACACCCCTCATCTGTATTCACCTAGCAGGCGCTGGATACCATTCTCTCAGTCACGATTCAGTCACGATCGCCCATAAAGGAGACGGTTTCGATGCTAGATAAAATCAAAACCCTGGACGGTTACAAATTAGCAAACTACGACAAGGGTGAAATTGGAACGGTCAAAGACTTTTACTTCGATGACAATCACTGGATCATTCGTTATCTTGTCGCTGACACAGGAAACTGGCTGACGGGCAGACAGGTACTCCTCTCGCCCTATGCACTGATCGCCGTGATGCCAGAAGAGCGCCACATCACCGTCAATTTGACCAAAGAGCAGATTGAAAACAGTCCCGCCTTGAGCAGTGACAAGCCCGTCTCGCAGCAATTTGAGACGGACTATTACGGCCATTATGGCTACCCGATGTATTGGTACGGTTCCTATGCGTGGGGAGCCTATCCTCACCTGGCGCGTGACTATGAACCAGAGCCGGAGCAAACCCCAAAAGAGAAAGGGTGGGCCCCCCATTTGCGTAGCACCCGTGAGGTGACGGGCTATCACATCCACGCCGCAGACGGTGAACTGGGTCACATTGCGGATTTTGTGATTGATGATGAGACCTGGGCGATTCGGTATCTCATCATCGAGACCCGGAACTGGTGGCCAGGGAAAAAGCTTCTGATCACACCGCAATGGATCGATCGCGTCAGTTGGAGCGAGTCAGAAGTCTTCATCAACCTGCCCCGCGAAACCATCCAGCAAGCCCCGGAGTATACAGAGGATTTTTTGTTAGATCGGGATTACGAGACCAGGCTGCATCGATATTACAAGCGCCCTGGCTACTGGGAATCGGCTGCTAAGGAGCTTGCCCGTTGACGCGGGTACGAGAAAAGGACGTTCTGATCGACGTGTTTTGCCGCCCCCGTTACAGCATGGCCTACGACGGGGGCGATCGCGCTTTTTACACTTCGGTTCATCACCTACGTACAGAGATACATCATGAACTTATTCACAATTGATGAATTCACCACTTTAACCACAGCATCAAACAGGAAACAGGTGACGAAGATTTGCTCGATCTAGCGGCACTCCATACGCTGACGAATGGGGGAACGGTTTACGCCGTAGAACAGGGAGACGTACCTGAACATAAGGCGATCGCCGCTATCCTGCGCTATTAAATCATTCGCAATTCGTAATCACAATGACAAGAGGAAACTACATGCAAATCCAAGTTCATACCGGACATAACATCGAAGGTCACGAAGCCCTATTCACTCAGGCTAGTGGTGTCGTGGAAGAGAGCCTCAGCCAATTTAGCGATCGCATCACTCAGGTTGATGTTCACCTGAGCGATGTGAACAGCGACAAGAAGGGTGGCGATCGCGATATGCGCTGCCTGATCGAAGCCCGTCTCGAAGGCCTTCAGCCCATCGCCGTCACCGATCAGGCCGCCACCGTAGACCAAGCCGTTGACGGGGCTGCCGATAAACTGACCCGTCTAATCGAGCACACCCTGGGCCGACTGGAGCACGAAGCGAGTAATCGGACTGACCCGCCCCTAGCGTGATCGAGCCATTCCCCATGACGCATCGAATCCTTAAAATCACAGCGCATTGTTTATTGGCTGTCATCGTGGCGCTGCTCTCGGTGACCTGTAGCCGTCACGTTCCCTCAATGGGAGCAGGGGCAATCGGCCAGAGCCCAGGAAACTTTAGCTCGAATGGTGAGCAGATCTACTTTTCTTCCACGAGCGATCGCGGCACGAGCATTACCTACACAGGCTGGTCACCCTCGGGCGGCATGATGGGCAGCGACGGCATGATGGGCAGCAACGGCATGATGGGCAGCAACGGCATGATGAATAGCGGCGGCGCACTGACCTGTGCCGCTTGTCATGGCTCCCAAGGTCGGGGCGGGGGCTATACCCTGATGGGCATGAGGTCGGTCGAGGCTCCCGACATTCGCTGGTCGGCCTTGCAAGAAGAATTTGACCCCGAAACCTTTCGCCTAGCGATGACTCAAGGTCAAGACCCCAACGGCACACAGCTAGATCTGGATATGCCCCGCTGGCAGATGAGCAACGATGACATGGCAGATTTGATCATTTACCTCAAGACCTTATCCTGACTGGGGCCTCCCACTTCTGCAAGTTTATGGCTCTCATCCCCTCACCCCTTCTCCCTTGGGGCGAAGGGGAACCGGAATTTCAAAGTCCCTCTCCCTGAGGGCAATGCTTAATAGTCAGAAAACGGCCTCATCTTTGGCACCCCTGACCAAAGGCCATGCCATTTCCCAATGCAATCCTTAATTCTGGAGAATCACCATGTTAGATATCGATCTCATGAGTACCCAAGCAATCCACAAGCTCTTGAAAAAAGTCGGGCATGGGCATTTGGGCTGTTGCTTTGAAGGGCATCCCTATGTGGTGCCAATGCACTACTATTTCGACGAGCCAGACATCTATATCTTCACCACCATTGGGCTCAAGACTCAATATATGGATGCGAACCCAGAGGTCTGTTTGCAGGTGGAAGAGGTTAACAATCTAGAGCACTGGCGCAGCGTCACGGTCATGGGGCAAGCCGAACACATGAGCGATCAGCCAGAGATCGATCGCGTCATGGCATTTGTGAAAACCCAAAATCCCAACCTGTCACCTGCCATCAATCGCACCTGGGTCGATGCCTGGGGTCGCGCTGAGGTGATGGCGCTCTATCGCATCCATCCCACTGAGATGACCGGGCGCACCACCGATGGTCTGAGCAGCCAGTGAACATTGATAGGAGATAGTAATGAATAAGCAATTAGGGCTATGGATTGATCATCGCCAGGCCACGATAGTGGCTATTGAGGATCAAGGAGAAGGGATCAGCGAGATTCTCTCGGACGTGGAAAAACAGCTGCGACGGTCTGGCGATTCGCCCCTGAAAGGGTCTTACGAAGCCCTTCAGGTACCTGCCGACAATAGCCGTCAGCGGGCACTGACGGGAGAACTCAATACTTACTACGACGAAGTGATTGGGCAGATTCGGGATGCAGACTCGATTCTGATCGTCGGCCCTGGTGCCGCCAAACACGAACTACAAAAGCGGTTGGAAGAAAAGCGGCTTGGAGCCAAGGTCGTCGGAGTTGAAACCGTCGATCGTCTAACGGAACCTCAGCTGGCTGCTAAGGTTCGACAACACTTTTCCAAATAACCTGCGGCCAGAAAACCGAGTCGAAAGTACAACGATTGAGGCGATCCAGATGTATTACATTGTCGAGTCTCAGAAATCATTCAGCCAGGCTGTAACAGACCTTGAAGTAGCGGTTGCACACCATGGCTTTGGGGTACTTCATATCCACGATCTGGGCACTACACTTCGGACTAAGGGCATTGTGTTTGAAGAAGAGTGCAAGATTTTTGAAGTCTGCAATCCAGAGCAGGCAGCAAAGGTTTTAGACACCGACATGCGCCTAAATATGGCGTTACCCTGTCGGATTTCCGTGTTTACGGAGAAAGGGGCTACAAAAATTGGCATGATCAAGCCAGCGCAAATGCTTTCATCTTTATCCCAGGATGTCGCCTTAGAACAGGTCGCTAAAGAGGTTGAAGAAAAGTCAATTCAGATGATTGATGAAGCCAAATGACGACCCACTATCTTGGCACTGGACTGTTAACGGGTGATGAAATCCGAGAAGCCTTATCAGCCAAGGTTTTCAGGAGATTTTACCAAAAACAGCTCAAATCCTTGCACGCAAAGGCTTGTGGCCACTCATTACCTCTTTAGAGACCAGTGCCCCCCTGCGCCTTTACCTAATCCGACAGAGCGAAACCGAATAGGTGCTCTCTTGAAATACGCTAAGTTAACTAAACTGTGGGACTCATTACATTCCAGTTTTTGGTTTGTGCCATCCCTGATGGTGTTGCTGGCGATCGCACTTTCGTTTATTACCATCTGGATTGACCATAGCCAAGAAGCCACTATCGTCGAAAGAATAGCCTGGGCTTATTCTCTAGGGCCTAGTGGTTCACGCGCCATTCTTTCTGCGATCGCGGGTTCAATGGTGAGTGTTGCTACCACTGCCTTTTCTATTACGATCGTGGCACTTCAGCTAGCCTCTTCCCAGTTTGGGCCGCGCTTGCTGCGGAACTTCATGCAAGATACGGGAAACCAAATTGTACTGGGAACTTTCATTTCCACGTTTGTGTATAGCTTGATGGTGCTGCGAACGATCAATGGGGTCGAAAAGTATGAGTTTGTCCCCCACCTGGCAGTGACGATCGGCCTTATCTTGGCGATCGTCAGTGTTGGCGTGTTGATTTACTTCATTCATCATTCAGCCTTATCGATTCAAGTCAATCATGTGATTAAACAAGTGGGAGGTGATCTTGATGGTGCGATCGATCGGCTCTTTCCTGAAAGAATTGGACGGAATACGTCAAATCATCTAGAGGAGGAGAGCTTAGCCGCTATTCCTGCCGACTTTGATCGATTTTACTATCCCATTAAGGCGATCGCCAGTGGCTACATTCAAGCGATTGATGACAACCAACTGATGCATGTTGCGACAGAGAATAATCTGTTATTGCGGGTTCAGCAGCGCCCTAATCGCTTTGTGGTAAAAGGAAGTGAACTTGTACAGGTCTTTCCTGAAGAAAAGTTAAACAAAAAGCTTGCAGTCCAGATCAATGATGCCTTTGTTCTTGGTTCACAGCGCACAGAGCAGCAAGATGTGGAGTTTCCCATCGACCAACTGGTTGAGATTGCAGTCCGCGCCCTTTCTCCAGGAATTAATGACCCGTTTACTGCCATCCGCTCTATCAATCAACTGAGCGCTGCCCTTTGTCATTTAGCCGAAAGAGAAATTCCTTCTCCCTACCGCTACGATGACCACAACTAGCTTCGGATCATCGCTGAACCGATCTCGTTTACGGATGCGACGGATGCTGCCTTCAACCAGATTCGGCAGTATGGAAAGTCAAGTGTTGCAGTCACGATGCGGTTGTTAGAGGCGATCGCGGCGATCGCGCCCTTTACTCACCGAGCACAAGACCGAACCGTACTACAGCGTCAAAACATTTTCAGAAAATCCTAATAAATAGGGTTTGGAGCATAACTCGTGAAAAATAAGATTGTATTTTTAGGATTGTCACTCTTTCTATATAGCATAGCACTTGCGCTACCTTGCCTTTTATTTAATGTCATTCCCATTAACTCTATTGGTGTGACTCCCTCTGATCCTAGTCACGTTTATGCCATGAGGGGAATAGAACTGACTTTCTTTGGCATTATTGGACTACTTTTTCTGCAAATTCCTGCAATTGGTTGGTTCGCTAATCCCATCTATTGGTTGTCCTGCATCACTTTTATGATGCAACGTTATCGGGTTTCATTCATAGCTGGAATAGCCGCCATCGTTATTGGTTTTGGAGGTACATTTTTAGCATTTTGGTTCAACTTACCCGCCGATAGTGGTGGCATTGCCGAATTTTCCCTGAATCAATTCTTGTTGGGTTTCTGGCTATGGCTTGCAGCCCCCGGTTTAATAGCCCTAGTTTCTATCGTCGATCTGTTAAGACAGCCAGCCCGACTAACTGCTATCAGCGATCAAGCTGGGGAGTGAGCAGTTAGAGCTATGAGAACTAAACGACTTTCCCTCGACGACTTATGGGAGTCAGTAATCTCTCAGGATCGTGTATTCAATCCAGATGACCTTGCCCATCTGCCAGACGCGGTTAGACGATATCTGGAACAGGCGATCGCCCCCGGAACAAAGCTTGCTTCTGCAGTTCGCTTAAAAATGCATGGCGAAATCAAGTTAAAGCACTGGATTCCCTTCAAAGCAGAACAAATCGTCTGCCGGGAGCGTGGATTTATTTGGAGTGCCACCGCTTGGATGAACGGCTTACCAATCGTGGGATCAGATCGGATCATTGATGGCATTGGGGCGATGCAATGGAAGCTGTTGGGGCTATTCCCGGTGATGACCGGAACCGGTGCTGATATTACCAGATCGTCGGCTGGTCGCTTCCACACCGAGTTAGTGCTTTTGCCATCGGCGCTTTGTCGGGGTGACGTGGCCTGGGATAGTCGGTCGGCATCGCACCTTCATGCCAGTTTTATGGCTCAAGGTGAACAGGCAGAATTCGACTTAACCATTGACCAGAAAGGACGACTCACAACGGCAAAACTACCGCGCTGGGGCAATCCAGAAGGTGCTGAACACCACTATGTAGATTTTGGGGCGATCGCAGAAGAAGAAGGCACATTTTGCGGCTACACGATTCCGACCCGTTTGCGAGTTGGGTGGTACTTCGGCTCTGAGCGGTTTGAGTCAGAAGGCGAGTTTTTCCGCGCCACCATTGATGAGGCGATCTATCAGTAATTGTTAGCAGTTTTGAAAGTCCGATCTGAGGAAATCTATGCCGATTAAAAAGATGCAATCACGAGGCCTGCGATGACGATCTTCATTCTAATCCAGATTCTGTTACCCCTGATTTTGATTGGGTGGCTGGCTTTTTTACCGTCCCGCAATCTACTGGGTATGGGGATTCAATTTCTGGTGACGGCGATCGCCTTGGTGGCGATCGCCCGTATGGGTATCTGGATCTTTCCGCCCTGGTGGACTCCCTATCTGTATGGGGTGCTATTTATGCTGGCGTTGGGACTGGGGTTTTCGAAGCATCAGCCCAAGCGCCGGATGCCCTTAAGCTGTCCAGGGTGGTTGATGGTTATCGGCTTTGTCGCCTTTGGCGTGTTTGCAAGCAATGAGGCGGTTCGCAGTTGGACGGGGCAGTTTCCTATCGCTGCAACCGCTGTTGACCTGACCTTTCCGCTGCGGGGAGATAATTTTCTGATTCTCAATGGCGGTAGCAATATTCGCATCAATGCCCACCTCAAAACCCTAGATGAGTCAGTACCGCGTTTCCAAGCCTACCGGGGTCAAAGTTACGGCACCGATATCATTCAGGTTAATCGCTGGGGGTGGCGATCGCCCGGCATCAGCCCCAAGAACCCTGCGGCGTACTTGATCTACGGTGCAACGGTGTTCGCTCCTTGTGCAGGTCAAGTGGTGCAGGCGATCGATGGCTTTCCAGATATGACCATCCCAGAGATTGACCTGGTCAACCGGGCTGGCAATCATGTGATTCTGCGCTGCGGCGAGTCCGAGGTTCTCTTGGCTCATTTTCGCCCCCAGAGTCTCTTGGTGGATTCGGGCATGACCGTTGCCGTCGGGGATGCCATTGCCGAGGTCGGCAACTCTGGGGCTAGCACTGAACCCCACCTTCATATTCACGCCCAGCGGCCGGGATCTTTAGCCGTCCCTCTGTCCGGCGATCCATTGCCGATACGCTTTGATAGCCGTTTTCTCACCCGTGGCGATCGCCTGACTGTGAGGCGGTAATGGTTTGAGCGTATTTCATCTAAAAAATATCCCTGTCAAGGACGCTGAACTTAGCCAGTTTTAACTGCAATGAAAAAACATCCCGTTATTTGGTTTTACATCCTAGCGTTTAGCCTCTCATGGCTGGGTATGATATCGGCAGCTTTAGGCTCACGAAATATTGCCCCATTTGACAGTCCTTACTTTCAGCTTCTTTCCATCTTTTATGTCGTCGGCCCCGCTCTTGCCGCTGTCATTGTGTCACACATAGCAGATGGTAAGACAGGGGTTCAGAATTTGCTAAAGGGGCTTATCCGATGGCGGGTTGGCCTAGTCTGGTACATCGTAGCCTTGCTTGGTTCTTTTGCTCTTTTCATTGCGGCGCAAGGCCTCACCAAATTACTGGGCTTTTCAGCAACAGTTGTCACACCACAGGTCGATCTATCCCCTTATTTTTTCATGGGTCTCATGGTCAATTTCTTTGCCAATATCTGCGAAGAAATTGGGTGGCGCGGCTTTGCATTGCCACGATTGCAGAAACGACATAATGCCTTCATAGCTACTCTGATTGTGGGTACATTGTGGGCTTTTTGGCATTTGCCAACTGTCTTTTTAGTAGGAAACCCGATGGCTGAGTACCCTTTCCTCTGGTTCATCATCATCCTGACCAATGCTTTTATCTATACTTGGATTTACAACAGCACTAAAGGCAGTATTTTGCTGGTGGCGCTTTTTCATGGTTCGCTGAACGTATGGGGACTATTTATACCTAGAGTGTCTCCTGTCGCGGATGCTCTTCTGAATTGTGTGGTGGCCATCATCCTAATTACAATTTTTGGAAAAGCAAATCTCTCGCACCAAAAAAGGGTTTATGTTGACTAATAATGGGGCAATGACACATCACAGTAAATTAGGCTTTAATCCGCGCCTTTTGGCATTCTTTGCCTTGACATTTGCCTGGTCTTGGGCCTGCTGGCTGCTGTCTTCGGTGGTCAGACCTCCGTTGCCTGCTGTTGGGAGCATGTTGATTATCGCGGGGAGTTTTGGCCCCGGCATCGCAGCAATCGCGGTAGTGAGGTATTCCAGTGGACAGGAAGGGCTGCATCGTTGGCTCAGGCGATCGCTGCAATGGCGGGTTGGTTGGCGTTGGCTGGCTCTCTCGTTTTTCTTGCCTTTAGCGGTCATGGGGCTGGCCGCTGCTGGGCACATCGCATTGGGCGGCACGATCGCACCGTCTCCGGCGTCCGGGCATGTGCTCCTAGCCGTGGTGAACTTTGGCCTGATACTGGTGCTGGGCGGCCCACTGGGCGAGGAATTTGGCTGGCGGGGTTATGCCTTGCCTGTTTTGCAAGAGCGCTATAGCTGGCGCGTGGCTAGCCTTTTCTTGGGTGGGGTGTGGGGCATCTGGCATCTGCCGCTGTTTTATATGGCCGACACGACGCAAAGCCACCTCCCCTTTGGCCTATTTATGATGAGTACGGTGGCCCTGTCGGTGCTGTTTGCGTGGCTGTTCAACCACACTCAGGGCAGTGTGTTGCCCGCCCTCGTGCTGCATACTGCGGTCAATGCTTGGGGGTGGGTCATACCGGTCATGGTGATGCCAGATGGTAGTAATCTACGACCCTATGGGCTGGCAGTAGGACTGCTTGTGTTGATTGCCCTCGGTCTGCTGTGCGACAAGGAACCCAATATGTCTAGGGCGATCGCCTCAGCGATCTCCAAACTCAATTAGCCAAACTCAATTAGGTAAAAGCCTCGCTGTTTTCTAGACATTCCCTTGATATTTGAGAGTTAAATAAATGAGCAATAAAAAAATTCACGATGGTTCATCATCGAACCCCTTTTCCCTCGAAAACATTGACGATTTGATTCGTCCCTTTATTGTTCCACCAGGGCAGAAAATCTCCCTAGCCAAAGACTATGACCCAGACTACAAAACCGATCATATAAAGAAGTCAAAAGCGAAAGATAAATTAAAGGAAGGCATTGAGGCATTAGCTGAATATCAGAATATTCTCTATGCCCAAAACACCCATTCTGTCCTAATCATCTTTCAGGCTATGGATACGGCTGGTAAAGATAGCACAATCAAACATGTGATGTCTGGGATCAATCCCCAAGGCTGTCAGGTGCATAGCAAGCACCAGAAAATTTTGCAAGCAAAGGCAATGCTTGAGAGCGAGAAATAGGAGTAACAATCCTTTGAGTAGGTAGTAATAAGCATTTTCACACTAGCCAATCGTTATGTAAGAGCCTCAGTTGCTTGAACTCGTAGTTCATTGCGTACAGCAAGCTAATTAACCTACAAGGAAGATCATCATGGAAAATTTAAATCGGACAATTCTGGTGACAGGTGCAACTGGACATCAAGGTGGCTCGATCGCCCGTCATCTTTTACAGCATGGCAAATTCAAGGTGCGGGCAATGGTGCGCGATGCTTTGGGGTTAAGATTCCTACAAGTACACCTTTGGAAACCCGGCTCTCCCTGTAGCTGAGGCATCCCATTCACGGATTCCGCTAATTTTTTTCGGAACTTTATCGAAGAAATCGCTCACTATGGATGCTGCGCTCACCTCCCTCTGGCCTCGACCCGACCTGTCTCAGGCCGCTTTTGTCGCTCCCAACGCCACGGTTATGGGCCAAATTATGCTCCATGAGGGCTGCAACATCTGGTACGGTGCCGTACTGCGCGGCGATGTGGAATCGATTGAAGTTGGGGCCTACAGCAATGTGCAAGATGGGGCCATTCTCCACGGAGACCCCGGCCAGCCCACGGTACTCGAAGACTACGTTACCGTCGGCCATCGGGCCGTCATCCACGGTGCCCACATCGAGCCAGGCTGCTTAATCGGCATTGGGGCGATCGTGCTCAACGGGGTACGGGTGGGTACAGGTAGCATGATCGGGGCCGGGGCGGTGGTGACTAAAGATGTACCGCCGCGATCGCTGGTCGTAGGCGTACCGGGCAAAGTGGTGCGCGATGTCTCCGACCAGCAGGCCCTAGAACTGCTGGAGCACGCCCAGAAGTATCACCAGCTCGCCCTGGCCCACGCCGGACACAGCAACGACCTGGGTTTTATCTAGGGCCGATAGCCGTTGCTGCCGATGCCCCACGGTCACGGCACAGGGCTGTCGCCATTACCGTGGGGCTGTAGTGTCTGGCGCTCCAGATCACGCCCCGATACTTACCGACAATTTTCCCTCGCGGGTTTTAACCCTGGGCCAGCAGGCCGAAGTGGTAGGCTACAGGCACCGATAGACAAAGGACGCGATGGAAGCGGATAGCCATCCTGATCAAACTAATCAAACCAATCAATCGGCCTCGACCGACCACCGCTGCCCCCTGTGCGCTAGTGATCAGGCGCAGGAGATACACCGCGATCGCGGTGCCAAACCAAGCCGTAGCCAGCGGGCCTACTACCGCTGCCGTGGCTGCAACCTGATCTTTGTGCTGCCCGACAGCTTTCTGTCGCCCCAGGCCGAAAAAGCCGAGTACGACCTGCACCAAAACCATGCCCAAGATCTAGGCTACCGTCGCTTCCTGGCTCGCCTGGCCGATCCTTTGCTACAGCGCCTTGCCCCCCAGAGCCAGGGGCTTGACTTTGGCTCTGGCCCAGGGCCCACCCTCTCAGTCATGCTCGAAGAAACAGGCCACACCGTTGCCCTCTACGACCAGTTCTACGCCCACAATGCCGCTGTCTTTGACCAAGCCTATGATTTCATCACCGCCACCGAAGTGATCGAGCACCTGCGCCAGCCTCGCCAGGAACTAGATCGACTGTGGCGCTGCCTACGGCCCTGTGGCGTTTTGGGGCTGATGACCAAACTCTCCCGCGACGATGCGGCCTTTGCTCGCTGGCACTACAAGAGCGATCGCACCCACATCTGCTTTTTTTCGCGCCAGACCTTCGAGTGGCTGGCAACTCGCTGGCAGGCCGACCTCACCATTCTGGGGCAGGACGTAATTTTGCTGGGCAAGCGATCGCAGCCCGCTTGCCCTAGCCGCTAAATCTAGCGAAAACGCCTAGCTCAGCGGCTAACCGCCCACCACTGATTCAACCTTAGCCGATTCATCCGCTGCCGCTGCCGGCGGCTCTGGTTCCACAGGGTGCTGGTGGCTAAACACCAGTTCACCATCCTGTAAATTGACCACAATGGTAGCCTCCTGGGCAAACGTGCTCTCTAGGATTTTGGTGGCAATCGGGTTTTCGAGCAGCCGCTGGATCGCTCGCTTGAGCGGGCGCGCCCCGTAGACTGGGTCGTAGCCGCTCTGGGCAATGAAATCGATGGCCGGGTCGGCAATCTCCAGGCCGATGGTTTGACCGGCTAAGCGGCGCTGTACCCGGCGAATTTGCAGGGCGACAATCTTGCGCAACTCGGCCTTCCGCAGCGAGTGGAAGAGGATCAGATCGTCGACGCGATTGAGAAACTCGGGGCGAAACTGCTTTTGCAGGGTCTTAAGTACCTGGGTGCGCATTTCGTCGTAGCGATCGTCGTCGCCCGCTAGCTCTAGAATGTGGTCGCTACCGATGTTGCTGGTCATGATCACGACCGTGTTGCGAAAATCGACTCGGTGGCCCTGGGAGTCGGTAATGCGGCCATCGTCGAGCACCTGCAGCAAAATGTTAAACACGTCGGGGTGAGCCTTTTCGACTTCGTCGAGCAGCACCACCGAGTAGGGGTGGCGACGCACCGCCTCGGAAAGCTGGCCGCCGTCTTCGTAGCCCACGTAGCCGGGAGGTGCCCCTACCAGCCGCGACACGGCGTTTTTCTCCATGTACTCCGACATGTCGATGCGAATCAGGGCATCTTCGGTGTCGAACAGAAACTCGGCTAGGGCGCGGGCTAGCTCGGTTTTACCCACCCCGGTCGGCCCCATAAACATGAACGACCCCAGCGGGCGGCCCTGGTCGTTCATGCCCGCCCTGGCGCGGCGAATGGCGGCGGCGACGGCCCCTACCGCTTCGTCTTGACCAATTACGCGCTCGTGCAGGTGGCCTTCGAGCTGGAGCAGCTTTTGGCGCTCCGATTCCATCAGCCGGTTGACCGGAATACCCGTCCACTTGGCGACAATTTCGGCAATGTCGGCCTCGGTGACCTGCTCACGCAGCAGGGTGGTGCCCTGGGCCTGCACTTCAATCAGCTGAGTCTCCAGGGTTTCGCGATCGCGCTGAATCGCCTCCAGCCTGCCGTACTTGAGCTGGGCGGCTTTGTTGAGGTCGTAAGCGCGCTCGGCCTGCTCGATTTGCAGCCGAATCTGGTCTTCTTCTTCTTTCAGGGCGTTGATGGCGTCGAGGGCCTGCTTCTCGCTCTGCCACTGGCTATTTAGCGCCTGCTGCTTGGCCTGAAGCTCAACAATCTCTTGCTCAATACGGCTCAGACGGGCTCGCGAGGCCGGGGTGGCGGCCCCATTCTCGGCCTCCAGCGACAGCTTTTCCATCTCTAGCTGCATCAGGCGGCGATCGATGCCCTCTAGCTCCTCGGGCTTGGAGGTAATCTCCATCTTCAGTTTGGCGGCGGCTTCGTCGACCAGGTCGATGGCTTTGTCGGGCAAAAAGCGATCGGAAATGTAGCGGTCAGAGAGCACCGCCGCCGCCACCAGGGCGCTGTCGGCGATTTCAACCCCGTGGTACGACTCGTAGCGCTTTTTCAGCCCCCGCAGAATCGAAATAGTGTCTTCGGCGCTGGGCTGACCCACGTACACCTGCTGAAAGCGACGCTCCAGGGCGGCGTCTTTCTCAATGTGTTTACGGTACTCGTCTAGGGTGGTGGCTCCAATGCAGCGCAGCTCGCCCCGGGCCAGCATGGGCTTGAGCAGGTTGCTGGCATCCATAGTGCCCTGGCCCGCCCCGGCCCCTACCACCGTGTGCAGCTCGTCGATGAACAGCACAATCTGCCCGGCAGAGTCGGTGACTTCGCGCAGCACCAGCCGCAGCCGCTCTTCAAACTCGCCGCGAAACTTGGCCCCGGCAATTAGCCCGCCAATGTCGAGCGAAATCAAAGTGCGGCCCTTCAGCGACTCGGGCACTTCGCCATTGATAATACGCTGGGCCAGGGCTTCGGCGATCGCAGTTTTGCCCACCCCTGGTTCGCCAATTACCACCGGGTTATTCTTCGTGCGGCGCGAGAGCACCTGAATCACGCGGCGAATTTCGTCGTCGCGGCCAATCACCGGGTCCAGCTTGCCGTCGCGGGCGAGTTGGGTGAGGTCAATGCCAAATTTTTCCAGCGCTTCGTACTGCTGCTCGGGGTTTTGATCGGTAACCTTTTGGCTACCGCGCACCGCCTGCACCGCCGCCATCAGTTCTGGGCCTTCGATGTTAAAGCCGCGCAGCAGCCGTCGGCCAATCCGCTCGTCTTCCTGAAAGCCCAGCAGCAGGTGCTCAACGGAGATAAATTTGTCTTTGAGGGTTTCTCGCGCTACCTCGGCCTGATCAAGCATGCGATCGAGGCTTTGCCCGAGGTACAGGTTGCTGTCCATGCCGGGTCGCACCCGCGCCTGCCGCTTGGCAAAGGTTTCTAGCTCGTCGAGAATTAGATCACAGTCGAGGTCGGCTTTGGCCAAAACCTTGTGGGCCAGCCCGTCTTCTTCCTGATCGAGCATGGCAATGATCACATGCTCGACCTCCATATATTGGTGTTTGCAGCGGCGGGCCACATCCTGGGCTTCCACAATGGCGTCCCAGGCTTTGGCGGTAAACTTATCGGGATCGGTTGGCTGCATAATCTCCGTGGGCGGGCCGACGTGCGCTTTGCTTTTTGTAACGGTTGGACGTTTAGTATATCAGTTGGGCGCTGGAGCTGCGGCCATAACGCTTGAGTAGAGCATAGGCTGCCCACCCGCTGCAAACGGTTAGCTACCCAACACTATCTCTCCTGAACCGCGAGGGGCAGCCATAATTTTGCGATTGCCTGGGCCTATATGAATGCTTAGGACTAGCTAACCGATCGGGCTGGAGTCAACGGGCTGGCGATCGCTAGTCAGGGTGAGGAGATGAAGCAAACACAGCGGCATCGAACATTACCGATCGATTGCGCCCCTGGGACTTGGCTCGATAGAGGGCCTGGTCGGCCTGCTGAATGAGCATCGCTGAGGTCAGATCGCAGCTGGGGATAAGGGTACTGAAACCCAGGCTGATGGTGATTTGGGGGCTTACCGCCGAAGCCTGGTGGGGAATAGCCTTAGCCGCGATCGCCTGGTGAATGTGCTTAGCCACCGCGATCGCCCCCTGGCGGTTGGTATTGGGCAAAATGACCGCAAATTCTTCGCCGCCGTAGCGGGCCAGTAGATCGGTAGGGCGGCCGACTGTCCCCTGGGCCGCCTGGGCAATGGCGTAGAGGCAGTCATCGCCTAGCTGATGGCCGTAGGTGTCGTTGTAGGATTTGAAGTAGTCAACATCAAACATCAGCAGCGACAGGGGCAGACGATCGCGGCTAAGGTGAATCCATTCTTGGTCCAGGCGATCGCTAAAGCGGCGGCGGTTGGCAAGTTGGGTCAGCGGGTCGATGTGGGCCAGCTGCTCAAGCCGCTCCGTAGTGTGCTGGAGTTCACGGTTGATCTCGGTAAGTCGGGCCTCGGCGCGCTGGCGCTCCAGCAGCTCGACCTGGAGCTGTTTGACCAGATCGGCCTGCTGAATGGCGATCACCAGCTGCACGGCAATGTCTTCGACCAGCTCGACCTCAGTGCCCTGCCAGTAGCGCGGCCCCTGGCAATGGTGAATGACAATTAACCCCCACAGCTCCAGCCCCTTTTGCAAGGGCACAACCAGGCTAGCCTGCACCTGAAACTGGTCAAACAGCTGGGTGGCCCCAGCCAGCGGCGGCATCTCGCCTAGATCGCGAATGGCCAGGGTGCCACCCTGTTGACGAAGGCTCCGGTAGTGGTCGCCAAAGCCATAGTGCGGTATCTGCGCCGCCATCACGGCGTCGATTCCGGGGGCACCTGCCTCAGAAACAAACCCACCGCCCACCACCTGATCAGCCCCCTCATTGGCCTGGGTGAACCGAAAAATGCCGACCCGATCGGCCTCTAGGCTCTGGCGAATTTCCTGAGCAGCGACGGCAAAAATTTGGGACAAATCGAGCGATTCGCGAATGTGCTGGGTAATTTGTCCCAGCGCTACGGCCCGTTCATACTGATGCTTGAGGGTGGCTTCGGCCTGCTTTTGAGCCCCAATGGCGGCCTCGGCCATTTTTTTGGCCCTGAGAATCTCGTCTTCGTACTGCATCCGCTGGCGAATGGGAATCACCACGCAGTCGTTGATGGGTTCGTCGTGGCGCTGCTGCCGCACGCCGTTGGCCAAAACGGGAATGTCCTGGCCCGATCGCGATCGCAGCGAAAAGTAAATTTCACTCACCGATCCCTGCATTTTCAGCATAGGGAAGACGTGAGTCTGGTAAAAAATGCGGCTGGCCATGGGCAAAATGGCGATAATGTTCTGCCCATGCAAGGTTCCCCGTTCCCAGTCCAGTAGCTTGCATAGGGTGCCGTTGACGTAGTCAATAATGCCGTCGTCCCGCACCGACAGAAATCCGCAGGGAGCCTGCTCAAGCATAGGATCCATGCCCTGAGATGCCGATGTGGGGTTAGGGTCAAGATTAACCATGGGCTGAAGTCAGCCTTGCCGCCTCTAGGTAGGTTTTCATGTGCTGAGCGGTTTCTTCAGGGTGGCTCATGTGGGGGCAATGGCCGGTAGCCGCCATCAGCGTCAGGGTGCTGTGGGGCAGGTGTCGGTGTAGATAGTGGCCTACCTCAGTGGGGGCGATCGCGTCCTCGGCACACTGCAAAATCAGGGAAGGCACCGTTACCTTGGGCAGGTCGCTGCGGTTGTCGCCGTAGAAAGTGGTTCTAGCGAAACGGTTGGCCGTCGTGGGGTCGGTGGAGCAAAAGCTTTCCTCTAGCTCCTGGCCCAGCTCGGGGCGATCGGGGTTTTGCATAACCAGCGGGGCCAAAAAGTTGGCCCAGGCAATGTAGTTTTTTTCCATGATGTCGAGCAGCTGGTCAATATCCTGGCGTTCAAAGCCGCCAATATAGCCGTCGTCGTTGATGTAGCGGGGCGACGGACTAATCATGATCAGGCGCTCAAAGCGATCGGGGGCCGCGATCGCCGCCAGCAGCCCAATCATGCTGCTGACGGAATGGCCGACAAAAATAACCTTTTCTAGATCCAGCGCCGCACAGATCTCTAAAACATCCTGGGCATAGCCGTCTAGCTGGCTGTAGCGCTGCACATCGTAGGCGTTCACCGCTGACTTCCCCGCCCCAACATAATCAAATAAAACGATCCGGTACTCGGCCTCAAAGGCGGGGGTGATAAATCGCCACATGTTTTGGTCGCAGCCAAACCCGTGGGCCAGCATCAGGGGCTGCCGCCCTTGACCGATTACCGTCACGTTGTTTCGACTCAACACATCCGTTGACATGTGCTCCCCCTCTATTCCAGCATTGCAGTTAGCTGCTGCCTTAGCGTTCCCAACCACTCAAGCACAAAAGAACCGAAACCGATGCGCTGACCCCATCTTCAAAAGACGTTAACCACCGCATTTTTTCTCAACAATTGGCCACAAAACTCTACTACAGTGCTGCCAATGTTGATCAAATGTGCCCTTTCTCAGGCATGCTTTCTAGGCGACACCGCCAATCGTAGATCAAGCGTCGGCGTTGTTAGTCAACGGGCCTGGTAGCATCCCAGGCTGGAGCGTTTGGCCATCAGCTAATGGCTTCAGTTGCCGGGCCAGCGCCAAGGCAGACGCACTCTACAGCGGCGATCGCAGCGCCCAGATTATTTTCAAGCGGCTCAAAATTACGCAAAACCAGTCGCTCGGTGCCCTTTAAGGCAAGCGTAAGGGCCGTAGAGAAAATAGCGTCTAATCTCAAGTCTGAGTTCAAAAATCCCGGATCAAAACAGGTATCCCGTAGGGGCAAACGGTCGTTTGCCTCCGACCTATCGGTGGCGGCTTTTTTAATAGCGAATGCGAGGGTCAACGTAGGCATTCAAAATATCGATCGCAATACTCATGACCGCCACAATCATGGCAAAAAACACCATCAACCCCTGCACCACCGGGTAGTCGCGCTGACTGATCGCTTCATACAGCCGGTTCGCCAGCCCCGGCCACGAAAACGTTACCTCTGTCAGCACCGCGCCCCCCAGCATGGCGGCAAAGGTGAGCCCCAAAATGGTAATCACCGGAATCATCGCGTTTCTCAGGGCGTGCACCAGCACAATGCGCCGTTCTGGAATGCCCCGCGCCCGTGCCGCTTCCACGTAATCTGCCGCCAGGGTTTGCTTCAGATTGACCCGCACCATGCGCTCAAACACGCCGCTGATCAAAATTCCCAGGGTAAGGCTGGGCAAAGCCAGGTAGTAAAGGGTGGTAAAAAATGCGCCGAAATCTAGCGTCAGCAAACTATCCAGCAGGTACAGCCCCGTCGGCCCAGCGGGTGGGGTAGCTCGCAGCGGGTAGCGGGTACCAATCGGAAACCAGCGCAGCTGCACCGCAAAAATGAGCTGCAAAATCATACCAAACCAGTACATCGGAATGGCGTAGGTAATGATGCCAAACAGCCGCCCCCCGGCATCGAGCGGTGAGTTGGGCCGCGAGGCCGCCAGGGCACCCACGCCAACCCCCACCACCGTAGCGACAATCATGCCGCATACCGTTAGCTCCACCGTCGCCGGGAAGTGAGCCTGGATGATCTCCCACACCGTCTGCCCCTGGGTAGCCAGGGAAGACCCCAAATCCAGGCGCAGCAGATTACCCAGGTAGTTAAGGTACTGAATCAACAGGGGCTGGTCGAGGCCCAGCTGAGCCCGCATCGCATCCTTGGCCGCCGCCGGAGCCCTGGCCCCCAGCAGCGCATCTACTGGGTCGCCGGGGGTAGCTCGCAGCAGCAAAAATACCACCGTCGTGATGGTGAGAATCATCAGCGGAGCCAGCAGCAGCCGGGTGAAGACGTAGTAGCGTAGGGCGGCAGAGCGAGAGGACATGGGGAGGTGAGGAAGGTAAAGATACTATTGGCGAGCTTGCCAGGATTTTGGATTGCGTCGGCTGTGAAAAACAGCTGTGACAATGACTCGACTCGACACAATGCGATAGTAAACAGCGTACGGAAATCGCTGTACTAAGGCGCGCCGAACATCTCGATAGACCAGCACATAGGCGGCTGGCATCAGGACGATACGGCCTAGCGTATCGCTAACGCAGTCTAAAAACTCATCCCCTAGACCTAGCTTTTGGCTTTCATACCAGCGATGGGCCTCGCGCAGTTCTCCACTAACGTCTGGGCGAAAAACCAGAGCATAGGTCATGTCTCTTCTCTGATTGCTGCTTTCACCTCATTCCAAGTCAAGACATTTTGGGGATCGGTGTCGTAGGCATCAATGCGACGGTCCAGCTCTTGTTTCTGGGCGTCGGTTAAGTCAGGATGGGCTTGTTCAGCGGCAATGCTGTCCCAAATGGCCTGCACCAGGTGGATTCGATCCTCCAGGCTGAGGGCGTTAATTTCGCTGAGCGTGGCTGCAATATCCATACCAAGACACCTGAGCTAGAGGTTAGGTGGGCCATCTCTCAACTATAAAACCCTAGCCGCAAGACTACCCCCGGCTGATCTGCCAGAGCAAAAACTGCTGGGTCGGCTCTACATCAACGCCCTCAATACCGTCCTGGGCAAAGACGTAGTCTTTGTTTTGCCACAGGGGTATATAGGGCACGTCATCGGCCATCAGCTGCTGGAGGTCGGCGATTAGCTGCTGGCGGGTGGCAGGGTCTTGCTCGGCCTGCTGCTGGGCTACAAGTTCGTTAGCTTTGGGGCTGTAGTAAAACGAGCCGTTGGCCTGGGAGGGGCCTTCTTCGCAGAGGTTGTTGCTGCTGGTTTCGCAGCTCAAAAAGGGCTGAATGAAGGTGTCGGGGTCGTAGTAGTCGGGGTACCAGTTGGCCAGAATGATCGGGTAGATGCCCTTGCCAACGTTTTCCCAGAGGGTGGCCCCTTCGGTATTTTGCACATTTACGGTGACCAGACCGGGCAACCCGGCCTCGATCGATTCTTTCAGGGTGTTAGCGACAATGCTGCGGATGGTAGACGCAGAGGGATACCAAATTTCGACGGTCAGGGGGTTGGTCTCAGAAAAACCCGCTTCGGTGAGCAGGGCTTCGGCCTTGGCAAAGTCGCCGTCGCCATAGGCCTCTTTGAAGACGGGCTCGGAAATGTCGAAGCTGGCGGGGATGAGGCTGTAGAGCGGTTCGGCCTGGCCCTGAAAAACGCGATCGTTGAGCAGGGGACGATCGACCATGGCCGCGATCGCCTGTCGCACCTTGACATCATTCAGCGGCTCAATCTTTTGGTTCAGCGCCATGTAGTTGATCACGTTGGTGCCCGCCTCAATCACCTGCCAACCGCCAGAGTCTTCTTCGCGCTCCAGGGCCGCCACCTGTTCGGGGTCGAGAGTCTGGTAGGCAACATCTAGCCCTCCGGTTCTAAAGGTGTTGTAGAGGTTGGCGGGGCTGGTGAAGATCTGGATGTCGATGCCGTCGTTGGCGGGCGCGTCGCCCCAGTAGTCTTCGTTGACATCGAGCTTGATCGAGTCGCTAGTGAAGGAGGCAAGCTTGTAGGGGCCGGTACCGACAAAGCTGGCGGGCTGAAAGCTGCCGGTACCAATTTCGTAGCTCTCGGGTGAAACCGGGGTGACGCCAGAAAAACTCAGCAGGGCCGGGAACGCCGCGAAGGGAGACTTCAGCGTCAGCGTCAGCTCATGCTCGCCCGTGGCCTCGGCGGTGGCAATTTTGTCCGCCAGCAGGTAGGCGGGACGACCACCGTTTTCCATGAACCGCTGGAGCGAAAAGGCCATCACCTCGGCATTGAAGGGGGTGCCGTCGTGGAGGGTGACATCGTCCCGCAGGGGAATGGTGTAAGTGAGCCCGTCGTCGCTGACGGTAGGCAATTCAGTGGCCAGCTGGGGCACCAGGTCAGTAGTACCCGGCTCGTAGGTATAGAGGCGATCGCCCAGGTTGTAGAGCAAGATGCCGGGGAAGGTCTCGTAGGCGTCGGCGGGGTCGAGGGTGCGAGCGGTCAGAGTGGTGCCGATGGCAATGCGGCTAGCCCCCGGTGCCCCAGCCGCATCCTCGGCGGCGGGCTGATCGTTGCCAGCGCAGCCGATCGCGATCGCCAAGCACAAGCCAAACAGCCCTACAAACTGAGCCACCCGCCGCCACTGGCGATTCGCCCAGAGGCGCTGACAATTCCCAAACCACGACGCTAAAGTCATCACGTTTTATCTAATTGGCCAACATTGGCATAGTTGTATCACCCTTTGGGGACGAGGTGGAGGGGAAATGGGGGATAAGGCGAGGGGGGATGGGGGCTTGTACGTTTTCTCACCGGCCCAGCTATCTCATCTCCCCCACCTATCCCACGGCCTCTTCCACCGTGCCCTTGGCAAACCGCCGCCACAGGGCATCGGTCAGCAGGTGCGACAGCAGCCCCAGAGGACCGGCAAACAGGCACAGGGCGAGGGAATGGCGGGTGAAGACACCGCTTTCCTGGCCCTGCCAGTAGATCCAGCGGCCTACAAACAGGTCAAAGGCGAGGAAGTGGATCCAGCCAGTGGCGGTGACGTGGGGCTGGGCGAAGACAGCAGCCAGATCCCCCAGACTTAGGTTGGGGTCGGAGAGGGCTTCGATGCCCTGCACATTGCTAAAGCTAGTGACAAAGAGAAACAGGTACAGCCCGGCCAGGGCAGCGAAGGGCAGCAGCGATCCCATGACGGTGCGAGTAAGTTTGGTGTTGGGCACCAGCACCATCAGCGTCCAAAAGGGCAGTACGAACAGGTTGGCACCGCTAAACAACAGGTCTAAGAGGGGGGCATCGACGGTCATAGGGCGGTGAATGGGTAAAATTCTCTCTCCAGTGTAAGCAGTCCCCGCCGGGTGCAACTGTACTGTGATGCACTGCTTAAGCGCTTTGAGCGGGAGACCTGATTTGGAAAAGCGGAATCACCCCAGGGCAATATCTAAAAACATCATGGTGACAAAGCCGCCCATCAGGCCGATGGTGCCGCGCTGGCCAAAGGACTTTTGATCGATGTCGGGAATGATTTCATCGACAATTACAAACAGCATCGACCCGGCGGCAAAGCCCATCGCCCAGGGCAGCGCGGTCTGCGCCAGGGTGACAACGGCAGCCCCGATCAGCCCGCCTACGGGTTCAATCAGGCCGGTGAGCGAGGAGACTAAAAAGGCGTAGCGGGGGCTATAGCCAATTTCCCGCAGGGCGATCGCGACCACCAGACCCTCAGGAATATTCTGCAGCCCAATGCCCACCGCCAGAGCTACGGCTCCGGCCTGCTCGCCGCCGCCAAAACCGACGCCGACGGCTAAGCCCTCAGGGAAATTGTGCAGGGCGATCGCGATCACGAACAGCCAGATCCGCCGCATGTTTTGGGCCTCTGGCCCCTCCCGCCCCTTAAAAAAGTGCTCGTGGGGAAAGATGTTGTTGGCCCCCCACAAAAACGCGCCGCCCAGCAAAACGCCAGCGACCATCACTAGCGCCGCGATCGGGCCGGGATAGCCCAGGGCGATCGCGGCATCAGTGCCCGGCAAAATCAGCGAGAACGAGGTGGCGGCCAGCATCATGCCGCCGCCAATGCCTAGCAAAATGCCCTGGGTACGCTCTGAAGGGTCGAAGGGCAGCAGCACTGGCAGCGCACCAATGCTCGTACTCAGGCCAGCGAAGAGACTCGCGAGAAGTCCAGAGGCTAGGGGGTTCATGGATGTAGATGGGTGGATGAGTTAGAGGGTGGATGGCCTGGCGAGGCTACTATACTAGTCTGACCCTAGTGACTATAGTTATCGTGACCTCACCTATGGCCATACTGATTCTGGGGATATAGCGTCTCCGTTCAAGTTGGCACCCATCCTCCCCGCCCGCAGGGCACACCCATCCACCCCTCACCCCTCACTTCCTATGACCCCTGAACTGACCCAATTCGGCGAGCAGATGTCTCATCTGACGGGCGTACGCGCCATTATGAAAGACATCATTGAGACGCTGCAGGCGGGACAGGGGCAGCCGTTTATTAATCTAAGCGCGGGCAATCCGGTGATTTTGCCCGAAATTGAGCAGCTCTGGCGCGACTGCACTCAGGATCTGCTGGCCAGCGCTGAGTATGGCAATGTGGTGTGCCGCTATGGTACCAGCCAGGGCTACGAACCGCTGGTAGAAGCGATTAAAAACGACTTTAACCAGCGCTACGGACTGGCGCTGAGCGATCGCCACATTCTGATTACCCCCGGCAGCCAGGCCCTGTACTTTTTGGCGGCCAACGCCTTTGGCGGCTACCACGCCACCGGCCGCATGAAAGACATTGTGCTGCCCCTCAGCCCCGACTATACCGGCTACGGCGGCATTTCGCTGGTACCGGAGGCGGTGCGGGCCTACCGTCCCACCATTGTGGCCGATGAGGCAGCCCATCGGTTTCGCTATCGGCCTGACTTTAGCCAGCTAGAGATCAACGAAAATACTGGTTTTGTGCTGTTTTCGCGCCCCTGCAACCCCTCGGGCAATGTGCTGAGTACCGAGGATGTCGAGCACATCGCCAGCCTCGCCGCTGCCCACAACGTGCCGGTGCTGGTCGATTCGGCCTACGCACCACCCTACCCAGCACTTAATTTCACTGACATGGAGCCGGTGTTTGGCGACAACATTCTGCACTGCATGAGCTTGTCTAAGGCGGGGCTGCCGGGCGAGCGGCTGGGAGTGGCGATCGGCGATCCGGCCATAATTCAGGTGCTGGAGTGCTTTCAGACCAACTTCTGTATTCACTCGTCGCGCTACGGCCAGGCGATCGCGGCCCGCGCCATTGCCACAGGCGAGCTAGCACGACTCTCTGAGCAGGTGATTCGCCCCTACTACCAAGACAAGTTTGCAGTGCTCGAAGCCGCCCTAGACCAGGCCATGCCCCAGGATTTGCCCTGGTACCTGCACCGGGGCGAGGGGGCAATCTTTGCCTGGCTGTGGTTTGACCAGCTGCCCATTACCGACCAGGAACTATACCAGCAGCTCAAGCAGCAGGGCGTAATTGTGGTGCCGGGCAACCCCTTCTTCCCCGGCCTGCCCCCAGAGCAGAGAGAGCCCTGGCCCCACACCCGCCAGTGCCTGCGCCTGAGCCTGACCGCCAGCCGCGAAGATTTAGCTGAGGCGGCCACCCGCTTGGGTGCTCTGGTGGCTGAGGTGTACCAAACAGCCGCCGTGGCGGTGTCAGTATAATGGCGGCCTCTGCGACCTCCGACGACTGGGTTGAAATTGGCCGCATTGTTGCGCCCCAGGGCATTAAAGGCGAGGTGCGGGTGTACCCCAGCAGCGACTTTCCGGAGCGGTTTCTTGAGCCGGGCGATCGCTGGCTCAAGCGCCCCCGCAGCCTCACCCCAGAGCAGATCGAGCTGGTGCGAGGGCGGCATATCGATGGCAAAGGCCTCTACGTAGTGCAGTTTTCCGGAGTCGACAGCCGTGAGGATGCCGAGGCTCTGCGCGATGCGGTGCTGCTGGTGCCAGCGGGCGATCGCCCTAGCCTTGACCCCGGCGAGTTTTACGTCGCCGATTTGGTGGGTCTGCGGGTAATTGTGCAGGCCACCGGAGCCGAAATTGGCACGGTAACCGATATTTTTGCGGCTGGCAACGACCTCTTAGAGGTTACTTACTACTCTTCAGGCGCAGAGAATGCACCCCCGGCTAAGCCTCGGACTGTGCTCGTACCCTTTGTGACAGCCATTGTTCCCGTGGTTGATTTAGCCCAGGGCTACGTCGAAATTGACCCTCCAGCGGGACTTTTAGATCCCTAGCTCTGTTAGACCAACGACCACAAATGGAACCACCATTTCGCCCCAGCTCTCTTAGGAGCACCGGGGTTTATTGATGCCGGTTTTAAGTATTGCGCTGGCCCGGTAGCTTTGTAGCTAAAAAACTCAGTAGGGGGACGCTAGCAGGCGCACTAGCGCCCTAATCTAGCTAAAGCTTCCTATAGCCAGTAGCCAGTCGGGCGATCGCTACTTATTATCTATAAATTAGCATTTGTAATCTAGTAACCTAAGGCCTTACCGCCTGGGTAGGGCAAAACGAGGTACACCGTATGAAATGGCAGTCGAGTCGGCGCAGCGCAAATGTTGAAGACCGCCGGGGCGCGGGAGTGCCCGGTATGGCAGCGACAGGAGGAATTGGATCGCTGCTGCTGGCGCTGGTGGTTGCCTTTTTAGGCGGCGATCCCTCGGTGGTGTTTGAGCAAGGATCAGGTGTTAGCCCCTACGACAACGCGCCCCAGGTCTCCCCAGCCGAGTCCGATCGCTCGGCGGAGTTTGTTTCAGCGGTGCTGGGCGAAACCGAAGACACCTGGAACAGCATTTTTCGCTCAGAGTTTGGCGCAGACTACCAAGAACCCAGCCTGGTGCTGTACTCAGGGGCCACTCAGTCGGCCTGCGGGCTAGGGCAATCGGCCATGGGGCCGTTTTACTGCCCCGCCGACCAAAAGGTTTACCTCGACACCAGCTTTTTTCAAGACCTATCGGCTCGGCTCGGCGCACCGGGCGACTTTGCCCAGGCTTACGTGATTGCCCACGAAGTTGGCCACCACGTGCAAAACCTGCTGGGGGTGTCTAGCGAGGTGCAGCGAGCCCAGCAGCGGGTCAGTCGCACCCAGGCCAACGATCTCTCGGTGCGGCTAGAACTGCAGGCCGACTGTTTTGCCGGGGTATGGGCCCACAATGCCCAGGCTTCTCGCCAAATTTTAGAGGAGGGTGACATAGAAGAAGCCCTCAATGCCGCCAGTCAAATCGGCGACGATCGCCTGCAAATGGAGTCTCAGGGCTACGTTACCCCCGACTCGTTTACCCACGGGTCGTCGCAGCAGCGGGCCGAATGGTTTTATCGCGGCATTGAAACGGGCGATATTGATCAGTGCAATACCTTTGATGCAGATCAGATTTAAGCGCTCCCTGCTGTGGCTAGCCACAGTTCCCCGACTGGTCGCTGTTACCGTCAGGGCTTAGAATCAAGCGATAATTTCTGACCTGTGCCCGACAGTCAAAGCCTGGCCCAAACAGGCCACGTTTAGCCCCAGAGGACGACTTCACTATGGCCATTATTGCTCTCAAAGCCTGGTATCTCGAAGCCTACGAGCCGGTACGGGACCTAGAAAAGCGCCCCCACGACCTGCGGCTGAGCAAAAATAGCCTGCTGAAGTCGGCGCTGCGGGCCGATTTTTTAGACGACAGCGCCGATGTAAAGCAGTCGGCCTGGTTTCAGCGCTACCTGGATGGCGAAACGGTGGAGTTTTACGTTGAGGGCAGCGGCGGCTATGCGATCGCCAATATCGATCTGACCAGCCACGAGGTCTACTTCACCAAGCTGGAGGTGATGGCCCACCTAGATCCGATCATCTACTTCTGCTACCAGCAGGAGTACAGCGAGTCGGCGAATCTGCTGCACCAGGCGCTGACCGATGCCGTTGAAAGCCTGAACAAGCGATCGCGCATTGCCCTCACGCTGGAAGTATCGAATCGGCTCAGCGACGGCCCGGCCCGGCTGAACAGCGCCCTGACTCGCAAAATTCGCAAGTCGCTGCTGTTTGTCGCCGACGGCACCCCGATTACTTCGGTGGAGAGCAGCACAACCCTGCTGGTGCCCAGCCCCAACGTGTGCGTGGAGATGGGCTATGCCCTCCAGGCCAAGCCCGCCGAGCAAATTTTGCTGGCCCAGATGGAGCGCCCCGACATCGTTGGGCAATACCCCTTTGACCTGCCCGCCCAAAACCGGCTCACCTTTAAAACCAAGGGCGACATTGCCAAGCAGCTGCCCAAGGCGCTGGAGCAACACTTATCTCGCTTTAATCTTTGAACCTGGGGCGATCGCTACTGTAGAGCCAGCCAAAGCTATATTGCCAAAGCCGCTGTGGCCCGCAAAATTGTTAGCCGGATCACGGTGTGGGTTTGGCCCAGGGCTTAAAGTAGTAAAAAAATCTGCCCTAAGCGCGTTTGCCCCAAGGAAATTTTATGCTAGATACTCCAGACTTGCTCAGACTGCTGCACCCGTTTTTGGCCGTTACGTTTGTGATGCCGCTGATTGGCGTAGCCGTTTACTTTGCCATGCAAACCCGCCAGCGCCGACTGGCGGTTATGAACAAAACCAAAACCACCATTGCCCCGGTTGTCGGTAAAGAGCATGTGCGGGTGGGGCAGTGGCTGGCCGGGGCGGTAGTGGGGCTGGTGCTGCTGGGGCTGGCTCATCCTATCTTTAAGACCATCCTGCGCGAAAATGTCTGGACCGAAGACCCGTTCCGGGTGGTGTTTGTGGTGGCCATATACCTGTTTACCCTGGCGGCGCTGGTGCTGCTGTATCGCTCTAGCGCCCGTCACTGGCGGGCCATCTTTGCCACCCTAACCGGCATGGGGCTGTGGCTGCTGGGCATGCAGCCGGGGGTGTTTCGGCGCGGCTACGAGTGGCAGCTATCGCACTTTTACCTGGGCATGACGGCGGCAATGCTGATGATTTTTGCCCTGGCTACTCTACCCGAAATCTACAAGTCAAAGCGCTGGCGGCTGACCCATGCGGCACTCAATACCGTTGCCGTGCTGCTGTTTATTAGCCAGGGTGTTACCGGCGTGCGCGACCTGCTCGAAATTCCGCTGCACTGGCAGGAGCCGTTTATCTACCAGTGCAATTTTCAGGATAAGACTTGCTGAGGGTGGCGATCGCTCCACACCCCCAATCAGGCTTGGGAAAAGCCGCTCTATGCCCCGCCCAGGGCTACCGCTGGGCGGGGCTGATTGCCACTTACCCTAGCAGGATGGTTTTGGTCAAAATGACCATCTACGCCATCCCCACTGGTGCTAAGAAGGGTGGGCAGGGTGGGCGTGGGGGAGCACCGCCATAAATCGATAGCGATTGGCCGAGCCAGTTGGAACCCCAGCGCAGCGCTGCGGGATGGCCATCGTATAGATGAGCTTTGAGCACTCATCACACTAGAAACTTATGGCATCAATGTCACTGACATAAGCCAAAATCAACCTTCGCAGATCGCCAGAAGCCTTGTTCTACCGTAGCGATTATCTTCTTTGTCAAGCTCATCCTGCTATGCGGTTAGCCTCGGCTGGATGGCAGCGGAAATCAAGCCAGGAGCCCTGACTGCATCAGACAGAGTCTAGCTGTTCCTTACGTGGCGGCGGGGAGGGAGCAAGCCGGAGCCTGCCAGAGTGTGTCATGTTCCACCATGGCATTGAGAATAATCACCAGTTTGTGCATACAGGCTACCAGGGCAACTTTTTTGAGTTTTCCTCGCTGCAGCAAGCGCTGGTAGTAATCGCGAATGACCGGATTATGACGAGTGGCAACCAACGCGGCCATGTAGAGGCCTGTGCGCACCGTGGCTCGACCGCCGCTAATCATCCGTTTGCCCCGCATCTGACCGCTATCGCGGTTGAACGGGGCGAGGCCACACAAGCTGGCGAGGCGCTTGGCTGAGATCTGGCCCAGTTCAGGGAGTGAGGCCAAGAGTATCCCCGTCGTCACGGCCCCAATGCCCGGCACACTGGTGAGGATCTCGCGGGTGCGCTGCCACTGATCGCTCTGGGCGATGAGCTGCTCAATCTGGGTATCGAGGTCTTGGATCTGTTGCTTGAGCCAGTCAATATGCTGCTCAATGCTCTCGCCCGTGCTGACTCGGGCGGAGCGTTGCCGGGCTTTTTCGGCACTCATCATCTCGACGAGTTGCTGCCGTCGCGTGACGAGGTCTTGAAGGTGTTGACTGGCCTCACTCGCCATCGCCCGCACGTCAGGGCGAATGGCATCGGCAAAGTGGGCCAACACCTCAGCATCAATCTTGTCCGTTTTGGCCCTGCGCCCCGTGGCTCGGGCAAAATCACGCACCTGACGCGGATTCACCACCACGGTCGGCCAGCCCTCAGCCATCAACGTTCGCGCCGCCAGGGCTTGATAGCCCCCGGTCGCTTCCAGCACAATCAGGCTCGTCGCAGCTCGATATGCCGCTAACGCCTGTAGCAACTCCACTAATCCCGAGGCACTGTTGGCTACTTGAACGCTTAATCCAAGCGGTCGGACGTACACATCCAAGGTGCGCTTGGAGACGTCAATGCCAACCCATTGCTGCGCTTGTGATAGTTCAGTCATGGTTATACTCACCCGTGTAGGAGGTTAATCTGACATCACTCGTCCTTGCTCGATACGGAGTCTAAGCTCCTGGCGATTTTGCGAGTTAACTTCAGAGGAGTGCGGCGACCCATGCTACGTTCGGTTTCTGACAACCCAGGGTGGGACGGTCTGCCACACACCTCTAAAGATACAAGGGTGGGCACTGCCCACCAGCCTTAAGTCAGTGACATTGACCTTATGGCATAACGATCCTGATCCCCGGATGCAAGTAGCCTCTGTATCGCAACAATAGCTTAAATGCGTTCCGGTGCAGTAGGCTTTTCAACCTTCCTATGATTGCCAATTTACAACCTGCTACTCAACAAAAATATCGCTTTTTAAAAATTAGCTAGAAAGAATCAAGGAAGCTATTCCAATTAACTTGATCCTCTGCTAACTGCTTGTAATATTCATCATTAGGATGGTCAGACTCTGACTCTAGCCAAGTTTCATATTCAGCTTCCAGATCCTTGGCAGTTTTAGTTCTATCTAGCTTTTCCATTTCTTCATAATGTTCACTCATTGTTTCCCATGCAGTTTTGCTAGCATCTCCCAATAGCCGTCTTACCCTCTCATCTATAACAAAGGCTTTCCTAATTTCGTCTTCAAACAATCCAGAGCCTACAAAGCTAGCATAATAATCATGAGGATCTTTTATTATAAAGTCAATTACAGATCTACCCCAAAAGCTTTCTACCAAAGGGTCTAAAACTTCAAGTGAGTAACATATTGTTAACTCATTCAGGGTTTCAGCATTTGCCATTGAAAAGTGGACAATTTGATTTCTTAACCTGCCAAACTCACGGTACTGCTTAACTCGCTCAATTTTGATACCTGTGGCTGCCCATAATTGATCGGGTAGCTCTTCATACGACAGAGTACGACCACTTTCGAGTAAATCTATTAATGTAAGAGAACTTTTATTAGGTTCTGCTTTGGGTAGCTTGGAAAAAATTAGAAGAGGATGTTCTTGAGCAATTCGAGCTTTCAACAGAATTTCTGCTGCATGAGCTGCATGGACTACACACATAGGCTTTGCACCCTGTAGAGCTTCCATAAAAGCATCTCGAAAGAGAAGCATCCCCGTTCGCCTCATATTTTTGGGAACATCCTTCATAGAAGCTTGATCCATATGACTACCAACATCAGCAGAATGAATAACAGCTTTAGCCAATTATCTGCAAGGCTGACAGAGTAGCTTGAGGCTACTGCCCCAGCAAAAAACTGAAGGCTAACAATCTTATTAGCGAGAAAGTTTCGGCCTATTTGCCCTTATTTAGGTGGATAGACTAAACTTTCCGCATATCAACCTGAACTGGGCAGATCACCAGAAACTTTCCGCATAGTATTCCGATTTAGATCGATCGCCAGAAACCTTTCGTATATATTCATGCTTGTGTCACCCGCTACAGCTCTCAACCAAGCTGGGCCAGTTCGCAGCTGGGGCAGCCAGGGCGATCGCGTAAGCTTTCGCTATCCCCCACCAGCAGAGCGCATGAGCGAGAGCAGCCCCCCTACAGGTCACATGCAGAGTCCGTGGGGGGTGGGCGTGGGGAAGCACCGGCATAAGTCGATAGCGATTGGCCGAGCCAGGGAGAACCCCAATCGTAGATACTGTGTTGTCCGGAGGCTGTCAAGGGACAGCCATGGCCGGTTTCTGAGGTTTCAGCTTTTCGGGATCGTAGAGTTGACCTGAGGACAACACCCCGTAGACGATGCGAATGAGCTTGTGCATGGCAGCTCCGACAATCGCCATTTTGGTCTTGCCGGCTGCCGCCAGACGCTCAGACCAGGGCTGAAGTTCTGGGGCACAACGAAGAAACGCGATAGCGGGAAAATACAGA
>JBARVV010000070.1:0-127807 GCA_049646445.1 Nodosilinea sp. | reverse complement strand
AGGGTTTGAGCGGCGCGGCCCGCCGCACGTCGCGGCGATCGCCGCGACGACTGTACTGAGGCCACTCGACGGCTGCTCAAAGCCGGGGCCGACCCACCTAGCTGGTCGGCTTCTTCTAAAAGCTTTTCGAGATCGTCAAACTCGTCATCAACGTCATCAACGTCATCAACGTCATCAACATGGCGATCGCTGGCGGTCAGGTCAGGCGGGCTCGGTTGGCCATCCGGCTGGCCGCTGGTGTCGGCACTGTACTGTTGAGTCTCCTCTCCTAGCAGAGCTTCGAGATCGTCAAAATCGGCATCATCGGAACCTTGACTGGCTGTTACAGAAGCTGTGCTAGCGGGAACACCGCCGTTAGAATTTTCGCCAGCGGGCTCGTCTAGTTCGTCGCTCAGACTGTCCCCTAGAGCACTAATGGACCAGGCTTCTATACCCCCGTCGTCCAGCAGGCTTTCTAAATCGGCAAAGCCGTCGTCGTCGTCCGACCCGGTTGCAGTAACCTCGGGGGCTACGCTATCCAAATCAGCACTATCCAAATCAGCACTATCTAAGTCAGTACCACCTAAGTCAGCACTATCTAAATCAAGCTCCTCCTCCTGCAGGGGAGCGTCAAAGCCAGTATCAGCCTCGGCTGAGGCTAACTCCGGCTCGGGCTCATGGCCGAAGGGGACATCAAGAGAAAGATCAGAGCTGCTGTCATTGAAGCTTAATTCGCCAAAGGGATCGTCGAACGGATCGTTTACATCAGCGTCAGAGTCCTCAAACAGGTTGTCGTCCTCAGCATTCGCCGAGCTGGCCTCGAAGCGATCGGAGCTAGCCTCAAAGCGATCGGAGCTAGCCTCAAAGCGATCGGAGATCGACAGCTCAGCCCCAGCATGGCCAAACAGTCCGTTGTCGTCGGTGGCGCTGTTACCGTTGCCCGCGCTATCAAATTCGAGGTTTAGCTCAGGCATCGTGTGAGCGTCGTCGTCTTCGATGAAATCATCATCATCGAAAAAGCTATCGATCTGATCGTCGCCGCCATGGGTAGCGGCTGCGTCGACCGCGTCGACCTCAAAAAAGTCGTAGTTGTCCAGGGGGGGGGCGATCGCCGTAGCGGTTGTCGGCAGAGACTCGTTATCGAGCAAGTCGGCCAAGGGATCGGCTGTGGTCTCTACTTCGTCCGGACTGACTATGGTGGCTTCTGCGTCAAAGTCGAGGTCAACATCGGCACCAGAATCGGACTCGGCAGGAGCGGTTAGCAAATTGGCAAAGGGGTCATTGTCATTGAGATCGCTGTCATCAAAGAAAGCCGTGTTGATCTCCTCGACTGAGGCCGGTTCGTCTACCAGGGTAGGCTCTGAGGTGGTAGAGTCTGGCGCGGCGGCTGGCCCTGCATCGAGGTCATAGCCAAACAGGCTGGCCATATCGTCTAAGGCACTGCTTTCGGCACCGTCACTGGCCTTGTCACTGGCCTCATCACTGGCCTCATCATCGGTCAGTAGGTCGGCAAATTCCATCTCTAAACTGCCGACTGCACTGGCATCGTCAAGGTCGAAATCGTTCAGGGAAACCCCGCCTAGCTCGTCTTCCTGCCATAGATCGGTCAGGCTGTCAGGAGCCCCTTCAAACAGGTCGGCCAGGCTGTTGAGTTCTGCTGCTCCCACCTCGGGGCCAACGTTTCCGGGTGTGGCCTGGGGCGCAGCCGGTTCTGCGGGTAGGGGAGTCTCGATCGCATCAAAAACAGACTCCAGTCCGGTTTCAGTCACGTTGTCAGAGGAGTCTAAGGCCAGGTCATCGAGCCAGTTCTCGGCGTCGGCCACGGCCAGATCGTCGCTGTTGACCTCTTCGGCAGCAGCGAACAAGTCGGCTAGATCAGGCTCATTAGAGTCGTCGTTGAGCGCTTCAGCCAGCAGGGCGTCGAGGGTAGAGTCGTCGTTAGTGGGGGCGGACGGGGGCACTGGCACGGGTAGCAGGGCTGCCAACGCCGCAGAGGTATTTACCTGATCGATGGTTCCGGCTAGCACCTGGTCTTGGGCCTGCTTTAGGTCTCTAATCACCACCGGAGCCAGGGTGCGATAGATTTGCTCAGGATTTGCGATCGCCCGCTCAACCGATTGGGTCAGGGTACACCACTGGGCCAGCTCAAACTGTTCACCAATACTTTGCAGCCGCTGGCATAGCCGCCTCAGCTCCTGCCGCGAACTGCTGTTGTCGGGCTGCTTAAAGGTAGCCAACATATCCCGTAGCAGGGCTGGAATATCGCTGCGAAACACCAGCTGTAGCGCACTGGTTTCGGGGTGGGCGGTGGCAGCCACTACGGTCGGTCGGGGAGCCGGTGCCGCCGGTGCTGCCGCCGGTGCTGCCGCCACCAACGATTCCAGGTGAGCCTCAGCCTGCACAAAAATCGGCTCCAGCGGAGCCATGATTTCCTGGGCCTGGTCATTAGTGAGGCCAAAGGGGCTTTGCAGCTGCTCTAGCTGCTCCTGAAGCCCGTCGAAAATTTGCAGCAGCATGGTCTCCATGTCGCGATCGGGGCGCATGGGCGACTCTTTCATGACCTTAAAGAAGTCTTCCATACGGTGGCTGGTGCGCTGAATGCTGTTCAGCCCCAGCATGGCAGCTCCGCCCTTAACCGAGTGAGCTGCCCGAAAAACCTCGTTCATCATCTCAGAGTCATCGACGGTGGCCGCCAGATTGAGTAACCCCTGCTCGATAGTATTGAGGTGATCCTTGGCTTCCTCGATGAAATACCCCAAGATTCGTTTTTGATCTTCAGGCAGCATGTCGATTCCTCTATGAATGCTTTTCTACCGTAACTGGCTCACTCCCGTTGGGCTGAACTGCACTTAGCTATCCGTTTTTTCCACCTTAAAGCGCTCCACCGAGGTCAGCAGGTCGCGAGCAACCCCCACCAGGTTTTGCAGCGACCCTGACACTCGCTGGGCCTCCTGGGAGGTTTCCTGAGCCGTTAGTTCTACCGATTGCATCACCTGGGCCACCGCGCGTGAGGTTTCGGTCTGCTCTACCGTGTCGGCGGTAATCGATCGCACCAGTACGTCAATGCGGTTTGACACCTGAATAATGTCTTCCAGCGATCGCTTCGCCTGCTCGGCCAGACGAGTGCCCTCAATTACCTGCTGGGTGCCCTCTTCCATGGCGGTCATCACCCCGCCGGTCTCACTCTGGATTTGCAGCACGATCTGCTCAATTTCCTTTGAGGCCTTGGCGGCCCGGTCCGCCAGCTGTCTCACCTCGTCTGCTACAATCGCAAAGCCGCGACCGGCTTCCCCAGCTCGGGCCGCCTCAATACTGGCATTCAGAGCCAGCAGGTTGGTGCGGGAGGCAATCTGCGAAATCAACGCCACAATCTTAGAAATTTCTTGGGAAGACTCGGCCAGGCGCTTCACCTTGCGAGTGGTTTCCGCCACCGTTTCGCGAATTTCCAGAATGCCCGCCACGGTGCGCTCTACCGATTCGCCCCCTTTAAGGGCCGTAGACGACGCCGTGCGCGCCACTTCTTCCGCCTCACGGGCGCTCTCGGCCACCCGCTGAATCGAGTCGGTCATCACCTGTACCGAGTTCAGCGTCACCGCCAGCTCCTCGGCCTGGCGAAGCGCATCTGCCGACAGGCTGCGGGCAAAAATCTCGTTTTCGGTAGAGCCCTTACTGACCTGGCGGGCCGCCACACTCACCTGCTCCACAATTTCTCGCAGGTTTTGAATCGTTAGGTTAAACGAGTCGGCTACCGCCCCTAGCACGTCGGCGGTGACCTCCGCCTGCACAGTCAGGTCACCCCTGGCCGCCCCTTCCACATCATCGAGCAGGCGAATCACCTGGCGCTGCAGGTCTTCCTTCGCCTGCTCTTGCTCCTGGGCTTTGCGCTGGGCCTCGCTGGTCGTAGTTAAGATCACCCGCGACATTTTATTAAAACTGCTGGCCAAACGACCAAACTCGTCTTCGGTAAACACCGTCGCTCGGGCCGACAAATTTCCCTGAATCACGGTGTCAAACTGGTGCTGCAAATCACCAACGCTGCGTCTGACCTGGCGATGGGCCAGATGTCCTGCTCCAAGCGCGGCACCAAACCCTACCACGCCACCAGTCAGGGCCATGGCCGCATGCACTACCTTGGGCATTGATCGCCCAGGCTGTAGGGTAGAGGCCGCAAAGCTAACTACCCCTACGGCTAGTGCCGAAGCTACCCCCGCAGCCAAAGCTACCATAAGCTCTTTGGTCGGCAGCGGAGCATTATCTAAAAACCCTAGCCAGTCTTGCTCTGTGGAGACGGCTTCAACATCGTGACTGTCAGTTTGGGTAAAGACGGGCAGGCTGTCGGTGGCACCGGCAATGCTAAAAATGTCGTCATCGCTAATGACGGCCTGATCGTTGATGTCGCTAAGATCAAAAGCCGAGGTGCCACTGCTGTAGCCGCTGTTGTCGTCGGTTGAGGTTAGCCCTGAGGAGCCTACCGACGGTGTGGTAAACCCGGCTGAACTATCAGACAGCTCAAAATCGGGCAGGTTGCCCAGGTCGTCAAAATCGCTAAATTCGTCTAAAAAGTCGACGTTACTGCTAGGCTGAGCGCTGTCATCTAGATCTGGCGCATAGCCGTTTTCAGCATAGACATCATAGTCGTCGTTGAGGCTGTCACCAGCGGTATCGAGGTCGTCGTTTAGCAAGTCAGGTTCGGGGGCAAAAACCGTCATATCGTCGCCGCCGTCGTCAGCAGGCGGCCAGCCTGTGTCAATGTCTGCGGCGGCTAGCCCTGCGCTGCTGTATGGGTCATTGTTATAAGGATCCCCATAGCTTTCGGACGCAGCCCCAAAGGGGTCGTCGGAGTCATCCACCTCAAAAGAATCAAACGAGGCGTCGTCATCAAAGGTAATGTCGTCTACGTTCACCTGTCCTTCTGACCAACCACTACCCTTGGAGTCACCCCGAAAGCTAGGGCTGTGACCGTCGGGGTCTACCGCAAAGGGGTCGTCACCGCCAAAGGGATCTGTGGCAAAGGGGTCAGTCAGAGAGCCAGCACCCGGAGCACCTGTCGCTACTGACGCAGGCAGACCGTCCTCTAGGCTCAGATCGCCTAGATCTAGGTGGCTGTCTGGTATACCTGCTGCACCAGTGTCCCCGAGCCCGCTTTCTAGATCCTTGTCTAAATCCATTGATAGGGAGGCACCAGCATCAAAGAAGGTGTCTCCGGTATCCGTTTCGTAGGCCGCAGCTTCAGCGGCTTCAGAGGCAAACTGGTTAGCGTAGTCGAGGCCGTTGCTGGCATAGTCAACGTACTCCGGTTCAGAGGTCAGATCAAGCACTGCACTGTACTGGGCTGCTGCCACCTCGTACCGCTGCAAACCATAGCAGTAGATATGGCCTCGCAGCAGCAGCACGCTGGGATCTTCGGGGTAGTCGGCAGCCAGCTGATCAATAACCGCTGCGGCCTCCGGGTAGTTGCCCTGTACGTAGGCTCTTTCTGCCTTTTGATAGGCTTGAGAGTAATCAATGCCTGAAGCCATGGTCTTCTCCTGCCGGTGCAAGTGTCCTAAGGGGGTAAGGATGAGCTAGGCCTAGGTGGCCCAGCGGGCTGAACGAATAACAGCAACGTGGTCGAGCAGCCTGAGGATTTTGCTGTCCTCAGTGTCGATGACCCATTCACCGCGCAAAAATGGTGCCATCGTATCTGGGCTGGTGTCAGATACCTGAGTTTTGTCAGGGTTGAGCCAGCGGGTGCCGACAATTTGGTTAACGGCCAAGCCTAGCATAGTTCCCTGATCTTCAATGGCGATGACTGAAATCTCGGGGCGATCGGTGTTGAGCACTGACGAATAGCCCAAGAATTGGCCCAAGTCGGCTACCCACACGACCCGTCCCTGTTCGTTTAGCGTACCTAGCAGCAGGTTCGATACGTTGGGAATAGGAGTAATACGATCGGGGGGCTGCTCAATAATGCGGCGAATGCCAGTGGCGGGCAGCGCAAACTCGTCTTCGGCGGTGACAAAAAAACGCAAGAATAGCTCGCCATCGGGGGTTTCCAGCTCTTGTAGCTCTGGATCTTGGTCTTGCCCAGTTTGGGTGAGAAAATCAGGATTGCCTACCATAGCACCGTTAATACGTTATCCCTCTCGTTGCCTGCTCTCGGTCTGCTGTCGTTGGGAATGCTCCACAGCGTTCTGCTCCACAGCGTTATCCCCTCAGGAGCCGCTTGACCGTGCCTACCAGTTCGGTGGGCTGAAACGGCTTGGCAACATAAGCGTCTGCGCCCTGTTTCATCCCCCAGTAGCGATCGAACTCTTCACCCTTAGAGGAACAGATGACCACCGGCAAATTTTGGGTAGAGGGATCGGCTTTAATGCGACGACACAACTCATAACCATTCATGCGAGGCATAACGATATCAAGCACCACCACATCGGGGCGCAGGCTCTGCATTTGCTCTAGGGCTTCCATTCCGTCGTTGGCAATGGTGACCTGGAGTCCAATACCTCGTAGGAGCTTGGTAATCATTTCCCGCTGAGGAACGCTATCTTCTACCACCAAAACTTTGCTCATAGGTTGGTTCAAAAGGCCTGCTAAATGGCTAGAGATAAATCGGTAGCCAGAGGCTTAGCTACTACCGGCGTTCATTGGTTAGAGCGAAGGCTAACTGCGTTGTGCGCAGCTTCTGGAACCTCCAAACCTGTGACTCTAAAGTACCCTCAAACGCAAAAGATGCTTTCGGTTTAGATAAATTAATCAACCTAGTTGTTTAGATTATGGCGAATCTTATCGGAATTGATGCAAAAACCCTGTTTAGACTTAAGGAATGTTACTAGGGCAATGTTAACGGGGCAGGGAAGCTTGGCTAAAGTCGATGTCAAATTCGTCTTCAATGGCTTCGGCCAGCAGTATGTCAGGGCGAGGTCGGTTGAGATCGCCGGGGCCAACGTACTTTTCAACTAGGGCCAGCAGTTCACCAGGGCCAAAGGGTTTGGTCAGGTAGTCGGTAGCACCTACCATTCTGGCTTTAACCCGATCTAAAAAGCCATCTTTACCCGTGAGCATGACGATGGGCGTCTGACGAAAGGCGCTAGAGTGCCTGAGCATGGCGCACAGCTCGTAGCCGTCTAGCTCGGGCATAGTGATGTCACAGAGAATTAGGTTGGGCTGTAGCTGAAACAACAGCCCCATTGCTTTAAGGGGATTACCGATGGAGGTAGCCTCGTAGCCCTGACCATCGAGAATGTGCTCCACGGCCTGACGAACGGTGGTACTGTCGTCTACGCAGACAATACGGGGTAGGCGATCTGGCCCAATCCGCTGGGTACTGGGAGCAGAGGCAGCCTCGGTGGGGCTGTACACCAGGCTGATCTGTCCTTGCTGAATGGCGGGAACCAGGCTGCGGGCGACACTGAGGAGATCACGGTTGAGGTAGCGGGCAATGCGCCGAATCGAAGTTTTGCCGTCCATCCAGGTGACCATACGCTGGTAAACCTGACTAGATACGCTGGCGCGAAAGGCTTCTGGATCAAGCAATACCGGGCACTGATCGGGGGATTGCAGATGGGGGTGCAGCTGATGCCAGGTTTGTATTTGCTGGGTTATGCCCGCCACCAAGTCGCTAATGGTGTGGGTCATGAGCTGGGGGCTGAGGGCTGAGCTGAGCTGAAAGACAAAGGCACCGTGGTGCAGGCTCAGTAGGTCAAACAACGTTTCGTGCACCATATGGCCGAGGATGGTGCGGCCCTGGTCGGGGGTAATTAAATGCTGCTCCAGCAGTGCCCACAGGGTGCCGTATTCCAGGGAATTAGAGGCGGCGATCGCGGCGGTGGTGCTGGGGTCGGGCAGCGACTGGTCAATGCCGTAGCGGTGCAGATGGTCGCGCAGGCGATCGAGCTTATTGTCGGTGGTACCTGCGTAAACGAGCTGACCATTGGCTAAAAACACTATCCACGAGGTCGGGGCAGGGGCTGTTAAGGCCCCGTCAAAGGGTTGCCCCAAGGACTGGTTACTGCCGCTGCCGTAGCTTTCTAGGTACAGCTCACCCGTGCGCTGCCCAAGTTCAATGAGCTGCAAAATGCTGCGAATATCAATTTCTGACAGATAACCCTGCATGAGGCAACCCGAAGATGGGAACGGCACCTGGTTAATCAGGCCATAGCTCGTAAGTTTGGCGCGTGTGAGTTTGACTAAACATGCCCCAATTAGACCTCGAACATACCCTTAACGGCCTATGGGCACGTTATCAAGGTCTAGTTGGGGCCCTGTATAGGCCTATGACCATAAGATCTGTGACCATAAAATCTGGGGAGCCGCAACCGAGATGGTGGGCTCAGGTATCGAGACGCATTTATTGTTTGAAGCGCATGTGACTAACGGCGGTAGAGCACGGCTGACGGCTACGGTTTTTGAGATTGCTCTCAGTATAAAGCGCTTTGCTGGGGATATCCTACCAATGATGGTTCTCCACCCTTGCTCGTCAACCGGATTTTTGGGAATTCTAGGGGCAAGTTTTGCTGAGGGGCATCACTTGGCTAAAGTTGGTTCCCAGACCTGCGGTTCTACCGGCCCAAAATTAGCTAAAATCCCAGTTAGCTTTGGCAGCAGCGCTAATATCCTAACTAACCTCCCTAAGGGGGCGATCGCAGTTCACTATGATTTGAGAGGGCGGCGATTTGAGCGGTCAGCACTTTTGGCTGGCCTCAGCTCTAGGGAAACACTACTCTCCTTCTAGGCCCAGGGCTTCGCGACCAGGGCTGGCGGTATGTTCATTAGAGTCTCAGAGAGAGTCTCAGAGTAGGAACTTCAGAGTAAGGCTAGGATAGGTAGCAGATTGGGGTGTGAATTTAATCCCTGGGTAGGGTTCTGAATAGACCCGGAACTCGTTAATGGTGTATTACAGCACATTAAATTGAGTCTTAAATGGTTTTACGTAGACAGGCAGCTACCTCTCTACCCAAAACCTACCCCTATATTTCCCCCATCATCTCTACTGAGTCTTTAAAATTACTGCATCAGATTTACTTTACTTTCCTAGAGTCAACGTTCTAAGCCACGAGGACAACCAGCGTGCTGTATCTAGCAGAAGTCCAGAAAAAGACCGGGTTTATTGGCAGCGGCAAGCCCGAGTTTAAGCTGCTTGCCTGCCAGCGCAGCGAGCATAGCTGGAGTGCTGTAACCGGAGAAGAATCTCTAACGGCCCCCGACGATGCCTCATACAACGCTGGTGCCCTGGTGATGCTAGAGGTCAGCGGCAGTCGGCAGATTCAGCGCCACTACGAGGCTGGGCGCACTCTGACCAGCATTTTGCAAAACTTCTCGAACCTGAGTAAAAAATCCAAAACCCAGGAAGAAGAAATTGAGCAGTGGAAGCAGTCGCTTACCTTCCAAAGTCAGGAGCTAAATCGCCGCGAACTGGAGCTAGAGACACGTCAAGAGCAGGTTGAGCAGGCCGAAGCCGATCTTGAACAGCTCGATGCCCAGCGCCTGGAGCTGGAGCAGCAGCAGCAGAGTCTAGAGCAGCAGCAGCAAGACCTCAATCGCAAAAATACAGATCTAGAAGGAGCCTGGGCTCACCTGAATGGTGAGATGCGCCGGCTTGAAGAGCAACGTGCTGAGAGCGGTGCTGCTGCGGGCTTAGACCCCGCCCAGGTGGCTACCCTACAAGGTGCTCTCAATCGCCTAACTGAAGCGGTAATGCCGATTGAAGCCCTGCGCGACCCTCTCACCCACGCTACCGACGGGCTGAACTATCACCAGGGGCTGCTAGGGGATTATCGGCAGGCCCTCGAAAACCAGCGCCAGGGGCTAGATCAGCGCCAGCAGGAGTTAGACCAGCAGGCTAGCCAGCTAGAGCAGCGCTGGGCTGACTGGCGACAGGCTGAAGCCAGTCTGGTGGCCAAGCGTGAAGACCTGAAACTACGGCAGCAGTCGGTAAAAGCTCATCAAGATCAGATTCAGTCTTTATCGGATACGCTACAGGCTCAGGCGAACCTGCACCAGAAGATTTATGATCTGCTCAACACCACCGACAAAGTACGGTTGAGTAAGAAAGTAAACGTAGCGGCCCTGGAAGCCATGGATCTTGATCATCTTCAAACCATGGTGGGTGATCTGGAAAATGACCTGGAGAAGATGTCGCGCTTTGTCTCTGACCAGGAGGAAGAACTCACTCTAGAGCAGCAGGCGATCGATGAGCTCAAGCTCAGAATTGAGCAGGCCAATGAATTTGAGCGGCTTCAGTTAGAAACCGAGCTAGAAGAAGAGCAAGACCGTTCCCAAATGCTCAACGAAACCCTAGTGGGACAGCGGCGCAACCTGCTTGAGCGCGAAGAAGTGCTGAGCCAGCATCAGGCTGTGCTGCGGCGGCGACAGGGTCTGGCGGTAGAAGAAACGCCGGTCAGCGCTGTCGACCTAGAGCCACTGCTCAATACCATTGATGGCCAGCGTCAGCAGACCACGGATACGATTCAGTCACTAGAGACGGAGGTTAAGCAAATTCAAGATGGAATTAGCCAGCTCAAGCGAGATATCGAAGGTACTGAGACGGCTTTGACCACCCAGCGCACTGAGGTAGAAGCTTTTGAGAGTGATCTGCGCCAGCAGCAGCGCGATCTGGCGGGTCTACTGGGCAAGCTGGCGGTGTGTGAAGAACTGCTCAACCCGGCCCAGGAGAGCGTAAACGGGCTGCGACAGTCGTTGGAGAATCTGGCTGGTGGCGTAACTAAACTACAGGAAGTTAACGACTATCAGCTGCAGGCGATCGCAGAGCTGCGGCAAACGGTCATTAGCGTCGGCGAATCTCCGGTGGCGGTCTCGTGAGTCTGGGGCAGCTAAGAATGCTAGAGTCGGCTGAGATGATCTAGAGGCATAACCGCGCATGATTTGGGTCAACGAACAAATTGATCCGTCAGGACTTATCTACTCCTGCATTGCCTGTAGCGATGAGGCCCAGGCCCAGGCGTGCCACAGCTCGTTTGAGGAGAACCTGAGCGAGGCGCAAAGGGCTGCGGGGTGGGTGGCCCAAATTCGCACAGTGGAAACCTGGGACGAGGTGCCCGTTAACGCCCTGAAGCTGAGTTATTAGTCAAATCTGTTGGTCACTATGACTCGTGGCTCAGCTCCAAAATGGGCGAGCTAGGTCTAACCTGATAGATTTATCGGCTTGACTGCCGCCAGCGCCAGCGACGATCGAGCAGCGTGCGGCTTAGCACCCGCACCGGCTCTTGCGATTCTCCTGAGAAGAGGGCAAAATCTACTGGCCCCCAGGTGCGCTCGGCTTCTTCGGCCAGAGCCAGCAAAAAGGGGTCATTGAGGGCGATACGGTGGTCCAAACGTAGAGTCACTAGAGATAAGCCGCTGTGCCCTGCGCCCGTGATAATGCCCCAGTCGTACTGGTCTAACAGGGCCTGGAGCGGCAGCCCGGCAGCCCGGCGAAAGCGCTCTAGCTGTTCTTGCTTTTGTCTAAGCTCTTGCAGGAGTTGGTGATTGCTCAACATCGTGCTCCTCCGCTGGTAGCAGTGATATAAACACCCCTTTTACTATGAGTGCCCTTGCTTTGAGTGTAAAGGGCGGGCTCACCTCTAGAGTTAAAGACTTTCTATTACTCTGTTATTTAAGTATTCCTCGGATAACGCTATGCCCAGCATCGACTACATTAAGCTTGACCAATTTTTGAAGCAGATGCAGGTGGTGGGCACGGGAGGTCAGGCCAAACTGATGATTCAAGATGGTGAGGTGAACGTGAATGGCGAGGTTGAAACCCGTCGCGGGCGCAAGCTGATAGCGGGCGATCGCGTCGAGGTCGAGGGGCAATCCTGGGTCGTCAATCTGCGCGAGTTAGGCTAGGCCAGGGATTGGCAGTGCTGCTTTCTAGTTAATATATTTTTGACCTGGGTTTGTTTTGCCTACATTTGCCAGGCCAGGGTTTCCATAGCAAAATTCACAGACTTGTTAAGCAATCTCGAATATCTGGTGGGGAATGCTGATCTGGCTATCGGGCTGTGGAAAATCTAGTGCAGTACAGAAATTGTTATTGAGACAAGCATGGCTATGGGTTTAAGCGATATTTTGAATGACCAGTCTGTCAAAGCCGGAGTCGTGGGTGACTGTGCTCTGCTGATCGATCGCCAGGTGGCGGCCAAGGGCGGACTGGGCGGTATGGCTCTCAAAGCGGCCTATGGTGTTGTCAAAAGTGCTGGCTCGGGCTACATTCCGGGAGCGATTGAGCGCATTCTACCTGAGGTGGTGACCGCCCTTGAACCCATGTGGGCCGAGGGCTTGCAGACGGGCGACCCGGTGGCTCACCTGAGCCAAAACCAGACCCAAACGGCGGAGGTTATTTTAGGGGTGACTGATAGGCGGATTGCCAAAACCGATAATGGTCTGGTGCGATCGTCCTACAACAAGCTGCGCCAGTCGGTCAAAGGCGATGTGGCCAGGGCCGTACCCGGTTTAGCCGAAATTTTAGGAGCCCACAGCCCGGTGCCCCAATAGCGCCACTAGCAGGGCTTAGGCCTTGCTAGAACTAGCTCTAGCCGATACTTTGGTAGAGCTGGTCCCAGTAGGGTTCGGCAAATTTTACCAGCCAGTCTTTAATGTGGTAAGTGGCACGGCAGTCGTCTTCGTTGTAGCGCAGAATTGCATCTAGGTAGCTGCGATCGCCGGTTTCGGCCCAGGCGTTGTACCAACAGATCGACTGAGCCCCGTTGGCCCCCTCGTCGCGCCAGTCAAAGCCCATCCAGCGGGCGATGTGCTTGAGGGCGTAGCTTTCAATTGGCAGGGTGACGCCGTCGGTAATGCACTTGTGTACGTCAAAAAAGCGATCGAGCAGGGCCTCGGTTTGGCGGCGGGGGGTGCCGTAGAGCTGCCCCAGCTTGCGCACGGTCTGAGCCTCGTAGGGGCAAAAATGATAGACCGGAGCGTGGGGGTAAGCGTGCACCAAGTCGAGAAAATCATTCCAGGCTCGGCGTTCTTCACGCTGAGTTTCGGCCAACAGGGCATGGAAGTTAGTTTCGCCAGTGCGGTGGTTGACCACCAGCACGCCGTGGAGGTAGATCAGGTTTTGGTCGGGGGCGGCTTCGATGTCAAAGTACAGCTCGACCTCGCCTTCGGGTAAATCTTCGGGCCACAGTGGAAACCCGTGGGGGGCGTGGGGGGCGCTGCGGGGGATAGCTCGGTTGTCAATTAAGGCCTGGGCCTGATGCACCAGCTTCTCGGCGACCTGTTCGCCAAAGCCCGGCAGGGGAGCCAGGTGGGCGGGGCTGGCCTGGGCCAGAGCGGCGACAGTAGTCAGGTGGTGCTGCTTGAGAAAGGCGTAGCGGGCGGGGGTAACACCGGGCAGCAGCGACAGATGGCGGGTCGCCTTAGCCTCGGCGTAGCAGTGGTTGAACCAGTGGCACAGATCGCAGCGGCTGTGGGAGATAAACAGCTCTGGCGCGGTAGGCGATCGCAGCTCAATCAGGCAGTCGTTGAGTACGGTTTGCAGCTTGGGCACCAGCCGCGCCAGATCGATGGTGTACATTTGGCCACCGCGCAGGGCTAGATAGCTGGCATTGGGCCAGACCCCCTGCACCCGCGAGAGCACGTAGGCATGGTAAGCGGCTATTACCTGGTAGTCGAGCTTGGGTTTTTTGCCCAGTTTGATATCGATGGGTACATAGACCCAGTCGCCCCAGCACGACCAGCCGGGCCGCTTGACTAGCAAGTCGGGCTGGCTGACCAGATGCACGCCGTCTACCGCCGCAGTCGTTGCCAGCACGCCTTGGTGAATGGCTTCTACGCCCTCGGCCATGAGATCTCGGGTGGCTTTTGCCCCGGCGGTCCAGTCGCCCGAGGGAAAGTCTGGCCGGTAGAGGGGATAGTAGTCTTCGAGCACACGCTCGCGGTGGGTGAGGCTGTCTTGGCGCAGCTTGAGCAGATAGTCAGAGGGGCGGTTTTGCTGGGCGCGATCGCCATAGAGGTCTAAAAAGGCTCGCCGACCACAGCGCTGGTAGTGAAACAGCACGTCATCGGTGAGCCAGCGAATGAGTTGTGGAGAATTGGGCGTTGCTGTTGTCTCAGCAGTTAACTTCAGGGGGCTTTGCGGGCCATCCCCTGAACTCGAACGCGATGGCAGGGGATAGCTAGCAGACAAAGCGAGTTATGGGGCAAGTGCTAGAGAACAAAGAAAAGTAGGCCTGGTTTTGAGGTACAGGCGACGTGTTGCCGCTGTCCCAGTCAAACATGAAATTTTCCATAGCCAATTTTGGCGACCCCTGTCGCTGATTGTTGGCTGTGTGACGCTGTGTCGAGTTGTAGTTCATGCCTGAGTTAAGCCCATAGGACGGTTTACAGTGCCTATGCTCACCCTTAGCATGTTATACCCTATCAGGGTATTTCGAGGAAGAGGGTGGCAATAGCGGGAGGGCAATGGCCTTGGCGCTGCCCTCCTAGGGTGTTCTCAAGGCATAGATTCAGTTCTGCACAGCCACGATCGCACTCGCCAAACCCAACTTGCCAGCCAACCGGGCGCAGGTGGTATAGGGTTGAAACATTCTCCTATCCTCTTTTCAGCGTGATGCATTCTTCGTCTTCTGCGGTGCTCGAACGCCTGCTCAGCCATCGTCAGTTGTTCCCGGCTCTGGTAGGCAAGCAGTATTTTAACTATGGTGGCCAGGGGCCGATGGCCCAGGGCACCTTAGAGGCCATCTTTGCGGCCCATCGGCGAGTGCAGGACCTAGGGCCATTTTCGGGGGCGGCTAACCAGTGGGTAACGGCTGAGGCGGCCCAAACGCGCGCGGCGATCGCGGCCGAACTGGGCACCACCGCTGATACCATTACCCTCACCGAAGATGTCACCGTGGGCTGCAACATTCCCCTCTGGGGCATCGCCTGGCAAGCCGGGGATCACGTGCTGCTGTCGGACTGCGAGCATCCCGGTATTATCGCGGCGGTGCAGGAAATTTGCCGCCGCTTTGGGGTCAGCTACAGCCTCTGTCCGCTGCTGGAGACCGTCAATGATAGGGATGGCGGCGACCCGGCGGCGGTGGTAGCCCAGCACTTGCAGCCCAACACCCGGCTGCTGGTGATCAGCCATATTTTTTGGAACACGGGACAGGTGCTGCCTCTGGAGCGCATTGTGCAGGTCTGTCGCGATCGCCCTAGCCCAGTGCTAATGCTAGTGGATGCGGCTCAGTCGGTGGGTGCGCTACCGCTCGACTTGCCCAGATCGGGAGTCGATTTCTACGCGTTTACCGGTCACAAGTGGTGGTGCGGCCCGGCTGGGCTGGGCGGGCTGTACGTGCGCCCCGAGGCCCGCGAGCACCTGGCTCCCACATTCATTGGCTGGCGCGGCATTACTACCGATGCCGCCGCCAACCCCACCGGCTGGAAGCCTAATGGCCAGCGCTACGAGGTGGCGACATCGAACTATCCGCTGCTGGCGGGGCTGCGGGCCGCGATCGCCTACCAGGCCGAGTGGGGCAGCGCTCCCCAGCGCTATCAACGCCTGGTCGAACTTGCTCAACGACTGTGGTCGCAGCTGCAAGACCTGCCCCAGATTCGGCCCATACGGCAGAGCCCGCCCGATTCTGGTCTGGTGTCGTTCTGGGTGCTTGATCAGGGTGAGCCTTCGCCAGCCTGGCACAAGCGCCTGGTCGATGAGCTAGAGACCCAGAACGTTTACCTGCGTACCCTGCAAGCGCCCAACTGCGTACGCGCCTGCACCCACTACCTGACGCTGGAGTCTGAGGTGGATGAGCTGGTGTCCGCGATCGCGGCCACCCTTAAGCGAGGCCTGGGCTAGTAGTTTGCCTTACCTACTCAGTTGCTCAACGATGGCTTCCGCAAGCTGATCAAGGCTCTAGATCTTGATTACCTAAATGGCCCGCTAAGATTGATAGGTTGAGCGGTGTAGTGGTTTTGCAGCTGGCATGAGTGTTTCAGGTTCCGTTGACTTTCTCGACGAATACGATGTTGTGGTCGTCGGTGGCGGCCACTCGGGCTGCGAGGCAGCGCTGGCCTCGGCGCGCCTGGGCTGTCGCACGCTCATGATTACCCTCAACCTCGACAAAATTGCCTGGCAGCCCTGCAACCCCGCCGTGGGCGGCCCGGCTAAGTCTCAGCTCACCCACGAAGTCGATGCCCTGGGCGGCGAAATTGGCAAAATGGCCGATCGCACCTACCTGCAAAAGCGCGTGCTGAACAACTCGCGTGGCCCCGCCGTGTGGGCACTGCGGGCGCAGACCGACAAGCGCGAATACGCCGCCGTGATGAAAACCATTGTCGAAAACCAGGAAAACCTGGTGATTCGTGAGGGCATGGTGACGGATCTGGTGCTCGGCCTCAACGATGAAGTGGTAGGGGTGGAAACCTACTTTGGCACGGCATTCAAGTGCAAAGCGGTAATTTTGACTACCGGCACGTTTTTGGGCGGCACGATTTGGATTGGCGACAAATCGATGGCGGCGGGGCGCGCGGGAGAGTTTGCCGCCGTCGGCTTAACCGATACGCTCAATCGGCTGGGTTTTGAAACCGGACGGCTGAAAACCGGCACTCCGGCCCGAGTCGATCGCCGCTCGATCAACTTTGATGTGCTGGAGCCGCAGCCCGGCGACGAGGACGTGCGCTGGTTCAGCTTTGACCCCGAAGCGTGGGTCGAGCGCGAGCAAATGCCTTGCCACCTCACCCGCACCACCGCCGCCACCCACCAGCTGATTCAAGAAAACCTGCACCTGTCGCCTATCTACGGCGGCTGGGTTGACTCCAAAGGCCCCCGCTACTGCCCCAGCATCGAAGACAAAATCGTCCGCTTTGCCGACAAAGACAGCCACCAGATTTTTCTGGAGCCCGAGGGGCGCGACAGTCCTGAAATCTACGTGCAGGGCTTTTCGACCGGGCTGCCCGAAAAGCTGCAGCTGGCCATGCTGCGCACCCTGCCGGGGCTGGAACACTGCGCCATGCTGCGGCCCGCCTACGCTGTGGAGTATGACTACTTGCCCGCCACCCAGTGCTACCCCACCATGATGACCAAGCGGGTGGAGGGGCTGTTTTGTGCTGGTCAGGTCAACGGCACCACGGGCTATGAAGAAGCGGCGGCCCAGGGCTTTGTGGCCGGGGCGAATGCGGCCCGACTGGTACGCGGTCAGGAGATGCTGGTATTCCCCCGTGAGCAGAGCTACATTGGCACGCTGCTCGACGATCTATGCACGAAGGATTTGCGGGAGCCCTACCGAATGCTGACCTCGCGCTCCGAGTACCGACTGCTGCTGCGATCAGACAATGCCGACCAGCGCCTGACTCCGCTAGGCCGCGAGATTGGGCTAATTGACGATCGCCGCTGGGAAATCTTCACCCGCAAGTGCACCAACATTGCCGCCGAAAAAGATCGCCTGCAGGTTACTCGCGTCAAGGAGCACGACGAACTTGGGCAGCAGATCGCCGCCAATACCGACCAGCGGATCAAAGGTTCGATTACCCTGGCCGACCTACTGCGTCGTCCGGGCTTCCACTACGCTGATCTAGAACGCTACGGCCTAGGCAATCCTGAGCTGATTCGCGCCGAAAAAGAAGGGGCTGAGATCGATATCAAATACTCGGGCTACATTCAGCGGCAGCAAAACCAGATCGACCAGGTAGCTAGGAATACTGGCCGCAAGCTGCCTGAGACCCTCGACTACATGGCGATCGATACGCTTTCTAAAGAAGCGCGAGAAAAGCTCACCCAGGTCAAACCGCTCACCGTTGGTCAGGCCTCGCGCATTGGCGGCGTCAACCCCGCCGACGTCAATGCTCTGCTGATATACCTGGAGATGCAGTCACGGCGCGATCGGACGGCCCCTGCCGCGATTCGTTAGAATCAAGCCGGATTCACTCCAGGGGCAAACTATGGCAAAGCCAATTCTGATTACCGGGGCCTCCAGCGGCATTGGCTACGAGCTAGCCAGGGTCTGCGCTGCCCACCACCACGACCTGGTGCTGATTGCCCGCCGCGAAGAGCTTCTGCTGGAGCTTAAGGCCGAGCTTGAAGCCGCCCACAGCGTGCAGGTGCTGACCTACCGGGGCGACCTCACCGACGCCAATACTCGCCAGCAGTTTTTTGACTGGACCCAGTTCAAGGGTATGACCCCCTACGCTCTGATCAACAATGCTGGGTTTGGCGATTTAACCTCTTTTGTCGAATCGAGCTGGGAAAAGCAAAACGCCATGCTTCAGCTCAATATCGTTGCCCTCACTCATCTGAGTCGGCTGTACCTGCCGGGCATGATTGCCCAGGGCCAGGGCCGACTGTTGAATGTGGCTTCGACGGCGGCGTTTTTGCCGGGGCCATACATGGCGGTGTACTACGCCAGCAAAGCCTACGTGCTGTCGTTTACCGAGGCGATCGCCACTGAGCTGAAGGGCACCGGCATTACCGCCACCACCCTTTGCCCTGGCCCTACCCAATCTGAGTTTCAAGAACGGGCCGAGGCGACACATGTGAAGCTGTTTGAGGGCAAAAATTTGCCCACCTCTGCCGATGTAGCCCTCTATGCCTACGACGCCATGGAAAAAGGTCAGCGCACCGCTGTGCACGGCACCACCAACAAGGTGCTGTCGCTGGCCACTCGGCTGCTGCCTCGCAAAAAACTGGCCGACATTACCGAGGGCATGCAAAAGCCCGCCTAGGTGAACCGCTTGAGCGATATCGCCCTGCAAACGCGCTTAATGACTCATTTGGAGCAGGTGGCACGCGATCGCGATCCGTTTTTGGCCTCGGCCCACCACTTCTTTGTGCAGCAGTACATCCAGCAGGAGTTCTCGCGCTGGGGCGAGGTAACGGGCCACAGCTTTGACTTTCAGGGACAGCCATACACCAACTGGATCTTGAACCTGCCCGGCAAGAACCCTCGCCGCCCGCCCCTGCTGATTGGTGCCCACTACGACTCGGTGCCCGGTTCGCCTGGGGCCGACGACAACGCGACTGGAGTAGCGGTATTGCTAGAGCTGGCCCGCGCCTTTGCTCAGCAACCGGGGCGATCGCCCCTGCGCCTAGTCGCTTTTGATCTCGAAGAACTGGGGTTTGTGGGCAGCCGCCACTATGCCAAAGCCCTACACGAGCAGGGTGAGCCCTTAGGGCTGATGCTGTCGCTCGAAATGCTGGGCTACTGCTGCCACCAGCCTCACTCCCAGCAGTATCCAGCGGGGATAGAGCGTTTTTACCCCGATCGCGGCAACTACATCGCCCAGATTGGGCCGTGGCAGAGTATTCCCACCATGGTGCGGCTGTGGCGGGGCTTTCGCGCGGCTGGGATGCCTAGCCAGTGGCTGCCCGTGGTAAACCAGGGTCGCACCGTGCCCGATACGCGGCGCAGCGACCACGTGCCCTTTTGGGATTTGGGCTACCCCGCGATTCTGATTACCGATACGGCAGATCTGCGCAACCCCCACTACCACCAGCCGACCGACACTCTAGAAACCCTAGATCTAGCGTTTCTTACCCAGGTCTGCCAGGGGCTAATTTACGGCCTGCGCCGTCTGTAGCTGCTGATAGTCGAACCCGGCTTTGATCACCAGGGCCGGGTCTACCCAGGCCCCGTCGTACTTGAGACCCCAGTGCAGGTGCGGCCCGGTGGTGCTGCCGGTCATACCCACGCGGCCAATCCGCTGGCCAGAGGTCACCATTTGCCCCTGGCGCAGTTCGATGCCGCCATCGCGATCGACCAGCACGCGCCCGCCTTCTTTCTCGATTACCATATGACCCACCATGTGGCAGTAAATGTGGGCCCAACTGCCCGATTGAATAATCGCTGAGGTACCGCAGGCGGTGTTGTCCGACACCTGAATCACCTTACCCTCCCACCAGCTGCGAATGTAGCTACCAATGGGGGCGGCCAGATCTAGCCCGTAGTGAAAGCGGTGGCCTCCCATCGGGTGCTGCCGGTAGCCAAAGGGAGAGGTGTAGGCCGTAAATTTTTCGAGCGGAAATGAGGCCCCGGCCCAGGGGTTAGCTGGGGCAGCCTCTACGGCTGCTACCTGTTCTTCAGCAATGACCTGGGGGGTAGATTGACTTAGTTCTGCCATAATGCCGACGACCACACTCAACGCAACAATCCAGCTCAGAGCTTGCGCCCCGCCTTGGTGACCATTCATAGCCGCAAAAAATAGGGAGCCGAAACTTGCAATAGTACAATTACACTACTCAATATAGTTCAATTGTACTGATTTGTCAAGCGTCTCTCGACAAGTTGCTATCGGCTGATCGAGATAGGGGCTGTGGGTGCCCTATTCTGGGCTTGCTTCAAGGGCCGGTGGCTGCTTAATAGGTGGCTCTAGCACCTCCACGGTGCCGGTTTTGCCATTGATTCGAACCCACTGACCGCTGTGCAGGCGCTGAGTGGCGTTGGTTACGTCCATAACGGCTGGAATGCCATATTCGCGGGCGATGATGGCCCCGTGAGAGAGGCGACCGCCGACTTCGGCAATCAGCCCCTGGGCGCGGGCGAGTAGGGGTGCCCAGCCCGCATCGGTATAGGGCACTACGAGAATAAACGGGCCATCGGTGGCGACCGTCTCCAGGTGGGTCATTACCAGCACTGGGCCAGCCATGATGCCTGCACTGGCCCCAATTCCCGAGAGCTTTTGCTGCACCGTCGCACTCGGCATAAGCGGCAGATCGCGGCTGGGGGGCTCGTTGCCAAACACCAGGTAGGGCACGTTGGGCAGGTGTCTGTCTTGGTCATACTGAGCTTTGCGATCGCCAATTTTTCCCCGCACCATCGCCCAATTAGGGGCAGCATTTCCAGTCACCAAGACCTGAATTTCGTCCAGGGTAAGCAAGAAAACGTCGTCACGCTCTTTCAAATGGCTCTGCTCTTGCCACTGGGTAGCTAGGGCCAGAATGCTCCAGCGCAGCTCGGCTAGCAGGCGGTTGTAGAGGGTGTTGATTTGTCCCTTGAGATCGAGCCGCTGCTGTACCAGAGCGGCTTTCCCGGTCGGAGTTACGGTCGTGGTCTTAGGCGGAGGCGGCTGCTTAACAAACTGGGCCAGCAGCTCGCGCACGGGGCCGGGGTTTTCTTGCCAGGTGGCCACGGCAATGTCGGTGCCGACCGGGCTGAGGTAGCCGTACTGGCTCAGAAAGCGATCGATTTCCTTAAGCAGCGATTCGCCGTCGGTGCTTTCGGCCAGGGCAGTCATCAGCGATGAGCTGTCGGTAATGCGGTCTAGCTCGCCCGTAGAGAGTACCTGGCGAATGTCTTGGGCGATCGCTCGCAGTGCGTCTAGGGCCGCAATTTCAACATTCTGCATCGGGTTTAGGCTTTCTTCGGGCACCTGGAGCAGGGCGCGGCGCAGGGCAAAGCTGAGCGGGCCGAGAATGTTGTAGTAGGTGACTGGCTTGAGCAGATCGAGGATAGTTGCAACGCGGCTGAGCAATGCTTGGGGCGTTAAAGACTCTTTGGGGGTAGTCTCAAGGGATTCTAGGGCGGGGCCAAAGCGATCGCGATACTCCTGGGTAAACTCTTGTTCTAGCTTGAGTTCGCGGCCTGCCAGGCGCAGCAAGCCGGGCAGATTGCGCAGGGTAGATCCCAGGGGCGGGCGGCTAAATTTTGCCCCACGGGTCAAAAACTCCAGGCTCTCGGTTGGCAGACCCATCCGCTGAAAAATATCCCCCAACAGGGTGGCGTTGAAGTAGGCGTGGGCGTGGTGCAGGGTGGCTGTCTCTTCAAAGTCGAGGCCCTGGGCGCGATCGCCCAGCACCACCGTAAAAATTTCGCCCCACACGCCGCAGGTCAGGGGCCTATTGATCGACCAAGTGAGAGGTCGAATGGTGCCGGGAATCACCTCGGCGGCAATCTTGCGCGTCCACAGCGGGTGCAGGGTGGTAATCGGGCGGCTCTGCAACAGCCACAGCGTTTCACCGTCAAAGCTCCATTCAATATCTTGAGGTACGCCCTGGTAGCGGCTCTCCAGGTGGCGGGCCAGGTAGGCCACCTGCTGCAAGAGCCGCGACGGGGTTTGGCCCTCGCCTTCCACCGTTAGCGTTAGCGCGTCGGAGAGCTGCCAGTCGGCCTCGGCAATCTCTGCCAGGGGCGGCACATCGTCAGCCTGCACCAGCACCCGATACTGTTCGGGCGTTACCTGCCCCCCCACCACCTGGTCGGCCCCCCCCGGCAGGGCTTCGATCACCACGGCATCGCCGCAGCGGGCGATCGGGTCGCGGCTAAAGGCCACCCCCGAAAACTGCCCCTGCACCTGCTGCTGCACAATCACCGCTAAGCCCTGCTCGGGCAGCCCCTGGCTCTGCCGATACTCCCTGGCTCTAGGGGCGTTGTAGGACGAAAAGACCCGCACGATCGCCGCTGCCAGCCCCTCCTGGTCGGTGATATTCAAAAACGATTGGTAGATCCCAGCCGCTGAGGCGGTGCCCGTATCTTCATCTAGGGCAGAGGATCGTACCGCTAGGGGCTGCGTGGGGGAGGGTTCTGCGACCGCCAGCAGGGCTGTCGGGTCATCCCCAGCGGGCAGTACGTAGCCGCGCGGCACCGGGTAGCCCCAGGCCCGCAGCTGCCCCAGAGTGGCAGCTTTGTGGCCAAACTTAGCGGCATCGAGGGGTTGATCAAGGGCCACCAGGCCGCGATCGCCGCGAAAAAAACGAAACATGGTGCGAGACTCCAATCGTCCTTTGTCGTCGGGCAAATCTAAATCGTCCGGCAGTTTTTGATAAATCCAGGCAATCAGCACGCTGAGGCAAGTCATCGCCAGCACCAGCGCCCCATCTGAATGGCGCAGGGCGGTAATCAGCGGCAGCAGCACTAGGGCCAGCAGCCGACCCTGGCGACGCTCGCGAAAGATTGTAAACCCCAGCCCGCTGATAATAAACGTCAGCAGCGCCGTCACCCAGTCGTGCGCCGCAGTGCCCCACACCACGTTGGTAGTGCCCGCCCCCTTAGCAAACCAGTATCGCCCCATCACCAGACCAATCAGGGCAATAATTTCCCACACCGGCTCGGTTGGAAAGTAGTATCGGGCCAGCAGCACTACCCCAATGCCCTTCGCCGCCTCTAGCAGCACCGCCACAATGCCCGCCACCTTGCCGCCGTGGTAAAACGCGGCTGATACCCCCACATTGCCTGTGCCCACTCGCCGCAGTTGCTGCCCCGACAGTAGCCGGGTAGACCACCCCGTCAGAGGCAACCCGCCCGCGATCGGCGACAGCACAAAAATTAAGAAGGCACCCAAAACCTGGGTCAGGGTCATAGCGATCGCCTTAAACAGCTACACCATGACAATAGACCAACGTCTACAGACTCATATCTAGCCTGTGTGGAATTAATCTTGGTAGGGCCTAATGTCGTACTGCACATAGGGCGGCGGCGCTGGCGGCGGCAGAGGCTGCTGTTCATAGTAGTAGTAGGGGCTGGGGGGCATGCGCATGGGGTATGCCATCGGCGGGGGCTGTTGGGTACGCCTCTGGATGTGCATCAGCCATAAAGCAATAATGGCAAAAGCGGTACCGCCGCCCAGCATCAACATTAAAAATAGGCCCAAAATGCCCCAGAGAATCATGGTTTGGGTTTCGTTGTTGCGCGGGATAGATTCGATCAGCCGAACTTGCTGAGAGGTCATCTCTTCGACCGCTGTTTGATAGGTGTCGAGCTGGGCCATCACCTGATCAGTTTCGGCCTGCTGCCGCTCAAGCTGAGCTTTGAGGTCGTCGGCCAGGTCTTGTTGAGCCTCTAGTTCGTCTTGCAGGGCGCTGACTAGGTCTTCTTGTCGAGTCAGGTCGCGTTGTAGGCGATCTTGAGAGGTTTCTTGGCTCAGACCAGGGGGGGACGGTACAGGCACTGTCTCAACGTTCAGGCTTTCGGCACTCGGCGGTGGCGGTGGCAAAGAGGGAGTTCTGCCAGGGCCCGATCGCACCAGCATCGTTAAAATAACCAGTGCTCCCCCGGCGGCAAAACAGGTGATTAAGATTGGCTTTTCCTTCGTCAATCCCTGCAAAATCTCATTCCCCTGTAGTGGTGGCCCTTGTAGTGGTGGTGGGTGTGGTTATCTGGATTTTCAGGAACTATCGAGAGCGGGCTAAGAAGCGTGACTACCCTACTGTAGAGGCAGCCCCAGCGTGAATAGAGTAGAGAACGGTGGATATTTTGGGGCTACGCCTCAAAACCGAGGGCTGGAATCTACAAAATGGTAAGTAAAGATTCGATAGTAACCCTTGTTTTTCAAGCTTTATCATCAAATTATTATACATTTGCCAAGAGTTGGCACAACAAATATACGTTTAGGCTACCAATTGGGGGGCGAGAGCAGCTTGCTAAAGGGCCTCAGCCCGAAAGAAATTGAACGACCCTGCATCCCTACCGAGCTGCGTCTCGGCATCAGGCTTTCATGGCGTGCGTCCACTGCGTGCTTCCGTGGGCGTTAAAGGGTTTCAACCTACTACCTATCCGAGGTTTGACCGCGACCAGCCCAAGGGATTGAGTTCGCACTGAGTTTGCGTTTATATGTCGTGATTTATACAAGGATGTTTTTGGGTTGGATCCTCTTAGGCATGATTTTACGGCAATCTTCGGCTTTATTGATGCTTGCTCGCTTGGTGGCGTGCCAGTACTGGGGTTTTTAGCCATCAGCTGATGGCCTCAGCTACCGGGCAAATGCAGGGTTAGTACACTGCACTATTAGCGTGTAGCAAGAGAACAGGGCGTTGCTGATTTTGGGTATGAACTGATACCTGTAAGGACTGAAATCTCGTTTAAATTTTGGCAAAATCATACCGCCGTTCGGCAATGCCAAAAACAGAGTGCAGCAAAAAAACGGGCTGCTGTGAGGGTAGCTCGCCTAAACGGCACTTCCCTTGAGCAACCCGGCGGTTGTGACGATGGTGTCTTGATCCCTATGGGGGCACTATTTGAATGAGCACTCAACCGTAATTTTTAGGTTACTCTCTGCGGTGCCTTTAGTAACGTAAGGAACTCCTGCCTCTCCGCCGACCTTAAGGCCGAACTCCAGGGTGACTTTTTCGACATTGGCGGTGGCCATATCTTTGAAGGCATTCATGGTGTAGCTGGTGTACGTGCGAATGGTGCCTTCGATGGCCTTAAAGCTCTGGGCCGCCTGAACTTGAACAGCCTGGTTGGTGCTGTTCCATCCTTTAGCGGTGCGGGTGGTTTCACCGTAGGGGTTGGGGCTGGGGGCTGGAACCGAGCTGGGAGCAACTACATCCTCGGTAGCCTCCATGTAGATCTCGGTGCCATCCTCTAGACGGATGGGGACCAGTTGGGTCATAGTTCACACTCCAAGGGTTAGATGCATAGCCTTCGGGGTTAGCATGCCCGGATTGGCAGAGGTCTTACCACGGCGGCAGTAGGCTATGGAGGCGTTAGGGCTTGTGACAATAGGTTTTCCGTACCCCAACCGCACCCCGCAATCGTTTAGATTTTGTCTATAAGGAAAAAGGGAGTTTTGGCAGGGGCAACGATGGCTGAGCTTATTATGGATTCTTACACTACTAGCGACGAGTTTTTGTACCCGGCAGAAGACGCTCAGCAGATTCTGAGCCTTGCGATCGCTCGCCAAACTGAGTCAGGCGAACTCTCCCGCGCCCAGCTCCTGGAGATCGCTGATGAACTGGGCATCTCCGCCGAGACCATTGCCGAAGCCGAGCGCGAGTGGGACGTTAAAAAATACGAAATTGCCGATCGAAAGCTGTTCGACAGCCAGCGCCAGCAGCGATTTCGCCACGGCATGTCGCAGCTTCTGATTACCGGCGGGTTTGTGCTGGTTTTTCAGCTAGTCACGGGTGGCTGGCTGTGGAACCCTTTGATTTATCTAATTCTTGGCCCTTGGAGCCTAAAGCTGAGCTGGGATGCCTGGCGTATTTATTGGCCCAACGAATATAGCTATCGCAGAGAATTTCAGCGCTGGCGGCGCAAGCAGCAGGTGCAGCGGGCGGTTGGGGGTGCCATCCGTCGATTTTTTGGGCCTTCGTAGAGACGACATAACAGAAATTCTCTGCGGTGCATTGCTGGCGCGGATGCACCTTACGCATGGGCATGAGAGGCCGCAGAGGTATGAGCTTGGAGATTCGATTTGTTAGCGGTGATGCTCTGCGATCGCACCCACCCAAACCATTCCTCTAAACCTTCCCCGGTCTTGGCTGAGACCGAAATAATGGTGCAATCGGGGTTCATCTGCCGCACGTTGGCAGCGATTTGCTCGATGCTGACATCTAAGTAGGGAGCGAGGTCAACCTTGGTAATCAGCAGGCAGTCGGCCTCCTGAAACATAATCGGGTATTTGAGAGGCTTATCTTCCCCTTCGGTGATGCTTAGCAGGGCTACCTTAGCGTGTTCGCCCACCTCAAACTCGGCAGGGCAGACTAGGTTGCCCACGTTTTCCACCAGTACCAGGTCAATAGCGCTGGGGTCGTAGTTGTGCTCCAGGGTATGGATGCCGCCAGCCACCATCTTGGCGTCGAGGTGGCACGATCGCCCCGTATTAATCGCAACCACTGGCACGTCGTACTGGCGCAGGCGATCGGCGTCTAGCTCGGTGGTCATGTCGCCTTCGATTACCGCGATCGCTAGCTCCTGGTGCAGCCCCTCAAGCGTGCGCTCCAGCAGCGCTGTTTTGCCCGCCCCTGGACTGCTCATGACGTTCATGCAGGTAATGCCCCAGGCGTCGAAGTGGGCGCGGTTGTGGTCGGCCCCGGCCTGGTTGACGTGGAGCAGATCGATTCCTAAAGCAGCGTCGAAGGTTTGGTGCATAAGACGATTTTGGATTTGGGGATTTTGGAGTTGAGGGTTGCAGCACTCATTACCTGGCTATTGCTCTGGCAAGATCTCTGCTTCTAGGAAAGCTAGAAATTCTGTAGTGCCTCTTGGTATGGAGTCTTGAACGTTGTCTTCGGTGGTGATATGGACATGGTGGGGAAAGTTGGGTAAATCCGGAAAGTGGGGAACGTTGTCCCAACGCTTGCGGAGTATTTTCTGGGTGCTATCCATCCATTGGTAGCGGTAGCGATCTGGCCGGGGTTGGTCGTCGATGATGATGAAGTATTCTGCGATTTCCAAAAAATCAGTGTTCGTCAGCGTGACCCGAGCCCGAAAGTAACCTCTGTCATCTAGATCTCTTTCTTCACCAATTGAGAAGGTCTCAACTACGGGACTGGCAATTAGTCTGGATTTAATTTCGGTGAGATACTGCTGGGCATCCATTCGTTAACCAATGGATTGCAAAACACCGAGTCGCACTTGGACGGATTGCCACATATCGTAGAAGACGCTCCACTCGACGAAATCCATGCTGTCGCCCAGCTCTCCGGCATTGAACTGTTGGTAGAAGGTATCTGAGGGAATGTGATACTGGGTTTCGTAAGCCTGGAGCTTGGCCTGAAGATCTGAGGCTTGTTGAAGGGCGTGGCTACGCTCTAGCTCAATAATTTTGGCGAGGGAACGCTCCATTAGGTTGCTGTGATAGCCCCGTTGATAGAGGGTGTTGAGCACCTGTAACTGATCTAAAAAGCGGCTTTGGGCAGGCATGGCTAGTGGCCTTAGCTATGTAAGTCTCAGTTTATCCCAAGCTACAGGGGGGACATTGAGCTAGTCGCCTCCGCATACTCTACCCGATCGATCTTCAGCTCGCGGCCCGAGCGTATATCACCCATGGGCGACTGGCAGGTGGGGCAGGCGTATTGCAGGCCTATTTCGGGCTGATACTCGCTCTGGCAGTCGTGGCAAAAGGCAACTAGCGGTGTTTCGCGAATCACCAGCTCGGCCCCGTCTAGAAACGTGCCGCGAGTCTGCACCTCAAAGGCAAATTGCAGGCCCACTGGCTCTACGCAGGTGAACTTTCCCACCGTCAGATGAACTTTCTCGATCGCGGGCTGCCCCGGCTGCGCCTCCCACCAGTCGCGCACGGTGAGAATCAGAGCCTTGGTCATGTCGGTTTCGTGCATGGTGTCCTACTGCCAGGGTTCATCCACAGTCATATTTGCCTCTGCGTGAATGTAGGAGGGCTTCTCGGTTCGGGGCAGCTGGCCCGACTTGACTAGATGGGCCATAGTGTCGCAAATTACGCGGGTGGCCATCAGCGCCGTCATATCGCTGACATCGTAGGGGGGCGACACTTCCACCACTTCGATGCCGCAGACGGTGGTCTCCTGCACGATGCGCTTGAGCAGGTAGAGGGCTTCGCGGGGCAGCAGGCCACCGGGTTCGGGCCAGCCGGTGCCAGGCACAAAGCCCGCGTCAATGCAGTCGATGTCGAAGCTAATCCAGACGCAGTCGGTGCCGTCGGTGGCGCGGGCGATCGCAAAATCCGCCGCCGCATCCAGCCCCATTTCAGTGATGTCGGTAACGGTGAGAATGTTGGTGGCTCGCTCGCGGCATACTTTTACGCCCTGGCGGGGCACTTGCCAGCCGCCAATGCCCATCTGCACCAGGTTTTTGGCCGGGGCATTGGCCATATTGGTGGCGTGGAACCAGGGGCAGGTGTGCATGCGCTCATCCAGGTCGGTCTCCTGGGTATCGACGTGGCGATCGAAGTGGATGATGCCAACTTTTTTGTCGCCCAGGTGGCGGCAAATACCCCGTACCGTGGGAAAGCCAATCGAGTGGTCGCCCCCCAGCAAAATCGGGAACGCGCCGGAGGCAAACACATGAGCGACGCCCTTAGAAATCTGGTCGAAAGACTTCTCGTTGTTGGCCGGGATGGTGAACACGTCGCCCACGTCGCAGAGGGTAATGCTCTCTCGCAAATCAATCCCCATCTCAAAGTTGTAGGGGGTGTAGAGGGCCGAAATCCGGCGAATGCCCTGGGGGCCAAAGCGGGTGCCGGGGCGGTAGGTGGTGCCGCTGTCGTGGGGGATGCCAACGATCGCCACGTCAAACTCACCTACCCTGCGCACATCCTCAATGTAGGGCGCTTTGAGAAAGGTATTGATGCCCGCATAGTGGGGCAGCTCGCCGCGCGAAAAGGTGGGAATGGTGCGATCGCGAATGCTCGCCGCCGCCTCTAGGCCGTACTCTAGCCCTTGAGAAACCTCCTGCTGCCAGCCGGTCAGGGGCAAGCGGGCCTCCATCTCCAGGGCGCGCTGGGCCTCGCTCGAAGCACCATTCGGGCTTTGAAACACGGGATCGTTGGAGGGGTCGGTAGTCATCGAAAAGCCTCACAGGGTTGAATTGAGCACTAGACTAAACGCGATTCCCAGGCCAGGTACAGCAAAGCCCAAGAAAACCAGAGGAGTTGAATCACTCAACTCCTAGAATCCTCCCGGGCTTTTATCCCGCCGTGTAGTCAGCGATGGCGATCGCCAACCCGCCTCTCTTGGACCAGTCGTTTGACCGTAGCAGCCAAACCGGAACCCTAGAGGCTTAAATTTTTCATGCAGATACTCTAAGCCCAGATCTAGTTGTGGTCAAGACTCGGATATCACAGCGTCCTGGGTTGAGTCTGAAGGCACAACCGAGCCGCTGCGCGGGCGAAACAGGTGTGTGTGATCAGGGTTGTAGAGCCGCGAGCGAACTTTCTGCCCCCGCAGCGCCGGGCTAATCACGTAGAGCGTGGTGCGAATCAGGTCTTGCTCGCGGGTCGTTTTGGCCATTTCCGCCAGGGGCACGACAACGATTTTCTCATCGGGCCAGCCAACGCGAAAGCAAATGGCCACGGGGGTATCGGGTTCGTAGTGCTGCATCAGCTGCGCCTGGGACGCTTCTACATGGCGGGCGCTCAGATACAGGCACAAACTGGTCTTGTGGGCCGCTAGCGAGGCCAGGTCTTCTAGCGCTGGCACCTGGGTACGCCCGCTAATGCGGGTGAGAATGATCGACTGCACCAGCCCTGGAATGGTCAATTCGGCATTGAGCTTAGCTGCCGCCGCCTGGTAGGCGCTAATACCGGGCACCACTTCAAATGGCACCTCTGCCTCTGCTAGCGCCTGAATTTGCTCGTGAATGGCGCTGTAGAGGCTAGGATCGCCCGACTGCAGGCGAATGACCGATTTTCCGGCCTGTACGCGCTCAACCATCAGCGGCAGAATGCGCTCCAGGGTCAGGGTGGCAGTGCCAATCCGCTCGGCATCGGGGCGAGTCCAGTCTAAAATTTGCTGGGGCACCAGGGAGTTGGCGTAGAGAATCACATCTGCCTGGCTGAGCAGCCGCTGGGCTTTAACCGTCAACAGCTCTGGATCGCCCGGCCCCGCCCCGACAATGTAGACTCCCGGTGCCAGGGGCGCAACCGGCGAGGAGGTGCCTGCAGGAAAGTCTTGAATTTTAAGCGAGGTCAGAGGGCTAGCCATAGGGCAAATGTCAACAATTCACACAGCCCCCAAATCATAGCCACTTTGTTTCAAGTATCCGTGAACCCTAGGCATTTCACCGGAATTTAGCCGCCGTCTCAGGAGATAGGAACGGTAGATGCACCCTGATTCGGACCTCTGAGGATAGCTAACTCAGGGGTCTTTTTTTGTTTGAAGGCTGGAGGTGGTAGTGGTAAATTTTGGAGTTTAGATTTTAGATTTTGGGCGGTTATGATGGCTGAGGCATCGGTCTGCGAGGTTGCAGGGAGACATGAAGCCGTATTTAGCTCACATTGATATCTTCCCGGTTAAGTCGCTGGATGGGGTTTCGGTGACTGAGGCAACGGTGCTCGGTAGTGGGGCGCTGGCTGGCGATCGCACCTACGCCCTCTTTGATTGCCAAAGCCACGTCATCAACGGCAAGCGCAATGCCGCTATTCACCGCCTGCGATCGACCTTTCCTGAGGATGGGCAGACAATTACCCTAACGATTGACAGCAACGAGCCTTCCTCGACGTTTCACCTGCAGAGGCAGCGCCAAGAGTTAGAGGCCTGGCTCAGCAACTACTTTCAACAGCCAGTCGCCCTGAAAGACAACCACGACATTGGCTTTCCAGACGATACCGCAGCGGCGGGGCCAACAATAATTAGCACTGCTACGCTAGAAACCGTCGCCGATTGGTACGACATTAGCCTAGACGAAACCCGCCGTCGCTTTCGTACCAACCTTGAGATCGATGGCGTCCCTGCCTTCTGGGAAGACCAGCTCTTTAGCGCTGACGGTAGCCCTGTCCAATTCACCATTGGTGATGTGTTGCTAAAGGGCATCAACCCCTGCCAGCGCTGCATTGTGCCCACCCGCGATGCACTCACCGGAGCCGCTACCCCTGGTTTTCAGAAGACCTTTGCCCAGCAGCGGGCCAAAACATTACCAGACTGGACCCCGCCCCAGCGGTTTAACCACTTCTACAAGCTGGCCATCAACACCAACATCGTGGGGCAAGGGGGCAAGCTCCTCAAACTTGGCGACAGTGTTAGCGTAGGTTGATGCCCCAAGGTCCTGCCTCCGCCTATATTCACATCCCCTTTTGCCGTCGCCGCTGCTTCTACTGCGACTTCCCCATCTCTGTACTGGGCAACCAGCGGCGGGGAGAGACCTCAGGCACAGTCGAGAGCTACGTAGACCTGCTCTGTGAGGAAATTGCAGCAACGCCGAAACTGAATAAGCAGCCGCTGCAAACCGTCTTCTTTGGTGGCGGTACCCCCTCTTTGCTCGCTGTCCCTCAGCTTGAGCGCATCCTTGCTCAACTCGATCGCCGCTTTGGCATTGCCCCTGAAGCCGAAATCTCAATGGAAATGGATCCAGGCACCTTTGGTCTGGAACATCTACAGGGTTATTTAGCCGCTGGCATTAACCGCATCAGCCTGGGCGTACAAGCGCTGGACGATGCCATGCTGGAAAGCTGTGGGCGCTATCACCGCGTTGCCGACGTGTATCGTGCTGTCGATTGGCTGCACCAGTCTGAAATGCCCAACTGGAGCCTCGATTTAATTTCTGGCCTGCCCCACCAGAGCATCACCGATTGGGAGACTGGACTATCTAAGGCTGTAGATCTGCATCCTCACCACCTGTCGGTCTATGACCTGACGGTAGAACCCCAAACCGTCTTCGCCAAACGCTATCAGCCCGGGGATGCGCCGCTGCCCACAGACGAGCAAACGGCAACCATGTACCGACTCGCCCAGACGTTCCTCACGGCCCAGGGTTACGACCACTACGAAGTTTCAAACTACGCTCAGCCAGGGCACCAATGTCAGCATAATTTGACCTACTGGCGTAACCAGCCCTACTACGGCTTTGGCCTGGGGGCGACCAGCTATACGCAGCATCAGCGAGTCGGTCGCCCTCGCACCCTGGCTACCTACGCTCAGTGGGTCAAAGACTTTCAGGCAACTGGAGGAATTTACAGCGAGCCGCCGACGCCCCTAACGGAGCAGCTGTTGGATCGGCTGATGGTAGGGCTGCGGTTAAAGGAGGGGATTGGCGGGGATGAGGTGCGATCGCATTGTTCTCCGGAAACCTGGGCAATTCTCTATCAAGCCCTACAGCCGCACATTCAGACAGGGTTAGTCATTGCCGAAGGCGACACTTGGGCCACGCTCCGCTGCCTGAGCCTCAGCGATCCCGAAGGTTTTCTGTTTTCTAATGTCGTTCTATCTGATTGTTTTAGAGCGTTAGAAGACCTGAGCGACGCTGAGGTGCTGGCCTGCTGACGACGCTTTACCGGGCTAAGGAACCGTTGCCATAGTTCTCGCAATGGGTACATCGCTTCGCGGCTGCACCCTACGCCTCATCTCCTCACCCTCCTCACCTCCCCACCGTCCTTATTCCCTCATCCTCCTTCTCTCCTTACGATCCAAAAGTACTCTCCACACTAATGCCCCGCTCCACCTTTGCAGTAAAGTAGATCCCTGTGACATTTTATGGCTGACCCATGCCCAAGGTTCTCGTTTCCGACCCCATCGATCAGGCGGGTCTCGACATTCTCTCCCAGGTTGCTCAAGTTGACGTCAATACCAGCCTGTCGCCTGAGGAACTGGTGGCCACCATTGGCGATTACGATGCGCTGATGATTCGCTCTGGCACTAAGGTCACTAAAGCTGTGATTGAGGCCGGGCAGAACCTGAAGATTATTGGTCGGGCTGGGGTCGGCGTAGACAATGTAGACGTGCCCGAAGCCACCCGACGCGGCATTGTGGTCGTCAACTCGCCCGAGGGCAATACCATTGCTGCCGCCGAGCACGCTCTAGCTATGATGATGTCGATGTCGCGCTACATCCCCAGCGCCGATCGCTCCGTGAAAGCGGGCGAGTGGAAGCGCAAAGACTTTACCGGGGTTGAAATCTACAAGAAAACCCTGGGAGTTGTGGGGCTGGGTAAAATTGGCTCCCACGTAGCTACGGTGGCGCGGGCTATGGGCATGAAGCTGCTGGCCTACGACCCGTTTATCTCCGCCGATCGCGCCGAACAGCTCGGCTGCCGCCTGGTCGATCTAGACCTGCTGTTCCGCGAGGCCGACTACATCACGCTGCACCTGCCCAAAACTCCTGAGACCACCCATCTGGTTGACGAAAAAGCCTTGGCCACGATGAAGCCCACCGCGCGCATTATTAACTGCGCTCGCGGCGGCATTATCGATGAAGCGGCCCTAGCCAAGGCGCTAAAAGAGGGCACCATCGGCGGTGCCGCCCTGGATGTCTACGAATCTGAGCCCCTGGGTGAATCTGCGCTACGGGAACTGGGCAAGGGGATCATTCTGACGCCTCACCTCGGCGCGTCTACCGAAGAGGCCCAGGTGAATGTGGCCATTGATGTGGCCGAGCAAATTCGCGACGTGCTGCTGGGGCTGCCCGCTCGCTCTGCGGTGAATATCCCCGGTCTGCGCCCCGAGGTGATGCAAAAGCTGCGCCCCTACCTGCAGCTGGCCGAGACCCTGGGCAACCTGGTCGGTCAATTAGCCGGGGGCCGAGTGGAAGAACTTACCGTGCGTCTGCAGGGCGACATTGCCGGGGGCGATACCCAGCCAATTATGGTGGCGGCGCTCAAGGGCTTGCTCTCCCACGCGCTGCAAGAGCGGGTCAACTACGTCAACGCCTCCATTGAAGCCAAAGAGCGGGGCATCCACGTGATCGAAACCCGCGATGCTGACATTCGTGACTACACCGGCTCGCTGAACCTGTCGGCTAAAGGCAGCCTGGGCGAACACTCGGTCACCGGCGTGCTGCTGGGAGGCAGCGAAATCCGCGTTACCGATATTGATGAGTTCCCCATCAACGTGCCGCCGACCCAGCACATGCTGTTTACCCTGCACCGCGATATGCCGGGCATTATCGGCAAAATTGGTTCGCTGTTGGGCAGCTTTAACGTCAACATCGCTAGCATGCAGGTGGGCCGCAAAATTGTGCGCGGTGACGCGGTAATGGCGCTCAGCCTCGACGACCCTCTGCCGGAGGGCATTTTGGAGGAGATCCTCAAGGTGCCCGGTATTCGCGATGCCTACACCGTTAACCTGTAACTCGTATAGTCATGGCTGTGGTCAACACCTGGTGGGAAGTAAAAGTGCTGTGCGATCCGGCCTTAGAAGAAACGGTCTTCTGGCGGTTTGACAGCTTTGGTAGCCAGGGTACTTCAACCCAGCAGCGGGGGGCCTCCTGCGTAGTGCAGGCCTATTTCCCGCAGCATCGGCTAGAACTGCTAGATTTGTCGGCTCTGGCTTTGCTAATCAAGCAAGATGCTTTGTGCAGCGACCTATTGCTCCCTCGGGTTAGCTGGCACTTGATCGATGAAGAGGATTGGTCAAAAAGCTGGAAAGACCACTGGAAGCCCGAGCCGATTGGCGATCGTTTTTTGATCACGCCCGCCTGGCTAGATCCGCCCGCCGACAACGAGCGGCTGGTGCTGCGCCTCGACCCAGGCGTAGCTTTTGGCACCGGCAACCACCCCACTACCCAGCTCTGCCTAGAGTCGATTGAAATGCGGCTCACTTACGAAAAGGCTGATATCACTCTTGCCGATATTGGCTGTGGGTCTGGTATCTTGTCGATTGGGGCGCTGCTGCTGGGGGCCAAAAAAGCCTACGCGGCAGATACTGACGATTTGGCGGTGCATTCGGCCAGCGGCAACCGGGCACTCAACGGCCTGACGGAGGATCAGCTACCCTTGCTGCACGGCAGTTTGGACGCGATCGCAGCCGCCATTCCCGCCCCTGTCGACGGCATTGTGTGCAACATTCTGGCCGAGGTGATTATGGATCTGATTCCTCAGATGCACACCATTGTCACCGCCGATGGCTGGGGTATTCTCAGCGGCATCTTGCTCGACCAGTCGAAGCTGGTGGCCGATACCCTAGAGCAGCACGGCTGGGTGGTGGCTACCCTCTGGCGACGGCAGGAGTGGTGTTGTCTCAACGTGCGGCGATCGCCAGAGGGGTCGCCGTCCTAGGCCTATGAATTCCTCAAGTCTCAGCTTTGTAGCTAAAGTCATTGCGCTTTCAGGGGGCATTGCTGCCTTCATCAAGTACGCGCTGCCGCTGCTGCTGGTCAACTTTCCTCCAGGTCAGAATAGCTCAGCTCTGGTAGTGGTCATAGCCCTGCTGCTGGCCCCCTCGGCGCTGATGGGCGGCCTATTCTGGCTGCGGCGCAGCTCTAATACGAAATCCGATTTAGTAGACCCCGATTCACAATCAGGAACCCCGTAGGGGCGTAGCATGCTATGCCCCTACAGCCTGTTTATTCAGGATTTGGTACAATTCCTAGGCTCGGCCCATGCGTACCATCGACGGCATTAACGACAAAATTCGCCAGGGCAAAGCGGTGGTACAAACCGCCGAAGCCTTCAAAGCTCATGCCCAAGAGCAGGGCATTGCCGCTGCCGCCGCCGCCGTAGATGTCGTGGTTACTGGCACCTTTGAGCCGATGGAGTCGTCGGGGGCGATGCTCAACCTGGGCCACACCGACCCGCCGATTAAGCTGCTGGAGTGCTACCTCGATGGGGTAACTGCCTACGCGGGCTTTGGCGCGGTGGATGTGTGCCTGGGAGCCAGCCAGCCAGCCGTAGCCGGGCGCGGCGCTGACCTGGGCGACACCGAAGACGCACGTGAGCACGGCGGCGGCCACGTGATTGCCGATCTGATTGCGGGGCGCAGCGTGCCGCTACAGGCGACGGGGCACGGTACTGACTGCTACCCCCGCACCGCGCTCGAAACCACCATTACCCGCGATAGCATCAACCAGTTTTATTTGTTCAGTCCACGGGGGCTGTATCAAAACTTCATTGTTGGGGTGAATGGGGGCGATCGCACCCTCTCTACCTACCTAGGGCCGCTGCAGCCGCGTCTGGGCAATGCCGTTTACGCCAACCCAGGGGCGCTGTCTCCCCTGTTGAATGACCCCGATCTGGAAGCCATTGGCATCGGCAGCCGCATTTTCTTTGGCGGAGGCGTTGGCTACGTGGCCTGGGAGGGCACCCAGCACTTTCCGCTGCAGCGGCGGTTGCCCAACCGTACCCCCATTGGCCCGGCTGCCACCCTGGCCCTAATTGGTGATGCCAAACAGATGCGGCCTGAGTGGGTGCGGGGCTGCTATTTCAAAGGCTACGGCCCCTCGCTCATGGTAGGGGTAGGTGTACCCATCCCCATTTTGAATGAGCAAGTGGCGGCTCACTGTGCCGTACGAGATGCCGACATCGTGGCTCCGGTGATGGATTTTTCGATTCCCCGCCGGGTGCGGCCAACCTTTGGCCTGGTCAGCTATGCTCAGCTCAAGTCGGGCAGCATCACCATCGAAGGCCAGCCTGTGCGCACGGCACCCCTAGCCAGCATTTACCTGGCTCGTCGGGTCGCCAGCGAACTTAAAACCTGGATAGAGGCGGGCCAATTTGAGCTGGCGGCACCAGTCGCCCCCCTGCCCCAAGACCGGGCGTTTTTACCCCAGGATGCTCTCGGGAGCTAAGCTGCTATTCAACTTGGCTCAACTCGACTGTTCGGGGCTGCTCTCGCGATTTTCATCGCGCTTTTTGGGGCGATCGCTGCCTTTCACCCCGGCTGACCGACGGCTGGGCATAGGCGGTCTGCTGCCGCCAGGGCCACTGCGCATGTTCGGTCTGCCGCCCCGGCGAGGGCCGCCAACGCCGCTACCGCTGCCCTTGGCGCGCTTTTTGGGCGGCACAATGCCGACCATCGTCGCCTCCTTCAGCACCAAAACCTTACCGTCACGCCTGACCTTAAAATCCCAAAAGTAGCCGACCGTGCGGCCTTCAATGGTGCCGTGGATCAGCAGCTTAAAAGGTTTTGAAGAACTGGGGGTGCGTCTTACTCCTTGCAGGATTTTGACCGCAATGCACTGATCTTCTGGCGTATATTTGATCACCTCACCGCGAATGGAGAAGAAGTTGTCGTTAACGGGCGGCAGATCTGCCAAGTCTGGTTTTTCGTCGGCTGTGTTGGTTTCGTCGGTTGTATTAGCTTCGTCACTGTCACTGGCGGGCGCTTCACCCGGTAAGCCTAGGGTTTCAGGCTCCCAGACACCGACAATTTGGAGGTGCAAATCCTGGTCGTCGTTGTCGAGTTCGCGGCGGGTACGAGGGTACACCACCCAAAGGTGGGGCGTTGAAAGGTCAATATGCTTTTTCACCAGACTGGTAATGCGCCCCAGCAGCACCGAATCGATCACGTGGCCGTCTTCGGTGGTAAGGTTTCCCCGATTGAGTTGGTCAACCTCGCTGGGTTCGTAGGTACCTCGCACCAGCCCAATCGCCCGGTACTGCATCGGTTCGCTGGGAGGCGCAATCGGCTGGTAGCGGTAGGCGTCGGAATCGGGCTCAGCGGTTTCGACCACGGCAATGTTGTTAGCCAGGCTAGACTCAGAGGCCTTGGGCACTGCCTTAACACTAACCGTATTGGGTTTTGTCTCAGGGACAGCGGCAGGCCTCACTGGCCGTACTGGCCGCTGGGGAGGAGACATTAGTGATGGCCGATCGGCGGCTGGTACCGTCCCCTGATCGAGGCCATTGTTAGCTTTAACGTCGATCTTAGAAGCGTCTTGCTCTGCAGAACCCATGACAGCACCGTTCTCCCTCTCAACATGAACTAGCCACCCGGCGCAACGGTAACTTTGCGCATGACTTAGCCTGTAAGCCTAGCGTAACATTCGCCTTCTCATATACATGGTCGGGGCAAATATTTAAGCGGTTCACGCAACTTGTCAAGGGCTTTACATCGACTACTAGTAGTAGTTTGGTACAGCCCGAAGACGATTACCTGAGCGGCCAAAGTAGCTATCTTAGGTTTCCATCGCTGACGGTTAGCAATCCGTATTATTTCTGAGCCATTTGACAACTTCTTTGCTACTGTAGCCCTGGATCCTTAGGCTGGCTAGGGCTCAGATCTAGCCAGAGGCTAAAGCGCTAGAATCATTTACCGGCAACATAGCCTGAAACTGTAGAATCTTTGCGATCGCTCCCTCAGCGTATTCCATTTGAAAAACGTCCTGGTTTAAGGATGCAAACTCAGCCCACTGAGCCTGTTGCAGCAAAACCTCGAACCAGCGTTTAGCCGGAATACTCTAGCCTGGGTATCGCACTCTCGCCGCTCCCTGATGAGGTAAACCCGTGACCGCAAACCGTAATCGTTGGCTCGTTGGCACTGTTTTGACCCTGGCCCTGGCGGCCTTCTTGTCGCTATCGCTGCTGCCGATTTTAGGCAGTAACGACAATCGCCGGGCCAGCAGCACCCCCGATGCCAGCCCCGCCGCCGACCCCACTGCCATGCAGGCCGAGCTAGAGGCCCAGGCCCGAGGCTATGAGCTGGTGCTAGAGCGCGAGCCCGACAATCAAACCGCCCTACAGGGCTTAGTCGATGCGCGCATTCAGCTGGGCGATATCAACGGGGTGGTTGGCCCCCTAGAGAAACTGGTAGAACTCAACCCAGGCGTGCCCGACTATGCCGTGCTGCTGGCCCAAACCAAGCAGCAGATGGGTGACTTAGAAGGAGCTGCCCAAACCTACCGTCAGGTGCTCGACCAGCAGCCGGGCAACATGAACGCACTGCAGGGGCTGACTGTGCTGCTGGTGCAGCAAGAACGCCCTCAGGCCGCAATTGGGCTACTGCAAGATACCCTCAAAACCGCTGGTCAGCTGCAGTCGGAGGGGGCAGCGGTCGATATCGACACTACTTCTGTGAAGCTGCTGCTGGCCCAGGTACATGTAGAGGCCAAAAATCCTGGCCAGGCCATTGCTCTCTACGATGAAACGATTGAAGCCACTCCAGATGACTTTCGCCCGGTGCTGGCCAAAGCTCTGGTACTACAAGAGCAGGGAGACACTGAGACGGCCCAGACTCTCTTTAGCCAGGCTACCGCGTTGGCTCCCGCTCAGTTTAAAGACCAAATTGAGCTAATGTCTGCTCAGGGTCAGGCAGCGCCAGGGGCCAGTAGCGAGACTACAGGTGCCGTAGAACCAGCCCCCACCGCAGAGGAATCGGCAGAATAGCCTAGCTTAGGCTCGGGCCGGGGAGGTAGAACTAACCGTTCTTTCAGGGCGGTTAGGGGCAGCCTGACTAGACTCTACCGGCTCAAACTCGATGTGGTTAAACAGCGTTGTGACAAAGGCAAACAGCAGAAAAGGCAGCGACAGAACCAGAATGAGCCCGACGGTAGCCAGAGCGACCACGGGCTGTCGAGCACCCATCAGGGCCAGAGATGTCGCCAGGCTAATGAACAAAATCACCAGCCAGGCAATAATTTGGCCATAGATATCGCCAAAGGTGAGGGTGCAAGCGAAACGATACTTATTCCCGAATTCCATGGTATTGTCCTGCCACAATCAGTCCTATATAGAGTTCAGCATATCGGTCTGGTAGTGAGCGCTGTAATTTCTCAACATTTCCACAAGAGTTGCAATGAAATGTTGCAGATCTTAGGCAGTGGTTCACCCTGCGATTGTAGTCGTTCTTTTTGGGCAGCCAATCGGCTGGCTGGCGGTAGGTACAACCTCGCTCGGTTGCTTGGCTGCTTATAAGTGCTTGAATCTAGAGCCATGGCATACCAGTACATTCTTTTCTATAAGCCCTACAACGTGCTCAGTCAGTTCAGCGAGGGCAATACTCCCCCAGCCACTGCCACTGAGCCTCGCTTGACCCTCAAAGACTTTATTCCGGTGGCAGATGTCTATCCGGTCGGACGACTCGATCGCGACAGCGAAGGCCTGATGCTGCTAACCGACCACGGTCGGGTGCAGCATCGCCTCAGCGATCCGCGCTTTGCCCACCCCCGCACCTACTGGGTGCAGGTCGAGCAAGTACCGCCCGCTGCCGCCCTGGCCCAGCTCCGCCAAGGGGTGACGGTTAAGGGCTATCGCACGCTGCCCTGCCAGGTCAAGCGGCTCGATGCTGCCCCGGTGCTGCCGCCGCGAGATCCGCCGATTCGCTTTCGCCAAAGCATTCCCACGGCCTGGCTAGAAATGACCCTACAGGAGGGCAAAAACCGCCAGGTGCGTCGCATGACTGCTGCTGTCGGCTATCCCACCCTGCGGCTAGTGCGCGTCGCGATCGCCCATCTGCAAATGGGTAAACTAAACCCAGGTCAATGGCGGGTTGCTACGGCCGATGAGCGCCAAAGGCTCCTGCAAATTTAGCCAAAGGTTCCGGCACGTTAATCCTTAATAAGGTGTAGCTCTCGGCTACCTGGCTGAGCTAAGTCAAGAATCGCTGGTTTAAGCGCGTTGGGGCCGGGGCAGTAAGTTACCATAAGCTTGCGGGAGAGCAGCTTTGGGGGGTACCCGTGTCATACCCACGCCGTTTTGCCTATAGGGTGTATCAAACTGTTGTATGTAAGCCTGTCTTCGCCGCCAGCAAAAGGCCTAATTTGGCAACTTTGTTTAGGGTGGTGGCTGCCCATACGCTGGCTGACTGGCCTAATTTTGGATCATCGCTAGGATGCTAACCTGCCCTTTTTGTGAGTTTGAAAACCCTGATTCACAACGGTCCTGCGAACAGTGTGGACAGTCACTCCAGCGGTGGCGAGTGCTTGCTATACCTGGCCCAGGGGCAACCGCCGTCACCCCTGATGCTCTGAATATCGACGGCTACCTCGATGGCGATCGCCGCTACCGGCTGATTGCCTCGCCCACTCCACTAGGGGCAGCCAGCGCAACATCCAAGGTCGTCATTGACTGCCAGCCCGAGGCCGACTCCCCACTGTATGCCCTACAGGCGGCTTGGTTAGAAACCCCTGACCTTGACCCAACAAATCATCCTTTAGCGGTTGGGGTGCCGCCTGCAGCCTATCCCTACCTGGCCCTCCAGGCCGACTATTTTCCGGCTATTCCTGAGCTTCACCATGCTTGGCAGACACCCCAACACACCATCTTACTGATTGAGGATCGGACCATCTGGCTACCGCTAACCATGGGTTGGCTGGCCATTGACGAGCCGCTACAGCACATTCAGTGGCTGTTTGAAACAACCCTGTTGTGGCAGGCGTTGGCCCCGTGGCAGGGGCAAGCCACTCTGCTCAACCCCCAGCGGCTAACCCTCAACGAAAACAGCCTGATCTGCCTCACTCAAGTCGACTCTGTCAGCGGTCAGTCGCCCCTGCCGCTGCGGGCCCTGGGGCAGATGTGGCAATCGATGCTAAGTCGTGGCCAGGATCTGCCTCTAAAGGTGCAGACCCTGGTTAATGATCTGGTAGAAGGCACGGTTGCCGACATCCAGCAGGTGCAGAATACCCTGGCCGCAGCCGCCCAAGACTATCCCTTACCTTGTGTCGAAGCGGCTGTGCCTGATTGGGATGACGACGGTGACGATATTGATGTGAGTGAAACTGTGCCCGACCTAGCGATCGCTAGTGCGGCGGTGGCCGACGGTGGTGACCTGGTTGCTGACGCTGTCTTTGACACTCAAGAACTGCCAGACGACGATGGTAATGGGCCGATCGAAGCACCAACCATGGTGCTGCCCATGAAGCTGGCTAACCTAGATGATGCTGGCCAAAGCCATGTGGGGCAGCAGCGCCACCACAACGAAGACTGGTTCTTTACCCAGGCTCAGCTCCACAAGGTCAGCGGTCCCCAGGGCACCGTAATGCGGGCTAAGGGGCTCTATATTTTGTGCGATGGCATGGGCGGACACGCCTCGGGCGAAGTGGCTAGTCAGCTAGCGGTGCGCACCCTGCGAGAGTATCTAATCCAGCATTGGAGCGGCGATCGCCTGCCCGACCAAGACACCATAACTCAGGCTGTGGTCGCCGCCAACCAAGCGATCTTCGATATTAATCAGTCCAACGCAACGTCGGGGGTGGGCCGTATGGGCACCACCCTGGTAATGGTGCTAGTGCACAACCTAGATATGGCTGTGGTACATGTGGGCGATAGTCGCCTGTATAGCTATAGCAAACGTCTGGGTCTGCGGCAGATTACCCTTGACCATGAGGTGGGGCAGCGAGAAATCAACCGGGGAGTAGAGCCAGCTCTAGCCTATGCTCGTCCCGATGCTTACCAACTGACTCAAGCCCTGGGGCCTAGAGGTAAAGAAGACCTGGTTCCTAGCATTGCTTATCACGAGATCACCGAAGATACCCTGCTGATTCTGTGCTCAGACGGGCTCAGCGATAACAATCTGCTAGAGCGCCATGCCGATTCTCATATTGCTGGTCTATTGCGTTCGAAGGCCAATCTCGCCAGTGGTACCGCCCATCTCATCGACTTGGCGAACGAAAAAAATGGCCATGACAACATCACGACCATTCTTGTGCGTATTAAGCTCCAGCCTGACATGACACCTATAGTTGGTAGCTAATGGTCAACTGCGGCTGGTCAGCCAGAGCGGGGATGCCGCTGGCTAACCAGCTGGTGCGGGTTGATGCCTTAATCCTCTTCCCAAGTCTGCACCGCCAGCAGCTCCTGAATTGGATCTTGGGTTGAAAAGTCGAATTCTTCTAGTTCGTGCTTCCAATGAGACCAATCGTCACCAAACAGGAAAGCTATTTTCCAAATGGGGTCGCTGGGGCTGACAACTTTGGACTTCTTAACTAAAGACTCAACTTGGCGCTGAAATTTCACCATTGGGTGAGCGACAACTAAGTCGGCAATTGCTTCAGTCATATTTTCGATTTAAAAAGCTCTTCAGAACGTTAGTCGGGAAAATCTGCACACCCTTGAAACTTGCGCAGGCATTAACCCTAGATTCAGGAACACAGCATAGCACAAGAATGGAAAATCACAATTCTTGTCTATGGCCTGTCCTACAAATGATGGCCTTAGAAATCTTTGCACTCGGTCATCACTTCCCTAGTGTACCTAAGAGAGCGGCCAACTGAGTCAGATATTTCCCCAGCCAAAGGGTAGATAACCGTACTCCCAGGCGCTAGCTCGACTTTGGCTTTACCCAATAGTCGCTAAACTAGAGGTCAAATCCTTATTCTGCCTTCAGCGTTGACCAATGGCTCAAACTGACTTGTCTGCCCCTCAATCAAGTGCTCCCATTGTCCTGCTTCGCACCAGCGAGTCAGAGGACCTCAGGCGCATTCGCCATACCTTCTCCCACGTGATGGCGATGGCGGTGCAGAGCCTATTTCCCAAGGCTCAAGTCACGATTGGTCCCTCGATTGACTATGGTTTCTACTACGACTTCGATAGCCCTGAGCCTTTTACTGATCAGAACCTGAAGGCGATCAAAAAAGAGATGATCAAAATCATCAACAAGGGGCTGCCGGTCGTTGAAGAAACCGTCAGCCGTGACGAGGCCCAGCGCCGCATTGAGGCCCTGGGAGAACCCTACAAGCTCGAAATTTTGCAAGACCTGGAAGACCCGATTACCCTCTATCACCTGGGTGACCAGTGGTGGGATTTATGCGCTGGTCCCCATGTTGCTAGCACCGCCGATCTCCACCCCAAGGCGTTTGAGCTAGAGAGTGTGGCTGGAGCCTACTGGCGCGGTGACGAGAAGCGCGCCCAGCTTCAGCGCATCTACGGTACCGCCTGGGAAACCCCTGAGCAGCTGCAAGAGTACAAGCGCCGCCGTGAAGAAGCTAAGCGTCGCGACCACCGTAAGCTAGGCAAAGAGCTGGGCCTGTTTATTTTTGCCGACGATGTGGGGCCGGGTCTCCCCCTGTGGACACCTAAGGGCACGGTGCTGCGCTCCACCCTAGAAACATTCCTTAAAGAAGAGCAGACCAAGCGGGGCTATCTAGGCGTCGTGACCCCTCACATTGCTCGGGTGGATCTATTTAAAATATCGGGTCACTGGCAGAACTACCGGGAAGATATGTTTCCTCTGATGGCAGACGATGACGCGGCTCGTCTGGCGGAGGAGGGCTTTGTGATGAAGCCTATGAACTGCCCTTTCCACATTCAGATTTATAAGAGCGAGCTGCGATCGTACCGAGAACTGCCGCTACGGCTGGCGGAGTTTGGTACGGTGTATCGCTACGAGCAGTCGGGAGAACTGGGCGGACTGACCCGAGTGCGGGGCTTTACGGTGGATGATTCTCACCTGTTTGTGCGCCCTGAGCAGCTCGACGACGAGTTTCTCAAGGTGGTAGATTTAATTCTCTCGGTATTCCGTAGCCTGAAGCTCAAGAACTTCAAGGCGCGGCTCAGCTTCCGAGACCCTGAATCAACCAAATACATTGGTGGCGATGAGGTGTGGGAAGCGTCTCAAACGGCCATTCGCCGCGCTGTACAGACTTTGGGTATGGAGTATTTTGAGGCTCCGGGGGAAGCGGCTTTCTACGGCCCTAAGCTCGACTTCATTTTCCGCGATGCCCTCGATCGCGAGTGGCAGCTGGGCACCGTACAGGTCGACTACAACTTGCCTGAGCGATTTGATTTGGAGTACGTGGCCGAAGACGGCTCACGCCAGCGCCCGGTGATGATTCACCGCGCTCCTTTTGGTTCGCTGGAGCGGCTGATTGGCATTTTGATTGAAGAGTATGCCGGTGACTTCCCGCTCTGGCTAGCGCCGGTACAGATGCGCTTGCTGCCCGTGACTGAGGAACAGTTGAGCTATGTCCGGTCGGTGGCTGAACAGCTGCTGGCTAAGGGAGTGCGGGTGGAGGTGGATGCCAGCGGCGATCGCCTTGGCAAGATGGTGCGCAATGCCGAAAAGGCCAAAGTGCCCATTATGGCCGTCGTCGGCGCGAAAGAACTGGAGGCCAACGCCCTCAACATTCGCACCCGCGCCCAGGGTGAACTGGGCGCACTGCCAGTGGCTGACGTGGTAGAGCGGGTCGCCGGGGCGATCGCCGCCCGCGAAGATTTCTAACCTTTATGGAGCCTCGGGCAGGTCGGCCTCAATCTCGCGTAAGTCGTTGAGTGACTGCTCCATTGAGTCAATCAGCTCCTGCACGGTCTGCTCTTGCTCTGCCTGCTGCTGCTGCGCCAGGTTCGATAACACGCTCAGACAGGTGTCCATACCGGCGGCAAATTCGTAGCGCGTGACCGCGTCTTCGCCCCGAAAGCTACCGTCGGGATAGCCGCTAACGCAGCTATAGGTACCGGCCAGGTTGAGCAAGGCTTCGTAGGCCCAGTGATCGGGGGGGACATCGGTGAAGGGCAGCCCTAGCCTGCCCTCCTGTCCCTGGGCTACAGGGGCCTGGGCTACGGGCTCAACCGCAGAATTGACAGGATTTGGTTCGGCGCTGGCTGGGGCGATCGCCGCCAAAGCGCCCATCCCGGCTCCTAGACCTATTCCCAGTGCAGCGCGAATCAATAGCTGAAGGTTCATTCCAGGTCTTCCAAAATTTTCCCTGCCTCCATTGTAGAGACGGGCTGAAAGATGTCGCCTCAGGTGTGTCGCCTGAGATTGTGTCTCTAGAGATATCTGTATAGAGAATAGAGCCCTCAAAAAGTGATAGTATCCTGGGCCTAATTGTTCCACAACTGCTGGAGGCTTTTGCGTTGTCTACATCCGTGTCTGTGACCGTGCCTGCCACAACCGCCAATATTGGCCCCGGCTTTGATTGTTTGGGCGCAGCACTTACCCTTTACAACCACTTCCGCTTCACGCTCCTCGCCCAGCCAGCGGGGGAGGTTGTGATTGAGGTGGAGGGGTTAGAGGCTGAACGGGTGGTGACCGATCGCTCTAATCTGGCCTACAAGGCATTTGCCAGCTACTTTCACCAGCGAGGGCTTGTAGTGCCAGCGGTGGCGATCGCGATCGACCTCGCTGTTCCTCTGGCACGGGGCTTAGGCAGCTCGTCAACCGCTATTGTCGGCGGCCTACTCGGGGCTAATGCACTGTGCGATGCTCCTCTAGATCAATCGGCCCTAGTTGAGATGGCGATCGCCATTGAGGGCCATCCCGACAATGTCGTCCCCGCTCTGATTGGGGGCTGCCAGCTCGCTGCGGCGAATGACGACGGCTCCTCCACCCTCTGCCCCATTCCCTGGCACCAGGACGTTACGCCCATTGTTGCTATCCCCGACTTTGAGCTATCTACCGCTGAGGCCCGGCGGGTGTTGCCCGATACCTATAGCCGCGCCGACGCTATCTTTAATACCGCCCACCTGGGACTGCTGCTGAGGGGACTAGAGACGGGCCGGGGCGACTGGCTGCGGGCAGCAATGGGCGATCGCATTCACCAGCCCTACCGCCAAACGTTGATCGCTGGCTACGAAACCGTAGCCACAGCCGCTATCGAAGCTGGGGCCTATGGCTTAGTTATTAGTGGGGCGGGTCCTACTCTGCTGGCCCTGGCCCCAGCCCAGTCCGCCGCTCAGGTGTGTGACGCTATGGCCACCGCCTGGCAACAGACCGGGCAATCGGTAATGGCTCAAGTGCTCGCGCTGGAAACTCAGGGTGCCAGCGTTTCATGAGCTGCTAGCCACTGGATTGCGAAGTCTGCCTCCTCCTTCAATAGCTGTAGGGTTCAGGGGCAGGCTGTTGCAATAATTAAGATTTCGAAGCATTGACATACATAAATGTAAGCACATACTTTAATTAATTCAAAAGTGAGACGAACCTCAAACCCTTGTGTAGCCTTCATGTCAGGTTTTTGATTGTCAAATCTTGGCAATTTTCGGCGAAAATTACTTATCAAATGTTTATTAAGTTTCCTATACTGAGGACGAGCGCAAAGATAGGTATATATCTCTATCGATCTTGCCCTCCGGTTTCTCGTTGCGCCCTTTGGCCAATGACTTGCTTGCTGAAGTCCTTCGACCTCCTTACCTAGGGTAGGTCGCCGCGAATAGCGGAGGTAGGTCGTTCTTTCCGCATGGCTCCTCAACGAGATGGGTGTTCGCCTTAGGTCAGACACTAAGACCGGAACCTCAATGCGCTGGCTGTTTTGTAATACTATTCACGCGAATTCTCATGCTGACCGAGCAATTTCCGTGGCTGACGACCCTAGTTATTCTGCCTCTGTTGGCAATTTTGCCCATACCTGTGCTGCCCAATCGCAATGGGCAAACCCTGCGCTGGTACGCCCTAGGGATTGGCTTCATCGAGTTTTCTCTAATTCTTTATGCCTTTGCTAACTTTTATGACCTCAACCAGTCTGGTCTACAGCTAGTTGAGCGCTACAACTGGGTGCCCCAGGTGGGCCTTACCTGGTCGCTTGGGGCTGATGGCCTGGCCATGCCTCTAGTTGTCCTCAGTGGCTTGGTGACAACGCTAGCCATTTTGGCATCGTGGAATGTGACTCGTCGCCCCCGACTCTATTTCAGCCTGCTGCTGGTGATGTACAGCGCTCAGGTGGGGGTGTTTTTGGCCCAAGACCTGGTGATGTTCTTCTTCATGTGGGAGCTTGAACTGGTGCCTGTGTACCTGCTGATCTCCATTTGGGGTGGTCAAAAGCGCCACTATGCCGCCACTAAGTTTATTCTTTACACCGCGATCGGCTCTATTTTTATTCTGGTAGCCGCCCTAGCGATGGCCTTTTACGGCGATACCGTTACCTTCAACCTGACGGAACTGGCCCAGAAAGACTATTCCCTCACCTTCCAGCTGCTGGTATATGCAGCTTTTTTAGTGGCCTTTGCCGTCAAGCTGCCCATTTTTCCGCTGCACACTTGGCTGCCTGACGCCCACAGCGAGGCCCCTGCGGCTGTATCGATGATTTTGGCTGGGGTGCTGCTTAAAATGGCGGGCTACGGTCTCATCCGCATGAACATCGAGATGCTGCCCGATGCCCATCTTTACTTTGCGCCGTTCCTGGCCATTCTGGGCGTAGTCAATGTTATTTACGCTTCCATGACCGCCTTTGGCCAAGACAATCTCAAGCGGCGCATGGCCTACTCGTCGGTGGCCCACATGGGCTTTGTACTGATTGGCTGCTCGGCATTCACCACCTTAGGCATGAGCGGCGCGATGCTGCAAATGATTTCCCACGGTCTGATTGCGTCGGTTATGTTCTTCCTGGCTGGGGTGACCTACGAGCGCACTCACACCCTCGATATGGACGACATGGGCGGGATGGCGCGCAAAATGCCTACCACTTTTGCCTTCTTTACGGCTGCCTCGATGGGCTCTCTGGCTCTGCCTGGCATGAGCGGCTTTGTGAGCGAGATTGCGGTGTTTTTGGGGATGGCTACTAGCGACGTTTATAGCACCGCCTTTAAGACCGTGATTATCATTGGCTCTGCGGTTGGAGTAGTGCTGTCGCCCATTTACCTGCTCTCCATGCTGCGGCGCATCTTCTACGGCGATGCGGGTCAGGTGGTCGCTAAGGTGTCTAATATTCTCGATATTCGTCCTCGTGAAGCCTTCGTAGCGGCCTGCCTGCTGGTGCCTATTATTGGTATTGGTCTATATCCCAAGCTGGCTACTCAGGTTTACGATGCGAAAACGGTGGCGGTTGCCAGCCGGGTGCAGACAACTGTGCTGGCTGCCGGGCAATCGTCGCCGCTCTACGCCCACATCATGGTGGCCCCACGGGTGACAGTGGCTGAACTAGCTACTCCTGCTGTGTCAGCGATCGACTAAAGCAAAACAAGCTGGTGCATCCGGTATTCGCTGCACTCTGGCCTATGGTCAGGGTGCAGTTCTTTTAAAGGGCATAGTTCTGACTTTAGAGACAATTGAAGCACTGTCTTTGGGCACTCTTGAATGCAGGCGCAGGGCGTCAAAATAGTTGTATCGAGATAGCTCAACCCCCAAGTTGATCTCGATTTAAGCCATGTAATTAACCTTTCGTTACAGATTTTCCTGAAATAGCTATGACTCAGCCACACCACTGTCCTCACTGCAACAGTCAGCACTTGCTTCGCATTGGGGTGCGGGGCATTCGCCAATGCTCACGCTGCCAGGCCTTTGTTGATGTGCGATCGCGCCACTGGCTCAAGCGCTTTATTCGCGATTTAGCCGCCTAGGGTTTACTTCCCGTAGCAGCGTGAATAAGGCTATAGGATGGGGCAGCATCTGTCGGTTGATCGAAGCTGGATGTTGGATTAGGCCCTGAACCTTCCGATTGGACATTCTCGGTCAGGCAGAGTTACGCGACAATGGAAGTGCCCTGACTCGCGAGATACTCTATGGCTGGTAAGTATTTTCAAAAACCAGGTCCAGAATTGGCCGATCGCGTGCCGCCAGGGCAGCACCTGGCTAAAGGGTTTCCAGTGCTGACCTATGGCGATACTCCCCAGGTTGCTCAGGCCAACTGGTCATTGACCAGCACGGGGTTGGCTGCGCCTAAAACCTTCACTTGGGAGGAGATAATGGCGCTGCCCCAAACCGACTTTACCGCCGACTTTCACTGCGTCACCACCTGGTCAAAGCTCGATGTGACCTGGCGAGGGGTTCGCGTCACCGATTTGATGCCACAGCTTGAGGTTGATGCTGCCGCCACCCACGTGATGCTGCACTGCTATGGCGGCTACACCACCAACCTTGCCCTAGACGACTTTGCCCGACCGGAAAACTTTTTTGCTCACATTTTAGATGGAGAGCCGCTGCCCCCGGCCCACGGTGGCCCCATGCGGCTAGTAGTGCCCCACCTCTATGCCTGGAAGAGCGCAAAGTGGATCAACGGCATTGAGTTTTTAGCGGAGCCAGCGCTCGGTTTTTGGGAGCGCAATGGCTACCATCATCGGGGTGAGCCCTGGGCTGAAGAGCGCTACAGCAGCTAACCCTCTGTAACGACCGGCAGGGGGCAGCTTAGCGGTTGCCGTAGCGACCCCAGCTTAAAAAGGCCGTTATCACATAAAGTACGATAGTAGATCCGATTACTGATGGCACCAGGGGCACTCCCTGAAAACTCCAGGTCAGCCAGGGCAGGCTGAAGTTGTACTGCTGAAGGAGGTAGTTGGCGACCCATTGACCCACCAGCACACCCACCAGGCCAATCAGCACCAGGCCCAGGAGTTTGCCAGGCACCTGGCGGGGGACGAGGAGGTTGGCGATAAAGGCGCAGGCCATCGCAATTAAGATTTGAACTAGCAGACTAGTTAGCTCATCCATTGAGTTTAGGTTCCTGAAACCAGGACGATAGGACGCATGACTTAGGCTTACTGTACCCATCCCAGGCTGACGCTGAGACAACCTCAGGGGACATGCCGGGGCTAGATCCACCCGTGAATGGCAGCCTGGTAGACGGCCTGATAGCGATTTTTGGCTTGCAGCTTAGCCAAACTATTGTGGATGTGAAACTTTACTGTACTTTCGCTGATGTACAGCTGGTTGGCGATGTCGCGATCGCGCAGTCCCTGGGCCAATAGCGCCATAATTTCGCGCTCGCGATCTGAGGGCCGAGGGCAGCCTGGGGCAATAGGAGCCTCAACCTGCTGGCCTATGTGCAATTGATGCACCACCTGACGCAGCTGCTCGGCATCTATGGTCCAGTCGATAGTGGCGGTGACCTGGGCCGGGGGCGGGCTAGACGCTTTGACCCGCATCCAAAGCACGCGAGAGGCCGCCCCGGCTATGGTTTCGCTATCGGTAATCACCACGGTCTCAGGCTCTGAGGCGTCGCACACCGTGAGCCCGGCCCGGTAGGCCAGACAGGTGAGTGCTACCTGCACCAGGGTCTCGCGACACTGGATGCTGACGTTGTCGCCCAATTCACCTCTGCTGTATGGGATCTGCAGCAGAATCTGCACCATTTGCTGCTGAGGGCCGGGCCGGGTGTGTAAGCTGCCGCCCAGACAGGTGGCCACAAACCCCAGATGGTGGCAGCGCGATCGCCAGTGCGCCACGGTATCTTGAACTGGACTGCCAAGCTCACTAGACTGCGCCTCACTGACCTGAGCCGGTAGGGCGACGATCGCCTCTAGGGTAACGTCGGTGGCTCCGTACACTAGCCGAGCATAGTCGCAGTGAAACTCGTCGAGCAGCTCACCGAGGCGCAAAAAAATATAGCTCACCGAGTCGAGTAAAGGCGTTTCGGTACCGACTAGGGCCATGGTGGTCGTCGTCAGCAGATGAGCTAGCTGGTCAGATAGAGCAGGGCGAGCCGTCAGACTAGACTTGCGCCCGGTGAGCTTGGCGTCTACCTGGAGGGCGGCATCGAGGGCGATAGTTGCCGTCATGCAGAGCACTTGCAGCACCTCTAAAAATTCTGCGGCCATCGGGCTGTGGCTAAAGGTAGCCAGTACGCCAATGACACGATCGCCTGTCATCAGCGGATAGCCCGCAAACCCTTGAATATTGTTGGCGATCGCCCAGTCTCGGTCTTTGACCCAGGCCTCTTCGGCCAGGCGATTGCTAAGGAAAGGCACCCGATTTTGGGCAATTTTGCCCACCTTGTAGGCTCCCATAGGCACCCGCGCGAAGGATCCATTGGTGTGGGTGTATAGCCCCGATGACGCAACTAGGCGCAGCATGGCTGCATCGGGCTCTACCACCCAAATACGAGCAAAAGCACAGCCAAACTGGTTCACCAGGCCATCGGTGACGATGCGGGCAATGGTCTCGATTTCAAGACATCCCGAAAACCGCTGGGCAATTTTATTGACCCGCTGCAAATCAAGCAGCAGTCGGGCCTGGTTGGGTACATCAACGCTAGGGCTATCCACGCCTGCGGGAGCAGCTTTCACGAGGTTTCCTGACACTTCTCTGCCTACAGGGTGAATTGAATTAGGTCAATACTCTGTATCGGTTAACACCCCTGAAGAGCTTTGGGCCAAAATACCTGGCTAATTGTGGCAACGGTTGTGGCGGCGGTTCGACTAATACCCTGGTTTCCTACCCGAAGCGATCGCCTCCAAATACTGATGTCTTTGTCAAGACTCGGTAAACTTCTTGACCTGGCCTTGGCTGTAACTCAGTATTTTTTGCTAGAACGTGAACGAAGCATGAACCCGCCCACGCTAAACTTTACCCGCGAGTCACCCGGACTGTGCATCTGTCTCTCGTAAGTATTTAAAGCCCCCGTTTGGAGAAGCAGATGAACGAGAGATTCATAGGCATTGGCCTTGGGGTCGGGGTCGCATTGACTCTGGGTATCGTGTGGACAGATTCTGCCCAAGCATTTTCCCTCAATAGCACCGTAAGTGTTGACAACGTCCTTAGAGAGCCTGGAACCACCAACGGGATTCCCTATACAGGGGGCGTTATTTTTGACCGTGGCCCTACCGATATTGTAGTTGGCTCAGGCCGCGAACTGAAACAGTTTGGTGGCCTCTGGGATATTGACTTGGATGAAGCCTCGATTCGATTTACCCTTACCAATCAGGTGCAGTTTAACAACGTCACCTCTGGAGATGATGTTTATAGCTTCTTGGCACCAGGTTTTGGCGGTTCAGGACAGAACTTTTTAGCCGGGTTTACATTTGTGCCGCTGGGAAGTTCTGCCTTCAATAAAAATCCGATGATCAAAATACTGGCAGGTAATCAGCTGGAGGTCATGTTTCCTCTAGGGTTTGCTCAAGATTTAGCCTTAATTCCACTAGGAGGTCTGGACTTCAAAGTTGATTTGATGATCCAAGAGCCTACCCCTATACCGACTCCGGCGCTGCTGCCTGGGCTGGTGGGCATGGGGCTAGCGGTGCTGCGCAATCGGCGCGATGATAAGAATTAGGCCGATTAGCCACAGCGGCTAAGGGGCTTGGTGGTTGGACGAGGCCGTTTCGATCGCTCCGCCCTTGAATCGATCTTTGGCTAGGGTAAACGCCTCTTGCATCGCCGCCTGAATTTTTTCGGGATCGGGCTTTTTGCCGCCCATCAGGTCGCCAAAGTAGACGCAGGCTCCTTCGCCCAGGGACCACGTGTAGGCGGCGGCCCAGGAGGCGGCAATGACGCTGCCAAAGCCGGGGATAAACTTGATTAACTCGCGCCCGACGGCTTGAGCAAAGAAGCCGCCCGCGATCGCGCTAATCAGGCCGCCCGCCTGGGAGGGGCTGAGAGTTTGGCCGTAAAGCTTGCCCAGCAGCCCCACCATGGAAACCTGGAGCGCCGTGAGCACGGGCATGGTGGCAAAGGGCAGGGGCACGGCGGCCAGGGTAGCGGCCATCACTGCAAAGGCGGAAATATAGTGCCGCCCCACGTCACGATACAGGTTGCCCAACTGATCGGCAGCCTCGGCTTGCTCGTCGAGCAGCTGGTACAGCGCCTGAGCTTCGGCCTCGGGCAGCAGATCGGCCAGGGCGTCGCGCAGGGCCTCAAGCCCGTAAAACACCGGGTCAAACCCATCTTCTTCAAGGGTGAAATCGATCGGCACCGTGCGATCTACCAATTCTTCAAAGTTGGCCCGAATAGCGTTAAAGGGCCGCTGTACCGCTTCCAGGTCAGGGGGGTAGGGAGGATGGTCAGTCTGGTTAGGCGGGTAGACTTCATGGGCCGAGGTGACGGCCAATAGGCAGGGCACGGTTGGAAACTGCCGTCGTAGCTGCGCGGCGACCTGCCGCAGCGTGTCGGTGGCAAAGTCATTAATTTTGACGGTCAAAATCAAAATGCGTGCCTTGCTGCTGCTGTTGAGATCTGCTACCAACTCGGCCACGATGGCATCAGTAGCCTGAACAATGTCGCCTAGGCCCACGGTATCGGTAAAGATGAGCAGGGGCAGGTCTTCGGAGGGGTAGGCGTAGCGCTGAGTGTACTGGGTGTGGGGCCTAAACCCCTGACCCACAATTTCGGCAGATACCCCGGTTAGCCCTCGTACAATCGAGCTTTTGCCCGCCTGGGGCTTGCCAATTAGCAGGGCCTCTGTGGTGGGCAACTGCTCGCGCACCGCTGCCAAAATCTCGGCTACTCTGTCGTCGTCGACGTTAAACCAGCGGCTGAGTTGTTGCGAGGGTCGCAGCTGGCTGGCGCGATCGCGCAGCTGTTGCCAAATCCCTGTCAGCGGAGTAGCCCATGATGAAGACTGCTGTGGTGGTTTGCGATCGCCCATGCCCATCCTTTGCTCTGGCTTACCGACTATGGCTCATATCATGCCACGTCCTCATGCTAGCGCCAGGGACTGCCGCTGTTGAGTGGGATAACCTAGCCAGGCTAGTCGTCTAAGAGCACCGAGGGGTTGTCTGGCAGGGTGGCCGGCTGCTTGGTCGTTGTTCGGTTCGATCGACTGCTGCGCCCGTCTACCTTGCCCTGGGCAATGGGAACCGTGAAGTGAAACTGGCTGCCTTTGTTTTTGCCCGCCGACTCAGCCCAGATGGTGCCGCCCAGCCCCTCCACAATTTGGCGACACATGGCTAAGCCCAGGCCGGTGCCCCCGGTGGTGCGGCGCAGTGCCCCCTCTTCTTGATAAAAGCGATCAAACACGATATTTAGGCGGCTGGGTTCAATGCCGCGCCCGGTATCGGCAACGGTGACCTGCAGATGGGTCGGGCTGGAGCGAGTGACCTGGATGGTAATTTTGCCTTTGGCGGGAGTGAATTTTTGAGCGTTGTCGAGCAGCTTGGCCAGTACCTCGACCAGCCACTCGCCGTCGGCCCGCACCAGCGGCACCTGTTTGGGAATTTTGACGCTAACTGTAGGGGTTGCGGCGCTGTCCTGGCTGCCGTGAATGCTGCTGAGGGCTAAATCAACACATTCTTGAATCGACAGTGACTCCAGGTTCCACTCGACTCGACCGCTCTCCAGCCGCGATAGGGTGAGAAAGTCTTGCACCAGCTTGCGCATGCGCTCAGCGTCTTCGAGGGCCGATTGCAGCATAATCTGCCGCAGTTCGTTGGGCATGTCGGGCTCGGTGGCTAAGCTTTCGAGGCAGACCTGAATGGTGGAGAGCGGCGTGCGCAGCTCGTGGCCAGTAATGGCGATCAGGTTAGCACGGGTGCGATCGAGGGCTTCGAGCTGCTGGTTCAGGTCTTGCAGGTTGGCATAGGCCTCGGCTTGAATAATGGCTACGCTGAGCTGGGTGGCGATCGCATCGACTAGGGCCGTATCGTCTTCGCTCCACTCGTAGGGCTCGGTTTGGCACTGGTGCAGCTCGATCATACCCACCAGGCGACCCTGGTAGGTGAGCGGCACAATCAGCCACGAGCGAATCTGCCATCGTTCGAGCAGGGGCTGAACGGCCTTCAGTTCTTGGCGAAAGGGGGAGTCACGCGCCTGGGTGTCGGCAATGGCAATGGTTTCTTTGGTGTCTTGAATGTAGTCAAACAGCGGGTTGGTGGCCAGGGGCCAGGTTTCGCCCAGCAGCGAGTCTACGGTGCTGTTGAGGTGCTGATGGGCGATCGCTACCGTGGCATCGGTGGCGCTGCAGGGGTAGATCAGGCAGCGGCACACCTGTAACGCTTGCCCCAGTTCCTGGGCGGCTTTGGCAAAAATCTCGTCGGCATCGAGCGACTGGCGCACCACCGAGGTAATCGAGTTGACTAGGCGCTCGCGCCGCTCCTGGGCCGTAATTGCTTTATAGGCCTTAAGCAGCTTGTACTGCCCCGCCTGCAAGTAGGTGACTAGGCGCTGGGTAAAAGGGTCGGGGCCGCCGCTGCCGTCTAGGCGCTCGGTAGGGGTGAGGGTAGGGTCAATGTAGCGCTGGCGGGCGATCGCAACTTTGTCGGCCAAACCGGGGCTATACCCAACCATGCGATTGAGCAGTAGCCCCGCCGCCGTTTGGGTGACATAGCGGTCTTGGGTCCAAATGCCTTCAAACCGACGGGTTTGGTCGAGGGGTGGCCCATCGGTGGGCGGTACCGGCGATCGCTCCCGGCAGATTAAGCAGGCGCTGTAGTTAGATCCAATTACTACCAGGTGCCACTCCTGGGTAAGGGTATCGTCAGCCTCGAAGGCGATCGTCTCATAGTTGTCCGATCGACTTACAAAACTGGTGCCCAGAGCTGATAGCACGTAAACCTGATCGGTGAGTTCGGCAATGCGCAGGTAGCGGTTGGCCTCTTGCAGATAAAACCGCTCCTGCTGAAAGCTGGCGATGACTAAAAACTTGGCTGTCCCTGCCAGCACGTGATCCTCCATCGCGTGGGACAACGCGGTTAGCGAGGTTTTGAAGTAGAGACTGGGTCTCAGCTGAGGAATTGCAGCTAGCAATTCTTCCACTACAGACGTGGAATTGCTCATGGTTCAGGATGGGGAACCGTCGATTGGTCAGATTCTCCAATGGCGTTCGGGGATGAACTCGTGTTCGGGGTGAACCCAAAGGGAGCCTACTGGCATCGGCAGAGTTACTTCCACCTAGCCTACCAGGTGCCTCCTGTGCCTAAAGCACATTGTAACCATTTGCCAAAAACGGCCTCGGGCCTGATCCATGCCGATCTGGTGCTGGGTTTAATAACCCAAAAATAAGCGCCTGAATAACGTACTCAGGCGCTTATCAGCTCCACGTTTCTCTCGGCAGAGAGGCTAGGAGTTGGGGGGTAGAGTTGAGATTAGCCTCAACCTACGGTGACTGACTACATGACGCCAGTCATATCGCTGGTGTCTTTCAGAAAGCCGCTGTAGGCTTCCATGCCGTGCTCGCCGATATCCAGCCCTTTCATCTCTTCCTCGGCGCTGACCCGAAGGCCTAGAACGGCCTTGAGAATGAGCCAGAAAATGGACGATACCACCACGGTGAACAAGCCAATGGTCAGAACGCCTAGGATCTGAGCACCCAGCTGAGCCAACCCGCCGCCGTAGAACAGCCCACCAATGCCTTCACCACCCTGGGTAAAGTTGTTGGGGTTAGCAAATAAGCCAACGGCGAGGGTGCCCCAAATGCCGCACACGAGGTGCACAGAGGTTGCGCCCACGGGATCATCAATTTTGATGCTGTCGAAGAAGCCGACTGAGAACACTACCAGGATGCCCGCGATCAAACCAATCCAGAAGGCACCAGCGTAGCCGACCACGTAGCAACCAGCCGTAATCCCAACTAAACCGGCCAGAATGCCGTTGATGGTCATCGACAGGTCGGGCTTGCCGCTTAGTGCCCAGGAGGTAGCGGTAGCTGCTACGCCACCTGCCGCCGCCGCCAGGTTGGTGGTCACCGCAATATAAGGCACGGCCAAATCGGCAGCGAGTTGAGAACCGGGATTAAACCCAAACCAGCCCAGCCAGAGAATCAGACAGCCCAGAGTAGCAATGCTCAGATTGTGACCAGGCAGCGCGCTGACCTGACCTTCGGAAGTGTACTTGCCCATGCGGGGGCCAAGAAACGCGGCACCCATGAGAGCAGCCCAGCCACCGACCGAGTGCACAATGGTAGAGCCCGCAAAATCATGAAAACCTATCTCAGCGAGCCAGCCGCCGCCCCAGAGCCAGTGTCCGGTGATGGGGTAGGCAATAGCGGTCAGCAGAACGCTAAAGATTAGGAAGTCGATCAGCTTGATGCGCTCGGCAACAGCCCCCGACACAATGGTGGCGGCGGTACCGGCGAAGGCAGCCTGAAACAGGAAGAACGTATCTTTTGATAGGTTGAGCCCCTCGGGACCTAGACCATATAGCTCAGGGGCACCACCAAGGAAAAAGCTCCCCCAGCCTATCCAGCCGTTGCCGTTGGCCCCAAACATCAGCGAAAAGCCGATGAACCAGAAGGACAGGGTGGCCAGAGCAAAGACAATCAGGTTTTTGGTCAGTACGTTGACGGCATTCTTTTGCCGACAGAAGCCAGTTTCTAGCATGCCGAAGCCGGCATTCATGAAAATGACTAGAAAAGCAGCAATCAGTACCCAGATATTGTCGAGGGTGACTTGTACATCCGCCGCCGTTAACTCATCTTGCGCCTGAGCAGCAACTCCCCAGGTGGCCAAAATAACCAGCGTTAGAGGAATGCAGGCTACCCAAGCCCAGCCGCCCACGCGGCCAAACAGACGCTTAATCGCCTTATCGAAGGGCGGCACACTGGTGTTCCAGAAGCCGGTTTTAGACCGTTTTCGGAACCTAGAACGATTACGCAACACTAGATTAGACATCTCAACAGACGTTCCTTCAACACAATCAGACAGTGAACACGGCCTACCGTTTCTAAACCTGAACCCTCAGCCACGGGGCGGTGAGACAGACCAGTATGGGAGCTAAAGCTCACAGAAAAGAGAGATTCTGTAAACCGATATGCAAAAACTGTAAGTTTCTATAGGCGCTAATACTAGCTGAAAATACCTTTAGAACCCTACACCAATCTGCTTGGATACTTTTCTACATTAGTCAGGCAAGGAATTCGCCTATAGACTGAACAAGTTGATTCCATCAATTCTGAGGCCGTCAATCTGTATCAGGCGATACATAGCGCCCTGTGAAGCCGCTACATTTCCTGTATTGCTCTCAAAACGTAGGGTTAATTAACGGCAAATTAAATGCTTGCCAAAGAATTCTTAAAGGAACATTGCATTTTGGGGAGGTGCTTGCGGCTCTTAATCCTGGTTTTGTAGATAGCCCTGGGGGCCTAGGTGATCCAGTTTTTGCTGTTTGGCCAGTACCGATGCTTCCAAGTCACGACGATACTGGACGACCTGGTCGAGTAGGGCGGGGCGATCTGTAGCTAAGATCTGCATCGCCAGCAGTCCGGCGTTTTTGGCGTTGCCAATCGCCACCGTGGCCACTGGAATGCCCGCTGGCATTTGCACAATTGAGTAGAGCGAGTCGAGCCCCTGCATGGTGCGGCTAACCACGGGGACGCCAATCACCGGCAGCGGGGTGAGGGCGGCGACCATGCCGGGCAGATGGGCGGCCCCGCCGGCTCCGGCAATGATGACTTTGAGGCCGCGATCGCGGGCCGTTTGGGCGTAGGTGACCATGCGCTCGGGGGTGCGGTGGGCCGACACAATGGCCACCTCATGGGCCACCCCGAACTCGGTGCAGACCTCAATGGCGGCCGCCATGGTCGGCAGATCTGAGTCGCTGCCCATAATGATGCCAACTTCGGGAGTAGACATGGCCTTCTATGCTGTCATATAGTGCCTTCCCATCATGCCACCAGCGGGTTCTAGCCCTGGCCTCCAGGGTGGTAGGGGAAGATTGAGTTTCGTTGCGAGGCGGTTTGACGCAGCAAAACATCATAGAATTTTACAGAAGTTAGCAAACTCAGAAACCAATCCATGGCCGCCATTGACGATAAGACCGTAGTCCGTGAGTATTTCAACGCCATTGGGTTTGACCGCTGGCAGCGAATTTATGGGGATGGTGACGTCAATAAGGTTCAGCTCGATATTCGTAAAGGCCACCAGCGCACCGTCGATACGCTGATGGCCTGGCTAGAGGCCGACGGTAACCTGTCTGGGCTAACCTGCTGCGATGCCGGGTGCGGCGTGGGTAGTCTATCGATTCCGCTGGCCCAGGCGGGGGCTAAGGTCTACGCCAGTGACATCTCCGCCAAAATGGTGGAAGAGGCTCAGCAGCGGGCTGAGGTGGCCTTGGGGGGCGAAAACGTGCCCACCTTTGAGGTCAAAGACCTTGAAGAATTAAGCGGCAGTTTTCACACGGTCATTTGCCTGGATGTGCTGATTCACTATCCCCAGGACAAGGTGCAGTCTATGATTAGCCACCTGAGTTCGCTGGCTGAGTCGCGTTTGATCATGAGCTTTGCGCCTAAAACCGTGTTCTATAGCGCATTGAAGAAGGTGGGCGAGTTTTTCCCAGGGCCGAGCAAAGCTACGCGGGCTTACCTGCACCGCGAGGCCGATATTATTAAAGCGCTGGAGGCTGACGGCTGGCGGATTGAGCGACGGGCAATGACCAAAACTCAGTTCTACTTCTCTCGCCTGGTAGAAGCGGTGCGAGAACCCGCAGCCAATTAGATGAAAGGGCAACCATGACGACAGATCGGCTCTTTGTGGCGATCGCAGCGGTGCTGGGCGGTACGGCGGTAGCGGCAGGGGCCTTTGCCACCCATGCCCTCAGGCCTCAGCTCAGCGATCGCCTGCTGACGGTGTTTGAAACGGGCGCTCGCTACCAGATGTACCACGCTCTGGCCCTACTGCTGGTGGCGCTGGTAAGCAGCCAGGGGCTAGGGGCGGTAGGGTGGCTGACGACGGCGGCATGGGCCTTTGTTGCCGGTACAGTGGTATTTTCGGGCAGTCTCTATGCCCTGGCCCTGACGGGGCAAAACCTACTGGGCGCAGTCGCCCCGGTTGGCGGCGCGGTTCTGATGCTGGGCTGGGGATGTTTGGCCGTGGCAGGTCTGCTGGGGGCGGGTGAGAGTGGGTGAGCAGGTGATTGGGTAAGCCAGTCTACTCATTCCTGCACCTGCCCACCTACGGCTAAACAACAAGCTATGATGAGCCTGTGGTGCTCCAGATAGCTATGTTTGAATACCTCACACCGCGATCGCTGGCTACGTCTCAGGACGTGATCGAGTACCTGGATCTGCATCAGGCGGCCCAGGAGTTTCGCCTGGAGCTAGAGCACCGGGCCAATTTTGAGGACTACTGCCAGTGGTACTACCAGGTGGCGGCTGAAAACCAGCGCGACCTCGAACAAATGCGATCGGAACTAAACCTGTTGAGCTGGCTCAGCCGCCGCCCGGTCTGAAATCTTTGGCCTCAACAGATCCTGCCTGACCAAGCACAGCCGAGACGGCTATCCCACAAATCCTTGATTCTTAAAGGGTCTCTAGCTCATCGCGCTTGAGGTGGGCGCGCATGGGCCGCTTGGCCCCCTCAACTGGAAACTCGACTTGAACGGGAAAGTTAGGACTGATGGGGCGGCCTTTGTAGTCGGTGAGAATATTGATAATCACACCCTCTAGGCCTTGGGCATCAAAGGCTTCGTTGCGGCGCAGCGGGTGGTGATAAAAAATCACGGATTCTTTGATTCGGACGCGATCGCCAACGTTCATAACACACACTCGCTCTTACTCAATCCTCCCCAGCGCCTGGCACCCAGGTGGGAACTTTCTTTTTTCAGTCTTCCTATCTTTGCACAGGATGGGCGCTTGCACGTGGGTGTTGCCAATCAGGTGGGGCTGTTTCCTGGCTCAGGGCCATAGGGCTGCATTAGCTCATTCATGCGCTGGGCTATGGCGGCCATTTCGGGGTTGCTGCGGGCCACCAGATCGGTGCGCTCTTGAAACGCCTGGCCAATTTCGGTGTCGTATAGCAGATGGCGGGCCTGGTTGAGCAACTCTGGCCCGCGCTCGACGGGCTGGGGCTGCTTTGACATCAATACTTCGTCAATCTGTACGATCAGCTGAGAAATGGGCCGCAGCCAGCTAAACTGCTCGTGGCTGAGCACCAGCCGCAGGTAGTCGCCCTTGGTCGCGATCGCGCCGTGGCTAGCCTCATAGCGGTCTTTCTCCGCATCCATCAAAATCTTGTGGGCCTTGAGCAGCAGCGGTCGAAAGTCGCGCAGCGGGGCAAAGGCCGGGTCAGAAGCAGGGTTACCAACAGTCATTCAGCTCTCGCGCATGCTAGCAATACTGTCTCCACCATTCCATGAATGGAGAGCGATTTCAAGCGAGAACCTGGAGCCGGAATCGGGCTGGGCAAATGGGGGGAGACAGCCCCCCTAGGGAGACCGGGTTTGGTGTCACAATACTCTTACAAATAAGGTTTTCACGTGGTTATGGATCTCACCACCGTTCGCCCCGGCCAGCTTGCTATTATCGCCAGCGATTTTGACGCTCGCCCCATGAGCTTTATTCAGGAGGGCGATCGCCAGGGGTACGAACCCGCTGTGGCGCGGGCGGTGGGTGAGGTGCTAGGGCTAGACCCGGTGTGGTTTGACATTGCTCTCGATCAGTTTTACCCGACCCTCAGCACTGGCGACTACGACGTGGTGTGGTTTAGCCAGGCCATTACCCAAGACCGCCGCGCCTGGGCTGACTTTACCCGCCCCTACGGACGTTTCGATGAAGCCGTGCTGGTGTGCGAAGACAGCCCGATCCACGCGGCCTCAGACCTGGCCGGCAAGCGCCTGGGTACCATAGCAGGCAGCACCTCAATGGCCCTAGCCGAAGCCCTCCCTGAGTTAGAGTGGGTAACGTTTACTGGCGCAGAGCAAACGCTGCCCACCCTGTTGTCGGCCCTTGGGCAGGGCAAAGTCGATGCGTTGGTAGGCGACGCCCTGCCATGGCTCACTGCCGAAGCCGATGTCAACACTCTACGGGTAGCCTTTCAACTGCCCACTCAGCACCCCTTTGGCATTGGGGTTTTGCCTGGCAACCGGGAGCTGCTAGACGCGCTCAATCATGCCCTCAATCAGCTGATTGCCAACGGCACGCTGGCTAAGCTATGGGCCCAGTGGATTCCCTACAAGCCGTTTCCGTTTTAGCGGGGGAGGAGGCATTTATCTGGTCGATCAAGGCTGTGGCCGACTCCACTGACAGGGGCTTAGAAAAATAGTAGCCCTGCCCGCTCTGGCACCGGTGTGCCTTGAGGTAGCGCGCTTGCTTAGCGGTTTCAATGCCCTCGGCAATTACCGTCAGGTTGAGACTGGTAGCCAGGCTAATGATCGCTTTGACAATTTCGTAGTCGCCCTGGACGGGTTCGGGGTTGTGCAGGGGGGTGACAAACGACTTGTCAATTTTGAGCACGTCGATGGGAAAGCGATGCAGGTAGCTGAGAGATGAGTAGCCGGTGCCAAAGTCATCCATGCAGACCTGAATGTGGCGCTGGCGCAGCTGTTTGAGTAGATCAATGGCGAGCTGAGCGTTTTGAATCAGCACGCTTTCGGTGATTTCTACCTTGAGATGTTTCCCCTGCAAACCATTGCGGGCCAGGGCAGAGTCGATCTGCTGAATCAGGTCGGGGCGCACAAACTGTTTTCCCGAGAGGTTTACGCTGACGGTGAGCTGCTGACTAGCGGCAAACTGACGTTGCCACTGGCTGAGCTGCCAGCAGGCCTGATTTAGGGTCCAGAGGTCGAGGGCGGTAATCAATCCCAGATTTTCGGCGATGGGAATAAAGTCTAGGGGCGGTACCAGACCCCGCTGGGGGTGCTGCCAGCGCACCAGGGCCTCGAACCCCTGGGTTGCCCCGGTGACCAGATCGACGATGGGCTGATAGAACAGCCTCAGCTCTGAACGCTCTAGGGCGCGGCGGAGGTCGTTTTCGATCTGCATTTGCTGTACGACCAGGGCGTGCATGGGGGCATCAAAGATGGCGTACTCTCGGCTGCTGCCCTTGGCTTTGTACATGGCGATATCGGCGTCGCGCAGCACCTGATTGGGGTCGGTATAGTCTGTAGAGCTGAGGGCAATGCCAATGCTGGCGTGGATAAAGACCTCGTGGCCCGCCAGCAGCACCGGGGTTTCAAGAATGGTATGAATGCGCTGGGCCATGCTGATGGCAACGGTGGCATCGCTGAGGTTGGTCAGCAGCACCACAAATTCGTCGCCGCCTAGGCGGGCGGCCATATCGACCGGACGCAGGCAGGTCTGCAGCCGCTGGGCCACAATTTGGAGCAGATGATCGCCCATGGCGTGGCCCAGGCTGTCGTTAATGACTTTGAAGCGGTCGAGGTCGAGAAACAGCAGGGCAAACTGGCGATCGCAGCAGGAGGCAGCAGGGTTATCTGGCGTTGGGGGTGCTAGGGGCGTTGGAGGTGCCAGGGGAGTGTGGTGCTGGCAATGGTAGTGCAGCTGATCGATCGCCTGGCCCAGCTGTTCTAAAAACAGCGTGCGGTTGGGCAGGCCGGTGAGGCGATCGTGGGAGGCATCGTAGCGGAGCTTGGCCTCTAGCCGTTTGCGCTCGGTTAGCTCGCTCTGGGCCTGGGCATAGAGCTCGGCCTGGTGAATGGCGATCGCGAGGTGGTCGGCCAGGCGTTTGATCAGCTTGACTTCATCTGGGTTCCACTGATGAGGGCCGGGGCACTGCTGCACGCTGAGAATTCCTTTGACTACGCCCCGGTAGCGAATTGAAACCGCTAGCATCGCCCCTATGTTTAGCGCCTGGGCTAAGGCTAGCTGGGGAATGAGGGTGGGCTCTTGGTTGACATCGTCAACGACAACCGGATCTTCTTGGTTCAGTACTTTGTGGGCGTGGGGATTGCCTTCAATGGGGATAATTTGGTCTTTTAAGTCATCGCAGCCGGGCTTGCTGGCGGTGTTGGTATGCACCATGTACGAGTCGGTGGCTTGGCAGAGAATGATCAGAGCGCGGCTAGTCTTGAAGGCGTGCAGCATTTCAGTGGCAGTCCGCTGCAGCAGCGTGTTTAGCTCCAGGCTGTCGCTAATGGCCCCAATAATTTTGTTGAGCAGCTTTTCCTGGCGGGCCTGGGTGGCGGTTTGGGCCAGCAGCTGACTCTGCTGCAGGGCAATGGCGACCTGGTCGGCCAGCTGAGCTAGCAGAGCAATTTCTTTGGGCTGCCACGGGCGCGGCCCTCGGCAGTGGTGTACACACAGCAGCCCCCAAAGCTCGCTGCCGCAGTTGATTGGTACGACCAGATTGGCCTGCACCTGAAAGCGGGCCAGCAGATCGCGGTAGCAGGGGGCAATGTCGGCCTGGTAAATATCGTCGATATGGTGGGTGTGGCCCTGGCGGTAGTGGTTGGCCAACTCAGGGCTGGTGAGAAAGCAGGTGTCGTCGATGGTGAGGCCCAGGGTGGCTTGCCAGGGTGGCAGCACGGCTTCAACGACCATAGTGCCGCTGAGGTCGGGGTTAAAGCGATAAATTAGCACCCGATCGGTCTGCAAAAACTGCCGCACTTCGGTCACAGCGGTCTGCAAAATCTGGTTGACATTCAGCGATTGATGAATGTGCTGGGTAATGGTGCGAATCAGGCGCTCTTCTTCGGCCTGGCGATGCAGGGCCTGCTGAGCCTCCATTAGAGGCGTAATATCGGTTGCTACCGAGCCAAAGGTGGGGCCATTGTCGCCGCTGCTGCTGACCGGAAAGAGCACTGAACGATACACTTTTTGCTCACCGTTGAGCAGCAGGGTGTCTTCGACGGTGAGCGGGGCTTGGGTGGCAGCCATCTGTTGAATCCGCTCCATAAAGGTGTTGGCTACCGACGTGGGTAGCAAATCGGCAAAAGACTTGCCGATCACGGCTTCGGGGCGCAGCCCAAACTGGGCCGCAGTGGACTGGTTAACCTGTAGATAGTGTCCGTTGATATCAAACAAATTGACCATGGCAGGGGTGTTGTCGATGAAGGCCTGCATTTGCTGGTGGGCATTGACTAGCGCCTGCTCGGTCTGTTTGCCTTCGGCCTTCTGAAGCTGGCGCTCACTGTCTGTCAGGCGCTGATCGACCTGCCGCTGTTCGGTAATGTCTTGGCCAATGCTGGTAACGCGCTGAAGATGGCCGTCGGGGTCTACAAAGCAGGTGTTGTTCCAGGCGATCATGCGGCGATCGCCGCTGCGGGTCAAAATTTCGCTGGTGTGGTGGGTGGGGCACTGACCGCCTGCGATCGCCGCTGCAAAGATGGCCCGATGCGACTGCTGGGCATCTGGTGGCATAAAAAGCTCAGCCCAGCTGCGGCCCATCACCTCGTGGCGCTGCCAGCCGGTCAGGGTCAGCAGGTAGTTGTTGCAGAGTAAAATGCGGCCCTGGGTATCGACCACCAGCCCCGCTAGATTCATCGTTTCGAGCACGGCCTGAAAATGCTGCTCAAAGGCCTTTAGCCTGCTGATTGGGCTAGCTGCCGCAGTCTGGCCACGTCTGTCAGGCATGTTGTGGTTGGGGCTAGTCGGTATCCCATCATCGGTCATACATCAAGTTCTTAGAGGCAAAAGCGGTCTTAGTTCTCTAGCCAAAACCGTTCACAATCTTCCACAACAGTAAGGTCACCCAGGCAGTGTCTGTAGAAGGGGTATCAACATAGGCAGGTTGACTGGTGTGCCTGTTGTTGTCAAAGAATCATGCGTTGAAACGTCATTAGGCAGGCCTTGCTAGCCAGGTCTTTTCAGTTTATTTTCCCCACTTGGTACCGACGACTGGGGGCACAATTCACAGCTCTTAATGTTTTCTATAGTAGCCGCCCCTGCCAACCCCTGGCTTAGGGGCACCGTAGATCTTAATGGCTTCAACTCGGTGGCAAGCGTTGGCATTGCCCTACGGTAGTCAGGCCTTAAACGAACAGGCGCTGGTGCGATCGCACCAGCGCCAAAATCTAGATATAAATTCAACCTATGGGCTTGGGGTTACATAAACTGCTGCCAATTTTCGCTGCGGTAGAGGGCGCGCTCGGCCCGTCGCCGCCGCTGCAAACCGGGCATCACGTTGCCACCCGCATAGACCCAGCGACCAAACTCCTCTGATGCTCCGGCAAAGTCGCCCGCATTGTGCTTTTGCAACAGAGTTGACGACTGAAAATTACCGGGGCCAACGTTAAAGGTAAACGACACCAGGGCCGAAAACTGATCGCTGGTGGGGGTACGAGTAACCGCGTTGGCCACAGCTTTTTCGTAAATAGCCAGGTCGCGCTTGAGAATCTCTTCGGCCTCGGCACGGGTAATGACAAGACCTTTGGATACCTGCGGTGGCCCAGCGGCAGAGGTATGGCCGTAGCCAACTGTCCAGGGTTCATCGCCAGTGCCCGGATCGGGGTAGGCGGTCAGACCCAATCCCTCAAACCCCTTGACAATTTCCAGCCCGGCAGGATTGATGCTGTTGCCGGGCGGTGGTGGCGGTGGTGGTGGCGGCGGCATGGGCTGGGGCTCTGAGGCACCCGTGCCAATCGATACGGTCATGGCGCGGGGGTAGTCGTCGCGCAAAAACCACGACTTGATGCTGCCAATATTCACCACCTGCTCTTTGGGGTTCTTGCTAGATGGATATTTGGTAATGCGGGAGACCCAGTAGCCTCCCTGCATCAGGTAAATCGCAATATCTGTTTCTTTAATCCAGGTGCCCATGTAATCTCCCCGGAATAGGCCGCATACCAGGAATTTACAATACTTTCGCCAGAATGGGACACTGAGTTCTGACAATCGGAGGGCTGTCACGTTGTCCCCTGCGCCCAGCAGTATCTCTATAAACTGGCCCTGGAACTTGACTGACTTGACTCCTGGCTGCTGTCTGGCTGCTGTCTGGCTGCTTTCTGGCCTGAACGGCTTGGGCCATTGGCAGGCGATTGTCCCAGGCGACGATTCAGTCGTTAAGATATTCAAAGGTTCGCGTTTTTTGGCTGAATGTTTTTTCAGGTTGCAAATCTTTGTTATGGCTTTGCTCTCAGCGACCGCTGATCTGCCCTCTCGCCTTGCCTCGCCCACCATTCGTCGCCTGCCCAACGGCCTGACGGTCATTGCTGAGCAAATGCCCCTAGAGGTAGTGAATTTGAGCCTTTGGCTGCGGGTAGGCTCGGCAGTAGAAAGTGACGCCATCAACGGTATGGCTCATTTTTTAGAGCACATGATTTTTAAGGGCACTCAGCAGCTACAGTGCGGCGAGTTTGAGCGCCGGGTAGAAGAGCGAGGAGCCTTTACCAACGCTGCCACCAGCCAAGACTACACAAAGTACTACATCACCACGGCTCCCCAAGATTTTGTCGCCCTGGCCCCGCTGCAAATTCAGATGGTGATGGCCCCCCGCCTTGGCGACGACGACTTTGAGCGCGAGCGCCCGGTAATTTTAGAAGAAATTCGCCGCGCCGACGACAACCCTCGCCGCCGCGCCTACGCCCGCACCATGGAGCTGGTGTTTGACCGGCTTCCCTACCGCCGCCCGGTACTCGGGCCGACCGCTGTGGTTGAGAGTCTAGCCGCAGAGCAAATGCGAGCCTTTCACAATACCTGGTACCAGCCCCAGAGCATGACGGCGGTGGCGGTGGGCAACCTGCCGGTCGAGACCCTGATCGCCACGGTAGCCGAGGGGTTTGAGCGGGCTATGGCCCAGCGTGCTGCCTCAGCCCCGACCGACTTGATGGAGCGGTTGAAGCCCCTGCTACCCGGTGATTTGGAGTCTCCTTTTGATACGGTGCGCCGGGCTGTGCACTACGATGCGGCCCTGACCCAGGCGCGGCTGGTAATGGCCTGGCGGGTGCCGGGGGTAGCCCAGCTTGACGACACCTACGGCCTAGATATTGTGGCGTCAATTTTGGGGCGGGGGCTGACCTCGCGGCTGGTGCGCGACCTGCGGGAAGACCGCAAGCTGGTGAACAGCATTAGCTGTAGCAACATGACGCTGGCCCACCAGGGGGTGTTTATGGTGTCGGCCCAGCTGCCAGCGGAGCACCTGGCTGCGGTAGAAGCCGCGATCGCCCAGCATATCGAGACCATGACCCAGCAGCCGGTCAGCCAAACTGAACTGCGCCGGGTGCAGACCCAGGTGGCCAATCGGTTTGTGTTTGCCAACGAAACCCCCAGCGATCGCGCCGGCCTCTACGGCTACTACCACACCCTGACCGGCGACATCGCCGAAGGCCTCAACTACCCCACCTATATTCAAAAGCTGGGGGTAGAGGAGGTGTTGCAGGCGGCCCAGAGCTATTTGTCAGGGCAGGCCTACGGGGTTGTCGCCATCCAGCCAGCGGGTTAGGGCGAGGTGAGTATGTGGACCGCGATCGCCCAGCACATTACCGCTAAAACCGGCTCCGCCTTCACCATTGCCGATCGGCGATCGGTGGGGGGCGGCTGTATCAATCAGGCCTACCACATCAGCGACGGTCGCCAGTCGTTTTTTATCAAGCTCAACCAGGCCTCGCAGGTGGCGATGTTTGAGGCCGAGGCCCTGGGCCTGAAGGATATGTACGACAGCCAGACGATTCGCGTACCCCGACCGATCTGCTGGGGCACGGTGGATGGGTCGGCCTATATCGTGATGGAGTGGCTGGATCTGGGCGGCGGCGGCGATGCCTGGGGCCGCATGGGGGAAAAATTGGCGGCCATGCACCGGGTTACTAGCGATGAAGGCTTTGGCTGGCACCAGACCAATACCATTGGCGCCACTCCCCAACCCAACCCCTGGACCGCGACCTGGCTAGAGTTTTACCGCGAGCACCGCCTGCGCCACCAGTTTCGCCTGGCGGGTCGTCGCGGGGGGCGGTTTCCGCGCCAGCACGAGCTGCTGATGGTGCTGCCCGATCTGCTGGCGGGCCATGAGCCAGCTCCAGCTCTGGTGCACGGCGATCTGTGGTCGGGCAATGCGGCGGTGACGAACGACGGCGAGCCGGTGATTTTGGATCCGGCGACTTATTATGGCGATCGCGAGGTAGACATCGCCATGACCGAACTGTTTGGCCGCTTTCCCGCCGCGTTTTATGAGGCGTACAATGCGGCCTATCCGTTAGACCTAGGCTACAAGACCCGCAAAACGCTCTACAACCTGTACCACATCCTCAATCACTTTACGCTGTTTGGCGGCAGCTACGAGTCGCAGGCCAATCGCATGATCGATCAGCTACTGCGGTGAGAGGTAACCGCTAGGCTATAGCTTCAATGCCAAGAGTGTTGGTGATCCAAGCTTCGCAAATTACTATCGATCTTCGTCTTGATGTGGATCATCTGATGGTGGGTGTATTCCAGTTTTGATCCAAAACCGTCTGGTTTCTCGGATGGAATCGCTCTCTGGATAGCGGGTATCGTTCAGATCAAGGCGAAGGCAGGTTGCACGACCAACGGGTGTAATGCCTTCTATGACAATGCCTTGACCTAGCCAGACAAAGTGCTCTTTCCACAATTGCTGGCGAGGGTTGAAAATAGGCACAATTTCTTGAGTCGCAGGATCTATTCCCGCGACGAAGTTGTAGCGCCTTTCGTTGCAGCGGCGACAGGCGAGGGCAAGGTTAGCCAGGTCATCAGAGCCGCCCAGCGATTGGGGGATGACGTGCTCGACGGTAAACCGATTGGCACTCAACCGTTCTGGAGAATGGCAGTACTCGCATAGATAGCCAGCCCGCTCTCGAATGGCTTGCTTGGCTGCATCACGAATTGACATCTTGGGCCGCTAGCATGGCATTCATATGAGTAAAAATGCGATCTAGCTCTCCAATTGTCTCTAGCTCAGCAGTTTCATCAGCTGTGAGGTGATCCGCTTTTTTCTTCTCTAGAAGCTCCTCCATTCGCAACTGGAGAGGCTCACTGAACTTGAACAAATGCCAACTGCCAACTTTTTCAAGTTGAATCTCATGAATTAAAGACGATGGTTTGTTAAGAGCTATAACCATATTATCCTCCGTTGTGTAACTAAGCTGGGTAACCTATCGTTTCTACGCTCCGCGTGGAATGCTTTCAATGGCGCTCCTGCGCTCCGTACTGAAAAGATGCAGGAGTGTCGGAGGAGGTGCTTCAACGCTGGAGAGTTGGTAAGAACTAATTTTTCCATTTCGGCATTTTGAGATGTTTGCTGTATGCTTGACTTTCATTAACTCCATTGACAAATTCTGCTAAAGCTTGTTTAAAATCGGGAGAGGTGAGCATTCCAAGAGTATAGGAATGGAGGTTATCAACAGTCTTGATTTGACGATCAATTACTGTATTGATACAGCTTCTGATAAGCCAAACTATATGATTAGAAACTTTTGCGGGAACTATTTCAAGTTCGATAAATGAGCTACCTTGATGCACGATTGGATTCCGAACGTCTGAATACGCAGCGCAAAACGTCTCCAACCAGAATTTAAATCGGGACACTTCTCCATTTGCACCCACAGCCGCAATGTACGAATGATGAGCTAGTCCATTCCAGTTTTTCTTGGGGCTGCATAAGCCATCAAGAGCTACAACTAAGCTAAGGAAACGTGCTTCGGGTGTAAGGATGTAAAAGGCTTGACCCACAGCGCGAACTGCGCCTCGTATCCGCTGAGACATCTCATCTTTGGTTGTCCCGAATACGATAGGTGCAATATCACTAATGTCTTGACTAAGCTCCCCATGGACATCGAGTCCGAGCCAATTAGGTATTACTTGAAACGGACTGGCAAAATGACAATATAGTTTAGGCCTGAAAGGGCTGTTAGATGGTGGTATTACATAAGCTGCATGAAAGCCGTCAAGGAGTTGACCTGCTATGCAAGGTAAATGCTCATGTCGTTTATAGTTACACTCTTCTAGCCGTATGAGATCAAGCCCTCGATCAGCGCATTCTGAACAGCGACGAAGTAATGGACTCATTCCATCAGGATACTCTTTCGCTGCAATGAGTTCTCTGTATGGGATATCAACTGACACTTCGACTAGAGGATAAGTTAGCAAGAAATCAATTTTCGTAATCCCTGATGAATTTTCATCAGGGGATAACTCATATGCTTCCCATATTTCCATTGAATTGGTTGTGGATAAGTGCTCATGCCAAGGATGAGGCTCATTGCTTTCGTCATGACCAATTGGAGGGAAAAAATGATATGGCTCAATACTAATGCTGGTTGTCAAATGAAGTTTTTCTATCGGAACTAAAACCTTGCACTTCGCAATTTCATCGCCGTATAAATCGTCTTCAGTGCGCTTTTTATCTGCAATGTCTAGCCAAGGAAAGGCCAAGCAGATATCTTTTAGTGCATTGACTGGTGAATATGTTGGATGATTAAGCGTCAACCCATCTCCTTCAGGGAAACAAGACGCATGATATCCAAGTTCATGTAATTGTCTACACCCATCGCCAAGTAATGAAGCAAGCTGTGAGGGCAGTGGAGCTCCCCATATAAGATTTGCGTTTACATTTTTGTGCTGATGTTTGAGGATGGCCTTACGGAAGGATGGCTGCAACATCATTACAAAGAAGTGAAGGATGAAACTGAAACCCTAGTCGTGATTTCCGGAAAAATTGCGGCTTCGCAATAGCAGCGAATTCACTACGACCGCTACAGAGCTAAACGCCATCATGCCGCCTGCGGCGGCGGGGCTGAGGCTGACCCCGACGGTGGGCAGCAGCACCCCTGCCGCTAGGGGGATCGCTACCAGGTTGTAGGCAAAGGCCCAGGCCAGGTTTTGGCGAATTTTGTTGAACGTGGCGCGGCTGAGGGTGAGGGTTTCGAGCAGGGCGGAGAGTTGGTCGCCCATGAGAATCACGTCGGCGGTTTCCATGGCGATGTCGGTGCCGGAGTGGAGGCTGATGCCGACATCGGCCTGGGCCAGGGCAGGCGCATCATTAATGCCGTCGCCCATCAGCGCGACGGTGTGCCCCTCGGCCTGGAGCTGACGGATGGCGTCTACTTTGCCCTGAGGAGAGACTTCGGCGGTGACCTGACTGGGGCTGAGGTTGAGCTGGGCCGCGATCGCCCCCGCCACTTCCTTCCTATCCCCCGTCAGCACCCGCACCTGAAGCCCTTGCTGCTGAAGACTTTTTACGACAGCGGCGGCATCGGGGCGCAGCTGGTCTGCGATCGCAATCAGTCCCACCACGCGATCGCCCAGCGTCACGTACACCACTGTCTGTCCATCTGCCGCCAATGCTTTCGCCCGGTCTTGCACGTCGGCATCCAGCACCATTTCTCGCTGGCTCATCCACTGCTGGTTGCCCAGGGCGCAGGGCTGCACAGTGTCTTGCCAGGTAATTTGAGCGACTACGCCGAGGCCGGGTTGGGTATCAAACTCATCGGCTTGCAGCAGATCCAGTTCCCGCGCTGTTGCTGCCTGGTGGATGGCCTTAGCCAGGGGATGCTGGGTGCCGCTTTCGACGGTGGCGGCGATCTGCAAAATGTCGGCCTCGCTCAGGCCATCCTGCAAAACGTGAATCGCTGTTACCTGGGGCTGGCCTAGGGTGAGGGTGCCGGTTTTGTCAAACACCACCGTATCGAGGTGGTGGATGGTTTCGAGACTGTCGCCGCCGCGCAGCAGCAGGCCGCGCTCGGCCCCCAGTCCAGAGCCAACCAAAATAGCGGTGGGGGTAGCCAGGCCCAGGGCGCAGGGGCAGGCGACGACCATCACCGCGATCGCCAGCTTCAGGCTCACCAGCAGGGTCGTGGAGGTGTAGGTCATGGTGTGACCCATGTGGGCCATGCCCAGGGCCGAGCGCATCACCTGGGGCCAGTGGTGCAGACCAATGAAGTACCAGAACAGGAACGTTAGCGTGGCCAAAGACATCACCCCGTAGGTGAAGTAGCCCGAAATCACGTCCGCCAGCCGCTGAATCGGGGCCTTGCGGCTCTGGGCCGTTTCTACCAGGCGAATCATTTGGGCCAGCACGGTGTCTTGACCTGTGCCGGTGACTTGCAGGGCGATCGCGCCACTCTGATTAACAGTCCCCGCCGTCACCCCATCGCCGGGCTGCTTCAGCACGGGCATCGACTCGCCGGTCAGCATCGACTCATTCACGGTGCTCTGGCCCGAGACCACCGTGCCGTCGGCAGAGATTTTTTCGCCGGGCAGCACCTGCACCCATTCCCCCACTTGCAGGCAGCGGGCGGGCACCTCGACGCCAGTTTGGGCGGCCCCAGCGATGGCGGGGTTTGAGATCAGCCGCGCCACGGCGGGTTGCAGTTCGACTAGCGATCGCAGCGCATCCGCCGCCCGGTACCGGGCTCGCTGCTCTAGGGTGCGGCCCAGCAAAATAAAGGCCAGCAGCATCACCGGCTCTTCAAAAAAGCACTCCCAGCCCAGGCCGGGGAACACCAGCGCCACCACGCTGGCCAAGTAGGCGCTGACGCTGCCCAGGGCCACCAGGGTGTTCATATTGGGGGCCAGTCGCCGCAGCCCGGCCCAGCCATCGACCAAAATTTCGCGGGCCGGAAACGCCAGCGTCACCGTGGCCAGTACGGCGTGGAACCACAGGTCGCTAAGAATAGGAATGGTCAGCCAGCCAAAGTGGTTCAGGTGGCCAATGGTGGAGAGAACGAGGAGCGCGATCGCAATTCCCAGCCGCCGCCCCTGCTGCTGCTGCTCCTGCCGCTTAGCCTCAACCCAGGCGGTCAGGTCGTCGCCGTCGCCATCGGTCGTGCGGGGGGTAGCGGTAAAGCCCGCCTGGGCTACCTGCTCTACCAGGTCTTCAGTCGTAACGGAGCCATTTTGGGTTTCGACTACCGCCACCTCAGTCACTAGGTTGACCGTGGCCGATCGCACCCCGTCTACCTGAGTCAGGCGACTTTCGACCGCACGCACGCACCCGGCGCACTTCATGCCGCTGATATTTAGCACCATGGTTTGGCTAAGCGACGGCTCTGGTGCAGCGACTTGATCAGATGGTTGAGCAGAAAGAACTTGCATGGGGCGAAAAGCTAGGAGCAGCAGTAAATCTAGCCTACCAAGCCGCTTCAAACTCTGGGTATCTGCTGATTGAGCTAAAAAACTCTTATTACGCTAAGCCTTTCGGCCTCACAGCTGGGCTAAGTCAACTCCCCAAAGCCACTGGTGCTGAGGAATGCAGAAGCTTGAGCCGGGTTCGACCTATGTCCCAAAAACACGCCTTCTGTAGCCCTAGCCAGCCTTAACAATTTGGGCAATACTCACAAAGATCATAGAATCTGGGCAGGGCATCTACCTATAGACATAGGGATATGCCCCCAGGTAGATGCCAGCGTAGCTCCATATATGTAGAATTGCTGCGTAATGTAACAGTTCTGTGTTGGAGTTTACGCAGCAGCCGTCCCGCGCCCAATGCGACAAGCAAAGAAGCCAGGAGCAACAAGCCATAATGAAATCTTCTTTAGTAATCCTTTACCACCGCGAACCTTACGACGAGGTGGTTGAGAACGGCAAAACCGTTTACCGCGAAAAGAAAAGCCCCAACGGCATTGTGCCGACCCTAAAAAGCTTTTTTGCCAACGCCGACAGCAGCACCTGGGTGGCCTGGAAACAGGTTGCCGAAGACAAGCAGGAAAGCTTTGATGACCGCGTCACCATGGAAGGCTGGAGCGATCGCGCCGTTATCCGCCGCATTCACCTCACCGCCGATCGCGTTAAAGACTTCTACTACATCACCGCCAAAGAGGCGATCTGGCCCATTCTGCACTCTTTCCCCGAGCACTTTACCTACGAAAGCTCCGACTGGGAAAACTTTCAGTACATCAACAAGCTGTTTGCCGAAGCCGCCTGCGAAGAGGCTGCCGACGACGCCCTGATCTGGATTCACGACTACAACCTGTGGCTGACGCCCTTCTACATTCGGCAAAAAATGCCCAATGTGAAGATTGCCTTCTTCCACCACACCCCCTTCCCCGCCGCCGACGTGTTCAACATTCTGCACTGGCGCGAGGCCATCATCGACAGCCTGCTGTGCTGCGACCTGTGCGGTTTCCACATTCCCCGCTACGTTGAGAACTTTGTCTCCGCCGCCCGCAGCCTGCGCGATGTCAAGCTAGTCGAGCGCAAGCCCGTGCCCGAGGCCTTTACCCCCTTTGGCACCGCCCTGGCCGAGCCTGACATGACCACCAAACTCGAATACAAAGGCCGCATGGTCAATGTCGATGCCTTCCCCGTGGGCACCAACCCCAGCTACATCCACGAGATGGTCAACAAGCCCTCGGTGCAAAAGCGGGTCGCCGAAATCCGCGACGACATTGGCGACAACAAGCTGATCGTGTCGGCGGGCCGAGTCGACTACGTGAAAGGTGCCAAAGAAATGCTGCTCTGCTACGAGCGCCTGCTCGATCGCCGTCCCGAGCTGCGCGGTAAGGTCAACCTGATCATGACCGCCGTCAAAGCCGCCTCCGGTATGCGGGTCTACAAAACCGCCCAGAGCGAAATTGAGCAGCTAGCTGGCCAAATCAACGGCAAATATTCCACCCTCACCTGGAACGCGCTCTCGCTCTTTACCGAGCCAATTCCCTTTGATGACCTGATGGCGCTGTACAAAACCGCCGACATCGCCTGGATTCCGCCCCTGCGCGACGGCCTCAACCTGGTGGCCAAAGAATACATCGCGGCCCACGGCGGCGAAAACGGCGTGCTGGTGCTGTCAGAATTTACGGGTTCTGCGGTCGAACTGCCCGATGCCGTTCTCACCAACCCCTATTCCGACAAGAACATGGATGAGTGCATCGATATTGCCCTCGACATGCCCCTAGATGAGCAAAAACGGCGCATGACCAATATGCACAGCGCCGTCACTCAGTACGACGTGCAGCAGTGGGCCAACCACATGTTCCGCGAAGCGAATGCGGTTTCTCTGACCGACGAGCCAGAGAAAGATCTGGTTCTCGCCTAGTCTCAAGGGTGTCGTTGCCCTGCCTCAGGCACCCTCCCGGAGAAAATTTAGCTCTAGTGATTTGTCACTGGCCCCCTTACCCTCCCTAACCAGGAGGGTATTCAAGTAGTTTTGAACAGAGAGAACAGAGGTTCTTCCCCTGCTGCGTCCCAAATAGCTATCTAAGCCGTTTTGTCTGGTTTCTTTGGGTAAAGACTTCATAATATTCTCAGGTTTGACCATGCCTGCCCAGCCTGAAGGCCCAGTCCCAATGCGTTAGGCTGCACAAGAGCGCTCTTCTGCCAGCTCGGTTTTCCTGACGCTTTACCCAACTTAGCCAAGCTTTTTGCCGATCCACCGATTCACACCTTTACCCATCTGCTTCCCGTAAACCTCCGACACCCTCAATTCCCATGCGCAACCTGCAAACCCTCTCCAACCAACCCTTTGACCTAATCGTGATTGGCGGCGGCATCAACGGCGCGGCCACCGCCCGAGATGCGGCCCTGCGCGGGCTGCGCACTCTACTCGTTGAAAAGGGCGACTTTGGTGGGGGTACCACCAGCTGGTCGAGCCGACTCATTCACGGTGGGCTGCGGTATTTAGAATACTTCGAGTTCAACCTGGTGCGCGAGTCGCTGCACGAGCGAGAAGTGCTGCTGCGCAATGCCCCCCACCTGGCCAAGTCGTTGCAGATGACGATTCCGATCTATCGCAGCGGATCGCGCAGCTACCGCATCATTCAGGTGGGTATGGTGCTCTACGACGTGCTTAGCTACGACAAATCGCTGCCCAACCACCGCATGCTGTCGCGGAAGACGACCCGGCAGCTGTTTCGCGCCATTGATGCCGATGAGCTGGCGGGGGCTGGCCAGTACTACGACGGCCAGGCCGAGCACGCCGAGCGTCTGTGCTTCGAAAATGTTTTGGATGCCCAGCAGGCTGGGGCCGTGGCCCTCAACTACGCTCAGGTGGAAGATATCCAGATGAGCGAGCAGCGCATTACTGGCTTGACCTGCCGCGATCTGCTCAGTGATGACACCTTTGAAGTAACCACCCACGCCAAAACGGTTGTGATCAACACCTCTGGCCCCTGGGTAGATGCGGTCTGCGGCCTGAGCGAGTCGCCCGTCAGCAAGGGCCGCAAAATTGGCGGTACCAAAGGTAGCCACATCATCGTCGATTCCTTCCCCGGCGCGCCCGACTCGGCTCTATATGTGGAAGCAAAATCGGACGGTCGGCCTTTTTTCATTATCCCCTGGCTGGGCCAGTACCTAATTGGCACCACTGACGAGCGCTACGAAGGCCCCCTCGACAATATCAAGGCCGACGACGCCGAGGTTGACTACCTACTCAAAGAAACCAACGCCGTGCTGCCCGCTGCCCACCTCACCCGTGAGGACGTGCGCTTTACCTACGCCGGGGTGCGGCCTCTGCCCTACGCCGAAGGCAAGAAGGCGGCTAGTATTACCCGCGCCCACATTCTCCACGACCACAGCAAAGAAGGGGCGAAGAACCTGATTTCGCTGATTGGCGGCAAGCTCACCACCCATCGCCAGGTGGGTGAAGAGTTTGTGGCGGCGGCCTTTCGCAAGCGGGGCGAGGCGATACCGGCCTGCCCCACCCACACCCGGCCTTTGCCCGGCGCTATTTTGCTGGATGATCCCCAGGTGGGCCAGTGGCACGATCGCTACCGCCACCGCATTCCTACTACCGTGCTCGATCACCTGATTGGCATCTACGGGGCCCGCACTGAAGACCTGCTGGCCTTAGTCGATGAGCATCCCGCGTTGGCTGACCCCATCGTTGACTACACCTACGACATTCAGGCCCAGATTGTGTTTGCGATGCAGGCCGAGATGGCCCACACATTTGTGGATATTCTGCGCCGTCGCACCACGGTGGCCATGCACAAAAATTATGGCTTTGATGCGCTACCTGTGGTGGCCGAGGTGCTGCGCGAGTACTGCGGCTGGAGTGAACAAGACTGCGATCGCAATATTCAGGCCTATCACAAGTTCATGGCCGAAAACTGCATCCCCGACTATGCGCTAGGCCAGGAGTCGCCCTCGCTGCAAACCGCCTGAATGAAAGCAAGGTAAAGAGTAAAGGGCAAACGGTTTGAGCTTTCCGTTCGCACTTTGCTCTTTACGCGTTTCATCCCCTAGTTGCGCTGTCCAGTTCCACCCAACTCTAATCATCTCCTATGCCCATCGCCACCCAAACCGTTGATCAGGTCTTTGAGACCTACAAACACCGCCAGGTCACCCTCACCATTCTCGGTACTGGGGCCTGGGGCAAAGGCCTGGCCCACATTGCCCGCACCAATGACCACACCGTACGGCTGTGGTCGCGCAGCGGCGATCTGTCGCTCGAAGAGGCCGTCGAGGGGGCCGAGGTAATTATGTCGGCGATCTCGATGAAAGGGGTGCCGGAGCTGGTGAATCGGCTCAAGGGGCTGAATATTCCTGAGACGACGGTGCTGGTGACGGCGACCAAGGGCCTCGACCCCGAAACTACGCTGACTCCATCGGCGATTTTTCAGCGAGCGTTTCCAAACCATGCGGTGGCGGTGCTCTCTGGCCCTAACCTGTCTAAAGAAATTGAGGCGGGGCTGCCCGCTGCGACGGTAATCGCCTGCGAAAACGAAACCGCCGCTGAAGCTGTGCAGCACGTGTTTGCGGGCGAAAACTTTCGCACCTACCGCAGCGCCGACCCCCTGGGAGCCGAGCTGGGCGGCACGTTGAAGAACGTGATTGCGATCGCAGTTGGCGTGTGCGAAGGGCTAAACCTGGGCTCGAACGCGCGATCGGCCCTGATTACCCGCGCCCTGCCGGAGGTAATGCGGATTGGTACCCACTTGGGCGGTCAGCCCGAAACCTTTTTGGGCCTCTCGGGCCTGGGTGATATGCTGGCTACCTGCACCAGCGTGCTCAGCCGCAACTACCGGGTGGGCTACGGACTGGCGGAAGGCAAGTCTCTAGATCAAATTTTAGGTGAACTGGGCAGCACCGCTGAGGGGGTCAATACCGCCTATGTGCTGCACGACATTGCCCAGCGCGAGCACATTTCTGTGCCCATTTCAAAGCAGGTGTACCTGTTGCTCAAGGGCGATATTTCTGCCGAAGAGGCGGTGGCGGCGCTGATGGAGCGCAAGCTCAAGGCCGAAGACTATCAAGAGATTTTGCAGGGCGAGTGATCTAGCCTTTTCTAGAAGTCACTTGTTTATCCCTTAGCGACAGTAAGTGCTGCGCTTGCTAGACTTGCTGTTAGCCCGCTTAGGATGTTCCGCTAGGCTTCATGGCGCAGTTTGAATATGATCCTAACAAGAGCCGCAGCAATTTAGCTAAGCATGGTATTGACTTTGAAACAGCCAAATTGCTCTGGCGCGATCGGTACCGGGTGGAATTAGAGGCCGCATCAGCCGTGGAGCCTCGTTCTTTAGTGATTGGTACAATCGAGGGGAAAGTTTGGTCTGCAATTGTTACCTATCGAGGTACAAACATTCGGATTATTTCTGTCCGTCGTTCTCGCGACAATGAGGTATCGCTCTATGAACGCTGAAGACCTGGATCGCAAATTTGACGAAGACGAAGACGTTCTAGACTATTTTGATCTGTCTACCCTTAGACGCCCTGGCCTAGAACCTCAAGCGATTGAAATCACTTTTCCTCGGTGGATGTTGGCTGCATTGGATAAGGAAGCCCAACGGCTAGGTATTCAGCGCGAAGCTATCATTAAATTTTGGGTAGCAGAACGCTTAGACGCAAATCCTGTCGTCAAGACAGAAGTGTAAATTATGCAGATCTGGGTGGATGCCGATGCTTGCCCGAATGTGATTAAAGAGGTTTTGTTTCGCGCGGCCAAACGAGTGCAGGTCAAAACCACTTTGGTTGCGAATCAAGAGTTGCAGATTCCGGGGTCTGACTATATTGAGGCGGTGCAGGTGCGATCGGGCCTAGATGTGGCCGACAACTATATTGCCCAGCAGCTACAGCCCGGCGATTTGGTGGTTACGGCAGATATTCCCCTGGCGGCTGATGCGATCGCAAAGGGAGCCTATGCCCTCAATCCACGCGGCGAATTTTACGATCAGGGCAATATCCGCGAGCGCCTATCGATGCGAAATTTTTTAGATGAATTGCGCAGCGGCGGCGTACAAACCGGCGGACCACCACCGTTTAGCCAACGTGACACCGAAGCGTTTGCCAACCAGCTCGATCGCTTTTTGACCAGGCCGGGATATCGCGATCGCAGTTGACGCGGATATAGGATTGACCGAAACCGTAAGCCCTTAGGACAATTTAGCCAGGCTATCGTTAGCAAAGCTATTGGGGAAAAGAAACCGGGTCGTTTAGAAACCCGGTTCCTGAGGTTGTGGACTAGGGTAACTCGGTGGTGCCCATCAGGTAGCGATCGCACTCCCTTGCCGCGCCGCGACCTTCATTGATGGCCCACACCACTAGGCTCTGGCCCCGGCGACAGTCACCAGCGGCAAACACGCCCGGAATCGTGGTGGTGTACTGCTCGTGCTCAGCCTTCACGTTGCTACGGCCATCTTTTTCCAGGCCCAAGGAATCCAAAAGCGGCTGCTCGGGGCCTAAAAAGCCCATCGCCAGCAGCGCCAGCTGAGCTGGGATCACTTTCTCAGTACCGGGCACGTTTTGGGGTACAAACCGCCCATTTTCATCTTTGCCCCACTGAATCTGCACCGTGTGAATCGCCTTCACGTTGCCCTGCTCATCGCCCTCAAACTTGGTGGCGGTGGTCAGGTAGGCGCGGGGATCGTCGCCAAACAGGGCGGCGGCTTCTTCCTGGCCGTAGTCCATCTTGTAGACCTTGGGCCACTCGGGCCAGGGGTTAGCCGCCGATCGCGTCTCCGGCGGCTGGGGCATGATCTCCACCTGGGTGACGCTGGCGCAGCCGTGGCGAATCGAGGTGCCCACGCAGTCTGTGCCCGTGTCGCCGCCGCCGATGATCACCACATCTTTGCCCGCCGCCGAGATGTAGTCGTTGCCGGGGTAGCCATCCAGCAGCGATCGCGTGTTGGCGGTCAAGAACTCCATGGCAAAGTGGATGCCCTTCAGATCGCGCCCTTCAATGGGCAGGTCGCGGGGTCGGGTCGAGCCGGTGCAGAGCACCACCGAATCGAACTCTTTGAGCAGATTTTCCGCCGAAATGTCTTTGCCCACTTCGGTATTGCAAACAAAGGTAACGCCTTCGGCCTCCAGCACATCCAGCCGCCGCTGCACAACCCTTTGCTTTTCGAGCTTCATGTTGGGGATGCCGTACATGAGCAGCCCACCGGGGCGATCGGCCCGCTCGTAGACGGTGACCCAGTGACCCGCCGAATTGAGCTGGGCGGCAGCAGATAAGCCAGCCGGGCCAGAGCCGATCACGGCGACTTTCTTACCCGTGCGCTGCTGGGGCGGGTTGGGGGTAATCCAGCCCGATTCCCAGCCCTTTTCGGCGATGGAATACTCAATGTTTTTGATCGTTACCGGAGGGCTGGTGATGCCCAGCACGCAAGAGCCCTCGCAGGGAGCGGGGCAGACTCGCCCGGTAAACTCGGGGAAGTTGTTGGTCTTGTGCAGCCGCTCCAGAGCTTCTTCCCACAGACCCCGGTAGACAAGGTCGTTCCATTCAGGAATCAGGTTGTTGATGGGGCAGCCGCTGGCCATGCCGCTGATGGTGATGCCGGTGTGGCAGAAGGGGGTGCCGCAATCCATGCAGCGCGCTCCCTGGGTGCGGAGGTTGTCCTCTGGCATATGGAGGTGGAACTCGTCCCAGTTGCGAATGCGATCGGCGGGGGCGACTTCTTGCGCCACTTCCCGCAGGTATTCCATAAAGCCAGTCGGTTTTCCCATGGTGGTTGTCCTGAAGGTGGTTGTTCTGCTACTTGTAAAAAATTGGCTTGCTGTTGGTTAGGTGTAGCGCCAGCGGAACCCAACATTGCGGAAATTAGCGCTGAGTTCCACTTCGTCCCACCCAACCTACAATCGCTCTGGGATTAGGCTCGGCCCGTACCCTGCCCAACCTAAGACGCTAAAATAGCTGCCATGGCTGTAAGTATCGAGAGCATACGTCAAAAGTTTGCTGAAGACCAATTCGAGTTTTCTAAGCATGCGGTTGATCAGTCCATTGTGCGTCAGATTTTGGTGCGGGAGGTTAGAGAGGCGATCGCGAGTGGTCATATTATCGAAGACTATCCAGATGATAAATACGGGCCAAGCTGCTTGATTTTGAGATTCACCCAAGCGCAGCGTCCTCTTCATATTCAATGCAGTTATCCCTCCCGCCCAATCATTAAAATCATTACTTTATATGAACCTGAAGCCGAAAGATGGAACAGCAATTTCACGAAAAGGAGGCTAACTAACAATGACAACTGAATGGCTAGAAATCTTGGTTGAGAAGAATGTCACGTATACTCTGAATCTAAACGGTCAAGTTATCTTGATCGAAAATGTACCCGCTCGCGTTAATGAAGAAACTGGGGAACAGTTTTTTTCTCCATCAACGGTAGAACGTTTGCAGCAGACAATCTTAGAGAAATCAAAACCCGATCATTTTGTTCAGGTTCCTGTCTATAACTATTCAGACAGTGCAGCATAATTCGGGCATGGCGTATTTGATCGGAGATTTGGCCTAAGCTGGCCCCAGTCTCGTGCGCGGTGCATTGCGGCTCAAAGGCGAAATCGGGGGTGATTGGCCTGGGGTTATGAGCCGCAAATGCACCCTACGGTTAACTTCCGCCAATGCGGGCGACGTCGCGGGCGTTTTCTTCAAAGGCAGCGGTGAGGGCATCATCGCCGGTTAGCCCATCGGCTAGGGCTTTTTGAATGTGTTGCAGCACCCGCTTGTAGTCGCGGGGCATGACCTTTACAAACTTGGCCACGGTGTTGTCCCAGTCTTCCAGCAGCTTGATCCCCCGCTTGCTTTCGGTGTAGGCGATATGGCGCTGGATCAGCTCTTGCAGGTCGCGAATTTCTTCGGGTTCCTCTAGCTTCTCCAGGTCTACCATTTCGGTGTTGCAGCGGGTGGCGAAATCCCCGGCCTCGTCGAGCACGTAGGCGACGCCGCCGCTCATGCCTGCGGCGAAGTTACGCCCGGTGAGGCCCAGCACGATCGTCTTGCCGCCGGTCATGTATTCGCAGGCGTGGTCGCCGACGCCTTCTACGACCGCCGTGACGCCAGAGTTGCGCACGCAGAAGCGCTCCCCAGCTAGGCCGCGAATAAAGGCTTCACCGCTGGTGGCCCCGTAGAAGGCCACGTTGCCAGTGATGATGTTTTCCGCCGGAATAAAGGTAGAGCGCTTGGATGGGTAGACAATCAGCTTGCCGCCGCTCAGGCCCTTCCCTAAGTAGTCGTTGGCTTCGCCTTCCAGCTCCAGGGTGACACCCTTGGGTACAAAGGCCCCAAAGCTCTGGCCCGCGCTGCCCTGGAAGTGCAGACGGACGGTGTCTTCAGGTAATCCTTCCCAGTGACGCTTGGTGATTTCGTTGCCGAGAATGGTGCCGACAACCCGGTTGACGTTTTGGATCGGCAGAGTGGCGCTGACCTTTTCACCCCGCGCGATCGCAGGTTCACACAACTCCAGCAGAGTGGTCATATCCAGGGACTTATCCAACCCGTGATCCTGGGCCATTTGGCAGTAGCGCCCGACGTCGGGGCCAACCTCCGGCTGATGGAGCATGGGGGAGAGATCGAGGCCTTTAGCCTTCCAGTGCTCGATCGCAGCTTTCGGCTCCAGCACATCGGTGCGACCCACCATTTCATCGAGGGTGCGGAAGCCCAGCTCAGCCATCAGCTCGCGCATGTCCTGAGCGATGAACCGCATGAAGTTGACCACGTGGTCGGGGTCGCCCATAAAGTGCTTGCGCAGCTCAGGATCCTGAGTAGCGACGCCTACGGGGCAGGTGTTCATGTGACAGACTCGCATCATGATGCAGCCCATGGAGACTAGAGGAGCGGTGGCAAAGCCGAACTCTTCGGCCCCCAGCAGGGCGGCGACCACCACATCGCGGCCCGTTTTCATCTGGCCATCGGTTTCGACCACCACCCGGCTGCGCAAGTTGTTCATCACCAGGGTCTGGTGAGTTTCAGCCAATCCCAGCTCCCAGGGCAGACCGGCGTGCTTGATCGAGGTTTGGGGCGAGGCCCCGGTGCCGCCATCAAACCCGGCGATCAGAATCACGTCGGCGTGGGCCTTGGCGACTCCGGCGGCGATGGTGCCGACGCCCACCTCGGACACCAGCTTGACGTTGACCCGAGCGTCACGGTTGGCGTTCTTGAGGTCGTGGATCAGCTCGGCCAGGTCTTCAATGGAGTAGATGTCGTGGTGGGGCGGCGGCGAAATCAATCCCACGCCGGGGGTAGAGTGGCGCACCTTGGCAATCCAGGGATAGACTTTTCGGCCCGGTAATTGGCCGCCCTCGCCCGGTTTCGCGCCCTGAGCCATTTTGATCTGGATCTCTTTGGCCTGGGAGAGGTAGAGGCTGGTGACGCCGAAGCGGCCCGAGGCCACCTGCTTGATGGCGCTGTTTTTGGAATCGCCCTTTTCGTTGGTCCAGGTGTAGCGATCGGGGTCTTCGCCGCCTTCGCCCGTGTTGGATTTGCCGCCCAGGCGGTTCATGGCGATCGCCAGCGCTTCGTGAGCTTCCTTAGAGATCGACCCGTAGCTCATCGCCCCGGTCTTGAACCGGCGAGTGATGGCTTCGACCGGTTCGACTTCCTCCAGGGGAATTGGCTCCCGCTGCTTGAACTGGAGCAGATCGCGCAGGCGGAAGAGCTGTTTCTCTTGCTCGTTGACCAGGGCTGCATACTGCTTATAGGCCTCATAATCCCCAGTGCGCACGGCCTTTTGCAGGGTGTGGATCACCTGCGGGCTGAGCAGGTGGGCTTCGCCTTCTTTGCGCCACTGATAGTCACCGCCGACATCGAGGGTGACATGCTCGGTGGGGCGATCGGGGAAGGCGTGACGGTGACGCTTGAGAGCTTCTTCGGCCAGCACGTCGAGACCGACACCCTGAATGCGGGAGGCGGTCCAGGTGAAGTACTGGTCGATAACGGTGTGGTTCAGGCCCAGGGCCTCAAAGATCTGGGCACCACGATAGCTCTGAATGGTGGAAATGCCGATTTTAGACGCGATTTTGATCACGCCTTTGGTGACGGCCTTGATGAAGTTCTGGCAGGCCTTGTCAAACTCCATCGGCGGCAAGAGCTGGTCGGCAATCATGCCCTCAATAGTGTCGAATACCAGGTAGGGGTTGATCGCGCCGCAGCCGTAGCCGATTAGGGTGGCGAAGTGGTGGACTTCGCGGGGTTCGCCTGACTCTAGCACCAGGCCAACGCGGGTGCGGCTGCCGTTGCGAATTAGGTGGTGGTGCAGGCCAGCGACGGCCAGTAATGCGGGGATTGGAGCGTGGTCGGCGTCGATAGTGCGATCGCTCAAAATGATCAGGCTGGTGCCGCTAGCGATCGCCTCATCCGCCGCCTGAAAAATCTCATCTAGGGCCGCCTTCAGCCCTGCCTCACCCTCAGCCGCCGTAAACACCATCGGCAGTGTCACCGATGGGAATCCTTGGCTGCCCGCGTGCTTCAGCTTGGCCAGCTCTGCATTGGTGATGATCGGGGTCTTGAGGTTGATCAGCCGACAGCTCTCGGGCTCGGGCTTGAGCAAGTTGCGCTCGCTGCCAATAGTGGTGTCTGCCGAGGTGATGATCGACTCTCGGATCGAGTCGATCGGCGGGTTGGTCACCTGGGCAAACAGCTGGTGAAAGTAGTCGTACAGCAGCCGAGGCTTGTTGGAGAGCACGGGCAGCGGCGTGTCGGTGCCCATTGCCCCGATCGCCTCGACACCGTTCTCGGCCATCGGCTTCAGCAGCAGCCGCAGTTCCTCAAAACTGTAGCCGAAGGCGGTTTGGAGGATAGATAGGGGCGCGGGGTTAGGTAGGGGCACAGCATGCTGTGCCCCTACGGGGTCTTTGCCATTGCCGTTTACCCCAGCGGGGTCTGCAGCTCCCGGCAGATCCGCCAGTTTCACCAAATGCTGGTCGAGCCACTCCCGGTAGGGTTGCTCAGTGGCGATCTGCTGCTTAATCTCTTCATCAGAGACAATCCGGCCCTCGTCCATATTCACTAAGAACATGCGGCCCGGCTCTAGCCGTCCTTTGTAGGCCACATTCTCAGGTTCGATCGGCAGCACCCCCGCCTCCGAGGCCATGATCACCAGGTCGTCTTTGGTGACGGTGTAGCGTGAGGGGCGCAGGCCATTGCGATCGAGCACCGCACCCATCATGGTGCCGTCGGTAAATGCGATCGCAGCGGGGCCGTCCCAAGGCTCCATCAGGCAGGCGTGGTATTCGTAGAAGGCCTTTTTCTCCGGGCTCATCGACTCATGGGCCGTCCAGGGTTCCGGCACCATCATCATCATGGCGTGGGGCAGCGATCGCCCCGCCAGGGTCATCAGCTCCAACGTGTTGTCGAAAATGCCCGAGTCGCTGCCTTCTTTATTAATCAGCGGCTGCGCCCGCTCCAGGCTGTCGCCAAACACAGCTGACTCAAACATCGACTGGCGGGCGTACATCCAGTTGATATTGCCGCGCAGGGTGTTAATTTCGCCGTTGTGGGCCACGTAGCGGTAGGGGTGGGCTCGCTCCCAGCTGGGGAAGGTGTTGGTGCTAAAGCGCGAGTGCACCAGGGCCAAAGCGCTTTCCATATCGCTGTCGGCCAAGTCGGGGAAGTACAGCCCCACCTGCTCGGGGGTGAGCATACCCTTGTAGACCACCGTGCGGCACGACAGGCTGGTGGCGTACCAGTAGGGGTCGATGCCAGTAGTGTGAATGGCGGAGTGGGTGCGCTTGCGAATGATGTAGAGCTTGCGCTCAAAAGCCTGGTCGTCGGCCAGATCGCCAGATCGCTGAATGAACACCTGCTGCATAAAGGGTTCGCTGGCTTTAGCGGTTTCCCCTAGCGGCCCGTTGTCGGTGGGCACATCGCGCCAGCCCAGCACCTTTTGCCCTTCCTCGGCGGCAATCTGCTCAAAAATCTGGCGACCTTTGGCGCGATCGCCCCCATTCGGCGACGCGAAAAAGAACCCCACCCCGTACTGCCCTGGTGCCGGTAGAGTCATGCCCTCTGCCGCTGCCACTTTGGCCATAAACTTGTGGGGCATTTGCAGCAAAATGCCCGCCCCGTCGCCGGTATTGGCCTCGGCCCCTACCGCGCCCCGGTGGGACAGGTTAACGAGAATGGTCAGACCCTGATCCACAATGCTGTGCGACTGCGCGCCTTTCATATGTACGATGAAGCCCACGCCGCAGGCATCGTGCTCATACTGGGGATGGTAAAGACCTTGGGCTTGGGGCGGTTGGATTAGGGTCATTGATTTATCGGCAAAACGATGGAACTCAGACAGAGGGAGACATAGACCAGCTTAGCTATTCTGTGCACAGGCGTGAGCTGCTGACTAATCTTTTAAGAAAATAATCAGATCAGTGACTCAAAAGATTGCGAAATATCACAAAGCCTATGGTCTTTCGCTTGTGAAAAATTCTGCCATATGGAATACAACTACAAGAATCGACATGATATAGCAATGATATGATTGGTTTCCTTGAAGGTGATTCTCAGAAAATTGGCCCCATGAACGTGAAAGTGATTATTGAAGCTTCCGTGCCGCCCACAGAGAAAGACCTTGGTGATTTGAGATTTGCAGCATCTGCATTAACAAGCAAGCAGAACAGCATCGTTGTAGAAACACAAGCAGAAGATGGCCATTTTCTTTTGATAGCCAGCTTCAAGATGAAGACGGAAGCCCAGTATAAAGTAGTTGATCGTATTTCAAAAGAATTTGAGTTCTCTCTCGTCGGCTTAGAAGGTTATCAAGATACGTGTATTTCATTTCTTCGGTAGAGATGGCGTAAGCACCCATGAGCGAATACCAGTACTACGAATTTCAAGCCCTCGATCGCGCCCTGACGCCCCAGGAGCAGAAAACCCTGCAGGCGCTGTCGAGCCGAGCGCAAATTACCCCCCACCGGGCCAGCTTTGTCTACAACTATGGCGACTTTCGCGGCGGTCCAGAGGCCCTATTGGCCAAGTACTTCGATGCGATGATCTACCTTGCCAACTGGGGTACGTGGCAGATTATGTTTCGATTACCCAAGGCGCTGGTAGAGCGGGCCTGGTTTGAGCCCTACGAGGTCGAGGATGCGATCGCACTCTCTACCACCGCCGACCACCTGATTCTCAACATTGAAATTCGCGAAGAAGAGGGGATGATGGGTTGGGTTGAGGGCGAAGGCTGGCTACCTCGGCTGTTGCCCCTGCGCGATGACCTGCTAGCGGGTGACCTGCGGTTGCTGTATTTGGCCTGGTTGCGGCTGTGCCCCAACCTGATCAGGTACGGCGAGGGCGAAGACCCGCTAGAACCGCCGGTTCCGCCCAACTTAGGCAAGCTGTCTCCACCTCTAGATGCCTTTGTGGAATTGGTGGAGTTGAACCCTGACCTGGTTGCAGCTGCGGCCCAGGTGAGCCCTAGCCATCAGCCAGCCCCGGCCCCGCCCCTAGAAGACTGGCTGCCCCAGCTAACTGAGGCAGAACGCCAGACCTTTTTGCTGAAGCTGGTGCGGCGCGAGCCCCACGTCGACCTGCAACTGATCAATCGCTTGAAAGAACTGGCGGGTGCAAATCCACCTGTACCGCTGGCCTCAGAGCAGGAACGGCGGCGGTTTTCAGAGCTGGTTGCGATCGCAGCTGATGTGGCAGTCAAGCGTCAACAAAAGGAGCGAGTCGCTGCTAAAAAGAAGCGGATCAAAGAGCTGGAGACCCTAGCTCCCAAAGCATCTTACACCTGGGATCGCGTGCTGGATTTGATTCAGGTTAAACAGGCCTATGCCTACGATGAGGCCACAAAATTACTCAAGGATCTGCGCGACCTAGCTGAGCATCAGGGGCAGCTACCCACCTTTAGCCAGCGCCTAGAGCGGCTTAAGGCAGACTACAGCAATCGACCAGCGCTGATGAAGCGACTGCGATCGATCAAGACTTGAGTTTGGTCGATTAAAACCGGGCATAGATGCGATGTAATTCCTCAAGTCAGGCTATGGCATAGCCAGTATGGGGACGTACACTGGCTGGATGAAACCCCAGCACAATATGATCTTTAGGAATTCCAGCATCTACGAGTTCGTAGGTGATGCCGTCTTCGGTTTCATCTCGCTGTACCCAAATTTTACCGTCAATGATATCGAGGTGAATTAGGCAGCCGTGAACACGGGTTTTGCCATCCCATCCCAGAGTCATAAGCAGATAACTATCGTGCACCTCATCAAAGACAGGTTTGCAAACCATGTCTCCATGGGAGTAGGGAATCTGAGTGTAGGGGATAAGAATATCTTTGATAATTTGACGGTATTTGATTAGTTCTTCCATTGCACAATAATCTCCTTCTCAGCATCAAATACAAGCAGCTTTAATTCTTCGTCTTGAATCATGAGTTGACCGATTGGTTCTTCAAACAAGGATCTAAATACAAAATCGTTAACGGCTAAGTAAAGCGTATGGTTTGGGTTAGTGCGACGCATCACAGCTCGATAAATAGCGTACTGTCCGATCGCATCCCGAAAAGCTTCCATTTCTGAGGCACGAATGAAGCTTTTGACCTCAACGGCGATATTTTCCTCAGAACGAGTCGCGACGATTAAGCGTTTCGCACCCAAATCGACGTACATGTCTTTTCGACCCCACCGTAGGTGAAGAGGGTCATGGGTAATGCTCCATCCGTCTTTGATCAGCGCCTGCTTGACGGCATCATGGTAGAGATCCAAAGCTGGCATAGTTCAGGGCGGCAATAGGATCTAAGCCGCTCAGTAGTTAAGTTAAATCGGCCATAGTCTAGAAAATAATCATAGCAACTCAAGCCCTACCCCTCGCTGATTAGCTGCAGCAGTTGATCGGTGGAGATCTTGCCGCTCATGTCGGCCCCTTCTAGCAGACCGTCGGCCAGGTCGCGTTTTTGCTTGTGCAAATCGACAATTTTTTCTTCGATCGTGTTTTTGGCCACCAGGCGATAGATAGTGACCGGGCGCAGCTGGCCGATGCGGTGGGCGCGATCGCTAGCCTGATCCTCCACCGCCGGGTTCCACCACGGGTCCATATGAATCACGTAGTCCGCCGCCGTCAGATTCAGCCCGGTGCCCCCCGCCTTCAGGCTGATCAAAAACACGTCGCCCTCGCCCGACTGAAAGGCATCGACGCGCTTTTTGCGCTCTTTGGTGGAGGTACTGCCGTCGAGATACTGGTAGCTGATGTTTTGCCCGTCGAGAAACTCGCGCAAAATGCTCAGGTGGTCGACAAACTGGCTAAAGACCAGCGCTTTGTGGTTGTTTTCTAACAACTCTTCCATGATTTCGCCAAAGGCTTCGAGCTTGGCGCTGGGCAGGGCAGTAGTGCCTTTGACCAGACGGGTGTTGCAGCAGGCTCGCCGCAGCTTCATGATTTCGGCCAGCACCTGCAGGTGTTTAGTGCCCGCTTCCACATCGGGGTCAGCCAGTTTTTCAACGGCAACCCGCCGCAGCGCCTCATAGAAGGCCATCTCCTGAGCACTGAGTTCGACCTGAAGGGTGATTTCAGTGCGGGCGGGCAGTTCATCGAGCACCTGGGTTTTGGTGCGCCGCAGAATAAAGGGCTGAATCAGCTTCTTGAGGCGGTTGCGAGCCTGCTTGTCCTGATTGCGCTCGATCGCGTTGGCAAACCGCTGGCTAAACTGGTCCTGCGACCCCAGCAGGCCGGGATTAATGAACCGAAATAGGTTCCATAGCTCGCCCAGATGGTTTTCAATTGGGGTACCGGTGGTGAGAATTTTGAACCCGCCCTGGAGCTTCATCGCCGCCTTCGATCGCTTGGTAGCAGAGTTTTTAATCGCCTGGGCTTCGTCGAGCACGATGGTCTGCCAGGTGACCTGGGCCAGCATTTTGGCGACGTCATCCTGCTGTAATAGGCCGTAGCTGCACACCAGCAGGTCAAAGGGTTGCAGATTGTCGAGCAGCTTTTGCCTGTCTCCGCTGCCAAACTGAATTGGGTTGAGGGTGGGAGCAAACTTTTCGGCCTCGCTCAGCCAGTTCATGCACACTGAGGTCGGCGCGACAATCAGCGTTGGCCCCTCGGGGGCGCGGGTGAGAATCACCGCCAGGGCCTGCAGGGTTTTGCCCAGGCCCATATCGTCGGCCAAACAGGCCCCCACGCCCCAGTGGGCCAGCCGGGCCAGCCAGTTGAAACCTTCGACTTGGTAGTCGCGCAGCTCGGCTTGCAGGGTTGAGGGCAGCTCGGGCTTGAGATCCTTCGCTTGCTTGAGGCGCTTGAGGTGGTCTTTCCAGTGCTTGTCGGTTTTGAGCTGGCCGACCTCATCTATCCAGTCCTCCATCGCCAGCCCGGCTAGGGGATGAAAGCGCACCCCGTCGCCGCTGGTTTCGGAATAGGTGCGCAGGTCGTCGAGGCGCTTGCGAAACTCCTGGGTAAGGGCGAGAAACTGGCCGTCGGCTAGCTTCACAAACCGACCGGGAGACGCCTCCAGCAGCTTCATCAATTGCTGCATACCCAGCACCTCATCGTCGCTAATTTGTAGCTCGCCGCTGGCGGCAAACCAGTCGCGCTGGCGCTGAATCTGAATCTTGAAGTTGCTGAGGCTGACCCGGTTGGCGATTCGCATTTTTTCGCCTTCGGGCCATTCCACCACGGCCAGGTCGCCGATGTCCTGGATCTCCGTCAACAGCTCCAGGCAGGCTTCGGGGTCGTCGATTAGCCATTCACCGGCTTCATCCTCCAGCCGTTGCAGGGTGGGGCAGGCAGTTTCGACGGCCTGGGCTAGGGCTTTCTCGTCTTCTAAATTGCGGTGGGTTTGCAGACGTTTGCCGTCAATGTCGGCGATTACCATTTCGCCGCCGCTGCCGGGGCGGTAGTAGGGGCCATCGTCACCAAAGGGCCGCGTGAGGAGGGAGACTTTCAGACCTTCTCCGGCGGGCAGCAGGTGCAGGTGGGGCTGGGGCCGGGCTTCGACTTCTTCGGCGTCGGCCACGCCACCGCCAATATCTGAATGCACCGTGACCAGACCCGCCACGGCGTTGATGGCGGCGAGCACCTGCTCTTTCGCGTTCTCGGGCACCTCCAGGGCATTCTTTGGCCCCAGCACCTCGGCGATGCGGTGGTGGCTGGCAGTAATCTCGATCACCTTGAGCCGGGTGGGGGTTTCTTTGACCAGGGCGATCGCGCTTTTGCCGGCCACCTCTGGGGTGAGCGAAATCGCCAGCTGGCCCGCACTGGTCTGGCGCACCAGCAGGGCCGGTTCTCCCGCCACTACCTCTAGCCGAGTGGTGGGCGAGTCTTCCCAAAACACCAGGGGGTGCCCGACCAAAGACAGCAGCGACTGGTCGGGAAATTGATAGTTGTCGTAGCCGTAGCTGTAGGGATCGGTGGTGAGGTGGGCGCAGATTTCGCGGTCTTGCGGGGTGAAGTAGCTAAAGGACGAAAGCTCATTTTTGAGGCGTCTGAGGGCGATCGCGCGGCCTTTGCTCCAGCCGCCCTTGACGCTCATTTTTTGCTCCTTGGGCTGTAGCATCCAGGTCTCGGTGTCATAGAGCGTCAAAAACCAGGCCAGCCGATAGTCGCTGGTGGCCGTTTTCGCCTTTGGCGATGCAGCGGTAGGGTTAAGCCCAACCAGCGCCATTAGCGACAGCTCCCAGGGCTGTTTTGGCGTAATGATGTCAATCAAGGGGCGAATGCCGGTTTTTTCGCGTAGTTGAGCGGCAATCTGGCCGTAGTCGTTCTCTGGGGTGAGACGGGCCAGCAGCACGGCGGCCTCTAGGGCAAACCAGTCGTACTCGGCGGCGGTGGCCGCCTGGTAAAAATCTTTGGCAATGGCGGGCAGTCGCTCTTGAGCATTGTTTAAATCGACCCAGTAGAGGCACAGCATGTCGATCAGGGTCTCAAAGCTGCTGTCGTTGTCGAGGCTGCTGACGGGAGTGCTGGTCAGGTAGAGCTTGGCGGCTGTGTTGCCCTGCAGCACCTGGGCGACTTTGCCCAGGCAGGTGTAGATCACGCTCATCCAGTGGCGATAGCCCTGTTCGGCAATGATGTTGGTGTAGCCTTCGGCTTCTTTTAGGTCGGCAGGGGTGCCAGCCTGAATCAGCGCCAGCACCAGAAACAGGCCGGGCACGGTGTCAAAGTAAATTTTGCGTTTGCTGGTGGTTTTTTTCAGCAGCTTGAGGGCCACCGCCCCGGTCTCAATGGTTTGGCCGTAGTCGCCCTGTAGGCAGCTGAGCCAGCTCTGGTGCAGCAGTACTTCGATCGGGTTGTCGTTGGCGTAGTCTTGCAGGGCGGCATCGGCCTCGTCTAGCCGGCCCTGGGCGAGCAGCTGCTCAATCCAGATGCCTTTGAGGTGATCGGAGACCGTGGCATCGGCCTGGGTGCAGTCTTGATGCAGCAGGGCCGCCGCTTCTGTCGCTGGGGTGAGGGTGATCAGTGAGTTGAGGCAGAGGTTGCCCAGGGCGGCTTCGTAGAGGTCGGGGTCTTGCTTGAGCCCCAAAAACCACTCGCGATCGAAGGGGTTGTTGCAGATCAGCTCAAACACCTCTGGCATTGAAATGCGGCTAGAGGCATAGGGGTTGCTGTAGTAGGCCTCAAACTGCTGCTCGATGTAGTCCCAGTCGCAGCGGTAGAGACCGATCCGCACCTCGCGCAGAAACTCGTCTTCGGTTTGAAAATAGCGCAGGCTTTGGTTCCAGCCGTGGGTGCGAATGGGGAGTTTGGTCTGCACCGCCTTGACCATGGGTTCAAAACGACCCTGGTGAATGGCGTCGCGGGTGGCGATGTCGACCAGCAGCGGGTGACACTGGGGGCCGTAGGTGCTTTGGGTAACCAGCAGCCGCTTGCTGTTCAGACGGGTGATCAGCGGGTTGAGCAGATGCGGTCCAGCAATTTTGGGCTTTTGGGCGCTCGCTAAGTAGAGGTTGAGGCAATCGAGCAGCTTTACCTTGCCTACCGGAGCATAAATGATGGAGTACAGCTGCACCAGCTCGCGCTCTGGCTCGGCCAGCTTTTGGTAAGACTGCACTAAATTGGCGCGGAGGGCAGCGACTGTGGGGGGGGCAGACATAGGGTGCGAGCGCAGAAGACTGCTAGTTAAGGAAATTGTACCGGTCATCGCTGGCATAGGCTGTGCCTAGCGTACCTAACCTGCTGCTGCCGGGGTAGCAACAGCCGGTTCTTATTGAAAATCTGTTGCATTAATCCCAGGGCTTGGGTATCTTAGTAGTAACGAGAGTCAATAGCGATAACAGCCAATGTCTCCCTAGCGTTGGGCCAAGAAATCTTTGAGAAAGTGCTGAAATGAGGGCTGGCAAGGAATTCGCGCCTGGAAGCGGCCTGCCTGATTGGCACCTGCGATCGCTTAGTTCAGAGCCAGTTTCAATAAGTCCAGGCCTTTTTGGGCCGCCACTATGGAGAGTCAGTCGAGTTAATATGCACGTTTTAAAGTCAGATTACGCCGAGTCGGGATCAGACCTTCAGGCCGCTGCCCCAGCCAAAACCGTCGTTGAGCTAGACCGAGTTGACCGGTGGAACGTCTACAGCCGCCTGCAAGAGCTAGATCTGGCCTGTGAATGCGGCTGCGATCGCCCTCTGTCTGTAGCGATCGACACGCCCGCCGCTGCCCTACAGGTCTGGAGCGTGGTGCAGGCCATCACCCTGTCAAAGCTATCTCTCACTGACCACCTAGAGCGCTGCTGGCAGCAAAGGAAGCCACAATGAACCTGTATGAACCCGCTGTAGCCGATCGCCAATCTGCGCCGCCCGCCGGGCAGGTGCTCAAAGGCCAGTATACCGGGGCCTATCGCTCTGACAAAGGCAAGATTAAAGGGCTGCTGCTGCAGGCTGGCGAAACCGAATACACCATCAAGCTACCCAAGTATCTGCGGCCCATGCTGGTGCGCGAACTGTCAGCGGGCGAGTTTGTCCAGGTCTGGGCCTACGCAGAAGACGACCGCTGGCGGGCCATTAACGTTTTGCCCCTGCCCGCGTGTGAGGCCGAAACGCTGCGGCAGCAGTGGAGCGCCCTTTCGTCATCGTCTTCCCCTGCGGCAGCCGCGCCAGCCAAGCAAAAGCGCCTCTGCATGGAGGTCTGTACCAAAGGCAAGTGCTACAAGCAGGGCGGTCGCCAACTCCACAGTGCCCTACAAGAGGCCGTAGACGCCGACCCCAGCTTGAGCCACGTTTCTGTAAAGGGAACAGGCTGCATGAAAGCCTGCAAGCAAGGGCCAAACCTGCGCCTGCCCAATGGCCGTATGCTACACAGCCCCACCCCAACCGAGGCGTTGTCTCACCTTGATGCAAAACCATGACCGCATCAGAACTTGACCTCCAGCGGTGGGATCACTGGCTAGTCATTATCGTTTTTGTGGCCCTGTCAAGCTGGATTCTCTGGAAGGTTTATCTCGATTCGTAAGGGGTGAGCGTGAGCAACAGGCAACCTGAGGAAACGCCAAAACCGGAGAGATGTCCCCTGTCCCCCTCAAAAAAGGGGGGCAGAGCAACGGGGATAGAGAACAGCTACCAGCCCAGCTTGAGGCTGTCTGGGGTGAGGAAGTGCTCTAGATGGTAAGCTCGCTCCTCGGTCTTCAGCAAAATTTGCTCGTACAGGTAGCGGGTGGCGCGATCGCCCAAACTCTCAGCCTGGGACGCCAGTCGCCGAATCAGCTCGACCAGCGCCTGCTCAGCTTTGAGATCGTGGTCGATCATAATGCGACAGCGGTAAGTGTCGTCGTTTTCCATGTCGAAGCAGCACAGTTCGCCCAGCTTGCTAAAGCTCAGCGGTGGAATGCCCCCCAGCCCGTGCAGGCGCTCACCGACCTCATGGGTATGGTCTTGGGTGGCCTCGTAGCTCTCAGAAAAATATTCGTGGAGCATGTAATACTCCGAACCCTCCACCACAAAGTGGTGCTTCTGGTACTGCAGCGTCAGGGCCACAAAGCTGGCGTAGACCGTCGCCAGCCCATCGACGACGGGCTCTGTAATCGACTTCTCCAGCAGAACTGGGTTGCTTGCAACCTCGCCATAGGTTTGCAGCAGAGTGTCAGTAATAGGCATGAGCATCCCCCTCTATCAGCGGTGAAAGCAGCCCTAGCTTTTCAGGGTTGCTTATTGAGCCTAGCGTATTTTTGGGGATTTAACTAATAAATTTATTCGCTTAAAACGTATAGAAAAATGCAGAATTGAGTTGTCAACATAAATAACGAAAATGATTTTCAATAGCCTTAAAATTCTATATCGAAACTGGTTTTCGATAGGCCAGAAGCCAATAGCGAAAGCCACTTTCAACAGCAGTGGCTAGTTCTATAACACCTGAGGCGATCGCCTTAAATCTATTCTCTAGTATGCCCCTAGCTAGATGGCAAAGCCCTGATTGATATGGTCAACCCAATAGACTTTTTTGATCGTAGCGAAATGACAATGGAACACGATCCAGCTTTGCCAGATCTCAATCAAAATCCTGAACTGCTCAAAACCGTTCTTAATAAAGAAGGGTTTCGATTCACCAGCCAGCGGCAAAAAATTCTGGATCTATTTCAGGCTGCGGCCCTGGGCCATCATCTCAATGCTGAAGAAATTCATCAGCAGTTGTTAGATCAGGGCGAAAAAATCAGCTTTTCGACCATCTACCGAGCCCTGCACGTGATGGTGCGGCTGGGTCTGCTGCAAGAGCTAGAGCTCGCCGAGGGCCGCAAATACTACGAACTCAATACCCCCTTTATGGAACAGCACCACCATCTGGTGTGCGTTCACTGCGGTGCGGTGCAGGAGTTCGAAGATGCCACCATGACTCAGGTGGGCAGTAGCGAAAGCGCCTCACGCGGCTTCTCACTGCTGAATTGCCAGTTTACGGTCTACGGCATTTGCCCCAGTTGTCAATCACTGCTGGGCTAAGTCATTTTTGAGTCAGGTGTCTGTAGTAGTGCCACAGCAGGTAGGCAACCGCACCCCGATAGGGGTCGAGGTGCGATGTGGAGACCAACAGCGCCTGGCGGGTGGGGCGACTTTCTAAAGTGTGCAGCCGCTGGTAGCCAATTTGAACCGCTAAATCTGAGGCCGGAAAGCTGCTCAGTCGCTGCAGGCAAAACAGCAGGTAGACCTCTGCCGTCCAAACCCCGATGCCTTTTATTTGGGTGAGCTGGGCGATCGCTTCAGCATCGGGCAGCGCGGGTAGGGCGCTAAGATTGACCTGGCCCGACAAAATGGCGGTCGATAGCTGCTGGCAGGTAGCTATCTTGGCGCGGCTCAGCCCCACCTGTTTGAGGGTGAAGTCTGGGGCGGCGGCGATCGCCTCAGGAGTTAGCTCCAGCTCTGCCTTCAGCCGCTGAAAGATGGCTTGGGCCGCCCGAGACGACAGCTGCTGCCCCATAATAATCCGCACCAGCGATGGAAACCCTGCCGCCCAGGTGCGAACGGTGAGGGGGCCAGCCTCGGCCTCAATGCGCTGAAATGTGGGATCTCGACCGTACACCACTGCCATCGCCTGCCGCAGCGGGGGGCTGGGCGGCAACAGCTCGCTATCTAGAGTGTTGTTCAGGTCGCTAGATGCCATGGCGAAAACCATCCAAAATCTAAAATCGCACTACTGGTTGCTCAGCCACAGCACCACCGGCAGGGTAAAGAGACTAAGAAACGTCGAAAGCACAATGGTACGGGCTACCCGAGTGCGATCGCCCCCTAGCTCTGTCACCCAAATTAATGAATTCACCGCCACGGGCATGGCCGCCTGCAGCACCACCACCTGGCGATCGAGCCCCTGCAACCCCAGCCCGGTGCCCAGACTGTAGGCCAAAATCGGCGACACAAACAGCCGCAGCCCCGTCCCCAATAGCTCGTAGCGGCCAAACACCAGCTGCGTGCGGGCCAGCTGTATGCCCAGGGTCAGCAGCGCCAGCGGAATCGCCCCCTGTCCTAAAATCGTAATGCCGCGCTCGATGGGGAGCGGAAACACTCTACCCGCTGCCTGTAGACTGATGCCTGCGATCGCCGCCCAAAACACCGGCAGCTGTAGGGTAAACGTTATCCCGGCCCGCACCCCCGCCCCCTTCAGCACAATCGGAAAGACGCTGGCAATCATGACGCTAGAGCCGACCAGATAGACCACCGCCCGCTCTAGTCCGGCGTCGCCGAGGGCAAACAGAATGAAGGGCAGCCCCATGTTGCCCACGTTGGCAAACAGGGTGGTGGCAATGAGGCTCTTTTGCTCATCGGGAGAAAAGCTGAGGCGGCGACCCAACCCCACCGCCAGCAGGTAGAGCAGGGCTGTATTTAGCAAAAAGGTGGCGACAATGGCCAGGGCACTGCCCAGAGCCAGCGTAGTTTGGGCCAAACTGGTCAGCACCAGCGCAGGCAACAGGGCGTAAATATTCACCCGCGCCAGAGTTTGCATATCGAGCTCAAAGCTGCGCCCCACCCCAAACCCCACCAGCGCCACCAGGGCAATGGGCAGCATGGCCGAAATCAAAATTTCCATAGACACCTAGCCATCGTTATGTCATCGCCTATGACATGGTGCCTGTTTCTACGGAGCTATGCGGCGACGTTGACGTAGGCGGAAGTGGTCGCAGGTTGTGGAATATGCCCCTATGGGCAAAGCCGATCCAATAGTGAATTCTGACGGAGTGCCCTTTCCCTCAAAACTGGCGATTCCACTCCTTCGGCCAGCGCTCGACCACCACCTTGGTCTGGGTAAAAAACTCCACCGCATGTGCCCCCTGCCCGTGCAGGTCGCCAAAGAAGCTATCCTTCCAGCCGCTAAAGGGGAAAAAGGCCATCGGTGCGGCCACGCCAATGTTGATGCCGATGTTGCCAGCGATGGCTTCGTAGCGAAACTTGCGGGCAGCGGCACCGCTATTGGTGAACAGGCAGGCCATATTGCCCCAGGGGCTTTGGTTCACCAGGGCGATCGCTGCCTCAATCGTGTCTACCGCCATCAGCCCCAGCACCGGGCCAAAGATCTCGGTGTGGGCAATTTCGCCAGTGGGGGGCACGTTTTGCAGCACCGTGGGTTTGACGAAGGTGCCCGCTTCCAGGTCGGGAACGTGGGCATGGCGACCATCTACCAGCACCGTCGCCCCCTCGTCCGCCCCGGCTTGAATCAGGCTCTCGATCCGCTGCTGGCTTTGGGCGGTAATTACTGGCCCCATCTGCACCGCAGGGTCGAGGCCGTTGCCGACCGTGCGGGTGGCGGCAGTGTGGGCGATCGCATCGGTAAACCATTCCCCTGCTTCCCCCACCGTCACCGCCAGGGATGCTGCCAGGCAGCGCTGACCGGCACAGCCAAAGGCGCTATCGGCCACTATGCGGGTGGTCATGGCGCGATCGGCATCGGGCAGCACAATCACCGGATTCTTGGCCCCGCCCTGGCACTGTACCCGCTTGCCGTGGGCCGCTGCCTGGGCATAGATATATTTGGCGACTGGGGAAGAACCGACGAAGCTGATCGCCCGAATGGTGGGATGTTCCAGAATCGCATCCACGGTTTCTTTGGCCCCATTCACCAGGTTGACCACACCGGGGGGGAAGCCCGCCGCATCCAGCAGCTCGAAGATGCGCTGCATGGTCAGGGGCACTTTTTCGGATGGCTTGACGATGTAGGTATTGCCGCAGGCCAGGGCGTAGGGCATAAACCAAAAGGGAATCATGGCGGGGAAATTAAAGGGTGCGATCGCCGCCGCTACCCCCAGCGGCTGGCGAATCATAAACTCATCAATGCCGCTGGCAATATCCTCCAGCACCGTGCCCTGCATCATCATTGGGATGCCGCAGGCCACTTCCACATTCTCGATCGCCCGCCGCAGTTCCCCCTTAGATTCCGCCAGGGTTTTGCCGCACTCCTGGGTAATGATTTGGGCCAGCTCATCCAGATTGCTCTCCATCAGGTCTTTGAGCTTAAACAGGGGCTGCACCCGCTGGGGCGGGGGGACTCGCCGCCAGTCTTCGAAGGCGGCGGCGGCGGCCTGGGCAGCCTGATCAATCTCATCTTTGGGAGAAACAGGCACCTGTCCTAGTACTTCGCCAGTAGCGGGGTTATCCACTGCCAGCACCTCCCCGGCTGTAGACGGTACCCACTGGCCGTTGATGTAGTTCTTGAGGATTCCCGATTGCGTCATAGCGGTGCCTGATGAATGCTCATTAAGCATCATAGGTGCTGTTTTGGCCGACCGTAGGGGCGTAGCATGCTACGCCCCTACAAGGGTTCTGGTTATGAATCTGGATGTCCCAAATTGCAGATCTAAACTGCGGCCTTTTCCTTCGCCAAGAACTTCTCTAGCTCGGTCAGGGCGTCGGCATCCACCTTGGTCTGCATAGGGCAGAACTTGGGGCCGCACATCGAGCAAAACTCGGCGGTTTTGTAGATGTCGGCGGGCAGTGTTTCGTCGTGGTATTCCTTCGCCCGCTCGGGGTCTAGCGACAGCTCGAACTGCTTGTTCCAGTCGAAGTTGTAGCGGGCGTGGGACATGGCATCGTCGCGATCGCGCGCTCCCGGTCTATGCCTAGCAATATCCGCCGCGTGGGCGGCAATCTTGTAGGCGATTAGCCCCGCCCGCACGTCCTCAGCATTCGGCAAACCCAGGTGCTCCTTCGGCGTCACGTAGCAGAGCATCGCTGCCCCGCTCCAGCCTGCCAGGGCTGCGCCAATGGCCGAGCTGATGTGGTCGTAACCAGCGGCAATGTCGGTCACCAGCGGACCGAGCACGTAGAAGGGGGCTTCAGCGCATTCCTCCATCTGCTTTTTGACGTTGTAGTCGATCTGGTCCATCGGTACGTGGCCGGGGCCTTCGACCATCACCTGCACGTCGTGCTCCCAGGCCTGGCGGGTGAGCTGGCCCAGGGTTTTGAGTTCCGCCAACTGGGCGGCATCAGTGGCGTCGTGCAGACAGCCGGGGCGGAGGGAATCGCCCAAACTAAAGGACACATCGTAGCGTTTGAAGATTTCGATGATGTCGTTGAAGTGGGTGTAGAGCGGGTTTTGCTTGTGGTGGTGCAGCATCCAGCGGGCCAGAATGCCGCCGCCGCGAGAGACAATGCCGGTGATGCGATCGCGCACCAACGGCAAGTGCTCAATCAAAATCCCAGCGTGGATGGTCTGGTAATCGACTCCCTGCTGGGCGTGTTTTTCGATGATGTGCAAAAAGTCGGCGGCAGTGAGGTTTTCGATGTTGCCGTGAACGCTCTCCAGCGCCTGGTAGACGGGGACGGTGCCGATCGGAATCGACGACGCTTGAATGATGGCGGTGCGAATGGCATCCAGGTCGCCGCCGCCAGTAGACAGATCCATCAGCGTGTCGGCTCCATACTTTACCGCCAGGTGCAGTTTGGCGACTTCTTCGTTGATATCCGACGAGTTGGGCGACGCGCCGATGTTGGCGTTCACCTTGCATTTCGACGCAATACCAATCGCCATCGGCTCCAGGTTGGGGTGGTTGATGTTGGCGGGGATGATCATCCGCCCCCGCGCTACCTCGTCACGGATCAGGTCGGCGGGCAGGTTCTCCCGCTGGGCGATGTGGGCCATTTCTTCGGTGATCATGCCCTGGCGCGCGTAGTGCATTTGCGACACGTTGGCGTGGCCCTGGCGTTTAGCGATCCATTCTGTTCTCATGGTTTACCTCTGGTGTGGCGCTAGAGGGCTGGCCTGAGTCGAGACGTAGGGCGGGTTTGGATGGGTAAAGCCGGGATATAGGGAGCGATCGCAGGCGACCATCAGCAGACTGCTGATAATTCACACAATGCCCTGGAATCTAACTCCAGAACGCGAATATACTCGTCGTTTCGGCTGGTTACCGCAAGCAACGCTTTCCTCCGCTGGTATTAACCAGGTCAGGTTCTGAGGGTATGATCTCAGTCCGATGCGATCGGACACCCCTAGCTTGTAGGCATCATATCACTGGTTGATGACACTGGTGTCAGACTATTGCCGTCATTCCTGCCTAGGCCTGCCTGCCAATTCCACCCAGGCAATTGCTGTACGCTTTTGGGCAGTGAAAGGCCAGTCTCGTCTTACAATAAAATCAGCACTGGAGGCCAGCGATGGCAAACTTTAGCCGCACCTGGTGGGGAAAAAACTTTATCGATGCGATTGAGCGCCTGACCGATTCGGGTCGATTGCAGCGGGGGCGCTCCTACGCCAGCGGCGGCAAGGTCAAAAGCTTTGAGATCGATGGTGGGTTGGTCACGGCTAAGGTACGCGGGTCGGTGAATCCCTACTTTGGGGTGACTAAAGAACCGCTGTACACTACTACCATTGACTTTCAGCCGATCAGCAAAGCTAAATGGGCGGCTGCGATCGCCCTGGTCGCCTCCAAAGCCAGCCTGATCTCGCGGCTGCTGCTAAACGAAATTCCTGACAACATCGAAGACAGCTTCAAAACTCTGGGGCTCAACCTGCTGCCCGCCAGCGCCAAAGACTTTAAGACCAACTGCTCCTGCCCCGACTACAGCAACCCCTGCAAACATATCGCCGGAGTCTACTACCTGATTGCCGCCGAACTCGATCGCGATCCCTTCCTGTTGTTTGAGCTGCGCGGTCTCCCTCGCGACGAACTCAAAGCCGAGCTGGCCAAATCGCCCCTGGGGCAGGCTCTCTCGGCAGAACTCTCGGCCCAGCAGCGATCGCCCGACCCCGCAGATCACTACTACACCCAGCCCCAAACCGTAGAGGCGTCGGCCCCTGGCCTAAAGGAATTTTGGCAGGGAGAGAAGCGCCTGCCCCAGACCATTGAGGTAGCCACGCCGTCGGCAGTTCCCGCCATTTTGGTCAAAAAGCAGGGGGATTTTCCCGCTTTTTGGGCTCGCGACAACTCGTTTATTGCAGCGATGGAAAGCCTCTACGATCGCGTCCGCAGCAAAAACAAAAACCGCCTGTAGGGGTCAGTTGGTTTTGCGGTGCGGTTCTCTAATCCACTGGCGAAAGGCTTTAACCCAGCTGGTTTCACCCATAGTCTGGCTGGTCTGCAAGAATCGCTGCACATCCTCTTGCCGCAGTAGGGGCAAAACCGTGGAGGCGTCTTGAGACTGATACTCCTCGTTGGTCAGGGCATAAATCGTCAGGCTGATGCCGTCAAACCGCCAGACTTCTGGCACGCCAAGGGCCGCATAGATCGCCATCCGATTGAGAGAGCTGCTGGTGTTGTCTACCTCAATCGCTAAGTCGGGTGGGGGGTCTACGGTCAAATCGATATCGTCTTTGCCCCGAACCACCTGCTCGTGCTGAATGTAGTAGCACTGGTCGGGCTCCAGTCCTTTGCTCAGGTCTTCTCGGCTCCAGGTGGTCGACCCCAGGCTGCGAATTTCTGTTTCCGTTTCCTCGGTCGTTACTTCTACCAGACGGCCCAGCAGCTTCTTGTAGCCTTCGTGGGGGGGCAGCGGCACCATAATCTCTAGGGTTCCTTGGTCGTAGGTCAGCCGTTTTCCTGGTGCCGACTCTAGGTCGCGAATCAGGCCTTGATAGGTCGCCCAGCTTACTCCCTGCAAGACAACCTGGCTACGCGGTGCGGTCAATAGGGCAGTCATGGGTGGCCTCCTGGAGCTAACTCCTCAACTTCAGCTGAGGGCAGCACCGCTGTGGCTGAAGCGGCAAAAACCGCTACGGGCACGCGCTTGTAGGCTGGGGTGCCTGCTCGCGGTTCAATCCGCGCCTTCATCAGCACATTCGCCTCGGGGTAAAACATCAGCGCCGCGCCCGATCGCACCTCCCCGTAGATAATTTCAATGCCATCGAGCTGCCCCGCATCTCCCCGTACGCTCACTCGCTGGTGCTGGCTAAAGCCGGCCTGGTGAGCATCGCTAGGGTTCATCAAAATGCACTGGCGGTGGGGCATACCCCGATACTGGTCGTACTCTTTATAGACCACAGTGTTGTGCTGGCCGTAGCTGCGGCCCGTAATCAGCGCCAGCACCAGGGCATGCTGCTGGCCATCCAGTGAATTTGGGGGTAGGTCAAAATCGGCCAGCGTGGGCAGGGTCAGCGTGGGCAGCGGCGTGGGCTGCATTTCGGCTTTTCCCGAGGACGTGGGGAACTTGGGTTCGAGAAAGATGCGCCCGTCAATGGTGAACTCAGCGTTGGTCTCATCGATCGCGCCAATCTTCTCGTAGCCGGGAATGGTCTGGGCAATCAGCTGGCGCACGTAGCGGGTGTCGTGCAGCCGCCGCCAGTCGATGGGGCGATCGCCGTGAAGGCGGTGGGCCAGCTCGGCCAAAAAGTCGATCTCCGAGACTAGATCGCCCTTGGTGAGGTGGGTTTTGCCGGGGTTATTCAGCCGCACAAAGTTGTTGCCCGACTCCACGGTGGTGTGGTGTGGGTTCTCAAATCGGGCGTAGACCGGCACAATGATGGTGTTTTGCTTGGCCAGCCCGTGGAAGTGGCCTGGGTTGGGCTTGGTGGCCAGGTAGACAATCGTGTCGATGTTGCCAATGGCGCGCTTGGCCTGGGTGAGGTCGGGGTTCGCCCCGTAGAGGTTGCCCCCCAGGCACAACAGGGTATCGACCTCACCGCGATCGCTGGCTTCGATCAGGGCGCGGGCGTCGTAGCCCGGTTCGCGCCGGAGCGATTTGCCCAGCAGTCTTTCCAGCGCCTCGCGAATGCTGGCTTTGAGGTGGGCGGTCACCCCCATCGAGCCAAAGCCCTGCACGTTGGAGTGGCCGCGAATCGGCATCATCCCCGCACCAGGCTTGCCCACGTTGCCGGTCATCAGGGCGGTATTGGCGATGCTAAAGATGTTGTCGACGCTGTTGGCCTGGTGGGTGATGCCCATGGCCCAGGCAAAGACCACGTTCTGGCAGCTGTAGATCAGCTCGGCGGCGGCCACAATTTCAGCTTGGGATAGCCCGCAGGTAGCGACGATCGCCGCCCACTCGGTCGCCTCCACCTGGTCGATTACCGCCTGCCAGTTTTCGGTGTAGGCCTTCAGATACTCATACTGCACCCAGCCCCGCTCTAGCAGCACCTTTTGAATGCCTACAAACAGGGCCAGGTCGCTGCCGGGTATCGGCTGCAAAAACAGCGACGAAATTTCTTCTCCCTGCACCAGCCGCAGGGGATGGGCCGGGGAGCCAAACTTGACCAGCCCCACCTCTTTGACCGGGTTAATCACAAGTACTTTGCCGCCGCGATCGCGCAGTTCAATCAGCTCATTCATCAGCCGGGGATGGTTGGCGGGGGCATTTGACCCCACCAGCACTACGCAGTCGGCCTGGCGCAGGCTCTCCAAACTGACCAGCGAAGTGCCGGTGCCAAAGACTTGGTTCAGGCTAACGGTGGAGGGGGCGTGGCACAGGTCAGAACAGTCGGCCAGGTTGTTGGAGCCAAGTGCCCGCACCATCAGCTGTAGCAAAAAAGCCGCCTCGTTGGAGGAGCGGCCCGAACTGTAGGAGGCCACCCGCTCGGGCGGTAGGGAAAAAGCAGCGGTGGTAAGTTGGTAAATCTCCTCCCAGCTCACCCGCTCGTAGCGATCGCTTCCCGCCCGCCGAATCACTGGAAAGCTGAGCCGACCGAGGCGATCGGCCTCGCGAGAGGTGAGTGCCTGCAGCTCAGAAATGGTGTGGCGATCGAAGAAGTGATCCTGTAGGCCCGCTTGCAGTTCCGATGCGATCGCCTGCACGCTTTTCATGCAGCGCTGCAGCGGTTCCTCTAGCTCGTTGGCAAAGCCGCCGTTTTGGCCGCCAGTGCCCCACGCGCACGACAGACAGGCGCTCTTGTGCAACAGCGTTTGCCAAATCTGCGGCCCCTGGAGCGACAGCGTTTTCTCGGCCCAGTACTGAATCACCGGCAGACCGCCACCGACGCCTGGGGCGGGGATAGACTCATCCTCAAGGCCGGATGTCGCCAGGTTAGCGGCATCTTCAGCGGGGGGCGGTGTGCTGCGATCGGGCCGATTGTGTTCCGTCATGGTCGGGAGCTCTCCACAGCCGCTATGCCCTCACTATAGCGAGATAGATGGTAGCGAGATAGATGATAGCGAGATAGACGGGGGTAAGATAGCCAGCCCAAAAGCAGAGAGTCTTTTGTTTGATCCCAAATCAGAATTACAAACCCCCGATTTCTAAAAGGCAAAACCGCAGGGGCGTTAGCGCAGCCATGCCCGAGGCATATCGCTATCGCTCTAATTGCGATCGCTCTAATTGCGATCGCTTTATGGCACCAGGGGTTAACTCATTCGGGCGTTAGTGAGTCTCTACCTGCGGTAAATTGTGGGTGCCCAAAATACCGGCATCGCACATGCGGCACTGCCGACGGCCATAGCTACCCACTGTATTCGCCCCCATCACCGCTAGGGCTAGGGCCGACGGCAGCACGTAGGGGTCGGCAGCCGTGTAGTTCACCGCATAGCCCAGGTCTTCTAGAGAACCTACCGTTAAACGGCTGAGGGGATTTTGCCCCAGATTCAAAAAGCCCGTCATCAGCTCATTGCCAAATACGGCCTCTCGCCAGTGGCCATCTCGGGTGCCTTGGCCCCCCATGTTAGCCACCGGTACCGGCGTCATGCCCTCGGTGCCAACCAGCGCCGAAAATTCCCGCATTCCATTGCGGCCCACGTAGGTAGGGTTGGCCGACCCTGCCCCCACCAGCAGGTTCTTCATTTGCCAAATCGTGCCAATACCCAGCACGTGCCCCATCTCGTGAACAATCACATCCAGCAGGCCGCCCTCCATTTCCAGGCGGGCCAAATCGCCCATGTCAAACTCCATTACCCCGGTGATGGGAAGCATCGAGCCGCTTCGCAAACGAGTCGGCCCAGCCCGGCCCAGCACCCCATTGGGGCCATCGATCGACAGCCCTCGCGCCTCAATCAACACATCGTCAATGGTTTCTCCGTTCACCACGGCACTGGGCAAATCGCCAACAATGATTTCTGACCAGCGGGCGGCAGCGACTTCAAAGACGGCTCGCTGGGTGGCCGTTAGCCCGCCCAAAAAGCGCAGCTGAATGGAAAACTGCGCCGGGGTCGGCACTGGACTTTGACTATCGACCACCAACTCCAGCGACCAACGGTTGAGAAAACCCCCGTCCATAAAGGCTTGGTCTTGAATTTGCAGCGTCCAGGTGCCGTTAGGATCGCTGTCGAGCAGCTGGGACAGGGGCTGCTGGGGCTGAAACGTCCCCTGAAAAGGCGCTATGCCCTGGCTGATCGAAACTCCCGCCCCATCGTCAAAGGTGGTATTAAAAAAGTTGTCGCCGTTGCCGCCAGCATTGCCGACTAGCAGCACCGATTCTCCATTAGGGGCGCTGAGAGAAATTCTTAGATCGCTGGTATAGGTATGGACGAGGCTGATGGTGACGCTGATGCGCTGAAGTGAGCCTGAGATATTGGCTACGTCGATAGAAGATGCAACGGCGGTAGGCGCAAATTGCGAAATTTGTACTGCCGTCTCGTTAGAGAATACTTGCTTCATAGGGGGCTAGATGCACTCGAAAACTTTAGGCCAAGGGCGCGATCGCGCGATCGAACGACTTATTCTGGTTCAAAGACGTCCGAACTTTAGGGTAAAGTAACTGGCCGCCAAAATGATTGGCCAAAAGATAGAGAGTGACCCACCAGGGGCAGCCTGGCCTGGCTGCCCCTGCGGCTTTATTCCCCAGCAGGGGCAATGCGGCGAGTCATCACGCTAATGTATTCGCCGTTGCGTCCGGTGGGCACGGGGTCGATCCAGGCAACGCGATCGCAATATCGCAGCACTTCCATGCGGTTGATGGCTTCAACCAGGGCGGCGTAGTCGCCCAGCAGTATGTGGGTGAGCCGGTCTGGCTTGTAGGTGGGCAGTGTAAACGTAGCGGGGATATTGCTCTCCCCAGCGGGTTGGTCAAACATACGGGTATCTCCGTTTTCGGGTAAGAAAACGGGGAATGGTCTAGCTGTGTCCCAGTTTGAGGGTAAAAAAAGACGCTAGCTCCTAGAATGCACCTAGGGCATCTCGCTTACCACGACTAAGTTGGGATGTCTCAGGGGGCAGGGGAAGCTCCAACTTCCCTTACCCCCGTCCAAGATACATTCCCCGCAGAGTTACCGTACAATAAGCCAGCCCAGAACGCAACCGTATCGACTGACTATGAATTGTAAGAAGGCCCTGTTAGCAGCTTTATAAATATTATAGAAGTTGAGGTTTGTGGACCTCATTGGTAAACCAATACCCTTCAATTAAAGTGAAGGTTTCAAGACGCTGCGCCAAACAGCAAACGTAACCGGCAGCCTGATCTTTCACCTTCTTACGTTTATGTGTACGTCGAGTTTTTGCTGTTTTCCCAGAATCGTCTAAGTCTAACCACTTTACTTCGACTACGGCAAAGCGACCTTCACCATCGGCAAAAAGCAGGTCTCCTTTGCCTTCTTGATTACGGTTAGGTGCTGCTTCCCATTCATCGTCGATAAGGAGGGGGTAACCGGGCAGTAACTCATGGCTATGGAGAACCAGGTGCCGTTTAAGAGCGTATTCGTTGTTGTCATCCCAGTCGCGCCCAGCGAAGTAGGCCCGTAATACTTGATCGCGTCGTACCATATCGGCTTTGTTCATAGGATGTTGCTTTTGCTGTTGAGATGACGTTGCTTTTGCTGGTGCTGTTGGCTCCAACAGTCATAGAGATAACTTCAACAGCTAGAGAAAGCTTTCCTCAAAGACAAGTGGGGTGATTTTACAACCTGTAGAGGTTGGTTATCCACCCTAAATCGTTGTAGACAAGCGATGCACTGGAGAAATGGCGGATTTCTCAATATCGCTTTTTATAGATAAGTACGATTTTTCACGTACCCACGCTCCAGCGTCTTTTAATCGTCTTCCTTATCGGCTAACCTGTACTCGCCACTGCTTAATACTCCCGTTAACTCCAATACTGAGAAGAACATCTTCAGACAGTGACAATAATTGAGTCGCCTCACCATCATGAGCGTTAGCTTTGTCCAGAGCCGCGCCAGAGTCAACATCCCAAATAATCAATTGCCCACTTTTGTCCAGCGCACACAAAATCTGGCCGCTTTGGCAAAAAGACAAGGAATTAATTGACTGGTTAAATTGTTGAAACGATCGCTGAGGTTTACGATTCGGATACTTCCATAAATAGACTTCTCCAGCCAAAGTGCCAGATGCAAAGTGTTTTTTAGCTGCTGAGAAAGCCATAGCCCGAACTGAATCACGGTGGCCTTTCATCTGAATTATTGCACCCTTTTTAGCTACATGGCATAAACAGACTGCACCGTCATTAGCACCAAAAACTGCTCTATCACCCGACGAGCTAAGCAAAATGGTAGAAATAGCTGTTTTGTGGTGAACTATTTGCTGAGTTTTTCTCCCTTCTTTAAAGTTATGAGCCTGGATATTTCCATCAAGATCAGCACTTACAAGAAGATTTTGCAAATAGCATATTGCAAATGTCGTTACTCCTTGGCTACAAATCGATAGAGATTTAACAAGCGAACCGTTGCTCAAACTCCAGAGATTAATCTTTCCATCAATGCTGCTGCTAAATAAAAACTGGTTGTCATTGCTGAACTCTAGATGAGTAATCTTATTCTTATGTTCTTTTAGTGAATAAAATTTTCTTTTAGATTTGTAGTTCCAAAGATCAATGTCGCCATTAGCTTTTCCGATAGCCAAAATTTTTCGATTAGGACTGATGGCTGCCGCGACAAGTGGCTCTGCAGTCTCCGCAAAGGTAGCGTCAGCTTGAATCTGAGCAGTAAATTTAGGAATTTCTATGGAAGAATATTTTTTAGGCTGTGGTTTGGTCTTGGCAGCAGCCTTATAGACAGTGTGGGGAGTACTAGGCTTTTTATCAAAGTTTTCAGCGACCTCAGGATCAAAATCGGTTACTCTAAAGCCCACTTCTAAGGCTCTGACCATATCACTTCTGCCTCTAAGCTCAAAACCGAGAAATGAAAACAACAGCCCTCTAAAATAATAGGCGTCAGCATATTTTGGATTAAGTTTAACTGCTCTAGTTAATTCTTCTGCCGCTTCTCTATGCCTTCCTTCTTTCGCTAAATACTTGGCTTTTTCAAGGTATTCTTGGGGTGTAGATTTGCGAGTTATTATAGTCGTTTTAGTGCTGACTGAGCTGTTCAAATTGGTCAGCTCGCCTTGGTGGTTGTTAAGAATCTCGTAAGCTACATTGATAGCTTTAATTTTTTCTTCTGCTATTGTCAAATTATCTGGGTCGTTAATAAATCTATCCGGATGCCATTGCTTAGCTAATCGCTTATATGCTTGCTTCAGATCTTGCTTTGAAGCTCCTGGCTGAAGGCTGAACAGATCGTAGTAGATAGCAAAATTATCCATAACAGTGTGAGAGTAGCCTTTTTGAAGCTATAGGGTGGGAAGTCTAGCCTCATCTAGAATTCCCACCTAGCTAAGCAGTCTTCATCTTAATTGTCGGCTAATTTTAAGGAAAGGTTATTTCTCATACCCTCGTTCCAGCATGAATGCGTAACCCCAGACACTTCAGCGTCTTTGGAGACCGGTCGCTAGAGCGCCAGGCAAGGCTGTTCCCGCGCAGAGCATGGGAACTATTCGAGTCGGCGATCGCACCTAAATGAGTGATGAGCACGCTCTGCCCACACTACAATTTTGCCTCTGTTCTTCGTGCAGATAGGCGCGGGCTAAAAATATCAATCAAGCCGCTCAGGCGAGACAGCACGGAGCCTTCAGGTACCTATTCAACCTCTTCTGCATAGGGCATCGCGTCTGAAGCTGGCGGCGACATCGGGACGGCAGCACCAGTGCCCTCTAGCTGAGCCACCTGCTGCATCTGCGCCTCTAATTGCTCTAGCCGGTTTTTCTCTTGGGCAAAAAACCGCTTGTGGGGGCGCGTGCCCTGCGCCCTCGGGAGGAAGCAAAATTCTTCGGTATTTTTGTTGGAGGTTTGCCGAACTTTGGCGAGGGGCTTGCCCTACGCCTGCCACTCACCAAATACAATCGACTTCGCCGTTTTGCCAATCCGGCCTAAATCCTCATTGAGCATTGGTGGCCACGAGACCCCAGCCTTTTGGCCCTGGACGTAGAGCTGGCGGCTTTCGTAGGAGAGGATGAACAGGGCTTGGGTGAGGGGGCGATCGAGGGTTGGTTCGTTTTTTAGCCCTTCAAACAGCACTTTGAGGGCCAGCAACAGCGAAGTTACCTGGCCGGGGATGGGCGGTTTGCCCTGGCGCAGGCAGGCGATAAAGGTGTTGGGTAAATCGTCGCTTGTGCCGAGGGTTTGGCGCACCACAAAAGTGTGAGCGGTTTCAAAATCCATAGGGGTAACGGTGCTGAATAGGGTGATTTAGCCCCGCGTGTGCAGACCTAGCGGCTTCTCCACAGGCGCAGAGCGGGTAGTTGGCCCCGACGGTGGAATGGGTGCTGAGTCTGCCCTAGTTTACTGCCTGGGCCGGGTTTGAGATGCGATCGCCGCATAATTTTGAGGCTGGTTTTGGCCTACGGGCTACAAGGGTTGGGCAGATCTGTCCGTATTTCCCCTCTGTTACGGGTTTTGTGCAATCGGGCAAGCTGAGCGTGAGCAGCATAGGCTTTAGCCCATCTACCCTGGCGAGTATGACTATTTCTTCTCCGCAGACCGTTCCCTTCGTAGATTTGACCTGGCAGCATGCGCCCTTGCAGGAGACGATTAAGGGCGTCATTAGCGCCGTGATTACCCAGGGCGATTTTGTGCTGGGCCAGGCGCTGGGCGATTTTGAGCGCAACTTTGCGGCGGCCTGTGGCACTCGGTTTGGGGTGGGGGTAGGCTGCGGCACCGATGCGATCGCCCTCGGGCTGAGCGCCTGCGGTCTGGCTCCAGGGGATGAGGTGATTTTGCCGACCAACACCTTTATCGCCACGCTGATTGGCGTGCTGCGGGCGGGGGCGATGCCTGTATTGGTAGACTGCGATCGCGCCACCGCCCTCATGGATCTCACTGCCGCCGAGCGCGCCATTACCCCGCGCACCCGCGCCATTGTGCCCGTGCACCTCTACGGCCAAATGGTACCGCCCCAGGATCTGTTAGATTTAGCCGATCACCACCGCCTGATTGTGTTTGAAGATGCCGCCCAGGCCCACCTGGCCCAGCGCGATGGTTATACCGCCGGTTCGCTAGGGTTGGGGGCCGCCTTTAGCTTTTACCCCAGCAAAAATCTGGGTGCCCTGGGGGATGGCGGCATGTTTGTCACCCCGAATGAACTGGTGGCTAAAACGGCGCGATCGCTGCGCAACTACGGAGCCGCCAGCAAGTACTACCACACCGAACCCCAGGGCATTAACAGCCGCCTCGACACCCTACAAGCCGCCGTGCTCAACGTTAAACTGCCCCACCTGTCGAGCTGGAACCAGGCTCGCTATGCGATCGCCCAGCACTACAACCATCGGCTCGCCCCCCTGGCTGACTACGGCATAGTACCCATGCGCAACGACGCTGGCCCCGGACACATTTACCACCTCTACGTGGTGCGCGTCGCTGGCCCCACTAGCCGCACCGAGCTTCAGGCCCAGCTCACCGCCGCCGGCGTGCAAACCAGTATCCACTACCCTACTCCCTGCCATCTGCAACCCGCCTTTCGCTCCCTCGGCTACGGCCCCGGCTGCTTTCCCCAGGCTGAGGCCCTGAGCCAGGAAATTCTGTCGCTGCCCATGTACCCAGGTATGACCCTTGAGCAGGTCGATTACGTCGTAGACGCTATGGTTGAGGTGATCAGCCAAAATTCAAGATACAACATTCAAAATTTCCAAACGTCCCAGATGCAGACCATCTAGGCCGATCGCGGGCTTTGCCTAAAGCCCGTCACCTTTTCGCCTTACTTTTTCGCCTTACTTTTTCGCCTCACTGTCTCCCTCTCCTCTCTCCCATGCCCTCCCTTCGCCGCCATTTCTCCATTACCTGGGCGATCGCCGCTCTCCTGGCGATCCTCTACGGGCCGCTGCTGCTGCACTGGGTCGATGGCTGGCTGCACAAAACCATCAGCATTCAGCACGAGTACTTTAGCCACGGGCTGCTGGGGCTGCCCTTTGCGGCCTACATCGCCTGGGACAAGCGCAACGCCTGGGCCGAGCTGCCCAATCGCTGCCATCCCCTGGGGCTGGGGCTGGTAGGGCTGGCCTGCCTGATGTATCTCACTCGCCTGCCCGACTGGATGAATCTGTCGCTGCCGGTGATGCTGGTGGGACTGTGCCTGAGCCTGAAAGCTGTTGCAGGGCTACGACTACAGGCGATTTCCCTAGTGTTGGTGGCCCTAGCAACGCCGAACCAGCTACCCTACCTGATTGAGCCCCATATTTTGCCGCTGCAGCAGTTTATTGCCTCGGTGGCGGGGTTCTTGCTGGTGCAGCTGAGCGTGCCGGTAACGGTGGAAGGCATTTACCTGTTTGTCAATGGCCAAACGGTGGAGGTTGCCCCCCACTGCGCCGGGCTAAAGATGCTGTTTACCAGCCTCTACGTCGCCCTCATGCTGGTGTACTGGACGGGGGCCTACAGCTCGCGGCTCAGAACCAGCCTCTTTTTTGGCGGCACGGTGGCAATTAGCGTGGTGGGCAACATTTTGCGGAATGCTCTGCTGAGCTATTTCCACGGCATGGGCCAAGACGGGGCCTTTGCATGGCTGCACGAAAGCTGGGGCGGCGACCTCTACTCGGCGCTGCTGCTGCTGAGTATCATTCTGCTGCTGCGGCTGATTCTAGACCGGGTGCCTGCTAGCCTCAACCTGGCGGTGCAGTCGCCCTCATCCTCGGTATAGGCCCATTGTGTTTGGTTTTGTTGTTTAGCGCGATCGCCCACCATGACCACTCAGCCCACGTTTTCTCGCCCTCTTCCTAGCCGCTGGGTCAGCTGGCTGCTGGTGGTGGTGCTGAGTGCCTTGGCCGGTATGGCCATTTTGCCCGCCTATTTCAACGGTCAGTGGCCCTGGACAACCACGCCCCAGGTGGCCCAACTCGACCAGCTGCGATCGCTACAAACCGACGGATTAGCACTGCCCGACTGGCAACTCACCATCGCTGAACCCGTCACCATCAACCGCCAAACCTGGACATTGGCAGAATACCGGGCTGCATCCGCCGCCGCCCAAACCGCCCCAGTGCAGCAGTTCGCGGTGCTGCTGCACCCCCAGCCCTGGCACAGCAACCAGCCCCAGCTGGAGTGGATTGACCTGGCCGGGGCGCAAAACTGGCGGGTTGAGTCGCGGCGAGGGCTAAAGGCTGGGCCGGTAAAAGCAAGATTTTTTCGGGCCTGGGGCGATCGCCAGAGCTTTGCGGTGGTGCAGTGGTACGCCATGCCTGGCGGCGGTCATCCCTCACCTAGCCACTGGTTTTGGGCCAATCAGTGGTCGCAGCTTACCCGCCGCACCCTGACACCGTGGGTGGCGGTGAGCCTGCTGCTGCCGATAGATTCGCTAGGGGCGATCGCCGACTACCAGCCCCTAGCCACAGAACTCACCGAGCTGATTCAGCAGCAGCTCGAAGCAACCGTATTCAACTAAATGCCGCCCGCGAACGATGCAGAAAAAGCGAACCCTTTGCCAAACAGACGGCTTTAGCCAAGCGTGAGGCTAAGCCGGTTCAATCAGCAGCGTGTTGCCCTGGCGATCAATTGGTCGAATGGCATCGCCCGCCTGAAAGCTATGGCTAGACAATGCGGCGCGGGCCGTCCAGTACACGCCGTTGACGCGCACAACCCACTCTGAACCGGGCTGCGCCACCGAGTGAATTACCCCTATGCCGTGCAAACAGCTCGTCCCCTAGGGAGCGAGCCGCATAGACACGAAAGCAGCTTCAATATCGAGTCCTGTTTGAGCCGCCGCGATTTGCAAGCCTGCATTGACCGGCTTCAAAGCCTGTAGCCAATCGGTAAACAGGCGGTACCCTACTCGACAACTAAGCGAGAGAGGCTGGTGCCGGGGTAGTAGTTGCCCAAGATCTGGTTGTAGTCGTGGCCCTTAGACGCTAGCTCCATCGCGCCGGTCTGGCTCATGCCGTTGCCGCCGTGGGCCGCCTGCACGATCGCATCAGAGGCCGCATAGAGTGACTCAACAATGCCGCCGTTGTAGCTAATAAATTCGCCTGTAGTAGCGGCGACCGCAGCCTGGGTAGTGTTGGTTTCTTTGGCAATGCCTAGGTAAGCCTGGTAGCGCTGGGTATTGTCGAGGTCGTAGGCGCGCTGGGCGTGGCGCACGTGATGCACCAAAGCGTAGGAACGGGCGGCTACCGCCTGGGCCTTAAGGGCTTCTATGGGCCAGTTTACGTACATTTCGCTGCCGACTACGCTGCTCAGGTAGTCGTGCATGAGCACAAAGTTGACAGCCATCAGCCCCGATCCATCGGTTAGTAGCAGGACGCGACCCTTGTACCAGCTGTCTTCCACGTACACGTAGCCGCCTTCGCCCGGCTCTAGCCACACGGTGTCAGAGAGAGTGCAGCTACCGGCGACCAGACCCGACCCCTGGGGCTGGAGCACCAGGCTGCTTTGGGCAGGTAGATTGCAGTAGTTTTGACCACTGATGTCCATCAGGTAGCCATCGACGGAGGTGGCTACCTCTAGATTGGAGGCATTTTTGGCGATCGCAACCCGCATTTCAAGGTTGGTATCGATGGTCTTGCTGGGGTCAAAGGCGCTGCTAACATCGGCACTAGGGGCCGGGGGCGCGTCAGGCTGGGGCACAGACCGCGAGCTGGCCTGGGGGGTAGCGCCACCGCTAGCGGCGGCGGGCTGAGCAGATGGAGGGGCTGCTGCCGCAGATCCGGTAGCCGCTGTAGCTGCTGTAGCTGCTGTAGCCGCATTGGTAGCGGTCTCCGGGGGTAGCGCCGCCTGTACCAGCAGCCGCCGCGCCCGGTATAAATCAACAATCGACTGGCGCACCATGCCTGTGGTTTGCCACAGGGCCGGTTTCAGGGTGCCGGGTTTGCCGTTGTCTCGGCCCCCAAAGGGAGATGCTGACACCTGTACCAGCAAAAGACTGGCAAAGGCCAGGCCGCCAAATACCTTGATTCGAGCCGAAGAGTTGCTCGCGGCCAGGGGCAAAGACCCTTGAGGGTTGCCCTTTGGCCATCGCAACGTCTTGAGACTGAGCGGCTTCAGTCTGTCCGACTTGAGGCGCACTGGCCTCAGCTTTGGCAACTGAGCCTTCCAGAGATCTCTCATGGTGATTTAACCTAATCTCCACTCTTCACGCTAACGGAACCGTAGCCACAGCCTTTTCTATCTAAGTTTAATCGTTAACAAATAAGTCGGTTAAGATACATTCTTAACATACGTCTAAAGGTATAGATCGCTATCGACCACATGGCTGATGCCAATTGCCAGTTTTAAACTGATCGCTGGCACTGAAAATCTATCTACGGCAGTGCTGCCATCAGATTTGAATAGCAGCAATACCCGATGCCGATATTTGGCTGTGGTTTTTGACTGTATTTACTGTGACGTGCAGGTGTAGTGGCTGTAGTGATGGCTGCCGCTACTGGCCTGGTTCAAGTAGGTGCAGCCATCGCCGCTCAGGTCTAAGTTGGTGTGCAGAAACCACAGATCGAACGGTCGAGGCGGGGTTGAAAGAATGTTGGCTAGCGTTGCTTCAGGCGGAACGGTAGGGTTGCTGGGTAAGGCCCAGATGAAAAACTGGGGCGGCACCGACCACTGACTCTCTAGGGCGGCTGGGTTGAAGTGGCGCTGAATTTCCCAGCCAATGCTGAGGAACTCAATGCCAATTACTGTCGGTTTTGTTTCAATCGGGTTAGGAAAGCCGACCAGCACCGGATGGGTTGACTCGGTTTGTAGGGTGCGTACGAATTGAGCGGGCGCGTAGTATTTGGCGAAGGCCAGGTTGCTGACCACGAATAGGGCGCTGGCCAGGCCTGCGACCCAGATCGCCTGAACGCTGCGTCGCCCCGAAATTCGCCCTTGGGTAAAGGGAAGTCGGGCCGATGTGGCTTGGGATCTTGCTTCGGGCCAATAGACGGCTAACAGCCCCCCCAGCAGCACTACGACGCCGGGATGAAAGACAAAATTGTAGCGGTGGCCCCGAGTGATATCCATGGCTAAGCCGTAGCTGACCGCAAAAAAGAGGGCGATCGCTGCCAGTACAAACCCACCCATCACAAACAGTCCAAACCGACCCGAGTCTGACTGGCGAACCAGGGGTACAGCTTGAACCAGTCGCACCACCAGCCACAGCAGCAGGGGCAGCAGCAGCAGCACCGAGAGCACAACGGCTACAATGCCGATCGCGCCCTGGGCGTGGGTGATGGGGGTAATCACCATAAAGATCAGCCCGGCCAGCATCTGCGCGATCGGGTCCAGCCACCGCATCGGCTGGCTGAGATCAATGGCCAAATTGGAGGACTGGCTGCTGCCGTAGAAGTTAAGCAGCACCGGCAGCCACACCAAACAGGAGGCCAAGGTGCCCAGCATGACCCAGTACAGCCGTCGCCAGGGGCGTCGCCAGAGGGCTTGAGGCTGCGATCGCCCCTGCCGCCAGGCCAGGGCCAGCAGCACCAGCGCCTGCGCCACCAGCGTCAACGCCGTAAAGTAATGGGTGGCAAAGGCCAGGGCATTGACCCCTACCCACAGCAGCCCAAATGCCGGTGAAATTGGCGCGGTTAAGGGTTCTTTGGTCTCAACCCCATACAGGCTCCAGGCCCCAACGGCAAAACAGGCCAGCCCCAACGAGACCATCAGGGTAGCCATGCCGTAGTGCCGAGCCTCCTGGGCCATAGCGATTCCAAACGGAGACACCGTCATCAGGGCCGCGCTAAGCTGCCCCGCCAGTACCGAGCGAAACCCTAACCACCCGGCCAGATAAACCGCCGGTACGCTCAGTGCCCCTAGCAGGGCGGGCAGGGCTCGCACCGCCCACGGCGAGGCCAAACCCTGCACCGCCGGGAAGAGATTCATCCACAGGTGGGCCAGGGCAAAGTAGGCCGGTGGGTGATTATCTTCTTGCATGAGGTAGCGAATGGTGGAGCCCACTGTTGCTTCTGGGCGAGGGTGCAGGGGAGTCAGCAGCTGGTCTAGCGATATCACCTGATTGAGCGGAACAGAGCGGCTGCTGTTGCCCAGAGAAAAAATTGTCGTCGCCACCTCATCCATCCAGAAGGGCTTGCTGGTTAGAAACGCCAGGCGAATGGCTAGGGCCAGCAAGAACCACGCCGCCATCCAGAACGCTGTAGGCGGCACGCGCCACAACTTGAACAATCGCATTAAATTGCCAGAAACTGCCAAGGGCCGATGGTACTCTGCAACATCAGCTTAACCGCATCTGTCATTGGGGCATTCAATCGACCACCGGGCTGCCGTGGTGGTGGGTCATGTACCACTGTCCGGCCATACGCTCAAACCCGTTGGTGGCCATAGAGCGAGCCTCTAACCGCCGATCGCCGCCGCTGATTTGCAGCACGTTTTCAATCAGCACCACGAAGGCCAGGTCGCCGCTGACCTCGACGGTGAGAATATCGGTGTCGATTTCGAGGTAGCTAGTGTTTTTAAAGATGCGCTCCCAGGCCTCGCGGATATCGGGCCAGCCCTTGAGGGCATCGCGCCCTGGGTGAATGCAGAGGCAGCCCATGCCCTTCGACCAGACCGCCTCCATCGCTTCTATATCCTTCTTCTCGAAGGAGCGGTAGAAGGCCTTATTGGTGGCCAACACTAGTTCGCGATCGCCAGCCATAGGGTCCTCACTGATAAGATACAGGGGCGTTTCCCTGCCTCCCGTCTTGAGCATAGCTAACGGCAGGGGGAGGCAGCCACCTTCGGCCCCAAAGTCATACACCTGCATGTTAAAGCTTGAAAACCTTTGTAAGCGCTACGGTTCTAAGGCGGTGTTGCAAAATCTCAGCCTTAACTTACAGCCGGGGGAAATCTACGGCCTGCTAGGCCCCAACGGGGCGGGCAAGACCACTACCATCAACATTATTTGCGGGTTGCTCAAGGCTGACAGCGGCTCGGTCACCATCGGCGATCGCCTGGCCGGGGAGGCGACCAAAGCGCTGGTGGGGGTAACGCCCCAGAGCAACCTGCTTTACAGCAGCCTCACCTGTAGCGATAATCTGTTCTTTTTTGGGCGTCTCTACGGGCTTTCGCGCCAAGACTGCCTGCGGCGGGTAGAGGTGTGCCTGGAGGCGGTCAACCTGCTCGATCAAAAACACACCCCGGTGGAGCGCCTCAGCGGCGGCATGCAGCGGCGGCTGAGCATGGCGGCGTCGATGCTGCATCGCCCCAAGCTAGTCATTCTCGACGAACCCACCACTGGGCTCGATATTGAATCGCGACAGGAGCTTTGGCAGCTGATTCGCCAGTTTAAATCGATGGGGGTGACGGTGCTGCTGACCTCTCACCTGCTCGATGAGGTGGAGCGGCTGTGCCAGCGAATTGGTATTTTGGGCCAGGGTCAGCTGCTGGCGGAGGGTACGCTGGAGGATCTGCGATCGCGCATTCCGGCCCGCGAGATTGTCACGGTAGAAACAAGGGATCCCCAGGGGGCGATCGCCCGCGCCCGCCAGCTCGGCTACCCCCACCGCATCTACGGCGGCGACCTGGCTTTTTGGGTACCCGAACAGCTTGAACTCAAGGACTTGATCGGTCGTTTTGAGGGCATTCCTTTCGATTCGATCGCCCGCAGCCCGGTCAGGCTAGAGCATGTCTATCTCGAAGTGACGCGACAGCCGCCAGCGGCAGAAGTGGTTGAGAAGCAGAGCTTGGTTTGATGGTCTCATTCCAAATCCGAATTGCATAACCCCGATTCCAAGCAGGCAGTTTGCGTAGGGGCAAACGGTGTTTGCCCAGCCCAACCGGGGGTAGCCCAGGCGGATTCAGTATCATACCAATTGTCCATGCCGCTTTGGCAGTACTCAAAGCATGAAAGCGCGGCGATCATTTCGCTATGACTGGGCGCAGCGGCGCACAATCTGGGTCAAAAGCCAGATCTACCGCTGGGGCCATTTCGCAGGCCCCAGACCCCCATCGAGAAGGACGTTCCGTCGTCCTTCACCTCACGGAAAGGAGTTGGCGATCATCGGTTTAAACCCCGATCCTGCCAATGGGCTTGCAGGCAACCCTGAGATTCCTCTCCCCTATCTTGTTCCTCTCCATCTCCTCATTCCCTCATCTACTTTCTACCCTCCGTGGTGTGGTGCAACGTGGGGAATCAGCGAGTGGGGCTTTTCTAGGCCGTGGGCTTCCATGAGGGCTTGGTCGCCCATGATCTGGCGGGGAGTGCCGTCGGCGATGATGCGGGCTTCGTCGATTAAAATGACGCGATCGCACACCTCCAGCACAAACTCTAGGTCGTGGGAGGAGATCAGCACGGTTTCGGTGGAGTTTTGCAGAAAGCGGATTAGGCGGCGGCGGGTGCGGAGGTCGAGGCTGGCGGTGGGTTCGTCGTAGAGGATGATTTGGGGGGTCATGGCGAGCAGGCCTGCGATCGCGACCATTTGCTTTTCGCCGCCAGAGAGGTGGTGGGGCAGGCGATCGAGCAGATGGGCGATGCCGGCCATATCGGCGGCCTGGGCAACGCGGGCGGCGACTTCGGCGGGGTCGAAGCCCATGTTCTGGGGGCCAAAGGCGATGTCGTCGCGCACGGAGGCGGAGAAGAGCTGGTCGTCGGGGTCCTGAAACAGGAGCGCGACTTCGGGGCGAAACTGGCCGGGGGTGAGGGGTTCGCCAAACAGGTGAATGTCGCCGGCGACGGGGGTGAGCACGCCGCAGAGCAGCATGAACAGGGTGGTTTTTCCGCAGCCGTTGTGGCCAATAATGCCGACGCGATCGCCCTCCTGCACCGTTAGAGAAATCTCCCGCAGCACCTCGGGCTGGTCGGGGTAGCCGAAGGAGAGGGCGCTGGCGGCGATCGCAGTGCGTCGCTGCCCCTGGGCGATCGCTACCGGGTTTGGGCTAGTCGAAACAGATTCCATCATCATGTCAATCTCACCTCTGCAATCACTAACCCTACCGCCGCCACCAGCACGGCCCCGGTCAAGGCCCAGTTCTGGGCCGAGAGGGGGCTGGTCGCCATAGGAGCCGAGGCGGCCTGACGGCTCTGCCCGTAGCCCCGCAGCCGCATGGCTTTGTACACCCGCTCCGACTGCTCGTAGCTGCGAATGAGCAAATTTCCGGCCAGCATGGCCAGCTGCTGCATGGTGTGGCGATTGACTCGCAGCCAGCGCTGACGATGGTGGCCAAAGCCCCGCAGCCGCATGGCCTGCTGCATCGTGGCCAGCATGGCGGCGATCTCAAACAGGTAGCGGTACGACAGCAGGGTCATATCGGCGAGCAGGGTGGGGAGACCGAGCGATCGCATCGCCCCCAGCAGGGTCAAAAACGGGGTTGTGCCCAGCAAAATAAAGCCTAGGGTCAAAATCGACAAAAATCGGCCCACAATCAGCCCCGTGGCCCGCAGTCCTTCTTCGCGTAGGGTGAACCAGCCCCACTGGCCCAGCACCGTATCCCCCACTGTGAGGGGCAGCAGCACCACCACCGCCAAAATAAACAGGCCCGGATAGCTCAGCCGCTGCCGCAAAAACGATACCGGCAACCGCGACAGCCCGTAGAGCAGCGCCGCTAGCCCCAGCATCCACGGCACTAGGGCCAGCTGCTGCACCGTGGCAAAGGCAAACATCAGCAGCCCCAGGCTGACCAGCTTGAGCCGGGGTGACCAGTCGTGAATCACGGACTCGCGGTGAATATAGGTATCAGCGCTAGCAACTCCCATCGTGATCTAGCCCTCCAGCAGCTCGGGCTTGACCCGGCGCAAAAACAGCACCAGCATGGCGGTGAAAACTCCTTCTACAATGGCCAGCGGAATGTGGCCCACCGACAGCGTCAGCACCGCCGCTTGCTCGGCCCCGGCATTGAGCTCTGCCGGAATATTAAAAATAATCAGCGCCAGAAAAATTAGCGCCGCTATGCCCAGGCCCAGCGCCCCACCCAAAAACGCAAAAACGCCCGTGCGGGTCGGCTCGGGCAGCATTTTGCCAAGGGCGTTGCGGCTTTGAAAAATGTGGTAAGCCAGCAGCGCTGGCACCCCCATCATGGTGGCGTTCACCCCCAGAGTCGTCAGTCCGCCGTGGCCAATGACTAGAGCCTGAAAAAACAGGCCAATCAGAATCGCTGGAAAGGCAAAATACCCCAGCACCACCCCCAGCAGCCCGTTCAAAATCAGGTGCACGCTGGCGGGCGGCACTGGAATATAAATCGACGACGCCACAAAAAACGCCGCCGTTAAGAGCGAGGCCTTGGGCACCTCAGCCGCCGGGTCGGGCCTGCGGTTAATCTGCCGCAGCGAATACCAGGTGGCCACCCCGGTTATGGCATACCCCGCCGCGCAGACCTGGGCCGGTAAAATTCCGTCGGGGATATGCACTAGCGCTTGCCTCTAGCAAAAAATAAAGCGGTGCCAATGAAGCCCCAAATGACAGAGCCAATAGTAATGCCCCGCTGCACTGGAGACAGAGAAGTACTAGGAGAGATTAAAGAATTGGAAGCTGTTTGCGCCTCTGTCTCTGGGGTGGCGGCAGGTTCCCCCCCAGCGGTAGAGGCCGAGATCGGAATTGTGGTCAGCACGCCGTGGCCCGCCTGGCGCACCATTACCTCCCAGCTACCGGGCTGGGAGGTGTCGGGTGTAAAGCTAAAGCGCCCCTGGTCGTCGGTGGTGCCCTCCTGCCAGACCTCGGTGGGGTTGCCGGGGGCATAGACCAGTACCTGCGCGTTGGCCATCGGCTCGCCGGTCTCAAATTGGGCTTCTAGCTCAACGGCGCTAACCCGGCGGTGCTCTACTGTCACCCCGTGGGCTAGCACTGGCGATGTTCCGCTGGCCAGTGCCAGCGCCAGTAATCCGGCAAACTTGAGTCTCAGTCTCATGAGGCTGTCAGCGTCATTTCTTCGCAGTGGCCCTCGCCTACGTGGCCCAGGCTCGGCAAGATTGAGAGAAAGGTTTGGTAGTCTTCCTCAGACAGCCCGGCCTGTAGGGCCGCGCTATCGACATCGACCACGCCGTTTTGGGCCAGAGCGGCCAGCGGCTCAAAGCCCAGGGCACCTGTATTGATGCCGTCGTCAGCGGGGGCACCGCCATCGCCAAACAGGTGGTCAAAGTGGAAGGTGGCTTCCATATCGGCCTGGTCGCCAGCCGTCAAAATGCCCTTGCGCTCGTCGCCGACAAAGTCGCCGCAGGTAAAGGCCAACTCTTCATCTACCTTGACGGTGAACGGCACAGTTTCACCCTCTTTGGTGGCGGTGCCCTGCATCCAAATCGAGTAGCCTTCAGACGGCCCTGACGAAGCGGGCACCATGCGCCACGCCAGCGCGTTGAAGCGTCCGGCTGGGGCCTCCACCTCGCTTACCATGATCGGCTCTGCCGAATCATCGCCCTCGGCTAGGTCAATCACCTGGGCTTCCTCGACCTTGACCTCGGCCTTAGATTGAAGCTCGGTACCGGCCTCGGGATCAAAGGGAGGGTCGGTTTGAGCGGCGGTGATGTCGGCTAGCGACACGTAGAGGTTGTCAAAGGTAACTTCCCAGCCGTCTTTGGTGGTAAACCCCTGGCGCACAAAATCTTCGCCGTTAGCTCGAATCAGCAGGGTACCGGTTTCGCCTTCGGCACTGGCGGTTTCGGTGGTTTCGGGGGCGGTGGCGGTGGGGCTTTCGCTACCGCAGCCGGTCAGCACGCCGAGGGCGATCGCCCCTAGCACGCCCATTGCCACCTTTGAAGTGTTGCGTTGCATAGTACCTGAGCAAATAAAAGTGTCTCGGAGCAGAGCTGAGTTACCTATTTTTTGGCCTGCTCGGGCTTTCGCAGGCCGTAACCCAATCTGTTTACTTAACCCTGAGTACCTTTAAACTTCAATGCCCAGGGGGGGCAACTAGCGATAGATTCTACCGATTGCTAACCATTGAAGCGAACCGGGGAAGCGAACCGGGGAAGCGATACGATAGGGGCACAAAAATGCTGTGATCTACCATGTACGACGTCATTGTGGTGGGGGCTGGCCCCGCCGGAGCATCTGCTGCCTATCACCTTGCAAAGCGGGGGCACTCGGTACTGATAGTAGAAAAAGCTTCTTTCCCGCGCTACAAGCCCTGTAGCGGTGCGGTCTCGCCCAGCGTGGCCGAGTTTTTTGATTTTGACTTTGCCCCAGCCATCGATCGCGCCATGCGCCGCGTGCGCTACACCTACAAGCTGGGCGACCCCGTCGAGGCCGAACTCACCACCACCGACCCAATTTGGATGGTAAAGCGCGAGGTTTTCGATCAATTCCTCGTACAGCAGGCGCAGCAGCAAGGAGCACAGCTGAAGGATGGTACAGCGGTTACGGCGATCGCTAAACAAGGCGACTACTGGCAAGTCTCTACCCCTGATGGAATGCTGGAAGCAGCCTACCTGGTGGCCGCCGACGGGGCGACAGGACCGATGGCGAAGTGGCTGGGTTTCCCCGATCTAACGTTGCGCACCGCCAGCGTTTTAGAAGTAGATGCCCCCGTGGGAGATGATTGCGCGATCAACTTTGAGTTTGGTCTAGTCAAGCAGGGCTGCGCCTGGAACTTCCCCAAGGCGGACGGCTACTCGATGGGGGCAGCGACCTTTTTGGGCCAGGCTCCGGCAGACTACGGCAAGGTTTTAGCCAAATACAGCCAGTCCTTTGGCGTCAGCCCCGAGGCGGGCACGGTCTACAGCCACCCGCTAAAGCTGTGGGATGGCAACCATCCCCTGCATACCCACCGGGCGGTGCTGGTGGGAGAAGCCGCCGCGATTGTCGATCCGCTCAGTGCGGAAGGCATTCGCCCCGGCATGATTAGCGGGGTACGAGCTGCCGAGGCCATCCACGCGGCTCTGAGCGGCGATCCTCAAGCCCTGGCTAATTACACGGCCACTATGCATGCCACCTGGGGCGAAGATATGCCCTGGGCCAAACGCATTGCCGGATTGTTCTTTCGGGTGCCGGGGATCGGCTACCGAGTGGGCATTAAGCGACCGACGGCGACCCAGCGGCTGGGGCAGATTTTGGCCGGAGAAGTGCGCTACGCCGATATCGCTGGCCGAGTGATGAAGCGCATGAGCGGCGGACTACTGTCGGGCTAGCGGGGTTTGCCGAGGTGGCGGTACCATCGCGCCAGCCGGTGGGGATCGACGCCCAGCAGGTAGCTGATTACCATGACCTGGTTGGCCAGGGTGGTGCGCAGAACGCCGAGGCTGCGCCAGCGGCGATCGCTCGTCACCACCGCTGCTGGGGCGATCGCAACTTTCCCCAGCTTTCGCAGCCGCCGCACCAGCTCAAAGTCTTCCATCATTGGCAGGTCTGGGAAGCCGCCGAGCTGGTGAAAGACCTCGGCCTTGAGAAAGATGGCCTGGTCGCCGTAGGGCATGTGCAGGTAGCGCGATCGCAGATTTACCCCCCATTCCACCCAGCGCAGCCCTCGCCTGGGGCTATCGATCGCCAGCGTAAAGGCCCCGGCGACAACGCCGGGTTGGGCTAGGGTCTGGCGAATCGCCTGGTCAAACCCCTTGGGCAGGCGAGTGTCGGCGTGGAGAAAAATCAACAGGGGGCCTTTGGCGGCCCTGGCACCCTGGTTCATCTGGTGCGATCGCCCCGGAGCAGATTCCACCACTCTGGCTCCCATCGCCCTGGCTACCTGAGCCGTGCCATCAGAGCTGCCGCCATCCACCACGACCACCTCGACACTGGCGGCGGCGTAGATGGCGTTTAGCACCGAGGGCAGGTTAGTCGCCTCGTTGAGGGCGGGGATCACAATAGAAATGGCGGGCTGCTGCAATGGCTGATCAGCCCTGGGGGTGACAGCAGCGCTGGCGATCGCCTCTGCTGGAGGCCACGGTTTGGGTAAGGTGCCAACCGCACGGCTAGAACTGGGATTCAACCATCGCGCCAGCTGTGCCTGTAATTTGGCCACAGCCCATAGACCTTCAACCGAGAGGGGCATACCGCAACACCAGTGAGCATTTCGACAATTTACCCAACCCGCCCCCAGAGCGAATGAGGGACGACTGAATGTTTACTGAGAATGGGGGCCAGGGCGCATTCAAAACGGGTCAAAAATGTAGTTATCGGCGTGCTGGGTAGCCCGATCGCGATCGGCCTGACTGCGCACCGTCCAGGCCAGGAGGGGCAAATTGAAGTAGTGGCGGGCCAGGGTCGTCGGCAGCGTAGGCAGCGCTTTGACGTTGTAGGCAATAAAGTGCGGTGCACTGGCCCAGGCCAGCAGCAGGTTGCTGCGCAAAAATTGCTGCGGCTTGCTGGCCAGCTGCCCCCGAACGATGGCAGGGGCATAGCGCCTGAACCACTGGAGCGATCGCGGGTTGAACGACTGCACCGCAAACTCGCCCCGGTAGCCCGCCAGGGTTTTCACCAATGCCTGCTCGGGCGGGCCAACTTTCTTCTCGTTTTTGATTTCAATCAGCAGCGGCACCCGGCCATCAACGCAGGCCAGGGTTGCGGCCAGCGAGGGAATGGTTTGGTCGGTGCCAAACAGGTGAAACTGGCCCAGGGTGCCGAGGGTTTGCTCGGCAATGCGGCCTTTGTGGCCCGTCAGCCGCTTCAGATCGCGATCGTGAAACACCGCCAGGTGGCCGTCGGCCAGCAGCTGCACGTCTAGCTCAATGGGGTGCTGGGCTGCGATCGCCGCCTCAAAGGCCGCCAGAGAATTCTCCGGCACCGCCGTACCCCGATGCAGGCCCCGGTGGGCAACGGGTCGGGTCGTAATCCACTCCATCGCTGGCCTCATCTACCCTGCTAAGCTGATCTCAGTCCTGGGCCTGCCGTCAAGTCACATCAGTACTTCACAGTACGGCCTAGCACCTATCCTCGCCAACCCCCTACCCATGCCTCTCGACACCTGGTTTCCCCTCGCCATTTACTACGACGACCTGCCCGCAGCGGCTCAGCACAAAGCCGCCCTTACCGAGTCCATTCTCGATTTGGAGGCCAGCGGTAGTGAGCCCCGCAACTTTCCTGAGATGGCCTGGACAGGCGACCTGCACGGCGTCGAGAAAGTCCACACCGACCCTCGCTTTAGCTGGGTAGTGGCCCAGGTCGAAACCCACGTGGTGATTTATCTCAAGGAACTAGGGCTAGATCTCAGCCAGGTAGAACTCTACATTCAGCGGGCCTGGCCAGTGGTGTCGCGCCCCCAGCAGGAAGTCGGTGCCCACTGCCACAATACCGCCCACATCAGCGCCGTGTACTACGTCGCCGTGCCCGAGTCGGGCACCGATGCGGCGGGCTGCCTCACCTTTTTTGACGACGCCCGCCCCAACGAAGTCAGCCCCGGCCTGGGCAGCGAAAATACCGACATCATCGCCGACTGGAACTACTTGAACCAGGATCAGGCTCTGTATTTGCCCACCGAGGGGCGGCTGATTATCTTCCCGGCCAAGCAGCGCCACGGGGTGACGCCAAACCACACCGACGATCTGCGCCTGTCGATCTCGTTTGATATTGTGCTGACTGCGGCACCGGGGCAGGCTGCCGGGGCCTACGAATTTTTGATGCCGCCGCCCACCCAGTGGCAACAGTTTGGGGCGCAGGAGGGTGCTGAAGTTGAGCGATCTTCGTAGGGGCGCACGGTTGTGCGCCTGAAGCGATATCGGCAAACCGTAGATACTGTGTTGTCCGGAGGCTGTCAAGGGACAGCCATGGCCGGTTTCTGAGGTTTCAGCTTTTCGGGATCGTAGAGTTGACCTGAGGACAACACCCCGTAGACGAGGCGAATGAGCTTGTGCATGGCAGCTCCGACAATCGCCATTTTGGTCTTGCCGGCTGCCGCCAGACGCTCAGACCAGGGCTGAAGTTCTGGGGCACAACGAAGAAACGCGATAGCGGGAAAATACAGA